>JBNKDU010000109.1:0-17584 GCA_050288425.1 Desulfobacteraceae bacterium | reverse complement strand
CCTCGTACTTGAATGGCAACGCACCTTGTGTCATGTTGTCTGAACCCCGTTGATGATAGTTTTGACTCGCAAATCTATTCTATCTGCTTGTATTTACAAGCACAACGGGGTTTTCTTATTTTTTTGACGGTGGATCGGGGAAGTCGGTGGGTCTGGTGCCGGGGGGCTCCGGGCCACACGCAATTTCGCCAAGACAGGCCAAAGCGCACTCCGGACGGGCCCGCAAACTCGCTGCGCGCAGACGGCTCGTGCGGGCCCTTATGTCCTGTGCTGCGCTGAGGGGGAAGATTCCAGCATGTGCTGGATGGTGGTGGTGTGGCAGACGGTGTCGATGGCGTTTTGCATTTTCTCCCAGACCGGCAGGAATGCGCAGGCACCGTAGTAGGGGCATTCCACGTCTGAGATGCAACTGGCGCAGATGGTGGTTTCATCCTCATCTTCCAGGGCCTGAAAGATGTCGCCCACCGTAATCGCATCCGGCGGACGGTTGAGTTCGAACCCGCCATGGTATCCTCTCTTGGCGGTCACCATGCCGGCGTGCTTCAGGCGATTGAGGATGATTTCCAGAAACCGCTGGGGAATGGCCTGGGCCTCGGAGACCTGTGCGGCTTTGATCGGTCCCTGCCCCTGCCATTTGGCCAATTCGTAAATCGCCCGTACAGCATACCGTTTTTTTTGAGTAATGAACATCGCCTCAAAACCTGCGTATGTGTAGCGGATATATATTCCTGGAGCGTGAAAACGGAGTGATCCTAATATAATTTGATAAATACTTCAAGGCTGTGGCGACGATTATTGTGGAAAATTTTGTTTCGTCGTCATTCCGGGCGGGAGGCAATTTTAGAAGTGAAATAAAAATAGGGATTTAAATTCCTACTTCTTTGGTATGGTATTGATTTTTTTATGTTTTTTAAAAAAAGGGTTTGACTTGGTCCCATCATCTTGACTATACGGGTCGGGAAGCATCCCGACTAGTGAGGTCAAGAACGAGCTATGCTGGCACCACCGAAAAAAGGTCAATACGCGTTGCGGGCCGTATACGAACTGGCCAAACGCAAGGGCGACGGTCCCACCAAGATTTCGACCATCGCCAAAGCGCAGGCCATCCCCCTGCGGTTCCTTGAGGTGATTCTCCATCAACTCAAAGGCAGCGGCATCGTGGAGTCCAAGCGTGGTTCCTACGGGGGTTATTACCTGGTGGGCTCTCCGGCCAAGACCTCGGTGGGGGATGTGCTGCGCTACATCCAGAAAGACCGGACAAGCGCCAAGTGCATCGCTTGCGTATCCGAGAAGGCGTGCCCGTTTCTCGATCGCTGCGCTTTCTCTTCGCTGTGGCACAAAGTGAAGACGGCCGCGTATCGGATCTACGACGAGACATCCATGCAGGACCTGCTCAATGCCCATGAACCGGGCGGTCTGGCAGCAGCAATCGATATGGAGGAGTGCCCCCCGGGCGCAGAGGAATATTAATGCAAGGAATGGGAACTATGTGGAAATCAAGAAGCTACCAACTCGGTATGGGCATCTTACTATGCGGCATCATCGTGATGACCGGCATGTTGTCCGCCGTTGCCATGGTGAATCCGGCCACCACCGAACCCCCCCAACGCGCCGATGTGATTCTGATCGACGGCCTCCGGGCCTTCGGTGCGCTGGAGCGGCCCGCGGTTCCGTTCTACCATGACAAGCATACCGAAGCCCTGGCCAAGCAAGGCAAGGACTGCCTGACCTGCCACGAGATGCTGGACGCCAAATTGACCCTGAAGTTCAAACGCACCGAAGACAACGACCGGCAGACGGTGATGGGGATCTACCACGATCAATGTATCGGCTGCCATGAGCAGGGAACAGCGGACAAGACCCCCAGCGGTCCGGTCACCTGCGGCGCCTGCCATAAGGAAGAAGGGCCGCCGCCGGTGAACCGCAGGCCCATCGCCCTGGATAAGTCCCTGCACTACCGACACGTCAAGGCCAACGATAAGAAATGCGAGACCTGTCACCACGTATTTAACGATCAAACCAAGAAATTGGTCTATGCCAAGGGTGAGGAAGGCGCCTGCCTCTACTGCCATGGCGAGGTAAAGGAAGAAAATCGCATCTCCTATCAAAAGGCGGCCCACCAGGCCTGCGTGGTCTGTCATCGGGAATTCAGCGTCAAAAACAAAGACGCCGGTCCGGTGGAATGTGCCGGCTGTCATGATCCGCTACAACAAGCGGTATTGGAAAAACTGGACGATGTTCCCCGGATGGAACGCAACCAGCCCAACCAGGTGCTGGTCAAGACGGTATCGTCCAAGGGAGGCGAACCGCCGGCCAATCGCATGCTGCCGGTGCCCTTCGATCACAAGGCCCATGAGGGCTATAACGATAGCTGCCGCGCCTGTCACCATGCGAGCCTGACCTCCTGCGCGGACTGTCATAGCGTCTCCGGCAGCGAGGACGGACGCCAGGTCACCCTGGTCCAATCCATGCACCATCGGGTCGCCGATTCCAGCTGCGTCGGCTGTCACCACAAGCAGCAGTCCAAGCCGCAATGCGCCGGCTGCCACGCCGGCATCGCCCAGGGCCAATCCCTCACATCGGAAGCGGCATGTAAGACCTGTCACATGTCCACCGACGCGGCCGATCCATATCCCGTCGACGATGCCCAACGACTGGAGACCGCCGAACGATTGCTGGCCTCCCGACAGCCGGTCACCACCACCGTGGCCGTGGAGGAGATTCCCGAAAAGGTGACCATCCAGTCGCTCAGCAACCGATATGAAGGGGCCGTGATGCCCCATCGCCGGATCGTGCTCAAGCTGGCCGCCGACATCCGGGGCAGCCGGCTGGCGGAATACTTCCACGCCGATGACAGGACCCTTTGCCAGGGGTGCCATCACAACACTCCGTCTACGGTCAAGCCGCCGCAATGCGCCAGTTGTCACGGTCGCACGTCGGAAGCCCTCAACCTGACGCGGCCGGGGCTGATGGCGGCCTACCATCAACAATGTATCCAGTGTCATGACAAAATGGGGCTCGAAAAACCCGCCTCCCGCGAATGTACGGCCTGTCATGCCAAACGCAAATAAAGGGAAGCACGTTTGAGGTAACGCGAATGACGATTTCACGGAGAAAATTCTTGGGCTGGATGGGTGCAGCAGGACTCACCGGTGCAGTGGGCTCCACTGCAAAGGCGGCCACCAACAAAGAGTTTACAGGCTATCCCGGTAGCATGGCGGTGCTGCACGACATCAGCCGCTGCATCGGCTGCCGCAAATGCGAAGAGGCGTGCAACCAGGTCAATGAGCTGCCGGCGCCGGAAAAACCGTTCGACGATCTGGAAGTGCTGAACGAAAAACGGCGAACCACGGCCGCGGCGTACACGGTGGTCAACCAGTTTGGCCCTGAAAAACCCGTGTTCGCCAAAAAACAGTGCAATCACTGCCTTGAACCGGCCTGCGCGTCGGCCTGTTTCGTCAAGGCATTCACCAAGACCGAACAGGGCGCGGTGATCTACAACGCCGACGTCTGCGTCGGTTGCCGCTACTGCATGATCGCGTGTCCCTTCGAGATACCGGCCTACCTGTATGACGATGCCTACGCCCCCCGGATCATGAAGTGCACCATGTGCTACCCGCGGACGTCCAAAGGACTGCTTCCGGGTTGCGTGGAGGCCTGTCCCACCGAAGCCCTGGTCTGGGGCAAACGCAGCGAACTGCTGAAGGTGGCCCGGGAGCGCATCGCCCGATATCCCGAAAGATATGTGGATCACATCTACGGCGAACACGAGATGGGCGGCACCAGTTGGCTTTATCTCTCCAATGTCGATTATCACCGGGTGGGCATGCGCGAGGACCTGGGCAATACGCCGGCCGGCCGGCTGACCGCGGGCGCCCTGGGCATGGTGCCCATGGTGGTGGGCCTGTGGCCCGTGCTGCTCACCGGCATTTACGCCGTCGGCAAGCGCAAGGAGAAGATCGCCTCCCAGGAACGCCAGGCCGCCGTGGAGAGTGCCGTGGCCGAAACCCGGGCCGAAGCGGATGCCAAGCTGAACGCGGCCATGGAAAAAGCGGCCAAGGACCAGGCCGCGGCCGTGGAGCGCGAAGTGAAAAAAGCATTGGAAGAGGCTGCCAAGGCAGCCGCCGAAGCCGAAAAGGCAGAAAAAGAAAAGGGGTCCGGCGCTTCGGATGAAGCATCGGATGAAGCATAATCAGGAGGAACCCATGTCCCAACCAACAGCCGCAGACCGCCGCAACTTCATCACCACCTTCAACGTGGTGGCGGGCATCATCGTCGTTATAGGTCTGATCCTCACCGTCCTTCGCTTTACCCAGGGCCTGGGCGCCACCACGAATCTGAGCGACAACAACCCGTGGGGAATCTGGATCGGCTTCGACCTGCTGGTCGGCGTGGCCCTGGCCGCCGGCGGGTATGTCACTTCCGCCGCGGTTTACATCTTCGGGATGAAACGCTTTCATGGCGCCGTCCGGCCCGCCATCCTCACCGGCTTTCTGGGCTACGCCCTGGTGGTATTGGCCCTGAACTACGATGTCGGTCGACCCTGGCGGCTGCCCTATCCCTTTCTCATTTCACGGGGCACCACCTCCCTGCTCTTCGAAGTGGCCGCCTGCGTGGCCCTTTACCTGACGGTGCTCTTCATCGAGTCCACACCGGCGGCCCTGGAGTGGCTGGGGTTGAAAAAGGCCCGCCGGATCGTCGTCCGGCTGACCATGGCGCTGACCATTTTGGGCGTGATTCTCTCTACCCTGCACCAGTCTTCGTTGGGAGCGCTTTTCCTCATCGCCCCCTCGAAGCTGCATCCCTTGTGGTATTCACCCTATCTGCCGATTTACTTCTTCGTGACCAGCATCATCGCCGGCCTGTCCATGGTCATCTTCGAGGGCATGCTCTCCTACCGCTATTTCAAGGACAAGATGGACGAACATCATCTGGCGGCCAAGGACGATCTGGCCCTGGGCTTCGGCAAGGCCGCTTCCTGGGTGCTGGCCGGTTACTTCATCATCAAAATCATCGGCGTGGCCGCCGACAACAACTGGCATTACCTGGCCACCGGATACGGTGCCTGGTTCCTGGTGGAACTGCTGGGCTTCGTGGCCCTGCCGTCGTTCCTGTACGCCGTGGGCGTGCGCGACAAGAATCCCAGGCTGGTCCGCTGGACCGCCGTTTGGACCGTGCTGGGCATCATCGTCAACCGCTTCAACGTCTGCCTGGTGGCGTTCAACTATCACCTTCCGTCCAGCGAGCGCTACTTTCCCAGCTGGATGGAAATCGGGGTGTCGATCTTCGTCGTCACCCTGGGTCTGCTGGCCTTCCGTTTCGTCGTTACCCGGATGCCCATTTTTTATGAACACCCGGACTACGAACCGCATTAGAGCGGATTGGAATGAAGGATAATTCAATAAATCGTTGATTCGTTGATTCGGGAATGGATATTTGATCATCCGACAAGGTAACCAATCAACCAGTTAACAAATTAACGAATCTTGGAGAGAAAAATGGATGCCATACATACATTCCAGGAATTCATGCTGCACACCAAGAACATCATCTATATCCTCATGGTGCTGGCACTGCTGGCCATGCCGGCCTTCTGGGTGTTCTTGAGTGGCGAGGATGATGATTAACAGTGGATATACGCTTTGCCGAACGCGATTCGGTTGCATCGATCGATGAATAGGAGTTCGCCATGTATGAGTTTGTAACCGGTCCATTGGCCTGGATCACCTTCATTGTCTTTTTCGCCGGCCTGGTGTGGCGATTCTTCTGGTATGCCAAAGGGCTCAACTGGCAGGCCGATCGCGTGGCGTACCGGGAGCATATCGGTCCCGGCTTCAAAGGCGCGCTGAAATCCATCGTCGTCTGGCTGCTTCCGTTTGGAACCCGGTCCTGGCGTTTTTATCCGGGTTTCACCGTCCTGGTGTTCGTGTTTCATATCGGCCTGCTGGTGACACCGATCTTCCTGCTGGGTCACAACCTGATGCTGGCGGAGCGCTGGGGCTTCCGCCTGCCGGCGATTCCCGAGGCGTTGGCCGATACACTGACCGTGGCCATGCTGGTGGCGGGGGTCGTCATCCTGCTGCGCCGCATCGCCCTGCCCCAGGTGCGCATCCTGACCAAACCCTATGACCTGCTGGTGCTGGTAATTGCCATGGCCCCGTTTTTCACCGGATTCATGGCCCACCAACAGGTGGGAAACTATAACACCTGGTTGATCGCCCATATCCTGAGCGGCGAGATCATGCTGGTGGCCATTCCCTTTACCAAGCTGTCGCATTTTCTGCTCTTCTTCATGTCCCGGGCCCAACTGGGAATGGATTTCGGCATCAAACGGGGCGGCATGAAGGGACGCAGCATGCCCTGGTAGGTTCAGGCGGCCGGAGGACTCCGGATCCGGCGTTGCCGATGGTTCGCAGTAGAATGACTACGGCTTCACCATCGGCGCCTTGGCTCCGAAGCCCTCCGGCCGCCTGAAGCGGGGCGGAAGATTCCGGATCCGGCGTTGCCGATGGTTCGCAGTAGAATGACTACGGCTTCACCATCGGCGCCTAGGCTCCGAAGCCCTCCGGCCGCCTGAAGCGGGACGGAGAATTCCGGATCCGGTGTTGAATGAAAGAGTTTGCGCCATTTGTGGCCGGGCCTGTCAATGGCCGGCATTGAATAGAAAAAACGAATCAAGGTAGGACTGGATTATGCCTGAAGGAACCCTTTGCAACCGGCAGACGATCGATACGGAAGAACAACTGCACGCCCTGTTGGCGGACAAGAGCGGCAAGCTCTACTACGAGGAGATGGCGTCTCTGGACGTGGATACGGAGGCGCTCTGGTCTACGATTCAGAAGTCGTTGAAGTCCCGGCTCCGGACATGGCTGGAGATCTGCGCGCATTGCGGAATGTGTGCGGAAAGCTGTTTTCTCTACCTGGCCAACAACCGCGACCCCGAACAGGTGCCGTCGTACAAGATCCAGTCCACCCTGGGAGAAATGGTGCGTCGCAAAGGCAAGGTGGACAATGCCTTCATGCGCAAGGTGATGGACACCGCCTGGTCCAAATGCACCTGCTGCAACCGCTGCGCCCTCTATTGCCCCTTCGGCATCGACATGGGGGTCATGTTCGGTTACCTGCGCGGCCTGTGCTATTCCCAGGGGTTTGTTCCCTGGGAATTGAAGATCGGCGCCGGCATGCATCGGATCTATCGCGCCCAGATGGACGTCACCACCGAAGACTGGACCGAAACCTGCGAGTGGATGCGCGAAGAGTGGGAAGATGAATGGCCCGGACTGGAATTTCCCATCGACAAGCCCAACGCCGATATCATCTATACGGTCAACGCCCGGGAAGTAAAACACTATCCCGAGGACCTGGCCGAAGCCGCCGTGCTTTTTCACCTGGCCGGCGAAAACTGGACGGTGCCCAGCGAAGGCTGGGAAGAGACCAGTCTGGCCATGTTCGCCGGCGACTGGGCCGCCTGCAAGATGCAGGTGGAGAGTGTCTATGCGGCCATGGAACGCCTGAAGCCCAAGCGCATGGTGGTCACCGAATGCGGCCATGCCTACCGCGCCACCGTCATCGAAGGCCCATACTGGGCCGGCCTGAAAAGCGGCCATCCCCCGGTGGAGAGCTTCCATTACGTGGAGTGGGTGGCCGAGGCCTTGCGCACCGGCAAGCTCAAGATCGACCCGGCCAAGAAGATCAAGGAGCCGGTGACTTATCAGGATTCCTGCAATTACATCCGCAACGGCGGCCTGTCCGACTGCGCCCGGGAAATCATGAGCTATATCGCCGAAGACTTCCGGGAGATGACCCCCTGCAAAGAGCACAACTTCTGCTGCGGCGGCGGCGGCGGGTTCAACGGCATCGGCAAATACCGCGAGCAGCGCAACAAAGGGCTGCAGATCAAGCGCAACCAGATCCTGGCCACCGGCGCCAAGCTGGTGGTGGCCCCCTGCCACAACTGCTGGGACGCCATTCGCGACATGGAAGAAATCTACAAGGACGGCATCCGCTGGTCCTTCCTCAAACCCCTGCTGCTGAAAATGGTCGTCGTCCCCGACCACCTCAAACCAGAATAGGGGACGTTGCTAACTTATTAACTTGACTGCCTGTGGCGTGGCTGCTACCGTTACAGCCATGCCCAGACAGGCCCGCATAGACGCACCGGGAGCCCTGCAGCATGTCATCGCCCGGGGAATCGAGCGGCGGACCCTCTTCGAAGACGATCGGGACCGCCACCATTTCCTCGATCGACTGGGTCAAATCCTGGAGAAGGGCGATACCCGGTGCTACGCCTGGGTGTTGATGCCCAACCATTTTCACCTGCTGTTGCGCACCGGCGCCGTTCCCGTCGCCACGGTCATGCGCCGGCTGCTCACCGGTCACGCCGTCTACTACAACCGCCGCCACAATCGCCAAGGCCATCTTTTTCAGAATCGGTACAAATCCATCCTGTGCCAGGAAGACACCTACTTCATGGAACTGGTCCGCTATATCCACCTCAACCCATTGCGGGCCGGCCTGGTGGAGGACGTCATGGCGCTGGACCGTTATCCCTTCGCGGGCCATGGGGTGATCATGGGCAAGTTCCAGCGGTCGTGGCAGGACCGGGACGCGGTGCTGGCCTTCTTCGGCCGGCAGGTCGGTGCTGCCCGGCGCAGCTACCGGGCCTTCGTGGCCAAGGGGATCGACCAGGGCCGCCGGGAAGATCTGACCGGCGGCGGACTGGTCCGCAGTTCGGGCGGCTGGACCGCCGTCAAGGCTTTGCGCAGCGCCAATACAAAGGTGAAGGGCGATGAACGCATCCTGGGAGACGGGGATTTCGTCGAGGAGATGCTTTCGAGGACCGACCAGGGGTTTGAATCGCGCTATGCATTGGAATCAAAAGGCATGGACGTGGATGCCGTCGCCCTTCGGGTGGCCCGGCTCCTCGATCTGGATGTGAAAGAGGTATGGCGCCCGGGGCGGTATCGGCATCTCGTCAAGGCGCGAAGCCTGCTCTGCTACTGGTCCGTGCGTGAATTGGGAATGACCATGGCGGCCATGGCCCGGCGTCTGTCCATTTCCGCGGTGGCGGTAAGCAAGTCGGTGGACCGGGGGGCCAGGATCGTGGAAGAGGAAGGAATTAAGTTAATAAGTTAGCAACGTCCCCTATATATTGGAGGTGGGAGTTGAATTCGGATGCGGGTTCGGCCAATCTGGCCAGGATGCTCGGGCAATTGCAGGCCTATTGGGGCAAGGTGATCATCGGAAAACCGGAAGCGCTGCAGCTCGTGTTGATCGGATTGCTGTGCCGGGGGCATTTGCTGTTGGAGGATGTGCCCGGCCTGGGCAAGACCACCATGGCCAAGATGGTGGCCAAGAGCCTGGACCTGTCGTTCCGGCGGCTGCAATGCACCCCCGACCTGCTGCCGGCCGACATCACCGGCGTCAGCATTTTCGACCAGAAGCAACAGGCCTTTCGTTTCGTACCCGGGCCGGTCTTCGCCAATATCCTGCTGGCCGACGAGATCAACCGCACCTCTCCCCGCACCCAGTCGGCCCTGCTGGAGGCCATGGCCGAGCGCACGGTGACCGTGGATCGCAAGACGCGCCCCCTGCCCGAGACCTTCATGGTCATCGCCACCCAGAATCCCATCGAGTTCAGCGGAACCTATCCTCTGCCCGAGGCCCAACTGGACCGCTTCTTCATGCGCATCTCCCTTGGGTATCCCGATATGGACGGGGAGACGCGGATCATGACCCTGAACATGAAGGGGGACCCCACGGCGACGGTATCGGCGGTACTGGCGGAGGACAAGCTGATCCGGTTACAGGATGCGGTTTCCCGGATCAAGGTGGATGAGGTGGTCAAGCAATATATCGCCGAACTGGTGCAGGTCACCCGCGTCCATAAAAACGTCCGGTTGGGGGCCAGCCCCCGGGGCGCCATCGCCCTGATGCAGGCGGGGCAGGCCCTGGCATTGATCAACGGCAGCGGTTTCGTCACCCCCCAGATGGTCCAGGAGATGGTGAAGCCCGTGCTGGCGCACCGGGTTCTGCTGCGGGGCGGTGAGAAGGCGGACAGCGTGCTGGAAGACATTCTCGCCACCACCCGGGTGCCGGCCATGCCCTCGATGGCAAAGGCCCCGCATCCACCCGCGCAAAGAACGGCCGCATAGACCCGAATCAGCGATGACGGCCTCCTCCTTTTCCGATATCAAGCTTTCTCCAGGCATGCAGGCTTTCTTCCGGCGTTGGTTCAACTTCCACCGCGTGATCTGGCTGCTGACCCTGGCGATCTTCTTCCTGGCCTGGAACCGCGGCCTGGCGCTGTTATACGGGTTGTTCTCCCTGCTGGTGGCGATGCTGCTGATCTCCAACCTGCTGCCCCGCTGGCAATTGCGCGGGGTGCGGGCCTCCCGATCCCTGCCGAAGGAATTCACGGTCGGCGAATCGGGGGCCATCGACTACCGGCTGGAGGCCGACGGCACCCGCCTGCATGTCACCCTTTGCGAGCCGTTGCCCTTCATTCCGCCGAACGAACAGCGACTCTTCTTCGACCGCATCGCACGCAAGGCCGCGGGCCGGCTTCGATTCACCTGCCGGCAGCGGGGATGCTACCTTCTGGAGAATATCCGGCTGTCGTGCGCCTATCCCTTCGGCATCGTGGCGTGTCGTAAGACCATTGACGCCGAACCGACGGAACTCCTGGTCTACCCGCGGGTGGTGGAACTGCCCCGTCCGCCCTTGCCCATCGTCGCCGATGTCACCACCCGGGGCGATGCGCAATTGCTGCAAAGAGGCGGTCGCGATGAATTCGTGGGGGTGCGCGAGTATTGTCCGGGTGACGAGCTCAGCCGCATCCACTGGACCGCTTCCGCGCGCCACCGGCAGTTGGTGGTCAAGGAGTACGCCCAGACCGACCGGCCGGCCCTGGTGGTGGTCCTCGACTGCCGCAGCGGGTTCGATGTGGGCCGGGGCAACGTATCGAGCTTCGAACTGGCGGTGACCCTGGCGGCGTCCATGATCCGCTGCTCCAGCCGCGAGGGCATGCCCTGCCATCTGGTATACGGCACGGACCGCCTGCGGAAGGTCTCCGTTCCGGCCTTCAGTTCGGAGTTCTCCACCCTGTATGCCGCACTGGCGCGGCTGACCTGCGACAGCCGGCTGCCTTACCCGCTGCTGGTGGAACAGGCCCAGCGCCGTTACCCCCGGGCCAACCTGATCGCCACCTTCCGATTGGATACGGACACGGTCCAGCCGCGACTGCCGCGGCAGGTGACCCAGATCGTGATGGAAATGGAAACGCAAAGTTTTGACGCCCCCGAAACCGAGGCGGAATCCATCGATCACCGCCGGGAAGGCAACCGGTTGATCTACCGCCTCCAGGCCCACAGCCGGTTGGAGAGCCTGTTTCGATGAGACTGCAATCGCCCCGCGTCATCGGCTGGTACAGCGCCACCCTGGGGGTGGCCGCCGGGGCCGTGGTCTATGCCTACCTGGGATTCGGACCGGTCCTCTTCGGCATGGCCATCTTCGGCGGGATCAGCTATTTCGCCCTGACGGCCGTGTTGAAGACCCTGGAGGAATTCAGCCCGTATCAGAAGGTGTCCGAGACCATCGCCGTCGCGGGGATGGTGGCCTTCCTGCCGCTGATTCTGCTGGCCGATTTCCTGGTGGCCCTGGTGGTCTTTCTGGGGATGGCCCAACTGGCCCTCAATTTCCAGACCCACGATTACCGCCGCTTCTACGTGGGAATGGCGGTCAGTTTCGTGGGCATTTGTGTCGGAGCGGCCGAGGCCAAGAGCGGTTTCTACCTGGTCTTCTTCCTGGCCTACACCATCCTGGCTGCCATCACCATCGGCTTCGCCCACGTGGCCCAACAGCAGGATGCGGCCAGGCCCGGCTGGGGCGGGGCCGCCCGACTGCGGGTCTGCCTGCTGCTGGTGGCGACGGCCACGACCCTCTATCTGCTTCTGCCGCGCTTTCCCGCCGGGGGCCTGCTTGCCCAGCCGGGGTCGGGCCATTTCTACCACGATAAAAAATGGGAGGCCGAGGCGCGTAAGAACGACGCCGATGCCGTCGAGGACCAGATCGATACCCTCCGCACCGACCGGTCCGATTCCCGGGAGAGGGACGGTTCGGCCGGGGAAAGCCGGACGACCATTGCCGCAGACGATACCGAGGGGGAAGACCGAAACCCGGTGGACGGGTTCGCATACCAGGGATTCGAAGACCAGTTTTCCATCGACAATCCGGATGCCCAGGGCCATCGCTTCAGCAACCGGATCGTGGCGCGCATGCGTTCCGACCGGCCCCAATACCTGCGCGCCCGTATTTTCGATGTCTTCGACGGCCTCCATTGGCGATCCTCTTCCACGGAGACGGTCAAGCGGCTGGTGGGTTTCAACGGGATCGACCTGACCGCCCGGGAACCGCCCCCCACGGCGGTGCTGGAGCACTACGAGATCTTCATCGAATACGATTTGGGCAACTATGTGCCCGCCGCCGCCGTGCCGGTGAAGCTGATGTTCCCGGCCACCGCCGTGGGCATCGATCTTTTCGGGCAGATCCGTTCCCCCGGTGCCCTGAAGGCGGGCACGGCCTATGCGGTTACCTCGCAGTACAACTTGATCGCGGGGCGGCGCTTCGCCGAACTCGACCGGCAGTCCATGCCCACGTATACGCAATTGCCGGCGGATACGGATCCGCGTATCCGGGCGCTGGCCGCCGAGGTGACCGGAGGGACCTCCTCCCAGCTGGCCGCCGCCATCGCCCTGGAACAGCATCTGAGAACCCAATATACCTACGACCTGGGTTCGGTGTTCGAATCCCAGGGCACCACGCCGCTGCCGGAATTCCTGTTCGAACGTCGCAGGGGGCATTGCGAATATTTCGCCAGCGCCCTGGCGGTGATGCTGCGCACCCGGAATATATCGGCCCGGCTGGTGACGGGCTTCTCCGCCACCAACCTGAATCCCCTCACCGGATATTACGACATCCATGCATTGGACGGACACGCCTGGGTCGAGGCCTTTGTCGACGACCTCGGCTGGGTCATCCTGGAGCCCACGGCCTATTATGACGGTCCCGTGACCGAGCAGCCGCCGTTGTCGGCGCAGCAGATCAATGAATTCGTCGAACGCCAGATGAGGCGCCAGGACACCCTCCATCCGAAGGATCTGACCCTGGAGGCCGTGGTCGGCGCCGTCTGGCATCTGTTCTACACCCTGGGTTCGGCGGGACTGGCCTATGTCCGGCTGTTTGTGGCGTCTACTTGGCCCTGGTTGGCCGGGCTGGCGGCAATCGGCATCGGCGGGTGGCTGGGGTGGCGGCGCTATGCACACCTCTGGCGGGCCCATCGCCTCGGGCGGGCCGTCGCGGCCTTCCAGGCGGAGCAGCCCCGCGAGGCCGTGGCTTTCTACCTGGATGCCATCGACGAGTTGTTGCGGCTGGCGGGCTTTCGCCACCCGCCGGGCCAGACCATCGAGCAGTACCTGCGCCATATCGAGGCTTTCGGCTCGGGACGTCTGGATCCCATCCTCACGGACGCCTTCAATCGCATTCACTACAACGCCGAAGCAGGCGACCATCAGGTCATCGCCGCCTACCGGGATTTGTTTCTGTCCTTGTACCGTATGAATTTCCAGCGGCTGCAATCCGTCGCCAGGGGAGTGTAACCGGATGACCGGAGCCGTCCCTGCAGGCGATTTTCCTTGATTTGACCTCCGGCCGCGTTTTCCCCCTTGAAACAGGGCAAGGCGATGGAAGCGATTGAAGGTTCAAATTGACGGCTCCTGCAAAAGCATGCCAATAATGTAGTCATCCTTGCACCACCGATTTGCACGACCTGACCTGCCTCCGTAAAAATTCGCTGTCGAATCTCCAGCTGCACCTGCCATTGCCGACCAGCGAGACTGCGCCGCACCCAAGCGCGGAGATACCTGATCGACTTCACCACCAACAACAGGATGCGGGAAGATGGATTTGCATCCATAACCCCAATGGGAGGAGGAAGATGCCATGCGACATATTTTGATTCTCGGCGCCGGGGCGGGCGGTACCATCGTGGCCAACATGTTGCGAAAAGAGTTGAGCGAATCGGAGTGGCAGATCACCATCATCGACCGGGACGAAAGGCACCACTACCAGGCCGGCTATCTGTTCATTCCCTTCGGGGTCTATGGGGAACAGGATGTCCTGAAACCGAAAAAGGAATTCATTCCACCGGGGGTCGAGTTTGTCGTGGACGAAATCGTTCGAATCGACGCCGGCCAGCGCCGGGTGGAAACCCGGACCGGCCAATACGATTACGATTGGCTGGTCATCGCCACCGGATGCGACATCGCGCCTTCTGAAATCGACGGGATGATGGACGGTTGGGGCAAAGATGTATTCGATTATTACACCCTGGAGGGTGCGCTGGCCCTGCGGCAAAAACTGGAATATTTCGAATCCGGCCGGCTGGTGCTGAACATTGCCGAACTGCCCTACAAATGCCCCATCGCCCCGCTGGAATTCGTCTTCATGGCGGATTGGTTCTTCACCGTCAACGGCGTACGCGACAAAGTGGAGATCGAATTCGTCACCCCCCTGGACAATGTCTTCACCAAGCCGGTGGCCGCCAAAACCCTGGCCGAGGTGGCGACCCGGAAGAACATCAAGGTAACCCCCTATTTCGATCTGGCCCAGGTCAACGCCAAAGACAAAACCATCGAATCGCACAAAGGGGAGGTCATCGGCTACGATCTTCTCGTGGCCATCCCTCCCAACATGGGGGACCAGGCCTTGATCGATTCGGATGTCAGCGATCCGGTGGGATTCGTGCGCACCAACAACGAAACCTTGCAGGCCGAGGACCTCGATCGCGTCTATGTGATCGGTGATACCACCAACGTCCCCACCTCCAAGGCCGGTTCGGTGGCCCACTACATGGCCTATACCCTGGTGGCGAACCTGAAGCGGGAGATCGACGGGTATCCCCCGAAAACCAAATTCGACGGCCACGCCACCTGCTTCCTGGCATCGGGATTCGAGAAGGCGATCCTTCTCGATTTCAACTACAAAGTCGAACCCCTGCCCGGCAAATTTCCCTTCCCCGGCATGGGGCCCTTCAGTCTGCTCCAAGAGAGCCTGAACAACCACTGGGGGAAGATGATGTTTCGTTGGGTCTACTGGAACCTGATGATGAAGGGATTGGACCTGCCCCTCGAACCCCAGATGAACCTGGCCGGCAAGATTCGGCCGGCAGCCTAGAAAGGAGGTGTCCCGATGATGCAGGAAGCAGAATTGGCCGAACGCCTCGACCGTCTGGAGGCGCAAATCGTGCCCCTGACCCAATCCGCCAAGGCAATTGCCGAACTGCGCGAAGAACTGGCCCCGCGGGTCAACGAGGCCGTCCAGGCCCTGATCGTCGCGCTGGCCGATGTCGAGCCCGATTTTCAGCTCGAGGATTTCGTCTACCTGTTGAAGAACGTGATGCGCAACGTCAAGAACCTGAACTTCACCCTGGACCAATTGAAGAATTTAATCGATTTTGTCGTCATCGCGGAACCGGTGCTCAAGACGACGGTGCCGCAAATCATCTTTTCCTTCGATGAACTGGAACAACAGGGGGTATTCCGGCTGCTCGCCACGGGCCTCGATATCCTCAAGAAAATCGGATCGACCTACTCGGCCGAAGAGTTGCGGCAGATCGGCGATGGCATCGTGCAACTGGTGGGGTGCCTGCAGAAACTGACCTCGCCGGAGGCGATGTCGATGCTGGACAAGGCGGCCGGCCTGCCCGGCCAGGTAAATGTGAAGGATGCCGATTCCATCGGAATTTGGGGAATGCTCAAAGCCCTCTCCAGGCCGGAAGTCAAGGAAGGGATGGGGGTCGCCATGGAATTCACCGCCGGCTTGGCCCGATTGAAAGCGTAGGCGGTTTCCGGAAACCGTCGAAAGCCGATCCCCAAGGCACTATTCGACGCCATCCAAGGAGGAATGCCATGAACGAGGATGCCCGATTCAATTGTACGGCATGCCGTATCACCCTGCCCGAAGAGGACGGCAAGGAGATGACTTCGTGCCGGAAATGCGGGAAATTGCATTGTCCCGATTGCCTGGATGAATTCGGCAGATGTGTCGCCTGCAAGGAGAAAGAATAACCGGCTGAAGAGATCGGCGGCACGGCGATTCCCGGCAAAAGACAACATTGCAGCCATTTTCTCTCTCTTTGAACCGGCCCCCTTTCTGTCTCCACCAAGATGCCTTACCCTATGGGGCAGAATCATCCAAGGATCCGCCCCTCATGATGGCATGGCGGGCAGGGGATTCATCCAGGAGGAAGGGGGATATAATGCGCATCGAGGCCGGTCGATCGAGGTACAAACTCTTCCTGGCCATCATCGCTTCCACGTTTTTGCTGATGCACTGCTCCCTCATGCCGGATGAATTGGAAGAGTTTTTCAAGCTGCCCCTGCCCGAGGTGGAGAGAGGAAGCTACGACGGTGAGGCCGGTCCGGTTTCCTATGTCCGTGCCGGCAATCCCGTTGGGACCCCCGTGGTTTTCGTGCATGGATCGCCCGGTTCGTGGGAAGACTGGAAGCTGGTCCTGTCGCGTTCCCGGTTGAAGAAGAGATTCAATTTGATCGCCGTCGATCGGCCGGGCTGGGGGGACCGTCCGGCCACAACCCAGGTGGTGCCGGAACTTTCCGCCCAGGCCGCCATACTGGGCCGGATCCTGGACGTGGGCAAGGATGGGCGAAAAGTGATTCTGGTGGGTCACTCCCTCGGCGGTCCCATCGTGCTTCAAATGGCGGTGGATTATCCCGACCGGATCGCCGCCATCGTATTGCTGGCGCCCTCCCTGGACCCCGACCTGGATGCGGTGTTGTGGTACAACAAGCTGGCGGATTATAAATTGATCCGGTATTTCCTGCCGCAGATGCTCGCCAAGGCCAACGACGAAATCATGGCGCTGCCCCATGGGCTCCGATCCCTGGGGCGGGGATTGGCTTCCATCCATCAACCCGTGGTGCTGGTCCAGGGCATGAAAGACCACCTCGTCGATCCGGGCAACGCTGCCTATGCGCGCAGGAAATTGATCCAAGCCCGATACCATGAGGTGATCTTGCCGAATTTCGGGCATCTCATCCCCCATCTGCGACCCGCCGAGGTGGTCCTCGCCATCGAAGAGGCGGCCGGCCTGTTGGAACCGTCCTCCCCGGAGATGGAACCGACGCAGGATCAGTAGGAGTCGACCCGGTTGGTGAAGGGCCTTCGGCAAAAGGATCAGGGCGATGACCGTGTATGCAGGAAAGGTGGCGCCGACCAGCGGCTCTTGGAGGAAACCTTCACGGCCACCGCCCTGAAATCTGGCGGTTTGTACTTCGGCAGGGTTTACGGACCCATGGGTCAGGTGCGTGACCCGGCCAACCCGATATTCTTCAGCGCGGCCTCGATTTCATCCAGAATCACGGGATCGTCGATGGTGGCCGGCATCTTCCACTCCTTGTTGTCGGCGATTTTCTGGATGGTGCCGCGCAAGATCTTGCCCGACCGTGTCTTCGGCAACCGTTTGACCACCGTGGCGGTCTTGAAGGATGCCACCGGTCCGATGCGGTCG
>JBNKDU010000108.1:0-54820 GCA_050288425.1 Desulfobacteraceae bacterium | reverse complement strand
CGGATCTGCCCGTCATCCTCTGCTCCGGCTTCAGCGAAAAGATGGATCCGCAAAGATGCCGTGACCTCAACCTAAATTCTTATCTGATGAAACCCATCGAAAAAAGAAGGTTGGCGGCAGCCATCCGGGATGTCCTGGCCCAATCCCCTTCGTCGGCCGGACCGCCTTCCCAATAAGTCTGCCCGATCGTTGCAGAAAAGAGATGGCAAAAAGGTAATCTACCACAGATCCACTATAGGATCGGGTCTATTATAACCCACACGGCCCCCAAGTTAAACTAATCAAGATCTAATCCGTTTGCGCTCTTGTTTTTCGCTCTGACCCTTAAGTAAAGAAATAGCCAACAAAGAAAATTAAAAGACGTAAATCCAATCCACAAGAGATGCATCGTAGGCAACAAAATGAGAAACGAAATAAACCACAGGATGGAGCAAGCCAAAGCCATTGGTTCTAACCACCATCTACTCCTACGCATAATCAGCCACCTGACATTAAAGCAAAATGTGAGTAATGATCGAATATGCGATCTGATCCCGGTTTTTTTCCATCACATGGTGCAGAAGCAGCCGTGGCGGATCCGCCTTGACGAGGCATAGATACTTCTTCCGTCTATTCCGACAAGAATGCCGGATCGCTCTCCGGCAGCCCTTTGACCAGCAGGACGCTGGCGGATGTGTGCTCCAAAATCTGCATTGGCAGACTGCCCCTCAGGCGACGGTAGACATCGTGACGCAGGCTGGCGCCGAGGAAGATGACGGCATCGTCGCCGGCGGCTTCGGTGATGACTTCGGCCGGATGTTGCCCCTGGGTGCGGATGATGTCGAATTGCCGCCCTGTGGCGGTCAGCCATTTCTCCAGTCTGCCCAGGTAGTCTTCGGCGGCCTGGACCGTGTCCGCATCGCATTCCGGCGTGCGCACCCAAATTACTTCCAGGGCACCGGAAATGGCTGGCAGGAAACGTTTGAGCGGACCCAGTTGCCGTTTGGCTGCCATCGATCCGTCGGCGCAGACGACGAAGCGGCTTTCCATCCGCCCCCCGCGGACGATGAGCACCGAAGTATGCAGGTCCAGCACCAGCTTGCGCGTGGTATCGCCCAGGAGCATTCGATGAAGTCTTCCCCGGCGCGGCGGGCCGATGATCACCAGGTCGTAACCATTTTTGTCGGTTTCGTGGTTGAGGGTCTCGATCAAATGTCCGAAGCAGACATAAAAGGGAATCCGGACATCTCTCCTGCATCGGCAGATAAACAAGTGACCGTTGGGCAGTTCGCGGACCTTGATGTTGCGTGCCTTGTCGCGATCCAGCAACCCCTCGGACCCCAACACATCTACGGCATGGCCCAGCACCTGCAGCCCCGGGGGAAGGTGCATGGTGTCGGCCAGGTCCACCTCGACCCCGAAGGGCGGCGGCTCCTCGATGGCATGGGTGCCCGAACGAACCGTGATCACGGCCAACTCGGCCCCCAGGGTTCGCACGAGCTGGGCGGCGAAATGGAGCGCCCGCTCCGAGGAAGAACTTCCGTCGCTATAGACAAGAATTTTCATGGCATGCGTCTTTTCATATTTTAACCCCGTGTCGGATCCGGGTCGGCTGCGCCTTGTCGGCGCACGATGCGGCCCGCGGACATCAGGCACAGGGTCGGTTGCACCCCGTCTCCGAATATTTCCCAATTGCCCTGTTTCAGTTCGCGGCATTCGGTAAAGACCGCCGCGATGCATCCCGCGCAGATCACGGGACAGAACTTGTCCCGCATGGCCTGCCGTATCGCATTGTATGTGGTGGCATGAATGTTGGCATGACCGATATCCCTGAGCAGCCCGGAGTCGTTCAATACGGCGAAGACCCGGTGGTTGACGCCGGAGAAGTAGAGCCCGCCGCCGCGGTCGATAACATCGTCCAGGACGTTTTCGATGATGTGCACCCCGCTGGCATCCATGATATTCACATGGTGCATGCGGATCAGCAGGTTGGCCACGTCGGGATGGTGCCGCATGCGTCGCTGCAGATCCTCCAGGACAAAGGTCGCCGAACCGAAGAAGAGCGAACCTTCGATCTGGACGATATCCATCTGGCAGCAGGTACGGCCCCGGGCGAAACCGACCATCCGGTCGGACTCCAGGTCGGGCACCACCGAATAGATGCGCGGATGGGATGTCTTGGCCAGGTGCAGGCCGATGGAGAGAAGCACCCCCACGTAGATGGAAAACTCGATATTGACCAGGACCGTGACGAGGAAAGTGACCACCATCACGGCGGCATCCGAGCGGGTGGCCCGGAGGGTGCGCACGATATCGTCCACCCGGATGAGTTGATAGGCCACCACGATGAGGACGCCGGCCAGGGCCGAAAGGGGCAGCTTGGCCGCCAGTGGGCCGGCCAGCAGGATGGCCACGGCAACGGCCACACCCGAAAGGATGCCGCTGACAGGTGTCTTCGCTCCGGAACGGAAATTGACTGCCGAACGGGTAAAAGAGCCGCTGCACGGATACCCGGTGAAAAAGGAGGCGGCCAGGTTGGCCAGCCCCTGGCCGATGAATTCACGGTTCACGTTCAATCTCTGGCGGGTCCGGTCGGCGATGGTGCGCGCGATGGACATGGCCTCCATGAGTCCCAGCAGGGCGATGGCCAGGGCCGCCGGGGCCAGCCGTCCGACCTGGCCCAAGGCCTCCCAGCCGGGTGCGCTGAGGGGCGGAATCCCGCCCGAGATGGCCCCCACCACCCGCACCGGGTTCCGGTCCAGGTGCAACAAGGCCACCACCGTCCCCACCAGAATCATGGCGGCCAATGTGCCCGGAAAATTCGGACGCCACCGCTTGAGCACCAGAATCACTGCGATGGTGGTCAAGCCGAGGGCCATGGTGAACGGTTCGATCTGGTCCAGCCGGTTCAGCAACATCATCAGGGAGCCGTGAAAACTCCCACCGGGGGGAATCTCGATGCCCAGCAGGCCGGGGAGCTGCTTGAATGCGATCAACACGGCGGCTCCGGCGGTGAACCCCTGCAACACCGAATGGGACACGAAGTTGAGCAGTCCGCCCAGCCGGGCCACACCCATGGCCAGCCGGATCACACCGGCCATGGCCGCCAGAAGCAAGGCCAGTTTGATATATTCGGTGCTGCCCGGCGCGGCCAGTTCATTCAATGCGCTGAACACCAGCAGGGAGGCGGTGGTGGTGGGGCCGGTGATCAACTGCGCCGAACTGCCCCACAGGCATCCGATGATGGTGGGAACGATGGAGGCATACAACCCGTATTCCACCGGCAGGCCGGCAATCAGGGCATAGGCCATGGACTGGGGCAACGCCACCACGGCCACCGTCAGCCCGGCAAACAGATCGGCCCGCAAATGGTGCAGCTTGTAGCGCCGTACCCAGGGGACGAAGGGGAGAATATCGTCGAGTTGAAGGTGCACCCAATCGCATCCTTCGGGTAGTGAAGAACATTCAAGTCATTGGGAGGGCTGCCTTGCCCTCCGGGATGAAGCCGGCATTGCCAGCATAGGTTGGATTCGAATCGGGGTCAACACAGGAAAAGCCGGAGAACTCCAGAGCCAAGGCGCCGGAGGTACGCCACCGTAGTTTGCTACTGCGAACCTTCGGCAACGCCGGATCTGGAGTCCTCCGGCAATCGTGATAAAAAGCCGGAGGGCTCCAGAGCCAAGGCGCCGAAGGTACGCCACCGCAGTCTGCTACTGCGAACCTTCGGCAACGCCGGATCTGGAGTCCTCCGGCTTTTTATCCAATACCTTTCGAATCGCCCGGGCCAGGTCCTTCAAGACGACGGGTTTCATCAGGTATTCGCGGATCCCGATTTCCCTGGCTCTGGCCGCATCGATCTTGTCACTGAAACCGGTACAGAGAATAATCGGAATGTCGGGCCGCAGGGCGATCAATTGCCGCGCCAGTTCGGCTCCGGTCAGGACGGGCATGGTCATATCGGTAATGACCAGGTCCACGCGATTTTCATCCCTCTTGAACGCTTCGATCAATCGGTCGCTTCGGGTGAAGGCCCTGGTGTCGTATCCCAGGTTATGAAGCATTTTCTGCTCCATCAGGGCGATGGCTTCGTCGTCGTCCAACACCCATATTTGTTCACTGCCGCCATATACGGGATGCTCCGTCGGGGCGCGCTCGTCGGCGATGGACGCGCAATGTCTCGGAAAAAGGATCTGAAATGTCGTTCCTTCGTTGACGCTGCTGGAAAATGTCATGTGGCCGTCATGTTTTTCGACAATGCCATGAACGACGGAAAGACCCAGCCCCGTCCCTTCGTCGGGTGACTTGGTCGTGAAATAGGGCTCCAGGATTCGATTCTGAATATCTTCCTCGATGCCCTGCCCCGTATCGCTGACCCGCAGGCGGGCATAACTGCCCGGCTCCAGTTGCATCCCGTCCAGCACCGCACGATCATGGTACCGGACCGCATCCACCGACACCGTGAGCGTTCCGCCGTGATCGCGCATGGCCTGGCGGGCGTTGGTACAAAGGTTCATCAGCAATTGATGGATCTGGGTGGGATTTCCCAGGATACCGATATCCGGATCGATGGTTTCGCGGATTTCTATGGTCGCCGGCAAAGAAGAACGCATCAATTTGAGAGTTTCCCTCACCAGGGGTTCCAGGTGGATCGGTATCGAATCGTTGTCGGTCTGGCGGCTGAAGGTGAGGATTTCCCGGATCAATTCCTTGGCCCGTTTGCTGCCGCTGATGATCTGATCCAGATTTTTCCAATTCTCCGATCCCGGTGCCAGGTTCGACATCGTCATCTCCGCATACCCCATGATCGGCATGAGGATATTGTTGAAGTCATGGGCGATGCCTCCGGCCATGGTTCCGATGGCTTCCATTTTTTGGGCGTTGATCAATTGTTCGGTGAGTTCTTCCTTCTCTGCCTCCATCCGCTTGCGGTCGGCGATTTCCTGTTGCAGGCTTTCGTTGGCCTTGGCCAGGTCGGCTGTTCTGCGGACGACCTGCTGCTCCATTTCATCACAGGCCAGCTGCAAGGCCTCCTCGCTCTGCTTCCTTTGTAACGCATTGGTGAAGATCCGCCCCACGGCCTTCATCAGGACGATTTCATCCTCGCTCCAGGCGCGTCCGGATTGCATACAGGCCACACCCAGGAATCCCGTCATCTCCCCGCCCATGCTCAGGGGAATCACGACGATGGCATAGATGCCGGCGGAAAGCAGTTTCTCTTTTTCCACGGTGGCCTCGTTCGGCAGTTTTTCGACGCTGGGAACCACCAGCACTTCGTTCCGATTCATGTGCTGCACCCACCACGTCATTGTGGAGGTATCCAACTGCTGAAAGATATCCATTTTACAGCGCAACGATTCGGAAAAACATCCATGGGACCTGATGAACGTGCCGCCATGGTCGAATTTCTGAAAGACGAAGCCGGCATCGGCTTTTACAAAATAGACCATTTTTTCCAGCGACAAGCCGATCTGTTCACTGATCTGTCGGGTCTTCAGCTTTATGAATTGGGAGGACATTTCGAAAAGGAAGGTTTCAAAATCCAGGCGATAAGTCAGGTTCATTTCGGACTTCTGCCGTCTTCTGATTTCCTTCTTCAGCAACAGATTCCAGATCCCAACCATTGCGAGGATGACCAACGCGCCGCCGGTCACCTGGAAAATGCGTCTCCAGAAGCGCGCCGGATCGATGCCGGGCTCGTACTCCACATCGATCCAGTGCTTCTGGATTTTATTCGCCTTGTACTCGCTGATCGATGCCAACCCCTTGTTGAGGATGGGAACCAGTTCCGGCCAGTCCCTGCGTATGGCAAGATGGAGTTTTTGAAGTTCATGGGAAACCGGCGCGGCGACTTTGAGGTTGGTAAGATGCATCTTTCGGATCCAATAGGTGGCCGAGGCGATGTTGCCCACGAAGACATCCGTCTCTCCGTCGGAGACGGCTTGTAGCGCCTGCTGGAGCGTTGGAAACAGGACCGGCTGGATGTCGGTGTGGTCCTTCAGATACCCGGAATGGGAGGTGTTGGCCTGCACGGCCACCTTCAGGGAGGCAATATCGTCCAGTCCGGCGAGAAAGGGGCTGTCCGTCCGGTTGATGATGACCCGATGAAAATTCAGATAGGGATCGGAATAATTCAGGAAGGCTTTCCGTTCCTGGGTTACGGCCACGCATGGAAGTACATCCAGATCCCTTCGCCTGGCTCCCGCAACGGCAGCTTCCCAGGTCAGGCCGGGCACCACTTTCATGTTCAGCCCGAGCCTGCAGTTGAGGATTCTGATATAGTCGGAAGCGATCCCGCTGTAGGCACCTTCCTTGGAAAAGAATTCAAAGGGAGCGAATTCAGGATCGACTCCCAGTCGAATGTCCCCGTGATTCTGAATCCAGACCGTCTCTTGTTCCGTCAGGCAGTTGCGCTGCTGCAGTGCGGCGGATCCCTGAAGAGCTGATTTTTTCGAGATCCATGCATTGAAAATGGAGATCTTCTCCTTTTCGGATATGGCTCCCAGGCTTTTGTCCAGAATGGAAACCAGCTGGGGCCAATCCTTGCGCACCCCGAAGCGTTGCCCCGAGAATAGCATGTCATAGCGGGCGGCCACCTTGAGATTGGAAAGCCCGTGTTTCATGGCGAGAAAATCATTGATCCCCAGAACCCCCACATACGAATCCGCCTCGCCGACGGAAACCGCTGTCAGGCCTTCCAGCGGCGTGGCGACCATCAGCGCTTTGATGGAAGGATGTTCGGCGATGGTCTTTTCAGCCGAATAATAGTCTTTCACCAGGGCCACTTTGTGGCCGGCGAGGTCCTCGGGACCGTCGATGGTCTGGTCGTCCGCCCGGCTCATAATCACCAGGGGTGTCGGGATGTAGATTTTGCTGAATTCCAGGTAGTCTTCCCGGTCCCGGGTCTTTACGGCGGTCGCCACCACATCCACGGATTTGTTACGGGCACCTTGGAGAATCCGGGTCCAGTCCAGGTCCGGCACCACCTCCATATGAAGTCCCGACAGCCGTTCGATCCGTGCTGCGAAATCCATTGCCAGACCGTGGTAAGAACCGTCCTCGTCCCGGAAACTATAGGGCGCATAGGCCGGGTCGACGCCGAAACGGATGACCGGATGAGCCTGGAGCCAGGTTTTTTCATCTTCCGTGAGCAGCAAGGCGCGCATATCCGCCTTGTACCGGCGTTGATATTCGATGCCGTTCAAATAGGAAGCGATGATCTCTTGGAAAACGGAGTCCGGATCGTTTTTCATCTCTTTCAGATGGGCATCCACCCGGTCAAGGAGGACGCGTCCTGGTTGATTTCCTTTGGCGGTTGCGAATCTGAGTTGGACCGGATTGAAGAGCAGGGGTGATTTTTGGATGTGGTAGTCATTTTCGTGCAGGGCGCCGTACAAGCGGTTGACGACCCCGGCATCCGCAGAAGCGGATTGCAGGAGTCCGAATACTTCATCGTAGTTGTCCACCTTGAGATAGGTCAGTCTGAGATCGAATTGAGAGGCCAGGCTCTTGATGCCGTCGTGCCCCTCGGTATGAATGCTGCCCCGCATGACGGCGATGGTTTTACCGCGCAGGTCCAGCATGGATTCGATCCGGAAACCGTCTCGGGTGTATACCGTCCCCCAATTCAAAAACACGGATTCATTGGAAAAATCATAGCGCCGGTTTCTTTCTTCGGAATAGGCCACATCCACCATGATGTCGATTTCTTTTTTCTCCAGCCTGTCCAGGCATTGCGGCCATGTTCCGAAGACATATTGCAATCTCCATCCTTCTTCATAGGCGATGGCATCGAGAATATCGGGGAATATGCCGACGACCGCCCCGTGGGGGTTGGTGTATATTTTGGGGTGATTCTCGTAGGCGCCGACCCGGACGACCAACGGGTCGGCGCAAAACCCTTTGCAGACGGAGAGTCCGAGAATGAAAAACCCGATCAAAATCGACATGCACTTGTATCTGGATGCAACGGCATTTGCCATTGTCCGGCACACGCCGATGCCCTGATCCGATGATGTTTCCGGAAGCATATGGCCGCCTCGAATAGAGTGGACAATAAACCCTGATGTTGGATTCCATTCCAGTGACTCGTATGCCGCTGCGGACACTGGAATGCACCGGGCCGCCGTACTGAATCTATAATTTTCGGTTTGGTACCGGATGAATTGATGGGTGCCCGTTATTTATATAAGAAAGGGGTAAACTTGTCAAAATACATACGCCAAATGCCGCTATGGGTTCGACAGCATCATTCGGTGGGATCGTTGAATCTGCAAGGCCGGGCCCCGCTATAGTGGGGGGTGACACCGGTCGGGAGGTGGGCTGGATGCCGGGGCAACCTCAGAGCGCCATCAATGCATCGCGCTTCAATTCAATCCCTTCCTCCAGGCCAATGGTGTTTTTTAACAAACATTGGGTGTCTATTTTCATACAACTGCGGCATAAACAGACCTGGACCGCTATTTCCCCCACCTGGTATCGGCAGACGTGGGTGGCCGGTTGTGTTTCGCAGGCATAACAGGGCATCTTCAGATCGGAGGGCAATTCTTTGGGCGTCTCTATTTTCATGGCAAGTCTTCCTTATACGTGGTGTCCGTCGAGACGGATCATGATTCCTTGCAGGCTGACCGAAAGATAGAGCAACTAGTGTGCCAGGGCAGGAAAAGATCTCAACGGCTTGAATTGGAAGCTGATTTGGAGGAATTGCCGCCTCCTTTGGCAGGCGACGGCTTCCGATATGAGAGTCCCGCGCCCAAAGGGGACTCTCAATTTGATCGCCGCGCCGCATTCGATTGGCTGCGGCACACGACACGGGTCTATAGCTGCCAATAGACCATCTTCTGCCGCAATTCGGAATCGACGTCCAAGGCGCTCTTGACGTCCACGACGATGGGTGTTCCATTGGTGCAGAGACCTGCAATGCCTTTGAGACCCATGGTTTTGTAAACGTCGTGCATCACGGCGACAACCACGGCGTCCACGCCGCCGAGTCGTTCCATGGATACCAGGTCGAGTCCGTAGTAGCGTCGGGCTTCCCGGGCATCGGCCATGGGATCGTGGGCCAGCACGTCCACACCGTAGTCTCTCAGTTCGGAGATGATATCCACCACCCTCGTATTGCGCAGGTCGGGCACGTTTTCCTTGAAGGTCACGCCCAGCATCGCCACCTTGGCCCCCTTGACGGTCTTTCCGCTCTGGATCAGGAGTTTGACCGTCCGTTCGGCGATGTATTTGCCCATGCCGTCGTTGATCCGCCGCCCGGCCAATATCATCTCCGGATGGTACCCCAGGGATTCGGCCTTGAAGGTGAGGTAGTACGGATCGACGCCGATACAATGGCCACCGACGAGGCCGGGCCGAAACGACAGAAAATTCCATTTGGTACCGGCCGCCTCCAGCACCTCCAGGGTATTGATGCCCATGGTGTCGAAGATCATGGAAAGTTCATTCATCAGGGCGATGTTCAGATCGCGCTGGGTGTTCTCGATGACCTTGGCGGCTTCGGCGACTTTGATGGACGAGGCCTGATGGATGCCGGCCTTCACCACCTGGCCGTAGACCTCGGCCAACATCCGGCGGGTGGCCCCATCGGATCCGGAAACGATCTTTACGATGGACTCCAGGGTATGAACCTTGTCTCCCGGGTTGATCCGTTCGGGGGAGTATCCCACGCTGAAGTCACGGCCGAACACCAGACCCGATTCTCTTTCCAGCAACGGCACGCAGACTTCTTCCGTGGCTCCGGGAAAGACGGTGGATTCGAAAACCACGCAGGCCCCCCGCTTCAGATGCTTGCCGGAAGTAATGGAAGCCCCCTGGAGCGGTTTCAGATCGGGAATATTATACGAATCGATGGGAGTGGGCACGGCGACGATGATCAGGCGGCATTGGTCCAGCGCTTCGGGGTCGTGGGTAAAATCGATCTCGGCGGTCTGCAATTCGGCATCGGCCACCTCCAGGGTCCGGTCATGGCCGGCCTTCAATTCAGCCACCCGATGGGCATTCAAGTCAAACCCCACGACATCGAAATGGGCGGACAAATGAACCGCCAGGGGCAGGCCCACATAGCCCAAGCCCACCACGGCGATCTTGTCCTCACGAGCTTTCAGCGATTCAAACGTAACCATGTCGATTCCTTTCCTCCAAAATGATGTACCTACCGCCCGGATCTCGTACAACGTTTTACTCACCGGGTTAAAGGGAAATTGCGCGGATGGGCGATCATCCTGAGCAAGGCCCCGCGCTCCTTCGAAGTGAGATGTCGCCATCCGCCGATGGGCAGATTCCCCAGCAACACATTGGCCATTCGGATGCGCTTGAGCCCCGTCACCTCATGCCCCACTTTGCGGACCATGCGTCGAATCTGGCGATTGCGCCCCTCCTGGAGCACCATGTGGAAGCGGCGTCCGGAAAGCCTTTCGACCCGCGCCGGCCGGGTGGCGGTACCCGCAAGGGGCATTCCCTCCGCCAGCCGCTGTAGCTGACCGTCCGTAATGGGATGCTGGACAGTCACCACGTACTCCTTTTCGTGATCGAAGGAAGGATGCGACAAGCGATGGTGCAGCCGGCCGTCATTGGTCAGCAGCAACAGCCCGGTGGTATCCTTGTCCAGGCGGCCCACCGGAAATATTCGCTGTTTCAGGTCGATAAGGTCGAGGACCACCTGGCGGTCGCCATGATGGCAACTGGTGATATAGCCCTTGGGCTTGTTCAGGGCGATATAGATTTTTTCAGTCGCCGGCTCCACCAGCCGGCCATCGACCTCGACACGATCCTCGGCCGAATCGATTTTCGATCCCAATTGTGTCACCGTCTCGCCGTTGACCTTCACCCGTCCCTGGCGGATATAAGTTTCGCCCCTCCGGCGCGAACAAACCCCTGCGGCGGAGAGAAATTTTTGCAATCGCATCGTCGCCATGGCCAAACCATATCAACCGTTATTTCCGAACCTCCCGCGGGGCGGACGGTCAGGAGCGATAGTCGGCGTTGATTCGCACATATTCCACCGAGAAGTCACAGGTCAACATGGATGCCCGGCCCTGTCCGCCATTCAGATCGACGATCACCTCGAATTCCGGCTTCCGCAGGACTTCGGTGGCGCTGTCTTCGGCCTCGGCACCGCAACCCTGTCCCCGATGAACCATACGGACATCGTCGAAATAGAGATCCACCAGGTCCGGATCGAAGGGCACGCCGGCGCGCCCCGCCGCTGCAATGATCCGGCCCCAGTTGGCGTCTTCCCCGAAGAAGGCGGTCTTGACCAGGGGAGAATGGGCCACGGTGCCGGCGACCTGCAATGCCGCCGCATCGCTTGTCGCACCTCGCACGCGGATGGTCACCATCTTGGTGACCCCTTCTCCATCCTGAACCAGCCGCCGGGCCACATCCACGCACAGCGAATCCAGGGCGCGCTGAAACACCGCCGCCTGGCCGGCGGTTTCCACCCGTGCGCCCGATGAACCGGAAGCCATGGCCAGAACCATGTCGTTGGTGCTCGTATCGCCGTCGATGGAAATACGGTTGAAAGAGCCGTCCACCGACTGGGCAAGCGCGTTTTGCAACCGGTCGGAGGGAATTTGGACATCCGTGCAGATGAAACAGAGCATGGTGGCCATGTCGGGACGTATCATGCCGGCACCTTTGGCCGCCGCCAGAAGGGTGAAGGGTTGCCCGTCGATTTCTCCGACGGCGCGAACCAGTTTCGGCTGGCGATCGGTGGTCATGATGGCCCGGGCGAAGTCACCGAATCCGTCCGCTCTCAACCGGCCAACCGCTTCCGGGACGGCCTGCCGAATCTTCTCGAGGGGCAGCGGGACACCGATGACACCGGTGGAAGCCACCCAGACATCGGAGGCTGCAATATCCAGGGCGGCGCCCGCGGCCGCGGCCATGGCCTCTGCATCGGACATGCCCGAGGATCCGGTGCAGCAATTGGCATTGCCGGAGTTGACGATCACGGCTTTGGCCTGCCCCTTGGCAAGGCGTGACTTGGAAAGCACAACCGGTGCGGCCTGCACCCGGTTGCGGGTGAACACCGCCGCCACCGATGCCGACCGGGGGATATGGATCATCCCCAGATCCAATTGGTGATCTTTTTTGATTCCGGCGGCGACTCCGGCCGCATGAAAACCCGGGCACTGAATCGTTTCCGTCACATTGTCCTCCAATTCATCCGCCCCACGGGCTCAACTCAATCTCCGAGCCCATGGGTTCCGTCCGGTAGACCCCAGGATATCCGGTATCCATCGGAACCGGACCTCACGGGATTCCGGCCCATGCACGCAATAAAGGAGTGACATGACCCATAAACGAAAAAATGTCAATTTGCGATTTGGGTTGCCAAACCCTTCCCATTTCAATAAAAACTGCCCTGCAACATAACCTAAGCTGATAGGAAAGCGAATCATGTTCGGCCCCCGATTCATTTGCCCAGCCTGTGCCCAACCCCTGACCCTGCGACGCACCTGACAGGCCGTCTCCTGGCGCTGCACGGGATGCAGCCGTCGCTACACCCTGGCGGACCTGCTGGATCAATTGGACGACGAGAAAGCCGCCGCCCTGGACTATCTTCAATGCAACCGCATCTAGACGGCACCGCAGCCAAAAATTTCAAACTGGTCATCGAGTACGACGGCACGGCCTACCACGGGTGGCAACGACAACCCAACGGTCCGACCATTCAACAGGAAATCGAAGCCGCCATCGGCGTGATGATCCGCCGGCCCGTCACCCTGACCGGCTCCGGCAGGACAGACGCGGGAGTGCATGCCCGGGGCCAGGTGGCCAATTTCAGCTGCCCGACGAAACTCTCCGCAAAGGAATTTCACCAGGGTCTCAACAGCATCCTTCCCGACGACATCGTCATCCGTGACTGCCGACAAGTCCCGGCACAATTTCACGCCCGCTTCGATGCCCGCAGCAAGATCTACCGATACACCATCGTCAATCAGCCGTTGCGACCGGCGATCGGCCGTCAATATGTCTGGTGGCTGCGGGCTCCCTTGGACCTAGCGTCCATGCAACAGGCCGCCGAACTTATCAGGGGGGAGCACGATTTTGAATCTTTCCAGGGTGCCGGCAGCCCCCGGCCTCACACCCGGCGCCACATCCTGCGGGCGGACTGGACCCGGGCATCCGGGAACCGGTTGCTGTTTGACATCCAGGCCGACGGATTCCTGCGCTATATGGTGCGCAACATCGTCGGCACGTTGGTGGCCGTGGGATGGAAGAAAACCACACCGGAGGAGTTTGCCCACATCCTGACCGCTCGGGATCGGGGCCTGGCCGCGGCCACGGCGCCGGCCTGCGGATTGCAGCTGCTCCGCGTAATTTATGAGTAATGCCAATCCATTGCCTCCCGGGATCCGCTCCGCCCCTTCAAAAGGCTTGACTTTCGGTGGAAACGGACCTTACTAAATCATCATGATCCTGGCATTACATTTGCTTAAATCTTGTTGGCCGAATCCAACGTAAAAGCGAAGGCCACGCGCCAAGGGGTAACGAAACAAATTAATAATACCGGATCCGCAATAAAGGAATCGCAATGAAAGAGACGACCTTTCTGGAAAAAAATGAATCCATGCTCGAAAGCCTGAAAAACATCGAGGTGCTGGAGCCCTTCGAGGACCAGGAACTCTACCGCCTGCTGGAGATGAGCAAAATCAGGAAATACAAGGCGGGAGAGTGTATCGTCCAGGAAGGACGATCCGACACCTGGCTCTATTTTCTCATGTTCGGCCGGGTCAAGATCACCAAGAACGGAAAAGAGGTGACGGAGCTGAGCCATAAAGGCGAAATCTTCGGCGAAATGGGCGCCCTGGACAGTTCGCGCCGCTCGGCTTCCGCCCACGCGCTGACCGACACCGTCTGTCTGGCCACGGACATGTTTTACATCGAAAAACTCACCGGCAGCGACAAGATCGCCTTCGGCTATGTTCTCTACCGGCTGCTGGCGGAAATACTCTCCCGTCGACTGCGCCAGACCACCGAAGCCCTGATCCAGGCCAAAGGCCGGATCAATTTGAAATTCTGGTAGGGACGGGCCTGCCCGATCGAGAAGAAGCTCCAGCCGATCACCGATCGCCGTCTGACTTGAAAGACCTGTTTTCTTCGACCTTTTGATTGTAGAAGGCGATGACCTCCCGCCGATTCAGCATTCCCACCAACTTGCCGTGGTCGTCTTCTTCCACCACCGGCAGACTGTCGAGGTTCTTGGTGGTGAATTTCTTCAGCACGGAGTTGAGGTCCTCCCCGGGGGTGACCGCAATGATATCCGACGTGCCGATATCCTTCATCACCACCAGGTGCTCGATCTCCGGGGAAAAGAGCACCCCGCGAACATCGTTGATGGAAAAGATGCTCACCAACCGCTTGTTGTCGTCCATTACCGGGAAGTAGTGCTGGGTGGTCTTGGAAAAGTAGTGTTTGAACTCCAAAAAAGGCATATCCTGAGGCACCTGACGCACTCTCTGCACATGGTTCAGCAGCCCCTCCACCGTATAGGACTGTAATACATCGACGAAGAAATCTCCGGCATGGGCCGGGGAGTCGATTTTGCTTCGCACCTGACGATGGAAAATGGTCCAGCGCTGGGCCGCCAGATAAGCCACCGAGCAGACCAGCAGACAGGGCAACAGAAGGTGGTAGGAGTTGGTCATCTCCGAAACGAAAATGATGGTCGATATCGGCGTATTGGAGACTGCCGTGAAGAAGCCGGCCATGCCCACCACCACGAAAGCACCCGGTTCGGTGACGACGTTGGGCATCCACTGATGAAATAATTTGCCCACGGCACCGCCCATGGCCCCGCCGATAACCACCGACGGGCCGAATACGCCGCCGCTGCCCCCCGAGCCGATGGAAAAGGAGGTGGTCATGATCTTGCCCAGCGCCAGGATGACCAGGAATCCGACGGTCAATTCATTGTTCAGCGCCATCTGGGCGAACCCGTAACCGAAAGCCAGGCATTGCGGCCAGAAGAATCCGATGATGCCCGTGCACAATCCGCCGATGGCCGGTTTGACGTGGTTGGGAATCTTCTTCAGACTTTCAGAAAAGTGTATGGTTCCGTAGAACATTTTCACATAGAAGGCGCCGGTGGCCACCAATACCAGGGCCAATACGAGATACGGGCCCAGTTCCAATGGATTCTGAAACTTGAACGGCGGCGCTTCGAACAAAGATCCCCAGCCGAAAACCAGGCAGAACAGGCAATATGCCACCACCGAGGAGACCCCCGCCGGAATGATCACTTCGGACTCGAATTCCGGGTCCCGGTAGAGCACTTCGGCGGCAAACAGGGCACCGGCCAGGGGCGCACGAAAAATACTGCCCACCCCGGCGCCGACACCGGCAGCCATCATGATCCGCCGGTCACGGTCCGATAGCCGGAACTTGGTCGCCAGAAAGGAACCGAATCCGGCACCGATTTGCGCGATGGGGCCTTCGCGTCCCCCCGAGCCGCCCGTGGTCAGGGTAATGGAGGAGGCAAGGGTCTTGATGATGGGCACCCGGCTGCGGATAAACCCGCCTTCGTTATGATACGCGTTAATGGCCGCGTCGGTACCATGTCCCTCGGCTTCGGGGGCGAAGGTATAGACCAGCCATCCACTGACCAGGCCGCCCACGGCCGGTAGAAACAGCAGAATCCAGCGATTGAGCCCCCGTGCGGTGGGGGGCAACAGGTGGTGTTCGCCGGCAGGCATGGGCGGACGGTAACCGGCCAGGTAATCCATGAAGTAATGGCTGCCCAATTGACACAAATAGTGAAATGTGATGGACCCCAACCCGGCGATGATGCCGATGGCGATGAAATAGAGTGCCCAGCGACTGGCCCGAACGATATGCGACGATTGTCCACCTGTGGGGATAGTCGCGCCGGATCCTTTCGTGGCGGAAGATTCCATGGTCAGGCCGCCTCCTGCAGGTCCTGGATCCCCTTGAGAATGGTATCGAACAATTCGCCGATCTGCTCCTCGTCGATGCAGGAAAAGGCCACCCGCAAATCGTGCTTGCCAATGGCGATCAGGCCGACCCCATACCGCTCCAACAGATGGACCCGGAGGGGTTCCGCCTCGATCTCTTTGAGTCGCAGGCACATGAAATAACCGGCATTGAAGGGATAGGCCTCCCAGGCCGGGTCATATTTCGGATCGGCCAGCACCGACCTGACCTTCATGGCCCGATTCCGCAGGATTTGAAACTTTTGCGCCTTTTCTGCCTTGTTGCGCGGATGCTGCAGGGACTGAAGCAGCAGCGTCTGGCTCAGGTGGGAAGCGTTGGAGATGTTCCCGCGAATGTCTCCGGCGGTTTTCTTTTCCAGGGCTTCATATACCCGGGATGCGTCCCCCCGGCACTTCGTGCCGTAAGAGATGAAACCGATGCGCAGTCCCCAGATGAAATCCTCCTTGGTTCCGCCGTCAAGCTTGATTGCCAGCAGATTCGGATGTTCATTGGCCAGGAGGGCGAAAAGAGACTCCTGGAGGCACCGCTCCTCATAGAAGAGACCGAAATAGGCGTCGTCCAGAGCGGCGATCACCCGCGTTCCGGACGCGGCGGTTTCCACCAACACATCGACCACGGCCCGGGCCTCCTCCTTGGAAATGGCGTAGCCCGTCGGGTTATGGGGAAAGTTCAACAATACGGTGATCTTCGCATGGGATTCGGCTTCCCGGCGGACCGCATCGGCAAAGGCGTCGATATGAAAGCCGCCCGAAGCATCGAAAAGGTCGAAGAGACTCAGACGTGCCCCTTTGCGCACCGAGAGGATCATATTGTAATTGCCCCACATCATCCGGGGCAGGATGACCACGTCGTCGGGATCGAGCCACAGATCCGCGAAGACGCTCACCGCATGGGTCACGCCACAGGTGACCACGGGCAGGCTGATGGTCTTGCCGGACAACGAGGGATTCTTGGAGAACAATGCCCGCTGCCATGCCCGGCGCAATTCCGGTAAGCCGAATGATGGCGCATAGGTCAGCGATTCGCTGGGCCGAACCTTTCCGATGGGTTCCATGATGCTTTTCAGATACATGGTATGGCCCGCTTCCCGGGCAATGCCGATGGTGGCATTGAGATGGTGGGCCTTTTCCTTGGCTTGGGCACTTTGGCTGAGGATTCCTTTGGGGAAAAAGAGCTGGCGGCCCACCTGGGACAGCATCCCCAAAACCGGGGGGCTGTTGTGTTCAAGGATCTGATTGAGTTCGGCGGACAATGGATTCATGCGGGCTCTCCTCTGCTGCACAAGGGGGTGAATCGTGCAGTATATCAAGTTTGGGCATCTCATACAAGCCGCCCCAGACGGTGTCAAGCGCAAAGCCTGAATATTCTGCGGGTGCTAACAGCCTATTATCATTGGCCGCACTCGATCTTCACCCGAATCTTGGCCCCATGCCGGCGAGATGGAAAATTCACCGACGGGAAGACGAAAAAAAACCCCGTCCTGTTGCCAGGACGGGGCGGATGATCCGGCAATCGGAGGGTTAGCGGCTGCCGCGTTTGGAGGCCTTGAGAGGGTTGATCTTCTGTTTGGCGGTAACGGTGGCAGTCGAAATATGGGTGGCCAGGTTGCAATTGCCGTTCTTCCATTTAAGGGCCGGCTCGGGGCAGGCCTGGCAATACCAGCCTGTCTCGATTTCCGATGCACGGTTGCATCCATTGCAGGCCTCGACGACCTCATGGCACAGTCCACCGTTGTAGTTACAGCCTTTGGCGGTCATGAAAGCACACTCGCTTCCTTTCCGAATGGTTTGGCAAATCATGGGTATCACTCCCCTTTCATAATATTTGGACCATAAAAAAAACGGCCAGCTCCAAGTCCAAGTCTGGCCATTGGAAAAATCTAGGTCGGTGGGCATATAGACAAGGCGCCAGGTGTTGTCAAGCAGAAATTTCGCCCGGTGCACGGTTGGCCGATGGGTTCAGCCCGCGGCAATTGCCGTACGACTTTCAGGAGGCGCCATCTCATGCACAACGCGACCGCCAAGTCGGTTATCGCCCGCCGGGCGCCATCCCTTTAATGAGCGCGCCCTATTTCCGACGATATTTCATGGGAAGGATGGAATCGTCTCGCCCCAAACCTCAGCGCTCGTGCAAAAAGTTCCCATTTTTGCGCGAGCCCTTTCCGGGAACACAGGTCGAGACTACTCGGTGACGGCATGCTGGTAGAGGTGCACGTCGCGTTGGGGATACGGAATGTTGATCCCTGCGGCATCGAAGGCCTTTTTGATCTGCTCCGTGGTCTCCATATAGACCCCCCAGTAATCGGATGCCTGCACCCAGGGCCGGACCACGAAATTCACGCTGCTGTCCGCCAGTTCCACCATGGCGATCTGAGGGGCCGGATCCTTGAGGATCCGCGGTTCCCTGGCCATGACTTCGGCCATGACCTGCCTGGCCTGATCGATATCGTCATCGTATCCGATGCCGATTACGAGATCGACCCGGCGGGTGCCCTTGGCCGACCAATTGACGATGTTATCGCTGGTCAAATTGGCATTCGGAATGATGACGGTCTTGTTGTCCGGCGTGGTCAATGTAGTGGTGAAGATCTGTATCTCATCCACTGTCCCGGCCACGCCGGCACCCTCGATATAATCTCCCACCCGGATGGGTCGGAAGACGATCATCAGGAACCCGGCCGCGAAATTGGCCAACGATCCTTGGAGGGCAAGACCGATGGCGAGACCGGCTGCGCCCAGGACCGCAATAAAGGATGTGGTCTGGATCCCCAGTTGACTCAAGGCGGCGATGACCACAAACACCAGCAGGGCGATATAAGCCATGTTGGACACAAACCGCCTCAGGGTCTGATCCACATTGGCCTTGCGCATCATGCGGCGCACCAGATTGCTCAGCGTCTTGGCCAAAATGCGACCGAGAACGAATATCACAATGGCCGCGACGATCTTCATCCCGTAAACCGCGATCAATTCCGTCAACTTGTCCAATACCTGGTTCATATCCATCGAAACCCCCTTTGGTTTTCCAAGGTCATTGCCATGGGTAAACGATATCAAAGCACCGGCCGATCATGGCGGCTTCAGCTTTCCATCCGCTTCGAACCGTCATATACGGAAGCCCTTGGTGCGTTTGTACCTTGTGAAGATTTGATCCGGCCTGAACGTGTCGGCAATGAGGAATCGCCGGAATACCGATGTGCCAAGCATACTATCCCGTCCTCTTTTGTCAACTATGAACGATCGGCGCCGCGACAACTTTTCCGAACCGGCATTGTTTGCGGGTGAACTTCGCCTTATTCTGTGGTACAGCTCTGCAGCGGAATGGCAGCAGATAGTGCGAACGACGACGAATAGGATCGCATGAATCGGCCGCCTCAGGCACTCTCCGACAGCCAGGTGAAACGTACAACGGCCGCAGCGCAGACAGGACAACCGGATGGAACCCGCAGACCCCAAGACGATTCTTGCCGAAGCCGGCACCGTGCTCAAGCTCGAATCGGAAAGCATCCTCAAACTGGCGGAGCGCCTCGACCACCACTTTGTGCGGATGGTGGACCTGATTTGCAGGTGCTCCGGCCGGGTGATCATTGCCGGAATCGGCAAATCCGGAATCATCGCCCGCAAGATCGTGGCCACCCTCACCAGCACCGGCACGCGGGCCCTCTTCCTCCACCCGGTGGAAGCCATGCACGGCGACCTAGGGGTCGTCGACGCCGAGGATGTTTTCATCGCCCTGTCGGCCAGTGGCGAGACCGAAGAACTGAATATCATTCTGCCCAGCATCCAGCGCATCGGCTGCCCCATCATCGCCTTCACCGGCAGGGTCGATTCGAAACTGGGCAAGAGCAGCGATGTGATCATCGATGTGGGCGTGGATCAGGAAGCCTGCCCCATGGGACTGGCACCCACCTGTTCCACGGCCGCCATGTTGGCCATGGGCGATGCCCTGGCCGTCGTGCTGATTCGCCGGAAAGAATTCAAGCCCGATGATTTCAAACGGATTCATCCCGGTGGTGCCCTGGGCCAGCGGTTGGCGGGCAAGGTTGCCGACATCATGCTCACCGACAGCGCCGTGCCCATGGTCAGGCAAGGCGCCGCCATGACTTCCGCCGTGGAAGAGATGAATCGTTTCAACCTGGGCGTCGTCCTGATCGTGACGCCGGACAACACCCTGGCGGGCATCATTACGGATGGGGATATCCGCCGCGCCGTCGCCCGGCAGAGCCGACTGCTCGAAGTGCGGGTGGAGGAGATGATGACCCGGAATCCACTCCAGGTCAGCCCCGATGCGCCGGCGTATGATGCCCTCAATCTCATGGAGCGCAACGAAATAACGGTACTGCCCATCACGGACGGGGAAAAAAAAGTTCAGGGAATCCTGCATCTGCACGATATATTGGGCAAAGGTGAGTTCAAATTCAACGGCGGCCCATAGGAGGCCGCCTGTGTACAATGGTTTTCCGAAATCCCCCAACACCCCGGAATCGATACCATGGTCAACAAAAACATAGAAACCCGCATCATGAGCCTGGGCAAGGCCAATATCGAATCACCCCTGGGACGTTCGTCCGGCAAGGGCCGCCAGTCGTTCATTCGCGATACCGACGCCGTTCTGGTCGATATTCATCCGGAGGAGATCGAAGCCTATCGGGAGTCGGGCCAAAGGCCCCCCGCATTTGAATTGGCCGGCCCCCGGGAAAAGATCTATTTCGATCCCAGCAAATTGCGCTGTGCCCTGGTGACCTGCGGCGGACTCTGCCCCGGTCTCAACGACATCATCCGATCCATCGTGCTGGAACTCTACCACCATTACGGGGTCAACCACATTTTCGGAATCCGGTACGGCCTGCAGGGGTTCATCGCCAAATATGGTCATGAATTCAAGGAGCTGTCCCCCGGTTCGGTAACCAATATCCTCGATTTGGGCGGCTCCATCCTGGGATCCTCCCGCGGACCCCAGGATATCGAAGAGATCGTGGACAGTCTCGAGCGGATGAATATCGGGATCCTGTTTATGATCGGCGGCGACGGCACCCTCAAAGCCGCCGTCAAGATCGCCGACGCGATTACCGCCCGGGGACTCAAGATCAGCGTCGTGGGCATTCCCAAGACCATCGACAACGACATCTATCTGGTATCCCGTTCCTTCGGCTTCGATACGGCCGTGGAAGTCTCCCGCGAGGCCACCATCGGCGCCCACAACGAAGCCGAAGGCTACCCCAACGGCATCGGCCTGATCAAATTGATGGGCCGGCACTCCGGCTTCATTGCCGCGACGGCCGCCCTGGCGCAACAGGATGTCAATTTCGTGCTCATCCCGGAGGTGGACTTCGATCTGGATGGCCCCAACGGTCTGCTGGAATCGCTGGAATCACGGCTGGCCGCCCGCGGGCATGCGGTGATCGTGGTGGCCGAGGGCGCCGGCCAGCGCTATTTCGAAAATATCTCCGCAGAACATGACGAGTCGGGAAACCTGCGCCTGAAGGATATCGGCATCTACTTGAAAAACGCCATCGCCGACTATTTCCATGCCAAAAATATTCCCATCTCCATCAAGTACATCGATCCCAGCTACATGATCCGCAGCCTGCCGGCCAACGCCAACGACAGTGTGTTTTGCGGATTTCTGGGCCGGAACGCCGTCCATGCCGGCATGGCCGGCAAGACCAAACTGCTCATCGGCCGATGGAGCAGCCACTTCGTGCATATCCCCATGGAGTCGTCCTCCGGACGCCGCAAGCAGGTCGCGCCGGATGGGGAACTCTGGTCCGCGGTCCTTGCGGCCACCGGTCAGGGCTCGTTGAAAAACGACAAGTAAGTATTTGAGGGATTGGAAAAGTTTCCCCGAAGCCGACGACGGAGGATGGGGGCTTTTCGGGTCTGCTCCGCTCCCGGCCTGGTGGAAAGTGCTCTTAAAGCTCAGGGATGCAGTAGCGAGGCGATCACATCGGCGTGTTTGCCCGCCGCGCCCCGGTGAACCAGGATGGCGTTGCGTGCGGCCGCACCGGCCCGGGCGGCCTTGTGGGGGCAACGCAGCCATCGGCCCGCCGCCATGGCAAGCTCCGCCGCGCTGCGCACCTCTTTTCCGCCTCCGCTATCCTCGATCAACTGCCGGGCTTCGGCAAAATCCTCCATGGAGGGACCGTAGATCACCGGTTTGCCCCACATGGCCGGCTCCAGGATATTCTGACCGCCTTTGGGAACCAGGCTTCCCCCGCAGAAGACCACATCGGCCACGCTGTAAACACCGGCCAATTCCCCCATGGTATCCAGAATCACCACCGGAGCGGTTCGGAGACGGTCGGCACCGTCGATGGCACTGCGCAACTGGAACGGGAAACCGTACTCGGTCACCCATTTTCCGATCTGCTGGACCCGTTCGATATGTCGCGGCGCGATGACCAGCAACGCCTCGGGAAATTCCTTGCGAAGCCTGTCAAACGCCTTCAGCAATTCCGGTTCTTCCGCATGGCGCGTGCTGCCGGCCACCAGGACCGGCGAGTTGCCGTCCAGGCGGAACAGATCCATCAGCCGGGATTTGATGTGGTCATGGTTCAGCGGATCCGGGCAGTCGAATTTGGCATTTCCGTTGACCTGGACACGATGGGCCGACGCCCCCAGGGAGATGAACCGCCGGGCATCCGCTTCACAGATCAGGCTGAAAGCATCGATATGGTTCAGGGTATAGGCCATCAGAGAGCGCACCCTGCGGTAATTGGCGATGGTGCGCGGGGAGATGCGGCCGTTGACGATGGCCACGCGAATGCCGGCGCGTTTGGCCTGAACGATCAGATTGGGCCAGATTTCGGTTTCCAGCAGGACCAGCAGGTCGGGACGCAGCCGGCGCAACGCCCGGCGGGTGGTCGCCACCAGATCGAGGGGCGCGAAAAAACAAGGGACTTTCCGGCCGAATAGGGCATGCGCCCGGCTGAGTCCCTGCTCCCGGACGGTGGAAAGGGACATGGCGACCCTGTGTCCGTTGGCCCGGAGCATGCGGCCGATGGCCGCGGCCACCCCCACTTCCCCCACCGAAACGGCATGGATCCATACCCTGGGCCGATGGGTCATGCGGTTGACCACGCCCTCCGGATAGATGCCGAGGCGCTGATAAAATCGCTGGAAATCGTCTCCCCGGAATCGATGGTGCAGCCAGATCAAGGGAAGGATCACCGGCGCACCGGCTGAGGTCAACAGTCGGTATGCCAGGTAGCTGGAATTCATGGCGGCGCAATTTCGACGAACCGACCGCCCTGGATCTTCAACAGGCTGAGGCGCTTGACGGCCTCTCCACGCGGATCGAAGGCGGTGGGACCGGTTACGCCGTCGGGCTCGAAGCGTTCCAGCAGCCGGTCGCGCAGCATATGGCGCATATCGACGTCGGTCTCGGCCAAGGCATCGAAGACCATCCGGGCGGTATCGAAGGCAAATGCCTCGATGATACCCGGTTCGGAACCGTATAGGGATTTGAACGCCGCCACAAACCGGGCCACCGGCCCGGCCGTGCTCTCGCGATTGAATCCATCGGCCATGACGGCATTTTGAGCATATTTCCGGGCCATCTCCACCAATTGGGGCGAATGCCAGAGGTTGGTACCGGCAAGGTAGACGTCCCGGATATCGTGATAAGCCAATTGAGGCAGAATCAGTCCGGCGGTTTTGGGGGCATCGGGAATAAAGAGCACATCGAAATCGAGAATGGGCCGGTGCTTGTCCTGTACCTGTGGACGGCCGATGGCCGGACCCCTGGCCCGATCCTGGTCCGGGTCCTCGAAATAGAGGCCTGTCAACCGGCTCATGGGGTCGGGCAGCAGATCCTCGAGCCGATCGGATCCCGCTGAAGTTTTGCGAAAGTAGGGATTATCTTCCACCAGCACCAGCGGCCGGACCTGTAAGTCGGGAGGTACGGGATAGTGGGTGCCCACAAGCTTGCCGATGGCATCGGCGAAATCCGTCTGCTGGCTGTCGTAGCTTTCCGCTCCCACCAGGCGCCCCCCCTGGCGCCCGACCTCGTCCAGAAAAAGGGTCATAAAGGTCTGCCCGTAGGTTTCCTTGGGGTAGAGCACGGCAAAATCCCGGAGACCGACAGCATTGGTAAAATAGCTCACCAAGGCCCGCACCTGGCTTTGCGGGGTAATGAAATGACGGAAGATGAAATCGCCGGTGGCGGTAATGTCCGCCTTCTGGGTCAACGTAATCATGGGAATGTGCAACCGCTGGGCCTCCTGGGCCGCCGCGGGCGCGGTCACAATGGGACCGACGATGGCGCCGGCCCCGTCGCGGACCAGGTTTCGGACCTCCTGAACCGCCCGATCGTCCTCCGCGGCGGTATCCTTGATCAGCAGGCGAATCGGCACGGCCGCCTCGGCGCTTTGCGCCAGGCTCAAAGCCAGTTCGACACCGTTTAACGCCCGCTGACCGTAGGTTTCGTAGGGTCCGCTGAGCGGCAACAACACTCCCAGGGTGTGGGGAGTGAAACGCAACCGCTGCCGCAAGGTCTCGATGATCTGGTCGACCTCTTCGGCGTGGGGGTTCCCGGGATAGACCTTTTGGAAGGCGGTCAACACCTCCAGGGCTTCATCATAGTTTTCCGCAACGACCTGTAGAACGGCATAGCGGTAATGCAACAGGGGACGAATGCGGATATCGTCGAAGCGATCCCAAAGGGCTTCGATACCGGCAGGATCCAGTTTTTCGATGACTGTTTCCAGTTGCCGCTCCCATTGCACCCTCTCTTCTTCGGGGCCCGAGGTATAGAGCAGATAGGCGTAGGAAGCTGCATCGGTGGGCGATCCCGCACGATCGTATTGTCGGGCCAGACGTTTCCAGAGGATCCGACGCATGGAAAGCTCCGGTTCGGAGCGCAGCATTTCCTCCGCCAGGGCGATGGCCTCCCCCGGCCGGTTTTGAAGAATCAGCAGATCGATGATGGCCAGGCGCGCCTGATCGGCGGGCGCACTATCGGGAAATTCACTCACCAGCCTCTGGTAGAAAGCCTGTGCCTCTTCATGCAGTTCCTGGCGGGAATAGATGTCTCCGATGCGCAACAAGGCCAACGGAGCCGCGGAACCTTGGGGGTACCGGCTCAGATAGCGGCTATACCGCGACACGGCGTTGTCCACATCCCCGCGGGCCATGAACTGCTCCCCCTGTTGAAACAGCACCGCGGTGGGGTCGGTCGCCAGGGTTTCCGAAGGCGGCACGCCCGTCGGCCTGGCCACGCAGGCACAGACCAATAAAGCAATCAGCCACTGCCAGATAAATGGATGGATTTTATTCATGGATATGCCATCGACAGGGATTGACGGTCCCGCACCGGGAAGCGGAGTTTGATTTTATGAAGGCCCATTTCTACACCAAAATCAAATATTGTCAAACCTTTAATAGGCTCGTGGACTCCTGTTGACAGAATCGGCCCCGGAACCATATAGTAACGGCAATTTCCGCGGCGATCAATCGGATTCATGGCAATGGAGCCGCCCGGCAGCTGCCTGCTTTCACAGCCCGGCACCGGCCGCCATCACGGCCAATCGGGGACCTTGCAGTGCAATACGCCGCTAATTCCAATTCACGTTCAATTCGTGTTCCCGGTCCGGCCGGATGTCGCCATATCTACCATCCGCAGCCGATGACGGTCTTCGAAGAGGAGGTGGCATGAAATCAGCAATCACAGGTGTGTTGCTGGCCCTGTTTTTGGCGCTGGCGATCCCCTGGAACGCCCAGGCCGAATTTTACCGGTATGTGGATCCGCACGGCAATGTGATCTATACGGACGACCTGAGCCGGGTCCCCCCGGACCAGCGCCCGGGAGCCGAAATGTACGAAGACAGTACATCGCGCCCGGCACCCGCGGAACCACAGGATTCGGCGTCCCCTCCCAACGAGAAGGAGTCGGAAGCCATCCAGCATGAGGGACAGCGTCTGCAGGCCGTACAGGAAACCCTGAGCAAGGAATACGATGCCCTGGCGAAGGAGAACCAGGCACTGAAGGAGGAACAGCAGGGTGCGGTCACCCCGGAGCAAATCAAAACGGTCAACAAGAAGGTGATCAGTTTCAATGCCCGTTTCAAAGCGTATCAGGAGAAAGCATCCGCTTACAAAGCCGATCTCGAAACCTACACCGCGCGGGTCAAGGAAGCGGAGGCCGCCCAACCCAAGGAAGAGTAAACCTGATGGACCACCCATGGGGCGATCCAAGGAAGGAGACCCAATGCCGAACATATCCGCTACAGATTTCAAGCAGGCGCTGGCGGTGGGGCGTCCGCCCAATATCCGCCGTTTGTTTCCCAATTCCAACGCATTGCTGGTCAGCGGCAAGTATATCGACCTGGCCATGCTGGCAAAAGGCCACGCCATCTGCATGGCCGCAAACGGCCGCAACAGCTTTGTGATCCGTGGAGCCCTCCAAGCCGCCCAACGTGCCAATTCGGTGCTGATCATCGAGATCGCCAAGTCCGAAGGCGGTGCGGACGCTTACTGCGATACCAATTTCTGGAACATGGCCCGCAAGGTCGATGCCTTCTGCAATGAGTTGCACATCACCGTCCCGGTGGCACTGCATGCGGACCATTACGGGATCAAGAACCAGGCCGATGTCGCCGCCGCCAAAATCGAAATCCCTTCGATCTTCGATGCCGGCATCACCTCCATCGCAATCGATGCCTCGCACATGCCCGACGACCAGAACCTGCTGGCCAACCTCGAATTATGGCCCCTGTTGCCCGGCTGGGCCGGTCTGGAAACGGAAATCGGCGAAATCAAGGGCAAACTCGGACTTTCGACCAGAGAGGAAGCGCTCTTCTTGATTCAAGGTCTCAATGCCCACGGTATTTATCCCAACTGGATTGCCTTGAACAACGGAACGACCCACGGCATCGAAGCCAGCGGCCAAGGTATCCAGGTGGATCTCACGGCCGAAATCCATGACGCCCTGAGCCCCTACAACGTATCCGGCGCCCAACACGGCACCTCCGGCAACAGCTCGGACAGGCTGCGCGACATCGCCCGACGCACCCGCACCACCAAAGCCAATGTAGCCACCGCCCTGCAAATGATCTCCTGGGGCCTGGAGGTCAACGACTACGGCAATGCCCGGATGGACGCCGGGGGCCGGTTCATCAAACTCGGCGACCAGGGCGTCACCGATGAGATGTGGCAACAGATGAAAGCCTACGCCGATGCCCAGGGATGGCAAGGCGGCAACTACAAGAAGCTCAACCTCCCGTTCGAGAGCCGCTTGCTCAGCCAGCCCAGGGAGATCCGCGAACGGATGGTGCGACGGGTGGAGGATTTCGTTTACGGCATGCTCACCGAAGTTCTCTATGCCCAGGATACGGCCGCCCTGGCCATCGAAGCCATTGTCCAGGCCGGCAGCCACGATCCGGGCGACAAGGCCCAACGTATTGAAGACGCCAGGGATTGGACACCGGAAAAAATCATCGAACGCGGAAAATCCATCCACTCGAACAAGGGACCGGAAGGAGAGTTCGACGACTAACCGCAAAGGCCTTTGCACATATGAAATCCATGGGGGTGCAACGACGCCCGGGCGTCATTGCACCCCGTTTTAATTTAACGCGCTTATCCACAAAGCCCAAGCTGGCTGGAAGGCAGCCCGAATCTGTGCCGATTATGCAAAGTTGATTGGGCAAATCGTCGAATGGTCAAATCGGGAGTGGAATTCTATCATATAGATATTGCAGCAATATTGAATAAAGCAAAATGCCTTTCACCATTTGACCATTCGACGATTCAACGATTTGACGATATGAAATAGCAGCAAAAGACCCGCAGTTACATGCAACTTGGGCATTCCGGATAACCGCGTAATTTAATGAGACGCCTTACCATGGAACAGAAAAAATATTGCCATTTTTGCGGCGGATCCCTGATCGACCGTCTCGTGGAGGGACGCCGGCGGCGTTTCTGCCCCGGGTGTGCACGGCCCATCTACGAAAACCCGATTCCAGCCACCTGCCTGGTGGTGGTCAACCCGTGTAGCCAGGTCTTGCTGGTGGAACGCAGCGTTCCGCCGAAAGTGGGCCAATGGTGCCTGCCGGGCGGCTTTCTCGAATTGGGTGAGGCTCCCGAGGACGGTGCGTTGCGGGAATTGAACGAAGAGACCGGCCTGCAAGGCCGCATCGACACATTATTGGGTGTGGCGACAACCCCTTCCAACTTATACCACTCGGTTCTCATGGTCGGCTTTCGGGTATTGGAATTCCAGGGCCGGCTGACGCCGGGCGACGACGCCGCGGCGGTCCGTTGGTTCGATTACCCCCGATTGCCCACCATCGCCTTCGAAAGCCACCGGATGTTCATGCGGCGCCACTTCGAACCCGGGAAAATGGAGCTAAACACCATATCATCAGATAGTTAAATACCAACCGGACTTTTTTTTGCCATTGGATTCCATTTTTTTCTCAAGTTCCTCTCCGGATAGCCGATATCGTCATCGGAGGAACCAAATATGTATATTCCCAGCTACCAGATTCATAATGTTTTCGATGTGTACCGGAAACAACTCAGCCGGGGACCCGGCGCCCCGAAGGCGAAACATTCCGCTCCGACGCCGATGCAGGATCGCATCCATATCTCGTCGGAAGGGCAGCGCCAGACGATCATGGAGCGAATCTCCTCCGAAATCGTGAACCGCATCGCCCAGGAGGGACCGGAAGCCCGCTTTGGTTCCGTGCTGGCCGATGAACTGACCCGAACAATGGAAAAGGACACCGAGACCGGCCCTGACGGGCAAGTTGATTTTTCCTATACGCTGATCGATCAAGACAACCGCAGGATCACCAATACGCTGCCGGTGAACAAACTCAGTCCGCCGGCATCGATGGCTGCGGAATCGGACCGACTGTTTGAAGAGGACCAAGATACCCTTGAGGAGGAATAATCCGATATCATCGGGTTCCCCCGCAATTCCGGCCTGGGGTAACCGGCCTGACCGCCCAGCGGCATGGCCTGATAGAAAGGGGGAGTCAAATGATTAACAACATCAGCGAAGGAACGCTGCGGGTTGCCTCGAAAATCGATCCCAGCGGCGTGATCCACGACAAGGAAGCCAGCCAGGAGAAAACCCAGCAAGTCAGCGAAGCCCGGCCCGTGGAAAAGTCGGAGGCGGGCAGTCGAAGCAAAAAAGAGGACCGGCGCAAAGAAGACGGGTCGAGCGGTTTCCGGCTCACCGACCACAAAGTGGTCTATGAAAAATACGACCGCAACGGCGAACTGGTCTTGAGGATTCCGCCTTCCGTCACCCCGGTGGACGAATTGGCGTAGCCAGCCCCGCCCCCGCAATCCCCCGCATCCACATCCCCATCCAATACCATCGACCGGCTCCGGGCCGGTTTGTCCTGTTTGGGCTATTCGTCGTCGGCTTGTTTGGCGGCAACCCACATTCGTTCCATTTCCTGGCGGGAGCAGCGCTCCAGGGGGCGCTTTGTTTCCAGGGCCATTTGTTCCATGCGCCGGAAGCGGTCGATGAATTTCTGGGTGGATCGGGACAGGGCCGTTTCCGGGTGGATCCCGCCCAGGCGGGCGACATTGGCCAGGGTAAACAGCACGTCGCCGAATTCCATGGTGACGTTGTCGCGGTCGGGCGCCGAACCGTCCGGCGGCAGGGCCTCGGCCTTGAATTCGGCCCATTCGGCCTCGGCCTGGGCCATGACGCCTTCCAGCGAATCCCAGTCGAAACCCGTACCGGCCGCCCGTTCGGAAATGCGGTAGGAACGCATCAATGCGGGCAACCCCGAGGGCACCGATTCGAGCAACGAACGCCGGGTGCCCCTCTCCTCCTGCTTGATCCGTCGCCACTGCTCCTTGACCTCACCGGCCGTTTCGACCCGGGTGGTGCCGAAGACATGGGGATGACGCCGGATCATCTTGGCGACGATCTTGCCGATCACCGCATCGAGGGAGAGACGTCGCCGTTCCCGGTAAAGGTGGACGACAAACATCACCTGGAAAAGGACATCGCCCAGTTCGTCTACGATGGCATCGGTATCATCGGCGGTGATGGCCTCCACCAGTTCGAAGACTTCTTCGATCAGGTAGTTGGCGATGGTGGCGGGAGTCTGTTTGCGGTCCCAGGGGCATCCGTTCTCGCCCCGCAGGGTGGCGATCAGATCCAAAAGAGTTTCCAGGGGCGGCGGGACTCGGGTTTCTATTTCTGATGCCATGCAGTATTCAGACTTTTCCTTCGGACGCCGAAGCTCCGTTTCATCTCCTTGGGGGTCACCTTGACCAAAAGGGCACTGATCCGCATGGTATTCTGCGCCACCCACGATTGTTCGATGATGGCGGCGTTGCTGGATAAGAAGGCGGTCAGCACCAAAATCACCACCGACGTGATCAGCACTCCCTTGATGGTTCCGAACAACGCGCCGGACAGCCGGTCGGTCCAGCCGAGGAAGGCGATATTCATCAAATACTTGATCACCACGCCGGCGATGCTTACCACGATGCAGACCGCCGTGAATATGGCCAGAAAGCTGAGGATATTCAGATATCCGGGATTGGCGATCCAGTGAGCCAGGTGTCCGGCCAGCAGGGGGTAATAGGTGTAGGCGGCATAGAATCCGCCGGCCACTCCGATAATGGAAGAAAGTTCCTTGACCAGTCCCCGGAATACGCCGCGAATCAAACAATACCCCACAATAACCGCCAATACCAGGTCGAGCAGGTTCATGGACCACCTTGAAGGTATTTGCAAAAACCGGATTGTTCCGGAAAACGGTTTCCTCAATCGACCGCTGGACGTTAACAAGGGCTCGGGTGGCCGTCAAGGAGTTTCCGTGGCTTCCCTCCGCCATGGCAGGGGTCTCCGGCAGGCACGGCCGGACCGATGAATCTGATGAATTGGCATTTGCAATCTACCGAGAATTTGGATAGCCTTATGGGTTATAGTAATTCCGTCGGTGATTGGCCACGGTGGCTCGCCGGCAATCATGGTCCACCGCTTTTTTTGATCGGCAAAGGCAGATGCATGAACCAGGAACGTAACCAGACCAAAATCACCTTTACCGATCTGGAACTCTCCCGCCAGCTCTTCGGTGATCAAAACCGACATCTCCAGCAAATCGCCGAGTCCCTCGATATCGATATCAAGGCACGGGGCAACTCGGCCCATCTCCAGGGCGACCCCATCGCCGTCAAGCTGGCGCAGAAACTGATGACCCAGCTGTACGGATTGCTCAAGGATCATTATCCCATCTATTCGAAGGATATCGACTACGCCATTCGACTCCTCTCCGCCAACGACGGCGTCGAATTGAAGGATGTCTTTCTCGATACGGTGTTCATCACCGCCAAGAAACAGGCCATCGCGCCGAAAAGCTCGGCCCAGAAAGACTACATCGATGCCATGCGGCAACACGATATCGTCTTCGGCATCGGCCCCGCCGGTACCGGCAAGACCTATCTGGCCATGGCCATGGCCGTCTCGGCCCTGTCCAAAGGCATCGTGGACCGCATCATCCTGACGCGGCCGGCCGTGGAAGCCGGGGAAACCCTCGGCTTCCTCCCCGGGGACTTGACCGAGAAGGTCGATCCCTATCTGCGCCCCCTCTACGATGCGCTCCACGACATGATGCGGTTCGAAAAAGCGGCCAATCTCATGCAACAAGGCATCATCGAAGTGGCCCCCATCGCCTTCATGCGCGGACGAACCCTCAACGATTCCTTCGTCATACTCGACGAAGCGCAAAATACCACATCCGAGCAAATGAAAATGTTTCTCACGCGCATCGGGTTCAACTCCAAAGCCGTGATCACCGGCGACATCACGCAGATCGATCTGCCGAGCCATAAATCCTCCGGTCTGGTGGAAGCCAAGGAGATCCTTCGCCATATCGAAGGCATCGCGTTCGTATTTTTTACCCAACAGGATGTGGTCCGCCATCGGCTGGTTCAGGACATCATCCTGGCCTATGAAGCCGCCGGGGCGAGGAAACAGGCCAACGAAATCGGGACGACCCTGCAAAACCAGGCCGCAACGGAGCCACCGATCTGATGGGATCTGACAACATCAAAAAAAGCGCCCGCAGACGACGGGCTGAAATGCCGGGTCTCAAGTGGCTGCTGCTGATGGCGGTGGTCGCCATATTCGTGGTGCTGCTCTATCCCAGCCTGGTGACCGTGCGGCACCAGTATCGGCTGGGCGACATCGCCGAAAGATACATCAAGGCGCCGCAGGATTTCTTCATCGAAGATGTGGAGGCAACGGCGGCCAGCCAGCGCCAATCCGTGGAGGCGGTGCTCACGGTATACGATTACGATCCCCGGATCCTCGCCCAGACCAATGCAAAAGTGGATCAGGCCTTTGCCGAAATGCGTCGTGTCCTGGCCGACTTCGATGGCCAGCGGCAGACTGAAACCATCGCGGGTCTGGACCAGGAGATCTCCCGGCAGACGCTGGAACAAAAACGCACCAATGAGTTGTGGGCCCGCAAGGAGGCCTTCGAGACCGCCATGGGCATCGACATCAGCGATGGCGCCTACAAACTGCTCATTTCCGAGAATTTTTCAGCGGATATCACCGAACGGATCGCCAAGATCCTCTCGGAAATCCAATCCAACGGGGTGGTGGCCAACAAGGAAATCCTGGTCAAGGAAGTGGACCGCGGCATCACGTTGCGCAACGTGGCCAACCAGACGGAAAAATCCGTCTCCGCCCTGCGCCAGTATTACGGCCCCGACCAGGCCAAGACCATGGTGCGGATCGTGGCCGAACCGCTGGTCAAAGACATGAGCTACAACCTGGTCAACCTGATCGTCGACCTGTGCCAGCAGATCGTCCAGCCCAACCTGACCCTCAACCGCAACGAGACGGAAAAGCGCAAAAAGGAAGCCCTGGCAAAGGTCAAGCCGGTGATGTATCAGCTCAAGGCCGGCGAGATGCTGGTACGCGAGGGCGAACGCATCGGCGCCGACCAACTGCTCAAGCTGGAAGCATTGAACAAACAGCACGGCAGTACCCATATCGCCTCGACCGTGCTGGGTGCGGCCCTGATGGTGGCGGTCTTTATCCTGGTGGTCCATGTGCTCTATTTCAGCAACCCGCGCCGCCGGATCATGAACACCAATCGCAATCTATTGTTCATGAGCCTGATTCTGGTCATGGTGTTCGGCATCGCCAAGATGTCGGTCTTCTTCACCGCCGTGGCCACCACCCAATTGCCGTTTCCCATTACCCCGCCCTCCATCCTGTATGCCGTACCCACCGCCGCCGGCACCATGCTGGTGTGTATCTTCCTGGGCTTCGAAATCTCTCTCTATTTCGCCCTGGTTTGCGCGGTGTGCATCTCCATCCTGCTCGGCAACCGCGTCGAGATTTTCGTCTTCTTCCTGATCAACGGCGCCATGGGCGCCTATTGGATCCAGCACTGCCGCGAACGCAAAGGTTTCTTCACCGCCGGCGCCCGCCTGGGTCTTCTCAACATGGTCCTGGCGACGGCCGTCAGCATTTACCTGGCCGATACCGGCGGCCTCAAGCTGACCATGGATTGGCTGATGGGATTTTCCGGCGGTATCTCCAGCGCCATCGTGACCGTGGGCGTCGCCCCCCTGCTGGAGATGGCCTTTCGCTTCACCACCGATATCACCCTGCTGGAGCTGGCCAACCTCGACAGACCCATCCTCCGGCGCCTGATGCTGGAAGCACCGGGCACCTATCATCACTCGGTGGTGGTGGGCTCGCTGGTGGAGGCCGCGGCCGCCGAGATCGGCGCCAACCCGTTGCTGGCCAAAGTCTGCGGTTATTACCACGATATCGGCAAGGTTCGGAAACCGCTCTATTTCATCGAAAATCAGAAGCACGGCCGCAACAAGCACGACAAACTGGCCCCCTCCATGTCGGCCTTGATCCTGATCGCCCACGTCAAGGACGGCATCGAAATCGCCCGGCAGAACAAACTGGGTCAAATGATCATCGACACCATCGAACAACACCACGGCACCAGCCTGATCACCTATTTCTACAACAAGGCCTGCCAGATCAAGGGAACGGAAGCCGTCATGATCGACGATTTCCGCTATCCCGGACCCCGACCGCAAACCAAGGAGACCGGCCTGGTGATGCTGGCCGACGTGGTGGAGGCGGCCTCCCGCACCCTGGACAACCCCACACCGGCCCGCATCCAGGGGCTGGTCAATCAGCTGGTCAACAAGATCTTTACCGACGGCCAATTGGACGAATGCGAATTAACCCTCAAGGACCTGCACAGCATCGCCAAGAGCTTCAACAAGATTCTAACGGGGATCCACCATCATCGCATCGAGTATGGCGATCCTGCAACCAGGGAAACCGGCAAAGGCAAACATGGCCATATTGATCGACAATCAACAGAGCGCGCACCCCGTGAAAATGGAAATGGTGCGACAGAAGGCTCAGGTCGTCTTAGACGCCTTGGACTGCCCTGATTGCGAGTTGTCCATCGTATTGGTGGACGACGCGCGCATCGCCGAACTGAACCAGGCCTACCTGGATCGCCAGGGACCGACCAATGTCATTTCCTTTCCCATGCGCGAGGGCCGATTCGGCGATGTTCATCCCGAGCTCCTGGGCGATGTGGTGATCTCCATGGACACCGCCGGCCGGGAAGCCCACGAGGCTGGTCTCTCCTTGGACCTGCGGTTCGACCAACTGCTGATTCACGGCATCCTCCACCTGTTGGGGTACGATCATGTCCATTCGGAGGATGAGGCCCAGGCCATGGAAGCCAGGAGCGATGAACTCCTCGCCCTGCTCGAGGGACAGGGGAAACAACCTCAAGGGTGATTGAGGAAAGGAGATTCTCATGCCCAGCCTGACCGTTGTTCTGGACCATGTCGCCGGTCTGCGCCAGATGATGCAATCCACCGCGCCGGACCCCTCGGCGGCGGCCGTCGTGGCCCAACTGGCCGGTGCCGACGGCATCGCCGTCCATCTGCGCGAGGACCAGCATCCGGTCCAGGAACGCGACCTGCGCCAGTTGCGTCACACCGTCCAGGGCCGCCTCATCTTCCACATGGCGGCCACATCCGAAATGATGGGCTTTGCCCTGGACATCAAACCCGAACGGGTGATCCTGGTACCGGGTATCCAGGAAGAGACGCCCGTGGAGGAAGGTCTCGACCTGATCATCCACGGCAAGGACATCTTCGAGACCGTGGATACCCTGCAATCCAATGGGATCAGCGTGGGGGTGTGCATCCGTGCCGAACCGGAACAGGCCAAGCTGGCCCACCAGATCCGTTCGGACTGGGTACAGATCCACGCCGGCCGACTGCGGCGGGCGACATCTCCGGCCACCCAGGCCGCCGAACTGAATCATATCGTCGACACCATCAAGATGGCCCACAAGCTGCGGATGCATGTGGCCGTGGGCCACGGCCTGGATTACCGGCTGGTGAAGTTGTTCGGCAACCTGCCGGAAATCGATGAGTTCAGCATCGGCCAGGGGCTCGTCACCCGGGCCTTGCTCAAAGGCATGAACGCCGCGGTGACCGAGATGATCGACGTGATGCGAAGTCTTTAGATTCCATCCCGGATGCGGTCGTTCCAGACACCGGAACCGGGCGATGAAAGGCCGAATGGCCGCCGGAAGGAGGTTGGGACATGCTCGTGGTAACGTCCGCCCAGATGCAGGAGCTCGATCGGCATACCATCGATAAGATCGGCATCCCGGGGCGCGTGCTGATGGAGAATGCCGGCCGGGGCGCCACCCGCACCTTCCTGCAGCGCCTGTACCGCAACGACGGCGGCCGGGTCGGCGTGCTGGCCGGCCGGGGGAACAACGGGGGCGACGGCTTCGTGATGGCGCGTTACCTGGCCCAGCGGGGTATCGATGTCCGGGTGTACCTCCTCTCCACCGCGGATCGGGTTCAGGGTGATGCGGCCGCCAATCTGAAGCTGCTTGCCGGAGCCGATGTTCCGGTGATCGAAATCCCGGATGAAAAGCATTTTGCCTCCCGACGGATCGATATGCAGCACATCCACTACTGGATCGACGCCATGCTGGGCACCGGCTTGAAATCCGAAGTCCGGGGCTTCTACCGGCAGGTCATCGAACTCGTCAATCAATCGGCACGCCCCTTGCTGGCGGTGGATATCCCGTCCGGACTCCACGCGGATACGGGGCAACCCCAGGGAATCTGCATCGCGGCAGCCGCCACCGCCACATTCGGCTTCGCCAAGATCGGCCACTTGATCCACCCCGGCGCCCAAATGTGCGGAACCGTGGACGTAATCGATATCGGGATCCCACCAGACACGGCCGGCACCCTGGGACACAAGCAATATTTGACCCAGGGCCGGGAGGTGGCCGCCCTCCTGGGGCAGCGGCAACCCGATACCCATAAGGGCCGCACGGGCCATGTGCTGGTGGTGGCCGGCTCCACCGGCAAGACCGGCGCCGCCGCCATGGCCGCCACATCCGCGCTTCGATCGGGGGCCGGCCTGGTCACCCTGGGCATTCCCCAATCCCTGAATCCCATCCTGGAATCCCAGGTCACCGAAACCATGACCCTGCCCTTGCCCGACCAGGGCACCGGACTTCTGCTGGAGGAGGCCTTCGATCCCATCGTGGAGGCGTCGGCCACCAAGCAGGCCCTGGCGGTGGGACCCGGCATGGGCACCGCCGCGCACACCCGCAACCTCGTATCGCGCATGATCAAGGAGATCGACTTGCCCATGGTCATCGATGCCGACGGCCTCAACAACCTGGCCGGGCACCTGGGCTGGCTCGAAGCCCGGCGGAGCGATGTGGTTCTCACCCCCCACCCGGGGGAAATGGCGCGCCTGACCGGCGTGTCCACAACCCGGATCCAATCGGACCGGGTGGCTGCCGTCCGCAGACTGGCCGTTCAGAGCCATGCCCACGTTGTTCTCAAAGGGGCCCGCACGGTCATCGGGGCACCCGACGGGACGGTCTGGATCAACCCCACCGGCAACCCCGGCATGGCCAGCGGCGGCATGGGGGATGTCCTCACCGGGCTCATTGCCGGCCTGCTGGCCCAGGGCCTGGCGACTGCGGATGCCTGCCGGGCGGGGGTCTACCTGCACGGCCTGGCCGCCGACATCCTCGGCGACGACGGGCCGTGGGGCTATCTGGCCACCGATGTCATGCGGACCATTCCCGCGGCCATCCAGCGGGTTTTCCAATCGCCGCCGAATGCGGCGGTCCGCGAGGTCCTTCTTTAGGTGCGAAGCCGCCACGGGGGTTCCCCGATGCGAAATGAACCGATGACCGAAAAAACCTGCTCCGCCCGGAGTGCGGAGGAGATGCGGCACCTGGCTTCGCAAATCGGCGCCCGACTCCAGGAGGGGACCCTGCTGCGGCTCCACGGCGACCTGGGCAGCGGCAAGACCTGTTTCGTCCAAGGACTGGCGAAAGGGTTACAGGTTCCGGAGCAATACCCGATCACAAGCCCGACCTATGCCCTCGTTCACGACTACCCCGGCCGCCTGCCGCTGGTTCATGTGGACCTGTACCGCATCCACGGCGAAGGCGACGCCGAATCCATCGGGCTGTGGGAAATCATCGACCACCGCCACGTGGTGGCGGTGGAGTGGGCCGATCGCCTGGAAAAGGACGCCTGGCCGGCAACCGGCCTGATCGTGGAGATCGATATCGAACCCGATGAGACCCGCCGGATCCGCCTAATTGGAATTGGACATCAGATGAGTGATTTGATAATGGGAGTCTGCTGACAGCGGCGGTTCCCCAACTGCCGACGATGTCCCCCCGGACTTCCTCATCCCCTGGATGGCCCGCTTGTAAACAAGGATCCGACATCGAAGGCAAGCGTAAGAACGAAGGAGCTTACATGGCGGTAGTGGTTCAAAAATATGGCGGCACATCCGTCGCCGACATCGAACGCATCCGGAAGGTGGCCCGGCGGGTGGCCAAAACATTTGACCAAGGCAACGACGTGGTGGTCATTCTCTCCGCCATGGCCGGTGTCACCGATCGCCTGATCCAAATGGCATCGGAGATTTCCTCCGCTCCCAACAAGCGGGAGATGGATGTATTGCTGGCCACCGGCGAACAGACCACATCGGCGCTTCTCGCCATGGTCCTGCAGGAAATGGGATACGAGGCCCAGTCCCTGCTGGGGCATCAGGCCGAGGTGGTTACCGATTGCGATTACGGCAATGCGCGAATCCTGGAAATCGGGGCCGAACGGCTGTGCGAATTGCTTAAGCGCAAGACCATCGTCGTGGTGGCCGGCTTTCAGGGGTATGACATCCGGGGAAACATCACCACCCTGGGACGCGGCGGCTCGGACACCTCGGCCGTGGCCATCGCGGCCGCCCTGAAGGCCGATGTGTGCGAAATCTACACCGACGTCGAAGGCATTTACACCACCGACCCCAATGTGTGCGAAAAGGCGCGCAAACTGAAAACCATCACCTACGACGAGATGCTCAACATGGCCAGTCTGGGGGCCAAGGTCCTGCAGATCCGATCGGTGGGCTTTGCCAAGAAATACGACATTCCCGTGCATGTACGGTCATCATTCAGCGAGGAGGAAGGCACCATGGTCGTCAGCGAAGATTCCGCAATGGAGCAATTGGTGGTCTCGGGCGTCACCCACGATAAAAACCAGGCCCGGATTACCATCACCCAAGTCCCGGATCAACCGGGTGTGGCGGCGAAAATCTTCTCCCCCATTTCCGAGGCCGGCGTCATCGTCGATATGATCATTCAGAATACGGATCCGGGGGGCAGGACCGATATGACCTTCACGGTCCCCATGGCCGACTTTGAGCAGACAATGGTGATGGCCCGCAAAATCGCCACGGAAATCGGCGCCGAGGAGGTCATGGGCGATACCGACATCGCCATCGTCTCGGTGATCGGGGTGGGCATGAAGAATCATTCCGGTGTGGCCTCCGTGATGTTCAATACCCTGGCACGGGAGAACATCAACATCATCATGATCAGCACATCGGAAATCCGTATATCCTGCACGGTCGAGGAGAAATATGCCGAACTGGCCGTCCGGGTGCTGCACACCGCCTTCGGCCTGGATGCAGAATACTAAGCGGTCATGAAGATTCCGAAGTTCCGGCCGGACCAGTTGGTGCTGGTCCTGATGATCGGCCTGGTCATGGTGGCGTTGGCCTTATGGCGTTTTCATTTCCTGCATCTTTCCTGAATCGCCCGCGCTATCCTATCAGGCGCGTCCACCCGCATCCGGCGACACCGATTCGATTTCAGAGGTAATCCGGCGGATCACCGCCACCGGATCGGCGGCATCACGGATGGGCCGGCCGATGACCAGGTAATCCGAACCCCGGGCAACGGCCTGGGCGGGTGTCATCACCCGTTTCTGATCGTCCGGACGTCCCCCGCCCCAGTCCGGCCGCAGGCCGGGGGTCACCACCAGGAAGCCGGCCCCCATCCGCTCTTTGACCCGGGCCGCCTCATGACCGGAACATACCACGCCGGCGCATCCGGCCGATTTGGCCATGGCGGCCTTGTGCAGCGCCAGGCGGCCCACATCGTCCGCCATCTCCGCTGCATACCCGGCCGCCTTCAGGTCCGGTCCCGCCACGCTGGTCAACACCGTGACGCCCAGCACGGCGACCTTTCCGCCGCTGCCGGCCACCGCCGCTTCCAGCATGGCCCGGCTTTCGCCGCAATGCACCGTGGCCAGGGAGACCGAAAGGTCGGCCGCCGCGCGCATGGCACGTTCCACCGTGGCCGGGATGTCGTGGAATTTCAAATCCAGGAAAATCCGGCAATCGGTCTGCCCGGTGATCCATTGGATCAACGCGGGGCCGCTGCGGACGAACAATTCCAATCCGATCTTGAACATGCCCACATGGGTGTGCAGTTTGTCCACCCAGCGACGGGCCTCCGCATCGGAAGGCACATCCAGGGGGAACACCAGATAGTCTTTGCCTGATTTCATTCGCGCTGCCATACCCCTCCTAAATACCGGACGGCCCGGATCCGGCTCTCGTGCTCCCGTGGAATCCAACTCGAATCCCCGCCTGCCGGCGGCCGATGCTGGATCGGTTTCTTGCACTCCAATATTGACCTTGGGTATAGCCCCGGGCATGCACCAACGCAAGTTTGAAAAGGAATTGTCGACCTATGGATAACCGGTTGAAATCGCCAGGCCGGGAGCGGAGCAGCCCCGGAAAGCCCCCATCCTCCGGCGTCGGCTTCGGGGAAAAACTCCCCGAATCTTTAGATAAATATCATTGAATTCTATGAACCTGCCGTGTTATGGCTAGAAACGATTCGATGCAGTCTAACACACGGATTATATTGAACGGATTGCCCGCATGCGCTTGCTTCCCTTCATCCGCATATTCAGCTTCGGGGCTGGAGCCGGCCCCTGGTTCCGCCCGGGCCGACTGCCGACCCACAACCCTCTCCCGGAATCGGTGTAACCTTGGCCAAACGGATCAGCCGATATCATGTTCCGGCCGGCAGCTTTCAGGTCTGCAAACGCAATCCGCTTATCCTGGAAGCCTATTTAGGCACCTGCGTCGGCCTGGCCCTGTATTGTTCCCAGAGCGGCTCAGGCGGGCTCATCCACCTGCTGCTGCCCGAACCCATCTCGACCCAGGGCGGTGTGTCACCGGAAAAATACGCCACCACCGGATTGCCGATGTTTTACCAATCCCTGATTGAGGCCGGCGCGCAGCCCGACAAGCTGACGGCCTGCCTGGCGGGCGGCGCCCTGGTGGGGCCGCTGCGGCAGCAGGACCTGGATCTCGATATCGGTGGACGAATCTGTGAAGTGGTGCGGGCCTTTCTCAAATCGAAAAACATCCAGATCGACCGATCGGAAACCGGCGGATTCTTCACTTGCTGCCTGAGCCTGGATATGGAAAACGGCCGGTTCGCCATCACACCGGTGGGAGAGGACAAATTGACCGACCGCGAGAGCGTGCCGCCGCCGGATCCGGACGAGATCCTGGGCGCCATGAACAGGATCAAGCCCATACCGCAGGTGGCCCTGAAAATCCTGCGCCTCATCGACGCAAACGAATACGATATATCGGCCATCACCGAAGAGATCCTCACGGACCAGGTCATCACCGCGCGCACCCTGCAACTGGCCAACTCGGCGATGTTCGCGACCAAAGGCACCATCGCTTCCCTGGATCACGCCGTGGTCTATCTGGGACAGAACCTGCTGGTACGCCTGGTGCTGACCGCCGCCGTGCAAGGTTACTACGAACAAACCGGCATGGGCTACGCCTTGTGCAAAGGCGGCATCTACCACCACTCCCTGGGTTGTGCCCAGACGGCGGAACTGCTGGCACGCAGGACCGGCCGCGAGGATCCGGGACGGGCCTATACGGCCGGCTTGCTTCACGACATCGGCAAAGTCGTGCTGGACCAGTACGTAAGCGATGCCTTTCCGCTCTTTTACCGGACATTGTCCGAAACGAGGGACGATATCCTCTCCATCGAAGGGCGCATGCTGGGCATCGACCATACCGAGGCGGGCGGGATGCTGGCCCGGCAGTGGTCCCTGCCGGGGGCCATAGAAAACGCCATCCGCCACCATCATCATCCGGATCGGGCCGAGGAGGATACCGAACTGGCGACCCTCATCTTCCTGGCCGACCTGATCATGTCGCGCTTTCATTCGGAACTGGAAATCGAGCGCATCGATGCCAATGCCCTTCACCGCCATTTGAACGCCCTGGATTTGACCTATGGAGACCTTGCCGCCATCGTGGAGCGCATGCCGCCGATCCCGACAAGCACCCTCGATCCGGCCAGGGAAATCCAGGGAACCCATTACCAGTAAACAGATGAAGCCATGACTGACGAAGATTCCAAACAGAAATTACTGAAACAACTACCGGGCGTGGATCGGGTACTGGAGGAAATCCGGCGCAGTTCCCCGACGGTCCAGGCACCCAAAGCGGTCTGGCTGCAGGCCATCCGCGCCGAGTTGGAGCACCAGCGCCGAGCCATCCTGACGAACGACGAACCCGGTGGGATACAACCGTCCGCCGGCGAAGATCTCATCCGCCGGGTAACGGCCAAAGCGGCGTCGATTCAGGCCTTCAAACTCAAACGGGTGATCAACGCCACCGGTGTGGTGGTGCACACCAACCTGGGGCGCTCCTGCCTGGCTCCCTCGGCCGTGGCCCATGTGGCCGAGGTGGCCGACCGGTACTCCAACCTCGAATTCGATCTGGCCAGGGGACGTCGCGGCTCGCGCTACAGCATCGTAGAAGATCTTTTATGTGAAATCAGCGGCGCCGAAGCGGCCATGGTGGTCAACAACAACGCCGGTGCCGTGCTTCTCTGCCTGAACACCCTGGCCCGGGACCGCTCGGTGATCATCTCCCGGGGCGAGCTGGTGGAAATCGGCGGTTCCTTTCGCATCCCCGACGTCATGGCCAGGAGCGGCGCGAAGCTCAAGGAGATCGGGGCCACCAACCGAACCCACCTGCATGACTACGAAAACGCCATCGGCGACGACACCGGGCTGTTGCTCAAGGTCCATGCCAGCAATTTCAGCATCGTGGGCTTCACCTCCGCCGTGAGTTGCAAAGACCTCGTGGTCCTGGGCGACAAATTCAACCTGCCGGTCATGGAAGATCTGGGCAGCGGCAATTTTATCGACCTGAGCCGCTACGGTCTGCCGGCCGAACCCACGGTCCAGGACTCGGTGTCCAGCGGCGTTCATGTGGTGACCTTCAGCGGGGACAAACTGCTGGGCGGTCCCCAGGCCGGCCTCATCGTGGGCCGCAGGGAGATCATCGCCCGCATCCAACGCAACCCCCTGACCCGGGCGCTGCGCATCGACAAGTTCACCCTGGCCGCTCTGGAGGCCACCCTGAGCCTCTATCGGGATGAAGCCGGCGCCGTGGCCGCCATCCCCACCCTGGCCATGCTCACGGCCCCCAAGGTCGAGATGGAAAGACGCGCCGCCGGACTGCGGGCGGCCCTGCGGGCCCTCGACGACCCGCGCCTGGGCATCACCCTGCTGGACCTGCCTTCCAGAGCCGGCGGAGGAGCCCTTCCCCTGCTGAAACTGCCCAGCTGCTGCGTGGGAATCCGTATCGACGGAATGTCGGCCAACACCGTGGAGGAAGCGCTGCGGCGACAACAACCGCCCGTGATCGGCAGAATCGAGGACGACACCCTGGTTCTCGATCCGCGCACCCTGCAGCCGGGCGAGGATGCCCTCATCGCCGCCGCCGTCAAATCGCTGCTGGCCGGAGTGGATCAGGACAACCCGCGATCAGAACCGCGAACCGCCGCCGATCAGCCTTGATTTTTGCCCCGTAATCATTGTAATTTACGATTTTGCCGATCAATGGATCCGTCCCGGCCGGCGGTTTCAGGCTGCCGGATAACCGGATAGCAAAGGAGTCTCGTTCCATGCCTATTTTCGAATACCAATGCACCCGATGCGGCCAGGAGTTTGAGAAGCTGGTTTTCGGGCGGGAAACGCCCGCCTGTCCCGAGTGCCACAGCGACAAAGTGTGCAAGCTGATGTCGACCTGTGGATTCGTTTCCAAAGGCGCCGGAGGAGAGACCGTCGGGTCATCGGCCGGTGCTTCCGCCTGCGGCGGATGCACCGCCGGAAGCTGCGCCGGGTGCGGCCAATGAGCGATATCCGCTTGCGGATCGGCACCCGGGGCAGCCAGCTGGCGCTGTGGCAGGCGAAATGGGTCCAGCAAGCCATCATGGCCGACAGCCCCGGGGTGTCGGTGGAGTTGACCATCATCAAGACCAAGGGGGACAAGATTCTCGACGTCCCCCTGGCCAAGGTCGGCGGCAAAGGGCTGTTCGTCAAGGAAATCGAGGAGGCCCTGCTGGACGAACGCATCGATCTGGCCGTCCACAGCATGAAAGACATGCCGGCGGAATTGCCGCAAGGCCTCTATATCAGCGCCATTCCCCAACGGGAGAACCCGTTGGATGCACTGGTGTCCCTATCCGACACTTCCCTGGAGGCGCTTCCCGACCGGGCCAGGGTGGGAACCAGCAGCCTGCGCCGCGCGGCGCAACTGCTCCGCCAACGTCCCGATCTGAAGATCATGCCCCTGCGCGGGAACCTGGGAACCCGCCTGGAAAAGCTCTCCACCACCGACCTGGATGCCGTCGTGCTGGCGGCCGCCGGCCTCAAACGCCTGGGATGGGCGGACCGCATTACCACCCTTTTGGACCCATCGGTCATGCTGCCCGCCGTGGGCCAGGGGGCGCTGTGCATCGAGAGCCGTAAGGAGGACGCCGTGGTGGATCCCATCGTGAGGAGGCTGGACCACGGTCCCACCCGGACGGCCGTTACGGCCGAACGGGCCTTTCTGCATCGCCTGGAAGGCGGATGCCAGGTACCCATCGCGGCGTACGCCACCCTGGTTGGAGAGCGGCTGGAACTCACCGGGCTGGTGGCCTCCCTCGACGGCAGCCGCATCATTCAGAGCCGGGTCGAAGGCCCCCTTGACCAGGCTTACATTTTGGGCGTCCGATTGGCGGAAGACTTGCTCGCCAGGGGCGCAAAAGAAATCCTGGAGAGATTGGAACACAATGCCGGACAATGAAAAAACAGGCATGGTATATCTGGTGGGCGCCGGTCCCGGCGATCCCGAACTGATCACCGCCAAGGGTCTGCGCTGCATCGCCTCCGCCGATGTGCTGATCTACGACTATCTGGCGGCCAAGGCTTTTCTCGATCATGCCCGCAGCGACTGCGAGTGCATCTACGTGGGGAAGAAAGGCGGCGACCACACCCTGGCCCAGCAGGGCATCAACGACCTCATCGTGGCCAAGGCCCTGGCGGGCAAGGTGGTCACGCGCCTCAAGGGGGGCGACCCTTTCATCTTCGGCCGCGGGGGCGAAGAAGCGGAGGTGCTGGCCGCCGCCGGGGTCGCCTTTGAAATCGTCCCCGGCGTGACTTCGGCCATCGCCGCCCCGGCCTATGCCGGAATCCCCCTGACCCACCGCGAATTCACCAGCACCCTGGCCTTCGTCACCGGACACGAAGATCCCACCAAGGAGAGTTCCAGCATCGACTGGGCGGCGCTGGCCAAGGGAATCGGCACCCTGGTCTTCTTCATGGGCGTCAAGAACCTGCCCAAGATCGTCGACCGCCTGCTGCAGCACGGCCGGCCGGCCGATACGCCGGTGGCCCTGGTGCGTTGGGGAACCACCCCCAGACACCGCACCGTAACCGGTACCCTGGGCGATATCGTCCAGCGGGCCACCGACGCGGGGATGAAAGCACCGGCCATCATCGTGGTGGGTCGGGTGGTGGAACTGCGCGACACCCTGCAATGGTTCGAACGACGGCCGCTGCTGGGCAAACGCATCGCCGTCACCCGGGCCCGCGCCCAGGCCAGCGAACTGGTCCAGCGGCTCACCCAACTGGGTGCCGATTGTTTTCCGTGTCCCACCATCGAGGTGGTGCCGCCGGACGACTGGGCGCCACTGGATGCCGCCATCGGTCGTATCGCCCAATACCAGTGGCTGGTGTTCACCAGCGTCAACGCCGTGGCCTGTTTCTTCGAACGCCTGTACCTCCGGGGGCTGGACGCCAGGGCCCTGGGGAGCCTGAAAACCGCGTCCATCGGCCCGTCCACGGCGGCGGCCTTGAAACGCCACGGCATCCATACCGACGTGCTGCCCGAAACCTACCAGGCCGAAGCGGTGGTGGCGGCATTCGCCCGCCGGAAGGTCGCTGGCTGCAAGGTGTTGCTGCCACGGGCCAAGGAGGCACGCGCGATACTTCCCCGGGAGCTGACCCGCATGGGGGCGCAGGTAGATGAAATCGTCGCCTACCAGACCGTCCAGGCCGTAGCGGATCAAGCGGAACTGATTGCACGCCTGCAGGCCGGCCGGATCGATATGGTCACCTTTACCAGTTCCTCCACCGTGACCAATTTCACGAAGCTGATGAGCGGGCAGTCCGGCGACTTGTTGCAGGGGGTCAAGGTTGCCTCCATCGGCCCCATCACGGCCGATACGGCCCGGGAGTTGGGTATCGAATCCGATATCGTGGCCCGGGAGTTCACCATAGACGGTCTGTGCCGGGCCATCCTGGAATATTACCAGTCCTGATGGACGCCGGGCATCCTGCACCCGGCCACAGGTTGCCTCCCTCGCTGAACCGACGGTGAACGAACTCGATGGGTGCGAATACCGAAAGGCCGGCGGCCGGTGGAATCGCTGGTTGACCCCGACCCGTGTCTGGTTGTAATTTATTATACATCCCCCCCTGAACTGTCCAACACGACCGGTATCGGTTTTCTCGGCCTCTGGATGACCACCGCAAGCTGTATCCCGGAATCGCCAACCCGAAATGGAAAACGGATGCTCGCTTTTACAAAATCACTCGATGCCTATGTGGCCGCCGCGCGGGAAATGATGGATACGATCCTCGCCAACATCGTGCTGCTGGGGCAAATCCCCGCCGCCACCTACCATGAGGCCGAGCGATCCAAGTGGTTTCTGGAACGGCTGGCCGAATTCCAGGTGGATGAATGCACCACCGACGGCTATGACAATCCCGTGGGGATCATTCACGGTTCGTCCCAAACCAAGGCGCCCATATTCGTGGTGGCCCACATGGACACCGATTTCGGAGGGGATATCGATCACAACTATACCATCGGACGGGACACCATCTCCGGCGCGGGATTGCAAGACAATTCGCTGGGCGTGGGGATCCTGACATCGTTGCCGGTTCTGTTGCGACGACTGGACCTCCGCTTCGAATCGGATATCGTCCTGGCCGGGGTGATCCAATCCATCGGCAAGGGGAACCTGCGCGGCATACGCTACCTGCTCAAGACCTGGCCGTCCCGGATCCGGGGCGCCATCTGCATCGAGAGCGGCGAACTGGGACGGCTCAACTACTATTCCAACGGCATGAGCCGCTGCGAAATCACCTGCCGTACCGACGCGTCCCGCCACGGACCGCCGTCCAACGCCATCGTGGTAATCAACGAAGTCATCCGCCGGATCCGCGAGTTGCCGTTGCCCCCCATCCCCTTCGCCGATATCATCCTCGGAACCATCCGCGGCGGCCTGAAGCACGGCCAGATCGCCGACCAGGCATCCCTGGGCCTCGAAATCCGCAGCGATTGCGACGATATGGTGGCTCATCTGTACAATGCCATTCGCGATATCACCCATTCCCTGGGAAAGGATTTCAACATGGCCCTGCGCACGAAGACCATCAGCAATGTCCGGGCCGCCGGGCTGCACCATGATCACCCGCTGGTGCAGAGCGCCCGGGAGGTCATGGATCAACTGGAGATCACCCCCATGGTAGGTTCCAACGAATCTGAACTCTCGGTGTTTTTGTCCCACCATATTCCCGCGCTCACCCTGGGGATCACCCAGGGAACCGGCTATCGGGGAAATGTGGCCACCATGCAAATCGATCCGATTTTCAAGGGCATCGCCCAGGTGATCGGCGTGTTGCAGGCCATCGACAGGGGAGTCTGTGATGAACCCTCAATGGATTGAACACAATACCTTCCACTTTTCGGATTTCAACGACTTGAAGCGGTTGGTTGCGTTGAAAAACCAACGGGAACTGACCATCTCCTTGTGCCTTCCCACCCTCAACGAAGAGAAAACCATCGCCAAGGAGATCGTGATCTTCAAATCGGAACTCATGTCCCGCGTGCCGCTCCTGGACGAAATCGTGGTCATCGATTCCGGATCCACGGACCAGACCCGGGAAATCGCCCGCGACTTCGGGGCCGATGTTTATCTCGCCGCCGACATCCTGCCCCATCTGGGGAATTTCAGAGGAAAAGGGGAAAACCTGTGGAAGGCATTGTACATCACCCGGGGCGATATCATCGTCTACCTGGATGCCGACATCAAGAACATCCATCACCGGTTTGCCTACGGGCTGTTGGGCCCCCTGCTGCAGGAGGAAAACATCAAATACACCAAAGCCTTCTACGACCGGCCCATCGCCACCCAGGACAACAAACTGCGTCCCACCGGCGGCGGCCGGGTCACGGAACTGGTGATCCGGCCGCTCTTCTCCCTGTTTTTTCCCCAACTCACCCAGATCCTGCAGCCCCTCTCGGGCGAATACGCCGGCTACCGGGAGATATTCGAAAATATCCCCTTTCCCATCGGTTATGGGGTCGAAACCAGCATGATCCTGGACATCTATGAGCGCTGGGGGCTGGACGTGATCGCCCAGGTGGACCTGGAAAAAAGGGTGCACCGCAACCAGGACACCAAGGCGCTGGGCAAGATGGCCTTCGCCATCCTGAAGACCTTTGTCCGCCGCCAGCAGGAACTCGGCTTGATCGAGCTGAAGGCGGCCATGCACAACCATATGATCCAATACCAGATCGCCGATCGTCATATCACCCCCGACATCCTGGAGATCAAAGGCCATGAACGCCCCCCCATGTCCAGCGTCGACGCATACCGCCGGAAATTCCCGGCCGCATCGGCTGGAGCCGGTCCCGATGGAGATGAAATTTAAGACTTTCAGTTACTTGGAATTGATGGCGCCCAATATCGGCCTTGCCTCGGGGTGGCAAACATGCTATCTTGGGCCTCTGGAAATGGGTCACCGTGCCCGGCTGGAACCCGATGCTCACTCGAACCTTGAGAATGCATGTGCGCAGTTGCCCACCAAACCTTCGGCGGATCTGAATTGCAATGACAAGGTCTGATATGACACGGGTTTCCGACAACGACCCGCCGGCTCCGTCCTCGGAGAACATCGGCAACGAAATGGCGGGAAGCTCACGGGAGCTGGAAACTCGACCCCAGGTTCACCAAAGCGACCATCGGGACATCAGCTTCAAACAACTGATCAACAAGCTCAACCACCTCAATTTCCAGGACGAGAACATCACCGTCATCTTCAACCACACCAAGTATCCGCGATCCCTGAAACTTCCGGCCACGCCCCTGCCGTGCCACAACCAGCGACTGACATGCGACTGGGCCGAGGAAGTCGATACCGACCAGGTCATGGAATCCTACCAGTTCAATTGCATCTATGTTCCCAGCGGCCAACAGCTGCTCGAAGTCGAACCGGAATTGAAGAGCATCAGCGGCAAGCAGGTAGTCTTCGTCCTGCCGGAAAAATGCCGCGAGGTCAGCGTCCGCAAGATTCACCGCTACCGCTGCACGGACGTCAAGGTGTACCTGTTTCAAAACGGTGCCCTGTTTACCGGCGAACTCATCGACTATGGCAATTTCCAGTTCCGCATCGTGGTCCACAAAGTCCCCCCGCAGACTTACCGCTGGATCGATGCCGATACCCCGGTCACCATTGTCTTCACCCAAGGCAAAGACACCCTCTACTCCGGCGACTGCCGCATCATCAGGCACGATCAGGGGATCGATCTGCGGCAGATCATCCTGGAACCGGTCCACCGCCAGGTCCGCCGTTTCGGCCCCAAGGAGTTTCGCAGCACCCGGCAGCAACTGAGTCCCTCTCCGGATATCATTTTTTCCCATCCCCTGTTCAAGAAGACGGTGAATCTGAAGGTGCTGGATATTTCCGGCTCCGGCGTGTCCGTGGAAGAGGAAGAGCATCTGGCCGTTTTGCTTCCCGGCATGATCATCCCCAACCTCGAGCTGCGGTTCAGCGACGGGTCCAGCGTGAGCGGCATGGCCCAGGTGGTTTACAGCGTACCCCACCGAGAAGGCTCCGATTCTCCGGCGCTGCGCTGCGGGCTGGCCTTTCTGGACATGCCGGTGGAAGACCACATCCGGTTGTTGGCCCTGTTGCAGCAGGCCAGCGACGCCAAGGCCTATCTGTGCAACAAGGTCGATATGGAGGCGTTGTGGGACTTCTTTTTCGAAACCGGTTTCATCTACCCCCAGAAGTATGACTTCATCAAAAGCAACAAGGACAAGATCAAGCAGACTTACGAAAAGCTCTACCATAAGAGCCCCAGCATCGCCAGCCACTTTATCTACCAGGAAAACGGACGCATCATGGCGCACATGGCCATGGTCCGCTTTTACGAGACGTCCTGGCTGATCCACCATCACGCCGCCATCCGCAGCTCCAACAACCGCGGCGGACTGATGGTACTCAACCAGGTGGGTCGATTTATCAACGACTCGCACCGTCTCTATTCCATGAAAATGGACTGCGTCTTCTGCTACTATCGTCCGGACAACAAATTCCCCAATCATGTCTTCGGCGGAACGGCCCGCAATATCAACGATGTCAAACGTTGCAGCGTGGACACCTTCGCCTATTTTCACCAGGTCGTCACACCGGACAAGGCGCCGGAACTGCCCAGCAACTGGGTGCTGGAGCCGGCCGCGGACGAAAACCTGCTGGATCTGAAAACCTACTACGACCACCGTTCCGGCGGCCTGATGCTCCAGGCCTTGCACCTGCATCCCGGGCAAACCGACCTCCGGGACCTGGCCGCCCTGTACGGCAACATCGGGTTGAAGCGGGACCGGCATATCTTCGCCCTGCATCGCCTCGACAGGCTCTGCGCCATCGTGGTGGTCAATGTCGCCGATCTGGGGCTGAACATGTCCGACCTGACCAATTCCATCAACATCTACGTCACCAACGGCACCCACTTGACCCACGAATTGATCGAGACGGTCATCGCCTCGTTGGCGCACTATCTCGAACTGGAAGAAATCCCCGTACTCATTTACCCGCGGGAAGCCGCCACCAAAGCCGGCATCGATTTTCACAAATCATACAGCCTGTGGGTGCTGGCCACCCATCGCAACACGGACTACTACTTCCGATTTCTGAAACGGCTATTGAAATTCATCAAATATTAACGCGACCTGAACAGAAGCAGAAGCTCCTTGCCATGACACATTCTCACCTGCCTCCATCGGACGTTCCCCTGTATAACAGTCGCATCATCGATACCTATATCAAGCTGCTCAAGCGAAAATACGACTTCGTGGATATCGATGAAGTCCTGTCGTATGCCGGCATGAAAGCCTATGAAATCGCCGACCAGGGCCATTGGTTTACCCAGGAGCAGATCGACCGGTTCCATGCCATCCTCTCCGAAAAGACAGGTAACAAAAACATCTCCCGGGAAGCGGGCAGATATGCGGCATCCCCCGAAGCCCTGGGGGTCATGCGCCAATATGTCCTCGGCATGATCGGCCCCGCCAAGGTCTATGAGCGGGTGGGGCTGGCATCGTCGCGGTTTACCCGATCTTCGATTTATGAATCGAGCCGGCTGTCGCGCAACACCATCGAAATCAAGGTAAGGCCCCGCGAAGGCGTTCGCGAAAAACGGTTCCAGTGTGAGAACCGCATGGGATTCTGGGACGCCGTCGCCGAGATGTTCGACAGCCGATTGCCTCGGGTGGCGCATCCCCAGTGCCTGTTCAAGGGCGACGATCTCTGCCGGTACGTGATCACCTGGGAGTCACAGGGATCGGGCATCTGGAAATCCACCCGCAACCTCGCCATGATCGTCCTGTCCATGGGGTTGCTGACCTTCGGCCTGGTCGACCTGCATATGGCCCTGACCGTAATGCTGCCCCTATCGACAACGATCCTGATTATCCTCACCCTCGTCGCCGAACACCTGGAAAAACGGGAAGTCAAGGAGATCCTGAACAACCTTCAAAGCACATCCGACAAGTTGCTGGAGCAAATCGAATCCAACTACAACAATTCCAGGCTGACCAATGAAATCGGCGAGACCATCGCCAGCCAGACCCACATCGAAGGGGTGCTGGAAAAGGTGGTTCAGCTATTTGAGAAACGGTTGAACTACGACCGCGGCCTGATCATGCTGGCCAATCCCGAAGGCAGCCGGCTGATCTTCCGCGCCGGCTTCGGCTACACCCGCGACAAACTCGCGCTGCTGAAAAAATCGGCCTTCCATCTGGACCGGCCGGAAGCCAGGGGCGTCTTCGTCGCCTGTTTCAATGAACAAAAACCCTACCTGATCAACGACATCTCCGAAATCGGCCACCGGCTGTCGCCACGCAGCCTGGCCTTTGCCAAAGAACTGGGTTCGCAATCCTTCATCTGCTGCCCCATCATCTGCGACGGCCGCTCCATCGGGGTCCTGGCGGTGGACAACCTCGAGTCGAAGCGGGCCTTGGTGGAATCGGATCTCAGTCTGCTGCTGGGGATCGCCCACGTCATCGGCATCAGCATCCGCAATGTCGAGCTGCTGGACGACCGCAACCGTCAGATGCAATCCATCCTGCAGACCCTGGCGGCCAGTATCGATGCCCGCGACCCCCTGACCGCCGGCCATTCGGCCAAAGTCACCGAATATGCCCTGGGCATCTGCAAAGAGATGGAGCTTCCCGAAGAGTTCGGCGAAGTGATCCGCGTGGCCTCCCTGCTCCATGATTACGGCAAAATCGGAGTTCCCGACGCGATCCTGAAGAAACCCGGACGCCTGACCCGGGAAGAGTATGCCATCGTCAAGACCCATGCCATGAAATCGCGGCAGATTCTCGAGCAGATCAACTTCGGCGGCGACCTGAACCAGGTGCCCGAAATCGCCGGAGCGCACCATGAGAAGATGGACGGCAGCGGATACCCCCTGGGGATCAAAGGCGAGGAGATCCCCCTGGGCGCCCGTATCATCGCCGTGGCCGATTTCTTCGAAGCCATCACCGCCAAGCGTCACTACCGTGATCCCCTGCCCATCGGCGTGGCCTTTCACCTGCTGGACAAGGAACGCGGCATCCACTTCGACAATACCATCGTGGAAGCCTTCAAGCGCCACTTTCGCAAGACCTACCTCTACGGTTCGGAATCAAACGCCAACCTGCAACAGGTTTCCTGAAGCTCCTCGATCCCAACTATCCGAGGAATCCGCGAGTTTTCATTGCTTCCGGCACAAGCCGGAGGATGGGGTTTTCCGGGGATGCATGAGCGGGAGGCCTTCGTGATTTCAACCGGTTATCCATGGGGGAGACCCCGGCGGCGCCCCTGGGCGACGACCGGGGAGGGGGCAGGAATGCCCCCATGGATAACCGGTTGAAATCACCAGGCCGGGAGCGTCGCAGCCCCGGAAAACCCCCATCCTCCGGCGTCGGCTTCGGGGAAAAAATCCCCGTCCCCTCTTCTACATCTTGTTCAATGATCGGGATCTGGTTTGGTTCCCCGGCAGGCGATCAACGGCGTGTAGGAAAAACGCCGGGGATCGGTGAAGGTCTGCAGGAACTCCTGGTAGAATTCTTCATATCCCCCCGGGTACTCCTCGAAGCGGAAGCCCGAATTCCTGGCCCCCACCTCCACCTTCTTGGTCCAGTTGAAGGCATCGGATTCCTTGAGGTCGCCGAAGATCAGATGGTGGGCCGTCATGGTCACGTCGATGGCCTGATACTGCAGGTCATAGAGGTAGGAATAGAGTTTGATCCCCGCGAAGGGATCGAAGTTGATCCCCTGTTCCAGCCGATCGATCACGCCGCCGATGGCCCGGATCAACCGGTCGGGCAAGCCATAGTGGTTCAGGCAGTTGTGATCGAGATCGAGGATGCAGACGATGCCGCCCGTCCTGGTGATCTGCGACAGGTTGCGCACGATGTCGAAGGCCTTGTCCTTGTGGTACTCCAGGAGAAACCGGGCCCAGACGAAATCGAATGCGCCCAGCCGGTCCATGGGATGCAGGGCGTTCAAATGCTCGAATTCCAGCCCCGGGCGGCCGTACTTCTCCCGGGCATAGGCGACACGATGGGGAGCGATGTCCACACCGACGACTTCTCCCCCGGGCTGGACGAGATCGTACAGCGCACGGGAGGTGATCCCCGGACCGCATCCAATATCGGCCACGCGCATGCCGGGCCGAATGCCGGCCCAGCGGGCCTGCCGGTACACATCCTCCACGTCGGTCTTGATCTCCAGGCGCTTGATCTCTTCATCGCTTTCCATAAAGTAGTCCAGATGTGATTCCATGGGCACTCTTTCTCTCTGATGGATCAGAAGTTGTCGCCGTCCAGGAAATTGCCCAGCGCCCCCAGCACCGATCCCTCCCCCTTGCTGCCGCCACGCTGGGGGGCGGCCTGGAGCATGCGGCCGGCCAGGCGCGAAAAGGGCAGGGATTGGAGCCATACGTTTCCGGGCCCCTGCAGGGTGGCGAAGAACAGTCCTTCGCCGCCGAACAAGGCGGTCTTGATCCCGCCGGCCTGCTGGATGTCGAAGACGACGCCGGACTCCATGGCCACGATGCAGCCGGTATCCACATGCAGCTCCTCGCCGGACTTCAATGTGCGCTCCGTCACGGTTCCGCCGGCATGCATGAAGACCAGGCCGTCTCCGTCCAGGCGTTGCATGATAAACCCCTCGCCGCCGAAGAGTCCGGTGAGGATCTTCTTCTGGAAATGGATCCCCACGGCCACTCCTTTGGCCGCGCAGAGGAAACTGTCCTTCTGGCAGATCAGACGCCCCCCGACTTTGTCGAGACGGACCGGAATGATGTTACCCGGGTAGGGTGCGCCGAAGGCCACATGGGCCTTTCCCCGGCCGGTATGGGTGAATACGGTCATGAACAGGCTCTCGCCCGTGAGCAGGCGCTTGCCCGCACCGAGGAGCTTGTCCATGAATCCCCCCCCTTCGCCGGAGTGGGAACCGTCGCCGAAGACGGTTTCCATGACGATGTCGGGATCTTTGTACATCATGGCCCCGGCTTCGGCCACGGCGCTCTCGCCCGGATCGAGTTCCACCTCGACGAACTGCATCTCCGAACCGATGATTTTGAAATCGATCTCATCGGATTTCCTGGCGGACGCCACGGGCGGCGGTGCCGGCGCCGGCATGGGCTGACCGGACAATTCCGCGATCTGGTGGATGGGCAGCCATTGGGTGTATCCTTCCCGCCAGGCATACCCGTCGGGATGCTGCCGGGCCTGGGCCACGGCCTGGGCTTGTTCGAAAGGCCCCAATTGATTGCCGTCGAAACTCAGGTACCATTGGGTCATGATTCTTCTCCTTGCTGTTTTTAT
>JBNKDU010000107.1:0-11109 GCA_050288425.1 Desulfobacteraceae bacterium | reverse complement strand
TTTCTCATGATTGCCTCTCTTTTCGCTCCTCTCCTGGTCCAACGGTTGTGGCGCTGCAGACCGATGGAAGCAGGACCGGATCGCCGACGCATCGAGGCCCTGTGCCGCAGAGCCGGTGTGCGCTATGCAGACATTGTCTATTGGCCCATTTTCGGCGGTCGGATGATTACCGCAGCCGTCATGGGGCTGGTGGGCCGTTTCGATATATCCTCGTTACCAGTGCCCTGCTCAAGTTGTTGCGCCCTGAGGAAGTCGACCAGGTCATTGCCCATGAGATCGGCCATGTCAAACGCAAGCACCTGCTGCTCTATCTCATGTTCTTCATGGGATTCATCCTGATCTCCTACACCACGTATCCGGTCACCGTGCTGCTGCTCTTCTTCAACGGTCCCTTCCTGGCAATCATCAAGTTGCTCGATCTGAATCCCTTTCGCCTGCAGTCGCCCCTCTTCGCGGCCCTGCTGATCATCGCCATCATCGTCTACTTCCGCTACGTGTTCGGTTACTTCATGCGCAACTTCGAACGCCAGGCGGACGCATACGTCTTCCAGCTCTACCCCACGGCCGAGCCGCTGATCTCCACCTTCGGCAAAATCGTCTCCACCAGCGGTCAGCCGGCTGACAAACCCAACTGGCACCATTTCAGCATCCAGCAGCGCGTCGATTATCTGCGCAAATGCGAACGGTCGCCGGCCTGGATCCGACGACAGGACAGCAAGGTCAGAAAGAGCATTGCCGTTTTCTTATGCTGCATCGCGTTCCTGGGCTTGGCCTCTTACCAGCTGAACCAGTTGGCATTCAGCGCAGACGCTCGCCACATCAATGTGTCCGACCTGGAAGCCTACCTGGATCAAAAAATCGAGAAGACCACCGAGGATGCGGTGTTGTACTGGCTGGTGGGAAATGTCTACTACGAACGCCAGGAACTGGCAAAGGCGGCTTCGGCGTATGAGGCCGCACTGGTCTTGAACCCGGACAACCCCGACGTGCTGAACAACCTGGCCTGGCTGCTGGCCACCGGCGACGACCGGGACCTGCGGGATCCTCCCCGCGCCCTGGCCCTGGCCCGGGCGGCCATCCAAATTAAAAAGGCGCCCCATATCTGGGACACCCTGGCGCAAAGCCTCTTTGCCAACGGCCGCATCGAAGAAGCCATCGAAGCCGAACAGCGGGCCCTGTCCATGAATCCGGAAGATCGGCAGATCTATGAAGACCAACTGGTAAAATTCCGGGAGGCGCTGGCCGGGCAGACCCAATGAAAAGGCAAATGCTGCGTTATTTGATGCAGACCTTGCGAACCTGCAGCAAATCCGTGAATCCGGCGAATATTTTCTCGATACCGTCCTGCTTCAGGGTGGTCATTCCGTCCAGAACGGCCTGTTCACGGATATCTTCCATCTGGGCCCGACGCTGAATCAATTTCTTCATGGAATCGGAACCCACCAGCAGTTCGTGGATTCCCATGCGGCCCCGGTAGCCGGTGTTGTTGCACAATTCGCAGCCCGCCGCCTTGTTCAGGTTCAATTCCTTGGAGTAAGCAATGCCGGTTCTGGCTTCGAAATCCTCGGTTTCGTACTCCCGGACCAGTTCGTCGTATTCTTCCTGGGAGGGATGGTAGGATTTCTTGCAGTCGCTGCAGAGGGTACGCACCAGTCGCTGGGCCATGATACAGAGGATGGCATCGGCGAAATTGAAGGGGTCCATGCCCATGTCCAGCAACCGGGTGATGCTCTCCGGCGCGCTGTTGGTATGCAAGGTGGAGAAGACCAGGTGGCCGGTGAGGGACGCCTCGATACCGATATGGGTGGTTTCCTTGTCGCGCATTTCACCCACCATGATCACGTCCGGGTCGGCACGCAGAAAAGAGCGCATGGCGGCGGCGAAGTTGAATCCGATCTTGGGTTTTACCTGGACCTGCCGGAGGCCTTTTTGGGTGATTTCCACCGGGTCCTCGGCGGTCCATATCTTGGTCTCGGTCTTGTTGATGTAGGACAGGGCCGAGTGGAGGGTGGTGGTTTTACCGGAACCTGTGGGGCCGCATACCAGGATCAGGCCGTACGGGTTGACCACGGCATCGATGAAACTCTGGTAATTGCGCTCGGAAAAACCCATCTTGCCCAGGGGAATGGGTTCGCCGGCGGCCAGAATACGCATGACCACATCCTCCATTCCCCCCTGGGTGGGAATGGTGGCCACACGAAGTTCGATGTCCTTGCCGCCGTACTTCTTGAATTTGATCTTGCCGTCCTGGGGCAGGCGGCGTTCGGCGATATCCAGATCGGACATGATCTTGATGCGGGAGACCACGGCATTGCGATAGGCAAAGGGAATGGTCTGGTAGACCGTACACGAGCCGTCCACGCGGATCCGCACCATGGTGTTCTGTTTGCCGGCATAGGGCTCGATGTGAATATCGGAGGCCCCGCGGGCGTAAGCGTCGAGGATGATCTTGTTGACCAGTTGCACCACGGCGCTGTCTTCTTCCCCCACCGAGGATTCGGCATCCTCGATCTCTTCGGTCTCATCCTGGAGTTGGGACAGAATGTCGTCGATTTCGGCGACCTCTTTTTCATCCTGGGTGAACAGCTTGATGAAATCGAGAATATCCTGCCTCAGGGCAACCACGAATTTCAGGCGTCGACCGGGAAACAGGGATTTGATCTCGTCGATACGCTTGAGGTCGTGGGGGTCGTCGATGGCGACCACCGGCTGATTTTCTTCGCTGCGCAGGGGAACCCAGACGTTGTTGCGCATGAACGGCACCTTGAGGCCGGACAACAGGTCGCCGGGGATCGGATAGGTGGCGTTGTAGGCGATAAAGGGGATCTTGTAGTAGCGGGACAGCGACTCGCCCAACTCGGTCTTGGGAATCTTGTATTCCTTTAGCAACACCGATTCCACCGGCTCCTTGCGTTGCCGGGCGTCGGCGATGGCCTTGGATACTTCTTTCTGGGTGAGCAGGTGATTTTCCAGCAGGTAATCGAACTTGTTGCCCCGGCCGCCTCGGGCGGCAATCCGTTTCTGGTTGTACAGGGCGATGCCGATAATCTTGGCCAGGTCCGCAACGGCCTTCTCGTCCTCGTCGGTGAAGCGGTCCCCGTTCTTGCGGTTGATCAACTGCAGGGCACCCATCAGGTACTTTTGGAAGATGATGGGGTAGACCAGCACCTGCTTGGTGCGGTAGCCTGTCTTCTGGTCCCAGCTCTTGTCGAAGCTGAGGCTTTCGTCGATCCGACTGACCTCGGCAGGATCGTATACATTGGAAATATTCAGCAGTTTATGGGTCAAGGCCGAATACCCGGCCAGGGAATTCTTGCTGACCGGAAGCCGGATCTCTGCGACTTCATCCCCGGATTTGAATCGCGATACCAGCTCGCGCTTGACCCCGTCCACGACGTAGACCGTCAGCCGCTCGGCATCGAAAAGGGAGATGATTTCGTTTTTCAGGTCGATCAGAATCTCGTCCAGGTCCCGGGCGGCGTTGATCTTGTTGCCGATCTCCTGAAGCCGGGAGCGGTACTCGACTTCGGTCTTGAGATTTTCGATCCCGTTCGATTCCGTGGCCTGGGTCTGGGAAGTATTCAACATGAGCGGTTACCTGTCTGATCCGTGCCCTTCGGGAGCGGAGGCCTCCCCATCGACGGAGACTCTCTTTTCACGAATGGATTGGATGATTTTGTTGGCGCCGCCTCCGACCAGCATGCAACCGATGAGATAGAAGCAGATTCTGGCGAACCCTACGGAGGCGGCCGACATTCCCAATTCCACCAATTTGGGGACAACCTGGGGTATCCGGAAAAAGACGGCGATGCCGACGGCCATCAGGGCGGCGCCCCACACGAGTTGGGTTGTATTTTTCAATGGCTTGGAGCTACTCATTCTCCTCCGTCGTTCATACCCGTGAAAGGTCAGATAACAGTATATGCGACCCACCCGGTGGCTGTCAATCACGCCATCAATTTTAGTAACGGCAACAGCACCTTAGACAACCTGTTCCCCCGTACCGGGAGGAGGGCTCCCCGGCCTGGGTCGGCATGGTGTTGTATCGGCACTCAAGCTGAAAAGTTAAATGGTCATCACCAAGGCTCCAATGTCTACATGGCGTATAGGGTTTCCCCGTCGATGACGTTGACCCCATTGGCCTGAAGCACCCTGGCGGCGGCATCGGCATCGTCGAAACGAAAAATCATCACGGCATCCCGACTTGCGTGTTTCACGAAGGCGTACATGTACTCCACGTTGATCGAAGCCGCCAGCAGCGTCTCCAATATGGCGTTGAGACCACCCGGCCGGTCGTCGACTTCGGCCGCCACCACTTCGGTCCGACCCACGGTAAATCCATTTTCCTTGAGCAGATCGTTGGCCCGTCCGACGTTGTCCACGATCAGCCGCAACACGCCGAAATCGGAGGTATCGGCAAGGGCCAGACCCCGGATATTGATGCCGGCCTCCGCCAGAATGGCGGTGACCTCCGATAGCCGTCCGGCTTTGTTCTCAATGAAAACAGATAGCTGTTCGACTTGCATAGGCCGCTCCTTTTGGGATGCCGCCCCATTCCTTCCCCCCGTCAGGTGGATGGCGGAGATCCGGGACTGCGGGGCCGTCCCTGTGAATGATGTTACCTGCCGGCAGGGGGTCTCAACAAGCCGGCAATCAATCCAGCGCACCTTCAAACCGCGGCTTGCGTTTTTCGATAAAGGCCCGGGTCCCTTCGGCCGCATCTTCGCTGGCCATGCAGAGGGCAAAGGCATTCTGCTCGATTTTCAGGCCGGTGTCCAAGTCGACGTCCAGTCCGGTATTGACCGCCTCCTTGGCCTCCCGCAGGGAAACCCGGCCCTTGGACGCCAGCTTTTTGGCGGTGGTCAGAACCTCTTCCATCAAGCTTTCCCGGGGAATCACCTTGTTCACCAGTCCCAGAGACTTGGCCTCTTCGGCCGAAATGATTCTGCCGGTGTAGATCAATTCCTTGGCCCGGTTGGCCCCGATGAGCCGGGCCAGGCGCTGGGTCCCTCCAAACCCGGGGATCAGCCCGAGGGTGGTCTCCGGCAGTCCCAGCGAAGCGCTGTCGGCGGCATAGATGAAATCGCAGACCAGCGCCATCTCCGTTCCGCCCCCGAGGGCATACCCATTGACCGCCGCGATCACCGGAATGGGCAAGGCGGCGATCCGGTTCATCACGGTCTGACCCAGGCGGGCGAACTTCTTGCCCTGCAGGGGAGTGAGTCCGTCCAATTGCTTGATGTCGGCTCCGGCCACGAAGGCTTTCTCGCCCGCGCCCGTCAGCACCAGCACCCGGATTTCCTGCCGGTTCTCGATGGCATGGACGGCATCGGCCAGCTCGGCCAGCAACTCGGAATTGAGCGCGTTGAGAGCCTTGGGCCGGTTGAATGTGATGATGGCGATGGCCCCCTCCTCCGAAACGACGATGTTCTGATATTCCATGATTTTTCCCTCCTCGGTTTCCGGTCCCTTCAGGTGGTATCCTCGACAACCGGGCAACGTCGCGCCACCGGTCAATGATGCGGGTGCGTCGACGGCCCCCATCACCCCTATCGCCGCCAGGGCCTATCCTGGTTCTCCGCGGGAGGCTGCCGGTGCAAAGGCCGTGGGGTTGGTTTCCTTGATGTAGCGTTTGATGCCCTGAACGATGCCGTGGCACAACTGCGTCTGGTAGTCGCTGCTGCTCAGCCGTTTGCACTCCCGCGGGTTGCTGATGAAGGAGGTCTCCACGAGTATCGAGGGCATGTCGGCGCCCAGCAGCACGTAAAACGGTGCCTGCTTGATTCCCTTGCTCTTGACCTGCTTGTACTTGTGCTTCAGGCTTCTCGACACGGACTGCTGAACATAGCTGGCCAGCCGGGTGGATTCGCTTACCTTGGCATTTTGCATCAGATCCTGCAGGATGGAATCCAGATCGCTGATATTCTTGGCGGAGGTGGCATTTTCCCGGGCGGCCACCCGGATGGCCTCGTCATCCGTGGCCAGATTGAGGATGAAGGTTTCAATTCCGTATGCCCGCCGGTCCCGTGACGCATTGGTGTGGATGGAGATGAACAGATCGGCGTTTTTCGTGTTGGCGATGGCGGTTCGCTCCTCCAGGCTCAGATATTCGTCCTTGTCGCGGGTGAGAATCACGTCGTATTTGAGCTCATCACGGATCATCTTTCGCAGGCGTTTGGCGATCTGCAGCGCAATGTCTTTTTCGTGGACCCCTTTCAAATATCCCGGCGCACCGTAATCCTTGCCGCCGTGTCCCGGATCGATGATGATGCGGCGCACCCCCAGGGCCAGCTGCTTGACGATGGCGCTGGGCGGCAGTTTACCGTCCTCGGGCCGGGCGATGGCGGGCAGACCTGGTTCCGGTGCTCCGGCATCGGTGCCCCACACGTCGAGAACGACCCGGAAAGGGTTTTTCAGGGAGAATATTTTATAGGTCTTGAACGATTTAATATCCACCACCACGCGGACGACATCGCTGGTGTATTGTCCGGCCCGGGCGTCGCTGAGCAAATCGTCGTTTATGGGCACTACCTTCTGGGTACTCTTGCCCAGTCGGCTGTGATGCACATCGATGTAAATCCGCTGGGGTTTGCCGATGGACGGATCTTCGCGCAACTCATGGTAGGTGAATACCGTATCCTTGTCGGCATCGACGACCACCCGGGTGTAACGCGGGTTGGACCAGAAGCGCAACCCCTGCACGACGGCCGGGTCGGCGACGGAAGCCGTCTGCTCTCCATCGTTGGCCGTGGCACCATAATCGCTATTGTCGGCGATGGCCTGGGCGATTTCCACGCTTTCATCGCCGGCTGCGGTTACGGATCCTCGCCGACCGGCGTTGACCTTGGCGGTATATTCGCTGTCCGGAAAAGAATCCACCAGCAGTTGTTCGTATTTTTGGCCATCCCGGCGATCCGACGCGCGGAAGGAGTGTGCATACATCTCATTGTAGGCACTGGCCAGGCCGTAAAGCGAAGCCGCCGCCAGGGGGCCCTGGGGATCGGAATCATGGGCTTTCCGGAAGGCGTCGATCACCTTGAACCACTGGTCGCGGTATTTCTTCAGGACGGACCGCTGGTCCAGGCGCTGCCGGGCGGCCTGGGCGCGATTATACCAGGAGCGGGCCGTATCCGCCTTGGACGGGTCGGGTTTCTGGAAGGACTCCGTCAGCAGCGACCTCTTGGCCTCTTGCGACCTTGCCCGGTAATCGCTCTTGGGGTATCCCCGAATCACCCGGTCGAAAATATCCAGGGCCTCCTGCTTGTCCCCCTTGTAATAAGAGCGTTTGTACAGTTCCGCATAGAGGATGCCGGCCTTGTACAATCCGGCCGGGGCCCATGGCCCCCGGGGGGCATGTCTATGCACGGCCAGGTATTTGTCGATACACCGCAGCCACCGGTCGCGGTGCTTCTGCCGGGCTTCGTTGTTGCGCAACTGCAGGTAGCAGCGTTCGGCCGCGAAGTATTCGGACTTGGCATCGGCCGCATGCGCCGCCAGGGGGGTGGCGATGGATAGGAGCAGGGCCAAAAGGGCCGCTGGGACGAATGGTACCATCGATATGGGCTTCCGGGTCTTCAACATGGGTATTTTGTTCACTCAGCCTTTTTTTGTGGCATTGGGCGCTATCCCGAACGCGCCTTTTCCTGCAGAAACTGCAGCCGTTCCAATGCTTCCATGGGCGTTGTCCGGTCGATGTCGATGCGCAGCAACAGGGACGCCAATTCCCCTTCGGAAGATCCGAACAGGTTCATCTGCACGGGAAGGGGTTCGCCTGCACCGGCGCCCGGTGCGACGGCGCCTTCCCGCAATTTCCCGGGCGCGTTATCTTCCACCTGCTCCAGAACCTTTCTGGCGCGCTGAATCACGGTTTCGGGGATACCGGCCAGCCGGGCCACCTGGATTCCGTAACTGCGGTTGGTGCCGCCGGGAATCAGTTTGCGTAAAAACAGGATCCGATCATCCCACTCCTTGACGGCAATGTTGAAATTCTGAACTCTCGGCTTGATTTCCGCAAGTGCCACCAGTTCATGATAATGGGTCGCAAACAGAGTCTTTACGCCGTTGCCGCCAAGGTCGTGCAGGTATTCCACGACGGCCCAGGCAATGCTCAATCCGTCATAGGTGCTGGTGCCGCGTCCGATCTCATCCATGATCACCAGGCTGTGGGGACCGGCGTTGTTGAGAATATTGGCGGTCTCCTGCATTTCGACCATGAAGGTGCTTTGACCGGCGGACAGGTTGTCCAGGGCGCCGACACGGGTGAAGATTCGATCGGTGATTGCGATTCGGGCTTCGGCGGCCGGAACGAAGGAACCCATCTGGGCCATGATCACCATCAGGGCCACCTGCCGCAGGACGGTGGACTTTCCGGCCATGTTGGGTCCGGTGATCACCAGAACCTGCTCATGCTCATTGTCCAGGGAAATGGAATTGGGCACGAATCGTTCCCCGCTGATCATCTTTTCCACCACCGGATGCCGGCCCTCCCGGATTTCGATCATCCCGTGGGTGTTGATCGCCGGACGGCAATATTCATTGGTGTCGGCCACTTCGGCAAGGGAAAAGAGGCAGTCGAGACGGGCGATGAAGTCGGCCGCGTCCTGGATGGCGGCACTGCGCTGGCGGACCCGTTCGCGGATGGCGTTGAAAATCTCCAGTTCCAGGACCGCGCGACGGTCCTCGGCCCCCAGGACCTTGGCTTCGAATTGCTTGAGTTCATCCGTGATGTAGCGTTCCGCGTTCACCAGGGTCTGCTTGCGCACGTAATGGTCGGGCACCTCGTGGGTGCGGCTCTTGGACACCTCGATATAATAGCCGAATACCTTGTTGAAGCGTACCTTCAAGGTATTGATACCGGTGGCTTCCTTCTCGCGCACCTCCAACCGGGCCAGATACCCCTTGCCGTCCCGGGAAATGCGAATCAATTCGTCCAGTTCATCGTCATACCCGCTCTTGATCATGCCCCCCTCCTGGATGGTGGGCGGGGCATCCTCGCGGATGGCGGCCTCGATCTGTTCGGCCAGGGCGATCAACGGGTCCAACGACGGCCGCCGGCAGTACAGGTCGCTGGCCAGGGCCTCGAGGTGCCGCCAGATCCCGGGCAACACACCCAATGACCGCTTGAGCGCCACCAGGTCGCGGGCATTGGCGTGTCCCATGCCGATCTTGCTGTTGAGCCGTTCCAGATCGTAGACCGAATCGAGGCAGCGGGCCACGGCGGTCCGGATTTCGTTTTGCGCCAGGGCCTCTTCCACCGCATCCAGCCGGCGGCCGATATCCGCGGCCGTGACCAGGGGGTATCGCAGCCACTGCTTCAACCGACGGCCCCCCATGGCGGTGCGGGTGTTGTCCAGGATGGAAATCAGGGTGCCTTGGCGCGATCCGCCGCGGATGTTGCTTTCCAATTCGAGGTTCAGCCGGCTGAGATGGTCCACCACCAGATAGCGGTCCAGGTGATAGGTCTGGATGGCATGCAGGTGGGCCACCGATTGCTTCTGGGTCTCCCGCACGTAATTCAGCAAGGCACCGGCCGCCCCCAGTCCGGCACTCATCTCCTGGCACCCGAACCCTTCCAGGTTCACGGTCTGGAATTGGTCCACCAGCCGCTGCCGGCCCCGGGCGATGTCGAAATAGCCGTCGTCGAGCCAGGTGACGGCTCTGCCGGCGGCGCCTTGCGCCACCCGGTCGATATATTCGTCCTGCCGTTGGCCGCTGTCCAGCAAGAGTTCCCGGGGATGGAGGTGCAGCGTCTCTTCGACGATGCCGGCGCCCTTGCGGGTCTCCGTCACCCGGAAGGCGCCGGTGGAGATATCCAGACAGGCCAGGCCGAAATTCTCCTTCCGGCGGAGGACGGCCAGCAGATAGTTGTTGGCCTTGGCCTCCAGCATTTCATTTTCCACGATCATGCCCGGAGTGACCACACGGACCACTTCCCGCTTCACCAACCCCTTGGCCAGGGAGGGATCTTCCACCTGATCGCACACGGCCACCCGGAATCCCTGGTCGATGAGACGGGCGATGTAGGACTGGGCCGCCCGGTAAGGCACACCGCACATGGGCACCGGCATGGTGTCATTCTTGTTCCGCGAAGTCAGGGTGATTTCCAGGGCCTTGGAAGCGATTTCGGCATCCTCGAAGAACATCTCGTAGAAATCGCCCATGCGGTAGAACAGAATGGCATCCTTGTACTTCTCCTTGATGGACAAGTACTGCTGAATCATGGGGGTGGTCTTGGCCTTGCTCATGTCCTGCAGGCGGTCTTTCCAGGGATGCGGAACCCGGAAGGGATTGCGGGTGATGGAAGGGTATGGGGCGGGTCGTTGCGCATAAATATCCTATTTGCGGTAAATGCCTGGTTCAGGTGGATTGCGCCGGGTTGACGTCCGCTTCGGCCACCGCTTCCCCGGTTTCTTCCTCCGGGGCCGTCGGCGCCTCCTGCTCTTCCGGCTGCGATTCGTCTGCCAGCTGTCCCTCCAGGCGCAGTTTCAGGCTGGAGATCATCTCCGTGCTCTCATCCAGGGTATGGGTCAGGGATTTGATGGTTTTTTTGGCCCGATACGTCTCGTACCGGCTGGACAGATAGAAAAGCAGCATGATCAGCACGGCGATACCGACGAAAGAGGCCACGATGGCGCCGTGGGTCATGGGAGGAAAATCCCGATGGTAAAAACCGAGGTCGATTTTCAGGGCGTAGGTGGCGGAGAAGAATTCCAGGTTTTCATAGATCAGCAGCGCGAGGAAAGCGATGAGCAGGAGCCAGAAAGCGAATTTGAGCTTCTTCATTAAAATTCTCCCTAAGAATCAACGGGTTGGGGATTAAGTTGCATTAATCATTACAATTGTCCCACTTAAAACTCAAGGTCTTTTTTCCGCAACCGGACTCGAAACACTTCCCGCCGCCGCCAAGCGGCTCCTCTCGAAATAGCATATAATTCAATTTTTTGCCCGGGCCAGGGATACCAGCTCGATGCGCCCCCACATGGCCATCTTATCGCCGACGATTCCCAGGATGCCGTCCACGCCTTCGATGCGTTGCCCCCATCGGATCGCCGCCTCCAGATCCCCTGCCCTGCCCACCCGGTTGCCGATGGCGGTGGCCGCGGCATCGGC
>JBNKDU010000106.1:0-23155 GCA_050288425.1 Desulfobacteraceae bacterium | reverse complement strand
CATAGTCGTTTTCTTGAAGACCCGGTGCAGCATGTTTTCTACCTCCACGGAAAGGGACATCGAGAAGTCCCATTCACCCATTCGCTGTTATTATTGGAACGTTTGCGTTATTCTGGGAAATATACAACCAACTGAAATGATTGGCGATATTCATATACGAAGCCCGTTACGAAGTCAAGCGCGGGCGGTCATCCCCACGGGATCGTCGTATGCACCCCACCTGCCCGCTTCACCTTCTGCCCTGAAAATACGATTGCACGCCCAACGAAGGCCGTTGTCTTTGCGGCGCAACGGCGCCTGAAATGTAGGGCCGGCCTCCGCGCCGGCCGGTTCGAAGGATTGACTGGGACCGGCATATGAAACGGGGCAGGGAGAACGGTCTGTCGACGGCGTTCGATGCAGATTTCAGCGCCATTGCACTCAAGATCCATGCCGAAAAGGCCGATGGAAGAGCAATAGACAGGACCTTCTCCGGCCGGGGAACCCCTGGTCATCGAATGGCGAAAAAGATTGCGTCGACGGGCGCAAGCGGGAATTCGGGGTTATAGATGGGAATCATTGCCGTCGATCAGCTGAAGCAGGGGATGGTGCTGGCCGAAGATGTCGTGGATATCAATTCGCGGCTGCTCCTCAAGAAAGGCGGGACCGTCGAACCCAAACACATCCGCATGTTCAAGATGTGGGGGGTGGGAGAGGTCCAGGTGCAGGGGGCGGTGGAAGCCGATGCCGATGCGGGGGCCGGCGGCGATCGCGCCCATATCGAAGAGGTGGCGCGCCGGACCGGCGAACGGTTTCGACTCAACGACCTCAATCATCCGGTGATCAAACAATTGTTCGCCCAGTCGGTACTCCATCGCTCCAGGAATGGCGGTGCCACCGCTGAAAATATTCCCATTCCGGTGCCGGAGGGCGATGCGACCCGGGTCTCGGCCGGCGACATACGGGAACGGCTGAGACGCACGGAGATCAAACTCCCTGAAATCCCTTCCATCGTCTATGAGCTGAACGATATCATCGCCGATCCCTTCGCATCGGCGGACGACATCGCCCAGGTGGTCAGCAAGAGCCCCAGCCTGGCCTCGCTCCTGCTGCGCATCGTCAACTCGGCCTTCTACGGTTTCCCGGGGAAAATCGACCGCATCTCCAGGGCCGTCGCCCTCATCGGGTCCAAGGAGATCTCCTCCCTGGCCCTGGGGATCAGCACCATGCGCCTGTTCGACGAGATTCCCAGGGAGATCATCGATGTGCGGGCCTTTTTCAAGCACAGCCTGGCCTGCGGGATTCTATCCAGGATATTGGCGGCCCATCTCAATATCGGCCACACCGAACAATTGTTTGTAGCGGGGCTGCTGCACGATATCGGGCGCGTCATCGTGTTCAAATATTTTCCCAGAGAGTCCGTTTTCATGCTGGCCGAAGCCCGTTCTTCCGGTAAACGGCTCTACGATGTGGAGTTCGACACCCTGGGATGCCGGCATACCCATGTGGGCCGGGATCTCTTCCGAAAATGGAAGCTGCCCTACAGCCTGGAAAACGGGATCTGTTTCCACCACACGCCCACCAGGGCCCAGCGGGTCAACCGGGCCGCCGTGGTCCATCTGGCGGACCTTTGCGCGCACGCCCTGGGGCTGGGGGCCAGTGGGGAGCATGTCGTCCCTCCACTCGACGAGACCGCGATCCAGGCCCTGCGTCTGGGACCCGGCGGCCTGAAGGCCGTCATCACCCAGACCCTGCACCAGCTCGAATATCTGGAGAACGCCTTCCAGGAGAGTTCCCAAGATGGCTGATACGGACCGGATCCGCAAACTCACCGAACGCATCGAATACCTGGAAGAGAACCGCAGGTATATCCAGAACGCACTGGAAACGGTCCTCTCCCTGGGAGACTTCCAGGCCGCCGCAGAGAAGGGAGCCGACGGCCTGGACAGCCTGTTCGGCCGGGCCTCCGGAAAGATCAACGGGATCATCGCGTTCTCCAGTTCTACCTTCTACCTGGTGGACGAGGAGAGTTTTCTCTTCACGCCGCAATTTTGCGACACCCCCGACCGGCTGGCCGAAATCGAGGCGGAAGTCGAATTCATGATCGACCAGGGCTTTTTCGCCTGGGCCGTGCGGGAGAAGCGGGGCGTGCTGATCGCGTCCCGCGATCACAGCCGGCAGTACCTCCTGCACGTGATCAGCGGCGACAGCCGCATCCGGGGCATGTTCGTGGGGCAGCTTCCCGAAGAAAAACATGCCATCGCCGACACCGCCCTGACCCTGCTGTCGATCATCCTCATGCGGGTGGCCAATGCCTTGGAGAACCGGGAGTATTACAACTTCCTGCAGAATCAGAAGGAGATTCTCGAAGAACAGGTGGCCGTGCGTACCGAAGCGTTGACCCGTTCCGAGGGCCGGCTGAAGAAGGCCATGACCCGGGCCACCCGGCTGGCCCGCAAAGCCGAGAGGGCCAGCAAAGCCAAGAGTGATTTCCTGGCCAAAATGAGCCATGAATTGCGCACCCCGCTCAACGGAATTATCGGCATGGCGGAAATCGCCCTCTCCGCGGATATGGACGACCACCAGCGGCAGATGCTGCAGATCATCGACCGGGAATCCAACGCCCTGCTGCGCATCATCAACGATATTCTCGACTTTTCGAAGGTGGAAGCCGGCAAGATGGAGATCGAAAACCGGCCCTTCGACCTGCGCGCCCTCCTGGACCAGGTGGCCGACACCATGGCCCCCCAGGCCCGCCAGAAAGGACTCGAACTGATCACAGACCTTCCTCCGGAAATGCCCACGCGCCTCAGCGGGGATGCCATGCGGATCAAACAGGTGCTGCTCAACCTGGCGGGCAATGCCCTCAAGTTCACCCACCAGGGAGAGATCCGCATATCCGGGGTCTTGAAGAAAGAAAACGATGGCAAGGCCCATATCGAATTGTCGGTGGCGGACACCGGCATCGGCATTCCCAAAAAGAAACAGGCCGCCGTGTTCGAAGGGTTTACCCAGGCCGACCAGTCCACCACCCGCAAATACGGGGGCACCGGCCTCGGGATCACCATCAGCCAGCAGCTGGTGGCGCTGATGGGCGGGCGGCTGTGGCTGGAAAGTGAGGAGGATGTCGGTACGACCTTCCGTTTCACCCTGGCATTGGGCCGGCAGCCCGCAGAAACCGAAGAACGGCCCGCGCCATCCGGCGCGGGGGAGGACCGTCGCCCCTCGCAAAGTATTCAGGGCCGCATATTGCTGGTGGAAGACTATGCCACCAACCAACTCGTGGCCTCCAGGCATCTGCGGGCCGCAGGATTGCAGGTGGATATCGCCGAAAACGGCCGGCAGGCGGTGGACGTTTGTGAACGGCAGACCTATGACCTCATATTGATGGATGTCCAGATGCCGGTCATGGACGGCTACGAAGCCACCGCTGCCATCCGTCGATTGGAAGCCGGGGCGGCGCCCCGAACTTCGGGAGCGGATGCCCCCAGGCAGCGGATGCCCATCGTCGCCATGACGGCCAATGCCCTCCAGGGTGACCGGGGCAAATGCCTGGCCGCGGGCATGGATGATTTCATCACCAAACCCATCAAGCAGAAAACACTGCTGAATACCGTGACCAAATGGGTGCATAACGGTCACCGGGGAGAGACGCCGGTCAACGGGACGGCGGTGACCGAGGCCGCGCCGTCTTGCAATGCCGTGCCACTTCCCATGGATCTTCAGACGGCCGCTGAAGAATTCGGTGACCGGCCCCTTGCCCTCGAGGTGGCCAATCAATTGCTGTCCAATGCGCGGCAGCAGCTCCGAATCATGCGGGCGGCCCTGGAAGATCGGGACTTCGACCGTCTTCGGAAGGAGGCCCACGCCGTCAAGGGCGGTGCCTGGACCGTCGAAGCGTACCCGCTTGGTGATCTGGCCGAAAAGATCGAACATCACAGCCGGGACGGGGAACTGGAACCCATCGGTCCGCAACTGGAGCATTTTGTGGAAGAACTCGACCGGCTGGAAGCATTCCTCCGGCAGCAGGCGTAAGAAGGCGTCAGTCGACGCTGTCTGAATGCAATCTGCGGGCCGGACCGCGAAAAGTTATACTGGAGTCAATGGAAGCAAGGAGATGAAGCATGCGTATTCTGGTAATCGATGACGAATTCGCCGCCCTGAAGAAATTGGAAGTCCTCCTGTCCGAGCATGGCGACTGCGATGCGGCCACCAACGCCGCCCAGGCCAGGGAGATGTTCGCCCAGGCCATCAAGCAGGGCAGACCCTACGACCTCATCACCATCGACATCGGCTTGCCCGACACCAACGGATTGGAATTGTTGAAATTCTTCAGCTCCCTGGAGAGCAGGAACAGCAAGCTCGGCTCCAAGAAGATCATGGTGACGGGCAGCGCGGCCGCGGATCATGTTCTCGATGCCTCCAAATACTGCCACGGCTATATCACCAAGCCGGTCAAAAAGGATCTCCTGGCCCGGAAACTCGAAGCCCTGGGGATCGGGACCGAGCCGGAGCCGACAAATTAGCCTTCTCACAACATGCATCTCAATCGGAGGACGCATCCAGGGGGGGCCGTCGCCAGGATCGGGTACGCTACCTGGCGGACCGGGTGGTGGTCATGTATCTGGGGCAGATCATGGAGCGGGGCACGACGGAAGAGATCTTCGAGCCGCCCTATCATCCCTGCACGGAAGCTTTGTTGTCGGCCGTCCCCATTGCCGATCCGGAAGTCACCAGGCGTGAAATCATCCTGGAGGACAACCTGCCGAGTCCGCTCGACCCCCCCGAAGGATGCCCTTTCTGTACCCGCTGCCATCGTCGGCTGGGCGACATCTGCGACATGGATCCGCCGCCGGATCGACAGGCCGGCGACCGGCACATCATCAAATGCCACATTCCCCTGGCCGAACGATCCAAGGTCGAACCGGTGATCCACATCCCGGATGCAGCCGAACGCATCCGGCATCCTGAAGTTCGTCCACAGGACTCGGGGGTCTGAGCACTTCATGATCACAAGACGCAAGGTTCCTGGTTAATGGACCCAGGCCTTTTCTTGCTCGGCTGCCAAATATCGGGCAGAAGCTTTCTACTAACGCATAAAATCATGGACGTCCCCATTTCTGTTTGGGGGAACGGGGATTATAGCTGCCGCGTTTTGAGTCCGGGGCTCAATGGTTGCGGGTTTCCTTCAACCTTGAATGAGGATCATATTGTGATTGACATTTTGATATAAATTTCGTACTCTTAGGCAAGTATTCACCCTCTCTCCGGATTCGATTTCGAGATCATAAACATTCGATGAAATTGAAATGTGCACGGCGGCATATCCCACTATTTCCATCCTTTCGGCGGGTCCATCATATTGAGGCCCGATGTCCCGGCCGCCGGCACCCTTCGGCCTGTGGTACTGACTTTTAACGAAGAGGGAGAACTATGGTCACCGACAACGTGGATTTTCCCAAGGCGTTTCGTGAGGAGCTCAAAGCATTAAAAAAAGAAGTCAGGGATGACGACAGCACGGACCAGGCCGCGCGACGGGCGCATCTTTCGGGTCTTGCCTTCTCCGGCGGCGGCATTCGCAGCGCCACCTTTAATCTGGGCGTTCTCCAGGGGTTGGCGCATTTGAAACTCCTGAACAAGTTCGATTACCTTTCCACGGTTTCCGGCGGCGGTTACATCGGCAGTTGGCTGTCGGCCTGGATCCGCCACGAATATCAGGCATTGGATGAATCGCAAGATTCGGGTCAGCGCGATGCTATCCCGAAACCGGCCGAAGCCGGCAATCGGTTGCCGGATGATGAAAATGTCCAGACCCTGACCCCAGGCGCGAAGGGCTCCACAGCAAGTCAAATCAAGAAATTCCTCTCCCGGCTCTCCGAATTTTCCCACCACCCATTCGGCAGATCCGCGGTTCCAGTTGGCGAAAAGGAGCCTCCCGACCCGGTACGCGGCGAGCAAATCGCCGATGAGGCATTGGAAAAGGTAAGACAGGCGCTCGACCCGTGTCGGGACGGGATGCGGGAAAAGGAAGGGGAAGCCGGGCCGATATCCCACCTGCGCAAGTATTCCAACTATCTGACGCCGCACCGGGGATGGTGGAGCAACGATACATGGACTTTGGCGGTAGCCTATATCCGCAACTTCGCGCTCACCTTTTCCGTGCTCCTGGGTGTCTTGTTCTCCCTGGTTTTTTTCGTGCACGGCGCCGAAGTGTTTTATAGCATGCTGCTGACTCCCTCCGGCACAATCGGGTGGACCCTTTTCGCCTTGTTTGCCGCGGCGACTTTCTGTGCGGCCTTTGCAATCTCCTGGAACCTGACCGCGTGCTGCGCTCCGCCGCATTCGCGAGATGCCGAAGTCCAGCGTCCCATGAAGATGACCCATCTGGCCATCGGCGCATGTCTGCTTGCCATCTGGTGCGCTGCGGGAGGACTTTGGCATATCCACGATGATTTTTTCGACAATTTCTTCAGCGCGACGACGATCATTGCCGTCGGAGTGACCCTGGCCGTCGTTTTCACGGGGTCCTATTTGGGAGGAATGAAGGCCCGGGCCGATTGCAAAGTCGATGGTTCGAGACCCGCGGACCGGGCGGCGAAACCCAAGAATAAGTCGCTGCCCCTTCAATTGCTGGTCGTATCGTCCATCTGTGCGGGCCTGATTCTGGCCATCGGTCTGTTGGAATACTGGATGGGCAAATGGCCCTCCGCTCCAATCTGGTTGGGCACGGGCCACTGGCTCGCCGTGGTGTGGGCGCCGCTCCTGACCGTGATCGCCCTCAATATACTTGTCACCGTATTTGTCGGCGCGACAGGAAAGGACCTGGAAGAGATGGAACGGGAGTGGCTGGCCCGGTTACTGGCGCCGGTGACCAAATGGACGGGCCTGTTCTGCCTGTTGAGCGCATTGGTGCTCTACTCGCCCATCGCCGTGCAATGGCTCGGATTCCGGTTGCACGGGTTGCCCGATGGAATCCTGGGTCTCCTCTGGGCCGGGATCAGCACCGCCGGCGCCTTCCTGGCCCGCGGCAGGGACAGGAACGGCGATGGCCGGTCGGAGAAATGGATTGTCCGCATGGTGATGGCCATCGCGCCGGCGGTATTCAGCCTGGGACTGATCGTGATCGCATCGTGGGGACTCAACAAATGGTGGCCGGACTTCCTGAATACCTCGGATGCGCAATCCGTCTACTGGCAGGTCCTGCCGGAAGTCACGGTCAAGGCCCTGGGAGTTTGCCTGCTTTCCGGCATTACGCTTTTCCTGTTCACCTGGTTATGGTCCGCCCTGGTCGGCGTGAATACCTTCTCCCTCCATGCGCTCTATGGAAACCGGTTGGTCCGGGCCTACCTGGGTGCATCCAATCTCAAGCGGCGCGCCCACCCCTATATCGGGTTCGATCCCGGCGACAATGAAATCCGGTTGTCGGATCTGGATCCCTCTCGCAAGGGGTATCCGGGCCCGTTCCTGATCGTCAATGCGGCCATCAACCTGGTGCATGGCGCCCGGCTGGCCTGGCAGCAGCGCAAGGCCGCCTCTTTTACTTTCACGCCGTTGCGTTGTGGGTATGAATTCCCTGCGGAATCGGCGTCGGGAAACGGTCGGGAAGAGGCAGCCTGCGGCGGCTACGTTTGCAGCGAGCGCTACGCCGGCGACAGCGGGATCTCCCTGGGCAAGGCCATGACCATATCGGGCGCCGCCGCCTGTCCCAACATGGGGTATCACAGCTCTTCCGCCCTCTCTATTTTGATGACGGTCTTCAATGCCCGCCTGGGCTGGTGGCTGCCCAATCCCGGTCTCGCCAAACCCGGCCTCTGGCCCAACAAAGGCCCGGGGCACGGCTTGTTCTATCTCTTTTGCGAGTTCTTTGGACTCACCGATGCCGAGGGCGATTATGTCTATGTTTCCGACGGCGGCCATTTCGAAAACCTGGGGATCTACGAACTGGTCCGGCGCCGCGTCCGGTTCATGGTGGCTTCCGATGCCGCCGCCGATGCAAACCGGGAGTTCGGGGATCTCGGCAATGCCATCGAGCGTTGCCGGGCCGATTTCGGCATCTCCATCGACATCGATGTGAACCATCTGGTCCCCGACCCCGGGACCCGGATCGGCCGCTGGCATTGCGCCGTCGGGAAAATCCGCTACAGCCAGATCGATCCCAGGGCCCAAGACGGGATTCTGGTATACATCAAGGCCGCTCTCACGGGGGACGAACCCCGGGACGTGGCCGCCTATGCCGCCCGGAAACCGGAATTCCCCCATGAGTCCACGGCGGACCAGTGGTTCGACGAATCGCAGTTCGAAAGCTACCGCGCCTTGGGATTTCACACGATCCTCTCCGTGATGGAAACGGCGGTGCGGGTGGCGGATGAAAAGAGAGAGGAGCTGTCGCCGTTTCCCCGTTCAGGGGACAAAGACGCGAAAAGAGACCCGGATGAATTGGCGCGTGTATTCCGGGAACTGCGCAAGACCTGGTACTCCGGAAAAGAATTGAGAACCGGGCCAAAGGTGGATCACGATACCTTGCTGGCCGGGATTCTCGATCGATTGCGCAACGATCGCCTGCTGGCATTTCTGGATTGGCAGCTATACCCGGATCTTGGTGGAACCGTCCGCGGAACGGCGCTGAAACCGGGTGCCCAACCATGGGTGCCTCGCAGCTACGCCGAATTGCGCGCCGGCTTCTACTTTTGCAAGCAGTTGCTTCAATTCATGCAACAGGTCTACCATGGGCGCGATCTGGGCACCGCCCATGATGCGCCCGACAACCGCGGCTGGATGAACCTGATGCGCAGGTGGTCGTTTTCCAGGATGTTGCGCTACACCTTCTCCATGACCGTCGGAACCTACAGCGCCCGTTTCCAGACCTTTTGCGAACACCATCTGGGACTGGAGGTGGGGGAGTTGTCCTGGGGAGAGTCTCCCTTGTTGGTCGAGGATGGGCTGCCGCTGCTTCCGGGGGACGAAGAAGAGCAGGACAGATGGAAAACCGCCGGAAGCCTCTTCGGCTTTGATTTCTACGAAACCTTGATCATCCGGGAGTTCCTGCAGCTGTACGCGAAAACCGAATCCTTTGGGGATCGGCCGCCGTGTTTTAAGATCTACCCCCTGAAGACCGCCACCGAAGATCCCATTGCGACCCATGCCGACGCGCACGCCCGTATCACCGTGGGGTTCGCCATCCTGGGCCCCGTGAAGAAAGGTCTTTCGCGCGATTGTCTTCTCTATCTTCGCATTCATCCCACCATGCGTGGCATGGATCTATTTCGCCAGGCGTTGGAGAAGAGACCGAAGGATGAGACCAGCGGTTCGCCATATCCCATCGTAACCATTTTGAATGACCTGGACTTGAAGGTCCTCGATCGAAAGACGAATCGTTCCTGGCGTCAGAGGATCTATCGCGAACTTTACGTCTTGAAACGCGACAGTTCCCGTTTCGCCTGGCTCAAAGAGCAATATGCGGAAACCGTTGCGGATGAAACCGCCGACGACGAATTATCCGAAGCAGTCCTTCCAGGCATTTGATGTGCCCAGGAACATCGCAATAGCGCCCGGTGCACTTGCCCAGGCCTTTTAGGATGGACGTCCCCATCTCATTTCGATTTCAGGAATTACCGGGTGTGGTTGTTGATATCGTTGAGCACCTGCTCTTCCTTTACGTTTAAATAGGAATAGGCCTGCCGGTCGAATTTGGGTCCCAGCTCCTCCATCAGGCGATGGGCATCGGCGTACCGGCCTGCCGCCCAGGCGACGACGGCGTAGAAGGATTTGTTGGCATCATAGTCGTCCTGGTTCCCGGGTTCGTCCAGCAAGCCGGTGAAGTACTGCCGGATCAGGTCGTATATGCCGGGCCATTGATAGGGTGCCCGCCAGTTGTCCAGTTCGCTTCCGATCTGGTACAGGCTTACGAGGAATTTGCTGGGAACCCGCGTGTCGAAGCGTCCGGAATTCAAACACTCGATCCCGAACTTGAGCATCTCTTCATGGGATCCTCCCCAACGGGGGCGCAGGGCCCAAAGCATATCCTCATAGGCGTAGAGATAGTCGAACTGGGCCGCGATGGTGCGGTCGAACCACAGCCTCAAATCGCCTTCAGCGGAAAACACCATGGACACATGGATCATTTTGGCGGGGGCTTCCGGGAATTCCGGATGTAATTCATACGCCTCGGCAAGGAAGTTGCGCGCCATTTCGATCTCCGCATGAAATTTATTCATATTCTCCTCGGTCACCGAGGCGGCATATTCATTTCCGCGGTATTTCCATCCCAATCCGATATGATAGAATGCCCTGGTGACCAGCGAAATCCACGGGTCGATCTGCTTGGAATGAAGGATGGCATCCATGCAAAGAGAGATATTTTCCGCCATGCAGCAGTTATCCTTGAAAGCGACCGCGATAAAGTCCTGCATATAATATCTCTGATGGCCATCGAGATAATCCTGATCCAGCGCCGCCGCTCCCAAATACTTCATCATGATGCGCTGGTATTTTGGATACGGATTTTCCGCACCCCGGCTGCCTTGATAGACATGACGCAGATGGCTGGCGGCAAAAAAAGCATAGCGCTTGGGGTAGCCGGTCTGTTCGAGCAGTTCCAGGCCTTGCTTCAGGTATGGCGCCGCGTCGATGGCACTCTGGCGTTCATAGAGGACCATCCCCTTGATGCAAATGATCCTCGCGTCTTTGCACCCGGATTCGAGGATTTGATTCACCTGGTCCAGCAGGTTCTGCTGAAACGCGGTGCTGGTTTTCTCCCTGCGAAAGACGGCATAATCGGCGAACATGCGTTTGACCTTCTCATCCCACGCCGGTGAACGGTGCCCGAATTTTTCATAGTTACGGATATAGGTTTCCAGATGCCATTGGTAGCGCTGCTCTTTGAACTTTCTCCAGGTCATCAGTTCCGGGCCGCTGGCCAACGGGGTAAGCGCCACCTTGCCTTCGCGGATGGGCTTGTATACGTCCCTTTCGCCGAGTCGCATCAATCGCCTGATTTTATCCTGGGCTTTTTTTTGGATATCCAGCGCATTTTCGACTTTGTCGCATCCCGAGACGAAGAGGATGCAGCAGATCAGGGTCGCCATCCCGATGATTGTTCGCCATCTCATGATCTTCATAGTCATCGCAATATCGTCCACTCTCATAACTTCAGTTCTGTTCCTGTGTCAGCGATACTTCAGGATGCGGGCGGGTTGTCAATATGAAATCGATCGCATTCAGCGAATCTTCAGATTTTTTGACCCAGAAGCATTTTGGGCAGGATCTTGAGCATGCCCTTGACCCCGACTCTTTCCAGTAAAATCTTTTTATACATGGCATCCGAGTTCTTGGTAGGGATGTATTTGTTCTCCTTTTCCTTCAGCTCGATGGCACCCAATGGGCACTTGCTGACACATACACCGCAGCCGATGCAACGATTCAGGTCGACTTCGGCATATCCGTCATCCGCACTTATCGCCTCCATGGGGCATATATCCACGCATGTCCGGCAGGCGTCGCATTTTTCCGAAGCTACGGACGAGTAGTAATTTGTATGGTAAAATTCGGCAGGTCTCGGCAACTTCTTGAGTGACGTCAGCACATTACAGCAGCAACCGCAACAACAGCAGATGAAATTCGGATTCTGGTTGTTCTCGGGTTGCAGAACGAAGCCGGCTTCTTCCGCGCGGTCGAGGATCCCCAGCATTTCTTCTTTGCCGACGACGCGACACACTTCGGAGTCCGCTGCAAAAGCGGCGATATCCTCGAACAGGAGGCAGGTTTCCCGGATGTCCGAATTCCGGCAGGGTTGCTCCGTCAGATCCTTTCCCGATCGACAGATGCATTCGATCACCGCCATGGGTCTCTGGGTCCGATGGACAATGTCGCGTATATTGTCATAGGTATCGACATACCTGTCGATGTTCACAGATTTTGCGATGGGAACGGTCCTCATTTGAGACGTCTTTTTCGTATTGAAAACAGCGTTAAACGTCTCGTCGCAATACGCTTGATAATCCTGTTCGAACTCTTTGGTGAGTCTCCCCGACTGGAGTTCATACATCCCGACGGCAAGCTGGGCCTTGCTGTAATGTTTCTGCGGTCCTTTTCGCGCGAAAAATTTTCCGCCCAGGATGGAACCCTTCGCCACCAGGTTATCGAGAATCCTTTCCAGGTCGTCGATGGATATGCCGGTCTTTTTCAATCTTTTGTGAATTCGTTTTAATGGCTCCGGCACGGCACTGAGTTCCAATGCAATCTCCGCCTCTTCCGGGGTAAAGCGCTGTCGCAGCAGCTTGATGTCCCACCCGGCAGCCGATTGGGGAAATGCAACCGGCATGTTGTCGAGGTGTTTCTGCAGTCGCCGATAGACGTCCTTGCCCGGTTTCATGGTCTCCTCCTTTCCTTCGTTTGCGAATTGCCGCAAATGCAGAGGGAGAACTTGGCCTTGGCTGGACGGCAGGAGCAGTCTCCTGCTCCTGCTGTCCACCCGGATTACTTCTTCATCTTCCGCTGTTTGCTTATGAATGTGAGGGTGTGCAAGTCATCCACGGTTTGTCCAAGGAGGGTCACGGTCCCCGCCATGGGATCGACGACATGGATGAACGTTTCCCGGGGCGGGTCAAAGGCGGTGTCGAATTCGAGCCCGTAATAGAGGTTGTTTACCGGGTTGAAATCGCCGAGAGCCACGGGTGTCGGCGGTGACAGCAGGAAGGAAGAAAACGCCTCTCCATTGAAAGGATTGAGGATGTATGCGGTTTGGGTGAGCGTGCCACCCGCCTCCACGCGGGGGGCATCGAAGTTCCACAACAAATTGAATTCGCCGAAGGAGACCCCGTTTTGCGATGTATTGATGCCGGTGTCGACGAATTCTTCGGCGATGCCGGTTTTCTGATCGATGCGGACATAGGTGTCCGATTCGGCGGGGAATGATTCGTCATACCAGCCGACCAGGTTGCCGAAGACATCGATGGTGATGGAGTGGACCGGAGAGCCTTCTCCCGCCAACCCGAAATTCATGACATTGCGATCCACCGGTTTGCCGCGTCCGGTGTGGGGGTTGATGGTAATCAATCCATGGAAACGGGTATCGCCGGGAGGCGTTGTCGCATACAACTTGCCGGATGTCCCGTCCCACGCCAGGCCGTTGACGGTATAGCCCACCGGACCGATCTCGCGGATAAGCCCGCCGGTTTCGGGATCGAGCTGAACGAGGGTGCTCTGGGTGGTGCAGGGACCGCCCCGGAATTCGTTGTCGCACGCTCCGGTGGTGCCCAACAGGATCGGCAACTTGGCATGGTGGCCGTGTTGGCCGTTGGCAAATGCCTGGGGGGCAATCAGAATGAATAAAATAACGCCCAGTATCATCGATCTGTAAAGTGTCCTTCTCATTTCTTCCTCCTGTGCCGTTGATCGTGAATCGTTTCCGTTCATTAGGTTGCGTGTGGAAGAGAATTTGACGACGAGTGCATGGATGTCCACGGAAAAGTTGCCGGAAGGCAACCTGTCAGGGCCGGCATCCATGCGCCGGCCCTGACCCCATGAACAACGATGATGTTATTGCCGGACCTGCACCGGGAAAACGGCGCTGCCGCCGGCGGTGGAGGTCGCTGCGACCTGATCGCCGGAGACGGCAATGACGTTGGAACCCACCACCTGGATCGTCCAGTTGCCCAAGGCATCCACGGCTATCGTGGCGATCACCTCACCGGTACGAACCAGACGGACGGTAACGAGATTGCCCGGTCCGGGAACGGTGGAGGTCCCCGCCAAATCCCAGCGCAGGTTGCGCCCTCGGAAGCGTGCCTGGGTAAAGGCAAGTACATCGGCCGCGGGAACCACCGTGACGGCTACCGCGGCAGGTGCCGATACCTGGCCGTTCAGGTTCGCCACGGTATAGCTGAAACCGAAGTTGCCGGTCACGCCGCCGGCGGTGTACGTCACGTCACCGGTTGCCGGATCTACCGTGGCCGTGCCACCGGTCACCGAACCCGCCACGATCTGGATGGAAGTCGGATCGATGGTGCCGCCGTTGCCCGAGTCGTTGGCGGTCAGGGTGGCGGCGCTGATGGGCAAGGTCCCATTCACCTGCACGCTGAACGGTCCATCATCCACGGCGATGGGGACCGGACCGCCGGCCGGTCCCGTGGTGGTCACGGTGACGGTGGCCACGTTCGAGACCATCGCGGATGCGCTGGAAAGCACGGTGTAGGTGAAGGTGTCGTCCCCTATGAGCAGGTTGTTGGTGAAGGTGAAAGTAACCACACCCGTCACCGGGTCGGCCGCCGCCGTTCCGTTGGCGCCCTGACCGACGATCACTACCGTGGTCGGATCGGCGTCGACGGAATCGTTCTGCAGCACCGGGATCGCCACGGATGCCGCCGTTCCCGCCTCCACGGACACGTTGTCATCGACGGCCACCGGGCCGCCGGCCGCGAATACGCCGCCGGGGGCGCTGGTGACGAATTCGGTATCCTGACCGCCCATAGTGGAGACCACGGTGACCGTGAAGGGCGGTACCGGGCCGGCGCCAAATGGGGGAATGGTAAAAGTCCCTTGCAGCGCAGCCGGGTCGGTGCCCACGGGTGTGGTCAGTTGATCGGAACCCGTCAGGCTTCCCGGAAGCCCGATGGCGAAGAGTTGGGGCGGCAGGATCAGGGTCCCATCCCCCTTGTCGCTGGAAGTGGCGGAAATGGTAAGAACGCCGGTGACCGTATCGTAGTCCGCCTGGGTGATGAGAACTTCATCCACGAGGGGCTGGATCAGCGAAGACGGCGGGATGTCCGTCACGTTGGTCACGATCACGGCGGCCGGGATGGCGCCTGGATTACCGGGAACACTCTGCCCGTAGTACTGGCCCAGACCTGTCGGACCGTTCATGAGCGCCGAGGGCATCAAGTCGGTTCCGGCGGCATCTCCGATGAACAGCACCGGGGGCGGGGCGCCGGGACCCGGGCTGGCGGTGGCATAGACATCGACCTGGGCGCCGGCGGGGTCCCGCGCGTAGGTCGCCCGGTCGATGGCGAGCGGGCTGCCGATGGCACCCTGGTGCACCTTGCCGATGACCGTAAAAGCGTCAGTTTGCATGCAATCGTTGACACCCGGTACCGCAGGATTCCCATCCAACCCCAGGCCCTGGGGATTGTTGCTGACACACACCTGGAAGAAATTGGTCCCGAAGGGACTCCCGGTGACCTGAACCGGCGTCACCCCGTCCGTCAGGAAGAAACTTCCGTCGATGAGCACCGGCGCCAGGGCACCACCGGTCGCATCCACGGGCGTCAGGAAAGGCCCGATGGCGCTCTGCAGGGCGCCGGTGAATTCCCCCGGGGCGCCGATGCCGATATCCGAGGTGAAGTTGATCGCCTTTATGCCCGCGACGACGTCGGGAAAGATTTGTTCGCCATAAGGATAGGTAATCGTGTAGGTTCCGTCCACGGGCGCATCGACGCGGATCCGGATTCGGCCGAACGAGATCTGGTCGCCCGCCGCGGGAGGCCCGATGCTGAAAGCGCCCTCCAGTGCCTGCACCAGGATCGCGGAATTGTTGGCATCGAAAGCCAGGGTGGCGTCCGCACCGAACCAGAAGAATTCGTCCAGCCAGTTGTCCGGAAACGAAAACGGCAGCGTGGGCAGCGGTTGCCCTGGCAGTGGCGCGATCAGACAGGGGGTGAACTGGTTCGTGGTGTCTGGAATGCACAGGTCCAGGGCCAGTCCGGCGGTATCCTGGTACCAGAAGGGATACCCGTTGCCCGGCGGCGACGGCACGTCGTTGGGCCCCACACGGAACAGGGCCGCCTGGGCACCGGTAGCCATGATAAGCCCGCAAAATAATAGGAAAATAGTACGCCTGCAAATCTTCATGATCTTCCTCCTCATCGAAAGATGGTTGCCTGCCTCCTAAGATGACTATCTCAGAGGGGGTATCGGGTGTCAATTTGATAGTTGCGTCATCAAGTCGAGTGGGGCAACATCGGACAGGACGTCCCTGGAAGTCGGTCGATCCCTGTCCGAGCGAACATATCCGAACCGAATCCGGGCGCCTGAGATGTAGAATAATTTCATTGCCCAACAAGAGAAAGCCTGGTTTGTTATCCAATGCGACACCAGGAAAAGGAGGCCGAAATGGAATACGCGCACCTTGTGGATACCTACGAGACCGAACGGATAAAGACACTCGGGGTTTGGAGCATGTTTGCGGATGATGATCTTCCCATTCGCCCCAGGCCGCTGAACCAAATGGACCGCAACGCATTGGAACACATGATCCATCAGTGCATGGGGGAGAATAAATGGTTCTGTGAAATGCTGGATATCGATGTCGACGCACCGCCATTGCCGAAGGAGGAGACCCGGATTGGATTTATCAAGCAATATGCACACGACTCCGGGAAAAGGTTGATAGCGCTGGGAGAAAAAGAAGCGGCCTGGTGGGAACAGGTGGTCCCCTTTTTCGATACCAAACGGACGAGGGCCTGGATCATGCTGCGCAGGATCGCCCACACGGCGCACCATCGCGGAGAACAGTCGGTTTTGTTAAGGCTGTTGGGAAGAGAAGTCCATAGTATCTACGGACCATCGGCCTTTACCGGTGGATTGCCGGTCAACGGGGCGAAAACCATATACGCCTATTATAATATAGAGGAACTGATCAGCGGGGAAATGAACGGCGGCAGGAAGGCGGAGCTTCCCGGACCGGGCGACAAACCCTGTACCGAACGACCGGATCGAAAATGATCCGGACAGATCAATTTGGACGCGGATGAAAGGAGTGTGCAATGGCGAGTCATCCAATCCGGATTCGAGTGGCCGAAGGCACGATCGAAGCCGCTGTTGAGACTCCCGACGGCTCGCATCGTCTTGTGGATCTGACGTACCAGGTGCTGGGGCTGAGCAGTGTGGCGGCTGAGATGGGGGAACGGGCCGCAGGCCGCAGGGGCGCATCGATATCCTGCCGCGCCGGTTGCGGTGCCTGTTGCCGACAATTGGTTCCCGTCTCGCCGCCGGAAGCGGTTTTGATCCAGGAGATCGTCGATTCCATGGATGGAACTCGCAGGCGCGCCTTAAAAGAGCGTTTCGCCAAGGCCGTGGATCGACTGAAGGAAACCGGGTTGCTGGCCAGGCTGGAAGACCCGGCCAATCCATTGTTGCATAAAGCCGAAGAAGACTATTTTCTCCAGAGAATTCCCTGCCCGTTCCTTGAAAATGAATCCTGCTCCATTTACGAGGTCAGGCCCTCGCGTTGCAGGGAATACCTGGTCTTCACGCCACCGGAACTCTGTGCCGATCCCTTTCGGAACAAAATCGGCCGTCTGCCGATTTCCATGCACCTGAATGAGGCCCTGGCCTGGCTCTGGGCTTCCATGACAGGAGAGCGGCCCCGCTATGTTCCTCTCGTCCTGTCGTTCAAATGGACAGGGGAAAATCAGGAGACCCGGACCCTGCGCGCCGATCCCAGGCAAATGATCGAAGAACTTTGCGGGCACATTGAAAACATCGCCAGAAACGTAGAACGCGAAGCCCTTCGCAAATCGCGCAGATTCAGAAAAGCCAAAAAGAAAAAACACAAAACGCAGCGCTGATCGACGTTTCGGTGGAGGTCTCCCTTAATGGAGTAAACGGCGTATAGGTCGTCACCAGAATTCCATCGAGGTAATATTCTATGGTGACGCCGGTCCATACCATTCTGGCGTTGTGGGTTTCATTGTAGTCCACTACCCCCACCTCATCCCAGAATACATTGTTTAAGGTTTCATGCCATTCCTGAGCGAAGATCACTCCTCCGGCCCCAGTATCCTGCAATCCCATCAATGCCTTGTAGCCAGATTTAAAGATGAGGATACCCGTCCACAAAGAAACCGGGCCGCCCGAAAGCGGCCCGGTTCTGCGAAAAGGAGGGACATTGAATGAGAGGGCTTGGTGCGGCTTTCTGTTGCCCAGGGGGGTGGGCAAGCAAAGTACCGACCGGAAGCTGAGATAAACCCTACCAAAGCAAGATGACCTCTTGATGACTGGAATATTATCGTTTGGTAATCTGGTTTCATGGATTAAAAATCGAGCTGACAGGCAGAAACGCTGCATCGGTTCAGTCAGGAGGCCATGTGGATGTAAACCCCGTAGTTGCCTAAAAAAGATGGCAAAAAGTCAACAAACCGTTGTGAGCTCTGAACCGAGGGCATTTTCGGAGCCGATGCCTGGAATCAACCATCGGTCCACGGAAGGATCTTGTCTATTTTTTCCGATCCATGCTGCGCAAGATCGGCATGAGGATCAGCCGAGACTGCCCGAAGGCGGTGTATTCCATACCCGCTTTCCCCACGAACGGGAACGTTGCGGCAAGCTCGGTCAATCGAACCCCGGATAGAGCCTGGAAGGAAGCCACAGGCTGATCTCCGGGATGTAGGTAATCACCGCAAGGCTGACCAGCGCGATAAGCAGCCAGGGAAGGACTCCTCGAACCACCTCTACATAGGATTTTCCGAAGGCGCCGCCGGCAATGAAAATGTTCAGCCCGAAAGGCGGGGTGATGTTTCCCATGTCCGCGTTCACGGAAGCCACGATACCGAAGTGCAGTTCGCTGACACAGGCACCGGAAAGCATGGGAAAAAGAAGCGGACTGAAGATCAGGATGTTGGAGAAGACATCGATAAACATACCGGCGACCAGCATGACCACATTGGCGAAAAGCAGAACGGTCCACGGCGGCGGTGAAAGCGCGATGATTGGGGCGACCAGGCTTTGTGTCACGCCCTGGATGGTAAGCAGCCATGAAAACAGGGTGGCCGCCGCCACCATGATCAAAATCCGGGCCGAGGTCAGCGCCGTCTCCAGGCAGACGGACCAGATTTCCCCGAGCCCAAGGCTTCGGTAGACAATTACCGTCACCAGCAGGGTGTAGCCGACGGCCACAGCGGCCGATTCGGTGGGGGTGAATACGCCGCTGTATATTCCGCCGAGAATGATCACGGGAACGCCGAGGCCCCAGGCCGATCGTCGTGCCGCTGCCAGCATCTCCCTCCTTCCGGCGCGCGGGTTCAACGGAATTTTTCTTCGTTTCGCGTAGCCATAGCACCGCAAGGAATAAAACACCACGAACACCAGCCCCGCACCGAAACCGGACATGAACAACGCACCCACCGACACCTTGGAGATCGATCCGTAGATGATCATGGCGTTGCTCGGTGGAATGATCATGCCCAGCAGCGCCGAGCAGGTCACCAGTCCGACGGAAAACCGTTCGCCGTATCCGGCCTCGACCAGCGCCGGGTAGAGGATACCGCCCACGGCCACCACGGTGGAAGCCGTCGATCCGGTGATGGCGGCAAAAAACAGGCAACTCAGCACGGTGCAGATGGCAAGACCCCCGGGAAGGTGTCCCACCAGGGTATTGGCAAACGCCACGAGCCGCGAGGTCACCCCGCCTTTGCTCATCAGGTTGGCGGCCAGAATGAAAAAGGGAATCGACTGCAGGGCCATGCTTTCCACACCGGCAAACATCCGCTGGGGAAGGATGTCCAGCGGAATGGCGGTGTAGAAGTGAAAGATGGAAAACGAAACGATGCCCAGGGAAACAAAGATGGGCAGGTTGCCGGCAATGCAAAGGAAAAGAAGAATGAAAATCAGAGCCGTCATCGGCTGGATCCACTAAACAGTTCGACAGCCAGCCCGACTCCGTATCGGAGCGTCATGGAGGCCGCACCGGCGGTTATGGAAAAATATGCCAGCCACATGGGAAATTCCAGGGCGGCGGTGACCTGACCGGCAGCCTGCACCCGAAGCGTGTGCCGCAGGCTGTACCAGGTGAGCGCGGCGCAAAAGGCCAGGCACAGCGACGCGACGGCAATCCGCCAGAATCCGCGCGCCCTTCCCCGCAACCGGTCGGCGACCACCGTCACGGAAATGTGTCCCTCGTCGCCGGCCACCTTTCCCGCACCCAGAAAGATCATCCACACCATGAGGTAGCGCGCCAGTTCCTCCGCCCAGAAGATCGGGTGCAGGAAAAGGTATCGTAGCAGCACATTGGCAAACAGCAGGAGCGCGGAGAAGAGGATGATTCCCGCCAGAATCGCGGTTTCAGCCCGGTCCAGCACCTGGAGCACGTATTTGACCAAGGAGGAAGCGGACATGGATCAATTGCGAATCATCTCCAGGTATTTTTTCCCCATATCCACGTTTTCGACAAACCAGTCGTAGACCGGCTCCATCGCCTGCTGGAAGGCGGCCCGCTCCCCAGGCGTCAGTACCGAAACCTGGACGCCGGCATCCCGGATGGTCTTGAGAAACCCCGCGTCACGCTCCTCGATGAGGCCGAGTTGATAATCGGCCGATTTTCTGGCCGACTCGCGGATCAGGACCTGGTATTTTTCCGGCAGTGATTCGAAGAATTTTTTTCCGACGATCACCCCGTAGGTGAGAAACGCATGGTTGCTGACGGCCATGTACTTCTGCACCTCATACAGCTTCATGGTGGTGATCCCCACCAGGGGGTTTTCCTGCCCGTCCACCACACCCTGTTGAAGCGCGTTGTACAGTTCGTGAAAGTCCACGGGGACGGGCGATGCGCCCAGCGCCTTGAACTGTTCACGAATGACGGCCGACGGCATCACCCGGATCTTGTGCCCTTTGAAGTCGGCGGGCGTATGGATGGGGAAATTGGCTGTCAACTGCTTGAAACCCATGCCCCAGTAGGTCAACCCAACGATGTTGTTGGCCAACAGGGGCGCAAAGAGCTGTTCGCCGAAATCGGCGTACAACTTGTCGTAGAGGCTTTTCTTGTCCGGAAAGAGAAACGGCAGGTCCAGGATCTGAAAAGAGGGCTGAAGCACCTGGATCTTGGAGGCCGGCGTGGCCAGCAGTTCCAATGCACCGGCCTGAACCATTTCTACCATCTGCACGCCGGTCCCCAGGGTTTGGTTGGGGAAGATCTGAATGGCGATGTCTCCGTCGCTTCCCTCCTCGATGAGTTTCTTCAGATACAGTGCCGCATCGTGGTGCGGGCTCTTTTCACGCTGGTCGTGACCGAACTTGATCTGGTACGTGGGGCCGGCTACGGCCGGGCCGATGGAAAAACAGCATAGCAGCATACCGGTAAGGAAGAAAAGCGCAAACCGTCTCATGTGGAACTCCTTGGTTTAGAGGGAAGAAAAGGCGATGGGTGGGGCAGTAGCACACTCCCACACGAATGAGAAATCGATAATTTGAGTAGTAAAACAGCGATCTATCCGCAAAATCAATGTGCCTGGAAAAAAGAGATTCGCGAACGAGGCGATGAGAAAAATGGGTTCAATGCCTGAAGTAGGAACTTTGAAACGTGATTTCCAAATCGAGGCCGTAGTTCAGGCATCGCGCCGATATGGCCCTTTTCCGGCGATCGGTTTCACACGCGTTGGTGGTGGCGATAAGCCCTCGAACCAGTCCCGGAAGATCGGCATAAGGCAGCCCGATGCCAAGTTCGTCATCCCTCCACCGGGCGGCAAACCGGGTATTTGAACAGAGCATGGAAACATTGAACTTTCCTTCCGTCAGGGGAACGGCCGAACATTCGGAGCAGATGCCCCGGTTTCCCACCATTCGCACTGAGCGGATCACCCCGCTGCCGTATGCATGGGCCTGCACCAGGCGCATGGCCTGATAGGCGTTTACCACCAGCAACACCGTATTCGGCGCCGTTTCCCGAAAGGCGTGCAATGGAGCCACCGCCACCCCGGCCGGCGGTTCTTCCAACCGCGCCATCTCCGCCTGGGTGCGCGCCGCGGTCTCCAGCCGGTCGTAAAGGCCGAAGTCCATGAATCTTCGCCCCGATCTCATCTGCTCGTCGGTTGGAACGAATCCGAAAACATGGGCCGATCCCGGGCAGGCGAAGTTTTCCCGGACCGCCTTTCGCCCCTTGGGAGCGGATTTGCGGGACGCCAGCATCACCATGTTGCAGTAGGAAATTTTTCGCCGAATCCGTGGTAGCGGACAGGCATCGAAGGCCGATGCGTCTGCCAACAGGGAAACACCGACAGGAAACCGACTCAGACCGAGAAGACAGGTTAAGGTTTTTTCCCGTTGCCCGCATTCCGTGGTTGGTGAAATTTCCGCTATCATGTCCTGCGTCCTTGCTGTTGATCTTTCCTTTTCTAACAGACTTCCGTTACCGTAACGACTATGCTCGAATGACTTCCATTGGTCCCTCCCGAAGACCCGATCCATAAACCGACAGGCCCTCTGATGTTTGGATTCGGAGAAAATCTATGAGAGTTCGCCCAAACCTGAAAACCCGAATAGAGGCTTTCGCCATCCGGGTCAAATTCATAATCTCAATAGATATAGGTGGTTGGCCGACTTGGATCGATATGCATTGGCGTCACGCATGATGGATCACCTCCGGTATATGATCCACGACCTCCTGCACAAGGTGCGGCAACGGTTCAAGCGCTACGCCAATGATTTTCATTGCTGCGCCGGAAGTCCAGATATTCTCGATAGGTCATGGGAAACCAGCAAAAGGGCGATACCGTGTTCGTCACGAATGTGGGCCAGCAAATCGAGCACCTTGGCCTATGCCACAACGTTCAAATCGGCGGTGTGAGGCTCGTCGGCGATAAGGCGCAATATTGCGGATACCTTTTTGACTAGCGGTGGAAACAAAGGCCACCGGCAACGGCATGAAGCCTTCGTGCAATCGCAGTTTTTGGCCTTGTTGGCCGGTCGTGTCGGGCAAATCGTCAATTACGCCTTGCTGAGCAAGGGTAAAAAAAGTTTTTTAATCAAAGTGTTAAGGCTTTCATTGTATATTTCTATCGCTTCCTAGATCGGCCCGCTCCTCTTCGATGCGCTTAACCACATCCTTGGCCACCTCGACCACCTCCTGGGGCGCATTGAACTCCTGCTCCAATATCATCCTGATGGCCACCACCAATGGTTCAAGCTTGGTTTTGGCCGGAGTTTGTGTGAGGAGTTGCAATACCTCCTCTTCATATCCCCGGGCGAGAAAATCAATGATGCGATCCATAACAGGATGGAAGCATTCCGATAGGAGATCGTCACGCACAAACAGTTTGGAAAACGCGTGCGTCGCCTCCATGATTTGCTTCATCCGTATCAGTACCAGCGATTTTTCCACAATGGCGCCGACATGGCAAAGCGATGTGGCGGAGACAGCCCGTCCGTCGGTCTCCTTTATCACAAGATCAAAACTGGAAATGGCCTCTTC
>JBNKDU010000105.1:0-28023 GCA_050288425.1 Desulfobacteraceae bacterium | reverse complement strand
ACCTTGCAATCTGGATCGGTATTTTCCTTATTCTAATGACGGGATACAGCTACCGTCATGAATTGTCCGGAATCAAAGATAAGGTTCTGCTGGAAATCATCCCTTCGAAGGGGCTTCAGAAAACCACGGATTCCATCAGCTTTCCCGTCTCGTCCGATGGACATTTTCACATCCGTGCGGAAGTGAACGGAATCCCGGTGATGTTCCTGGCGGATACGGGCGCAAGCCATATTGTGCTCTCCCCGGCCGATGCGAAAAAACTTGGAATACATACAGATGAACTCCGTTTCGACCGGCTCTATGAAACGGCCAACGGAACGGTCCGCGGGAGTTCGATCCGCATCGACGACCTGAGCATCGGTGAAATTCATCTGAAAGAAATCGGGGCATCGATCAACGAAGCCGAGATGCGGGATTCACTCCTTGGAATGACCTTTTTCAAACGCTTTCGCAGCTATGAAGTAAAAAATGATGTGCTGACGCTGTATTGGAGTGAATAATCTGAATATTTTCAATATGCGGTGAAATCCGTGGCCGCTGTCGGGCTTTGAGTGCAAGGTGAGGAGTCGAAGTGGGTATTTATGTCGCGCTATTTCGGGGCATCAATGTCGGCGGAAAAAACATCCTGCCGATGAAAGATCTTGTGGGAATCCTGGAAGGCATCGGCTGTGATAACGTCAGGACCTACATACAGAGCGGCAATGCCGTGTTCCGGGCCAAGGGAACCAATCCCAAAAAGATTGCGGAAGAGATAAGCTCCAGGATTCTGGAAAGTCATGGATTTCAACCGAAGGTGTTGTTGATGGGAGCCAGAGAATTTGAAGACGCCGTCGGACACAATCCTTTCGAGACGATGGAGGGAAAATCCTTGCACTTCTTTTTTCTGGAATCCACACCGGTCAATGCCGACATGGACGAACTTGTCAGGGTGAAATCAAATACCGAAGAATTTACGCTCGATCACAACATATTCTATCTGCATGCCCCGGATGGGATCGGTCGTTCCAAATTGGCGGCCAAAGTCGAGAAAGCGCTGGGGGTTCCAGCGACGGCCAGGAACGGGAATACGGTTCGCAAGCTGATTGCCATGATTCGGCAGGCATAGCGGGCAAGTTCAAACGGTGCGAAATCGTTGTCGGTTGAAATCTAATCAATAAAGGTACGGAGAGCTACGATGCATTTGAAAACCTTGGTCTGGACAATTGTTTTGTTTGTTTCACCGGTTTCAACGATGGCACAAGACAACAAAGAAATGTTGTTGCTGGACATGTACAGTAAATCCGGGCTGGAGAAGCAAATCGAACAGATGCCGATGATCATAATGGCTGGTTTCGACCAGGCGGTCGTAAGGGATGACCGTATGAAGGCGATGCCTCCACGCGTCATCGGGGAAATCCGGGCGCCCATCGAAACGCTATTCGCGGCGGATAAAATTAAAAAAACCATATTGGCGGAATGCAGGGAGAAATTGAGTGTTGACGACCTGAAAAAGATAATGGAATGGCTTGACTCACCCTTGGGTCGTAAATTCACACAACTGGAAGTAATTGCATCGACCCCGGAAAAATATGTTGAAATTCAGCAGTTCGCGGGGACACTTCAGAAATCGCCCCGCTTGCCGGAGCAATTGAACATCATCAGGCGGTTGGATGCCGCAGTAAAAGCAACGGAGACCGGCGTGGAGGTGGCCGTGAACACGCAAATGGGCGTGGCCATCGCCATGGTCGAAACACTTCCCAAAGAGCAACAACCCACTTATGATGACTTGTTCGCGGCGATTGAAAAAAGTCGCCCCCAATTCGAAAGTGTGATTCGTGCCCAGACGATCGTCTCTTTGCTTTATACCTATAGAAACGTGCCCCATGAGGAACTCGATCGCTACATTGCCTTCGCCTCTTCTCCAACGGGTACGGGTTATCATGACGCCGTTATATCCGGAATGAAAAAAGCTTTGCTGAAGGGGAGCTACAAGTGGGGGGAATTGATTGCCGATATTCTCAAGCAATCGACCCAAAAGACCGACGCGTAGGCCCTCTTTCGCAAGTACGGAAAGGTACGCTATGACATTACGAATCGTTCAATTGGGTTCCGAGCGGCACAAGGACGAAGGTTTACGGATAGGTACCGTGAGACGCCCTCCCCGGGGGGTGCCCAAAAGCGAATATTCATCTCGAAACTGGTACGATGTGTGGTTACCCGATGTTGCGCCGACACAGGAACTTATGAAAATCGGGCATGCCGTGAAAACAGATAAAGACTGGAATTCCTTTGCCAAAAAGTATCGTTCCGAGTTGAAGAATCCCGAAAAAAGCAGGATTCTCGACTTGCTGGCCGCATTGTCTCACGATTCCAACATTTCAGTCGGCTGCTATTGTGAGAACGAAGCACGTTGCCATCGATCCCTTCTAAGAGTATTGTTGGCTGAAAGAGGAGCCAAGATGGCATCGCGGTAATGTGCAACAAGGACACCCGACTTCTTGCATAAAGATTCGTAGAGCTTAACAGAGGCATGGTGTGGATGCGTCTTTCGCGGGCTGCAAAAATTAGCGTCTGCTGAAGAAAGGTTCGCGGACCGACCTTGAAGGAGTTCATGATGAAAAGAATGTTAAATCAGAAACTTATAATTTATTGGAAGACGTGGGGGTTTCCAATATTGATCGCACTGGTTCTTGCAACGACCTTTAAATCGGCCATTGCCGATTGGTATGTTGTTCCAACCGGTTCCATGAAGCCCACGATCGTGGAAGGGGATCGGGTGTTTGTGAACAAATTGGCGTATGACCTGAAAGTGCCGTACACCCGATGGCATATTGCGGAATGGGATGCTCCCCGAAGAGGGGCCATCGTGGTCTTTTCTTCCCCCGCCGATGGTACGCGACTGATTAAAAGAATCGTCGGCATTCCAGGGGATACGGTGGAAATGAGGAACGATCGACTCGTCATCAACGGGAAGCAGGTAAATTATGAACCTATGGATTCGCCGAACAGCGATAATTTTCCACTGAACAGGCATTCAATCCCCCATGGCTATATTGAGAACCTCGACGGTACAAAACATCCGGTCATGTTCATTCCCCAACGCAACGCGATGCGGTCCTTCGGACCGGTGACGATTCCCGAGGGCAACTATTTCATGATGGGCGATAACCGTGATAACAGCGCCGATTCGAGATATTTCGGATTCGTGGACCGAAGCCTCATCCTGGGGCGGGCGACCTATATCGTGATTTCGCTCGACATCACCGATCATTATCAGCCGCGTTGGGACCGGTTTGTTACTGCATTGCCATAAGGCAGTTATTTACGCGCGAAACCGAAGACCCGCCACCCGTGACCCGGACGTCGGGCTTCCGGAGAATTTGCATGATAGAGATCGTACCCTTTTCCGGCAATGTCTGTAGATACAAAGTTTTATAACTATATCGCCGGCAATCGCGGGGCCCATTCCTGCGTTTAAAAAAGACCGGGAAAGGTTTCATTCCCTCTTCATCGAGCCTCCCTTGGTTGTTGTTGGCGGAAAGTTAACCGGCTGGCTCGGCGACAAGCGACCGCATATGAGCAAAGATTTCTATTTCAAAGCAATCGTTTATTCATCGGTTCCATTGTTTTTATTACTTTCCCTGTTTATTCAGACCCACGTGTCAAAATTCATATTGCTTATAATATTTGCCGTTTTGCAGACAATAAGGCTGTCTGTCGCCGGGAAGAAGAAGCAAAGCGATTTTAGGTCCATTACGAAAAAAGGTTTGTTACAGGCTGCGATAGCAGCACCATTTCTATTGATTGTCGCCGTTGCTGCTTTATTGGGAATCGAATTCGGGATTGAATATTTGCGGAAATTTTTCGAGAAGGACACGATTATTGCGGCATTAATGGTTTTGTTGTTTTCCGCATGGGCTTACGAAATATGTGTCCTGGTGAAAAAAGATAGGCAGAAGACGTAGCATATTGGATGCCCCGCAGGAACTGTTGATTCCGAAGATCTCGGAATTTCGAAATCGTTTTGTTATAATATTTGTTCATAAATTCAGCTAATTATATCATTGCCGATGCTGCCGGACCAGGTTTGCCCGCCGATAGCCGGTTCCCACCGGAATTCCGACTTCCGCCACCTTGCCCCGCCATACTTTAACTATCTGTAATTTCACACAATTAATACTTAGGCACGCCTTTTGATATCTTCCTGGGGAAACGCAATCCTGCGTAAACCGAATTTTTCTACCCGGAAGCCGGAGACGAGACAACCGCCTCGATTGGATCGGACCCATGGGGGAGAAATTAAACCAAAGGAGACCCTGCAATGAGCTGGAAATTCTGGCGGAAAAATGAAGGCGGCGATAGTACAAGGAACAAGATGCCGAAACCAAAGGAGCTGCCGGAGCATATGGGCATGTACCTGGTGGTCAAGGAAAAGCTGGATCCCGATTGGGTCTGGTCGCTCAAATGCGCCCGGTGTCCCCGGGAAAACGACAAATCCATTTATGATTTTCGGATTTACAGCGATAGCGATGCGGCCGAGGCGGGCGTCCATGTGGCCAATTACCTTGCCCTGGACGATCACACCGAGCTGATTCTGTTTTTCGGCCATTCGGACAAGCGCGGCGATATCTTCCAGATCGAAAAAGTTGTCAGCGGAAAGGCCGCATAACCAGGATACCGCTTTTTATCATCGGCATACCGCCTTTTGTCTGCGGCCATTCCGATGATAAAAAGCGTAAATTTCTTCTGTTGCGATGGCGGGCATATGCGATGGATCTGAGGGATCGTTTACATCGGTGGTTTTTGATGCCCCCGGACAGGTTCCAGGTACCTGACTATCATTGCGATCAACTCGTCGGGATCGATGGGCTTGCTTAAATAGTCATCCATGCCGGCCGATAGACACCTATTGCGGTCTTCCTTAAAGGCGTGGGCGGTCAAGGCGATGACGGGTACATCCGGGTTGAGCACTGGATATTCACGATTTCGTATGATTCTGCTGGCTTCCAGCCCATCCATTTCGGGCATCGATACGTCCATCAACACAAGGTCATACGGCGTACGGCAGAGGGATTCCAGGGCCTCCCGGCCGTTGGACACGGCATCCGCTTGAAATCCCGCGATTTGCAGAATTTTCAATGCAACCTTCTGGTTGATCGGGTTGTCCTCGACAACCAATATCCGCCATTGCGATTTGAAGGCATCATTGACGCTGTGGCGGGTGACGAACCGGGTATTTGCGGAGTCGGGTTGGGCATCATCGCTGAAGACCATGACCAGTGCGCCATAGAGGTGGCTTCTGCGGACCGGTTTCATCAGGTACCCGGCAAATCCGACCCGTTTGACTTCGGCGCAGTCCCCACGCAACCCCCTGGATGACAGGATGATCAACAACGTGTGCCCGAGCCGTGGATCGGCTTTGATGCGCTGCCCCAGCTCAAGACCGCTCATGCCCGGCATTTCCCAGTCGATGAGAACCAGGTCGTAGCCGGAGCCGACTCCGGAGGCCTCGTGAAGCGTGGTCAAGGCGGTCTCTGCATCCCCGGCGCCCTCACAGCGAAACCCCCATGCCCTCAGGATGCCCGAAAGGAGTTTCCGGTTTGTCCGGTTGTCGTCCACCACCAGGATGCGCTTTTCCAACATATCCTTCGGCGGCACCCGGGGCTTTCTCTCGGGGTGCATTTGTTTGGCGAAGCGGGCCGTAAACCAGAAAGTCGATCCTTTTCCAGGCTCGCTTTCGATCCCGATCCGCCCCTCCATGAGTTCCACCAGATACTTGCAGATGGTCAGTCCCAGGCCGGTCCCGCCGTATTTGCGGGTCGTGGATGCATCGAATTGTTTAAAGGGGGTAAACAATGCATCGATGTCCGCTTCCGGAATGCCGATTCCCGTGTCCTGGACCGAGAACCGCAAGGTAGCGTGGGCCGGTGTTTCTTCCACCCGTTTCACATGAACGCCGATTTCACCGTTGGTCGTAAATTTGACGGCATTGTTGGTGAGGTTGAGAATGATCTGGCGCAGACGTCCGGGGTCGCCCTTCAGCCGGGAAGGCACATCGGTATCGATGTCATAGATCAATTCCAGTCCTTTTTTATGGGCGGCGATGGAGGGGATGACGATGGTATCCGCCAAGGCATTGCGAAGGTTGAAATCGATTTTTTCTATTTCCAGCATGCCGGCTTCCACCTTGGAAAAATCCAGAATGTCGTTGATGACATTCAACAGGGCATCGGCACTGCTGCGGATGACTTGCACGTAATCCAATTGTTCGTCATTCAGCGGCGTATCCTGGATCAGACCGCTTAATCCCATGATGGCGTTCATGGGGGTCCGGATCTCATGGCTCATGTTGGCCAGGAATTGACTTTTGGAACTATTGGCGGTCTCTGCTATTTCAGCCATCCGGGTGGCTTTTTCCGTGGCGCGGGCCAGTTCCGCCGTGCGATCGGCCACCCGCTGCTCGAGTTCCTCGTTGAGCTTCTGAATCTGGGCTTCGGTGCGCTTGCGTTCGCTGATGTCGGTAAAGTTGACCACCATGCCGAGGATCTGCCCATCCGCCCGGCGATAGGCGGCTGCGGACACCAGCACATCGGCGATTTGCCCATTTTTGCTCCGCCGCCGGGTTTCCATGGAATATATGCCCGTCTCGCTCTCGAAGGTTTTCTGAATGGCCTGCGCCGTTTGCGCTTTGCAATCGGGGGGAACAAAATCGATCTGTTTGCCCAGCAGCTCTTCTTCTTTCCACCCGAATACCCGATTGAACGCACGATTCACGAATTGAACCGCCCCATGCGCGTCATATAAAACGATGGGATTGGGAGATACATCCAATACGGCACGGTGTTGGATCTCGGCCTTCTTGCGGGCCTCGATTTCATTGCGCAGGGATCGGTCGTAGGACTCCAGTTTCTCCATGTAATCGTTAAAAATGGTCATCAACTGTCCGGTTTCATCCTGGGAGGTCGGATGCACCCGCATCGAAAAGTCGCCGGTCACGCCGCTTTTTAAATGCGCCGCCAAGGCGGCCAGCGGGGCGGTGATGCGGCGGCTCGCCAGCCGGGTGGCAAGGAACAGCAACAGGGCGGAGGAGAGGCAAGCGATGAAATAGATCAGCCGGAACCGCCGTAAGGGTGCATCGATTTCGTCCAGGTAGACGCTCGACCCGACCAGCCAGCCCAGTTCGGGGATAAAATCGAAGGTGACCAGCCGTTCCCGATAAGCATCCGAGGAAGCGTCCTTGTCCTGGAATCGCAATTTGCCGGATTTGCGCTTGAGCATTTCCGTAAAATAGTAAAAGCCTTGGCCGTTGGCGATCTCCATCAGATAGGTTTTGGGAGCGAACTTCGGGTGGATCACGGAAAACCCGTTGGCGTCCATGATAAACGGATATCCGCTGCGGCCCAGCTTCATCCGGCGCAGGCGGCCGGCCAGATCCTTGACGTCGATCATTTCGTTCAGCTCATTGCTGTAAACCGCGGCCGAAATGATCCAGTCCCATGGCTGGAAATAGGTCATATAGAGGGTTCTTTCGCGCACTTCCGGGTCATCGGGGGCTTTCCAGGCATATTGGAGAAAGCCGGCTTTTTGCCGCATCTGCTTTCTCATGAATGCATTTGCAGACAAATCGCGACCCACCATTTTCCTGTCGGGATGCACCACCACCGTGCCGTTGCTGTCCACACAATAGATATAGCCCGAGATGCCGATGGTCTGGCTGAGCAGCAGGTCTTCGGAGAGGGCTTTGGCGACTTCGGCGCTCAATGCGCCGTCCTGGACTTTTTCATAGATCTTGCGAATGATCTGCAGATTTTTCTCGGCCACATTGCGCAAGTTGTTCTTTATGGAAATATCGACCGTTGACTCGACCAGGTTGAAGGTCGCCCTGGTGGTGTTTTGCAATTCGCTTTCGATCCGCTCCGCCAGGCTGTTTTTAATGAAGACGTATAAGACACCGCCGAAAATTACCGCGAGCAGCGTAAATATGATGGACAAGGTCCAGAACAATTTAAGTCCGATGGACATTTTGCCTGAAAATCGCATCCGAATCCTCGATCCGTTCCAATTGAAATCCTGCCTGGCATACTTTCGGCGAACCAGCCACTGGAATAAATATATAGCGATAAACGTGGCGGGCAATTTTGGACTCTATGGATTCGACCTGATCATTTCGACGCTGAGGAGAATCACAGAAGGGTCAGAGTTTGAATTTTTCGATAATGGTATCCAACTCCTGGGCCAATTGGTTCAACGCTTCCGCTCGCTGATTGATCTGCGAGCTGCTTCGGCTGATGGTTTCCGCAGTTTGATGTACCTTGGAGATATCATGGGCGATGACACCGGAAAACTCGGAGCTCTGGTTCACATTTTCGGTCACCACCTGAATGTCATTCAGGGTTTCCGCTACGTTGCCTGCAGTTTCCCGGGTGGTCTCTTTTTGTTTTTCCACGGATTGCGCCACTTCGGCGATGATGGCGTTAATTTCGGTGATGATTTTGGAGATTCCACCCGCATTGCTCACCAGATCGGCGGAGCGGTCCCGGATCCATTTCAACTTTTCGTCGGCCTGTCTGGTTGCGGTGGCGGTCTGATGCGCCAAATCCTTGATTTCCTGGGCCACAACGGCAAATCCTTTGCCGGCATCTCCGGCCCGTGCCGCTTCAATAGTAGCGTTCAGGGCCAGCAGGTTTACCTGTTCGGAAATATCGCGGATCACGTCGGTAACCTCGTCGATCTCCGTGGCGGCGTCTCCCAATTCCATTACGGCTTTGGACACGGCATTCATCTCCGCCACGGCATTTTCCGAAATCTCCCGGGCCTTGTTCGATTGCCGGCTGACCTGCGATACCATGGTGTCCACCTGGGTCGACACCTCGGCCAGCAAATTCACCTTTTGCGTCGCCAGTTCGGCAGCCTGGGTAACCGATCCCATATTGGCGCTCATCTCCTCGGAGGATGCAGCGACGGCATTGGATCGACTGGAGGTCTCGTCCGCACCCTGGGACATATCCTGGGATATCCGCACAAGATCCTCGGAAGACGATGAAAGGGTATGGACCCCCTGGGCCACCTCCTTGAACATGGCGGCCAGACCGCCGACCATATCGTTGAGCGCCTTGGCCAGTACCCCGATCTCATCCTCCTGATCGATATTCAACGTCTGGGTCAAATCGCCACGGGCCATATTTTTCGTAAACTTCACCGCCAGCGCAATGGGTTTGGTGATGATGCGGGTAATGAAGAGCGCCAGCAGAACGGCGACGACAATACCGATCACCGTAGACCAGAAGAGCATGGCCTTTGCCCGCGCGGTGGCGCTTTGCGCCTGGGTCTCCGTATGGGCGATCATCTTTCTGGCGATGGTCTCGATCCGCTCCATCATGGCCGACAGTTTTTTGCCATCCTGTTGCGCCAACCCCGGGAGGCTGTCGGCCAGATCGTAATCGTAATTTTCCGCATCCACCTTCTTGACCATGAGATCGTAAATCTGCCGCACTTTTGGATTAAAGAGATGATTGTAATTTTCGGCGGATTGTCTGACCATCGCTATCAGAGCATCGTCTTCGGTGGCATGGATATCCATGCCGTTGATCTCGCCACCTTCCAGAATGGCCCGGGCGTATTGATTGAGGGTGGCGGCATGCTTTACGTGGGTTTTCCACACCTCGTCGAGTTCATCGGTATCCAGCGCCGTGGTTAATGCGATCACCACCTGCAAGTCCTGGGCGACCGATATTTTTATCTCCTTGACGGCATCCACCAGCGGGGTGGTTCTCAGAATCGTATGCATCTTCGTATTGATGTTGCCGATGCTTCTGAAACCCACGAAGGCCACTGCCACCAAAATCAAGGTGATCATCAGAAATCCGCTTAACTGCTTCAGCGGCAGCTTCATGTTTTTTAGCATTGGGCACCCCCACCGCTCTTTTGTGAATTGCGTCAACACTCTTAACCCTGCGATCAACTCTCTCCCGGACAGAGTCTGTCTCTCCCGGTCCCGGACGGCCGCCGCGCACCGGATCATCGGCCAGTCGATTCCGATTCCCATCCGGCCGGGTGGAACATTGCCGACGTTCTATATTGTTATCGTCCGGTTTCTGATTAACTTGATGATATTCTGAGGAATTTGCTCGTCGTGAGATCACTTGCCGTCCTTATTGCCGCATATCAATTGTAAAGTCCCTCCAGGCCGCTACCGATACCCTAGACAAATGCAGTCAGAAAGACGGAAGGTCCTGCATGCGCCGCATCAGATACATATTGGCCGTTTTATTATGCTCATGGGCACTGGGGGCAGGACATATCGAAGTGGAAGGGAGCCTCGAAGGGCAGCCCGCCATCCGGTTTCAAGGAAATTCACATGGATTCCAGACCCAGGTATTCGGGAACAATGGGGATGTCAAACCGCGTTCCACAGAGCAAATTTTCTATCGGAACGGTCGTATCACGGGAAAATTGGTGTACTGGAACAACCAGCCCTGGGAGCGCACGCTGTTCGAATACCTGGATGAGCTCTCCCTCTACAGCGTCCAGACCATGGTGTACCATGATCAAAGAGTCTCCCTGGTGCGCAGGGATCTGTTTCGCGCATCCGATGGAGACCGCCGCCCGGACCGGATCATCCAGACCTGGTACTACCATTTCGACAAGGACCGGGCCAATTCGCTGCGGCAATTGGATACCTACTGGCCGGGCACGCGCCTGGTCAAGGAACGACAGGTTTTCGACGAGTCGGGGGGCCTCCAGGCCGTTGCCTCGTTCGAGTATGATCCGGGTACGCGCCGTCCGCAGCCGGATGAGAATGAGGAAGTCCCTTCCGTCACCCATATGACGCTGATGGACGGAGAGGGCGGCATCGTCTCGGACTATCGCGAAGAATCCATTGCCGACCTTCGCTCCATATATGCCCGGAAGGGCTTACCTGAATCGGAGATCGCCCGGCGGATGTCGATTTCCCGGTCCCCCTCGCGGATTCCCGTGCTGATCATGGATAGCGGGATCGATATCCAGCACCCGGACCTGGCTTACAAGCTCTGGAAAAACCCCGGAGAGACGCTCAATGGGCACGACGATGACGGCAATGGATTGATCGACGACATTTACGGCGTTACGGACAATCCGCGACTGCAACAGCCCGTCCATGACCTGCGCCTGCCGCGCTTCGGACTGCCCGCCCCTTCCCATGGCACCCTGGTGGCATCCATCGTCGTGGAAGGCCGGGAGGATATCGCCCTGATGACGGCATCGGAAGTGACCACCATCCATTCATCGGATTTGCTGCCCAGGATCGAGCGATTGATCAAGGGACACGGGGTCCGCTTCACCAACATGAGTTTCATCTTTGACAAGCAACTGCTCTCCTTCGATGTCATGGCCGAGCGCCCGTATCAGATCCGCCGACTCATCGAAAACACCCCGGAGACCCTTCACGTCGTAGCGGCCGGCAACGGTTCGCCCATGAACGGCAGGGGATTCAATGTCGACCGGCTGCGCAAGGTCGGCGACCTGGTTCCGGCCATGCTGCCCCAGGACAACATTCTGGTGGTCGGGGCCCTGAATACCGATCGGCTGGAAATCTCCGAATACACCACTTATGAACTGGCGCCTTTCACCAACGTGGGCGAAATGTCCGTGGATATACTGGCCCCCGGTACGCAGATCTGCGGCGCCAGGATGGGGGGCGGCACCATCTGCGAGGACGGCACCTCCTTTGCCGCACCCTTTGTGCTCAACCACGGCGTGCTGGCCGTGGCCAGGGCCAATCCCGATCTGGATATCCATGCCATCAAGGAGATTGTGTTGAAAACCGCCTATATTCCGGATCTGGATCATCCTTTTCCCGTACGGTCCGGCGGAATACTTCATCCCGGTCGGGCGGTGGCCGCGGCCCGCTGGCTGCGGCAACACTCCGGCGATACGGTGGATGCGGCCGTTCTGGCCGTTCGCCGGGCCGATCCCATGCCCATTCCGGGCGAAGGCAATGACGACACCTACATGCAGGCCCTGCAATCCTTCTGGTCCCTGCGCCGCATGGCCCAACCCCATGCCTGGTACGCCCGTGCCGGATCCGCGGCGATGCCCTGACCCCCGAAAGAAAAACCGCCCACCCGCGGCTGGCAGGTGAGCGGCTGAGGAGGGAGAGGCTTCTCCGGTCGGGAGCTACGCGGAAGACTGGGCCCCATTGTGAGCGGCAACCAGTGCCGCTTGCCTGGCGCGTTTCTTATCCAGACTTCCGGTGAAATAGTAGAGCCAGTGCAGGCTCAGGAAATAGGAGTACGCCCAGGTGCCGACGGCGATGATCACGAAGGCCTTGAAGATATCCCAACTGCTGCCGTTCAGGGAGAAGGCCGGCACATAGCCGAACAGGAACGGCCCCAGGTAGAGAAACTTGGCGAATTTAAAGGACGAAAAGGCGGTGCGCCACATATTGGCCTTGGCGATGGTGGCGCCGGCAAAGGCGGCGATGCACACCGGCGGCGTGATATTGGAGTCCTGGGAGAGCCAATAGACGATCATATGGGCGGCGACTTCGTTGACCCCCAGATGGGTCAGGGCCGGAACGGCCACCACGGCGGTGATCAGGTAGGCCGCCGTCACCGGAACGCCCATGCCCAGCACCAGGGAGGCCAGGGCGATGAGCAGGATGGTGAGCACCAGGGACCCGCCGGCCAGTTCGATCATGATGTCGGCAAAGGTCAGCACCAGGCCGCTGTAGGTGAGCACGCCGATGATGATGCCGATGACGCCCAGGGTGGCGCCGATCTTGAGACTGCTCTCGGCCCCCTTGCGCGACGCATGCACGAAATGTTTCATTTCCAGGAAAATGTCCGCGCCCTTGGAACGCCGCCGCCAGGCGATGATCCCCCCCGCGATAATCCCCAACACCACCAGGACATTGGGGGTGGCGATGGCCTTGACGGGGTCCATGGCGGCCGGGCCCATCAACTTGCCTCCGAGCTTTGTCGACCACCCCACGATCAGAACCAGGACCATGATCCAGACAACGGTCAAATCGATCCGTGTTTCCCGGGTCTTGTGACTGATGGCCACGCAGGTTGCCAGACCGATGATGGCGGAATAGGCCGGTGAATAGCCGGTGAGCATGAAATAGGTGATGACCACCAGCGGCAGGGCATAAATCCACTCTTCCTTCAAAATCTTCGTGGCTTTCAGGTCGCTTTTTTCGCCCTTGATGCCATGGATCTTGGCTTCATAGTGCACCATCACGAACACGCTCCAGACATACATCAGCGCGGGAAAGATGGCGATGAGCATGATGCGCGAATAGGGCAGACCGGTAAGTTCGGCCATGATGAATCCGCCGGCCCCCATGATGGGCGGCATGAACATGCCGGAGATGGAGGCCGCCGGCTCGATACCGCCGGCGATGTGGGGCCGGAATCCGGCCTTTTTCATCATGGGAATGGTGAATGTGCCGGTGGAAACCGTATTGGCGATGGCGCTGCCGGAGATGGAGCCGAACAGACCCGAGGCGATGACCGAAACCTTGGCCGGTCCGCCGGTCTTGTGCCCCACGGCGGCCAGGGGGAAGTCGATGAAGAACTTCTGGGCCCCCGAATATTCCAGAAAGGCGCCGAAGAGCACAAAGAGGATCACGTAGGTGGCCAACACGTTGGCCATGATGCCGAAGACGCCGTCGCTCTTGTAGAAGATGGCGGTGCAGACCTGGGGAAAGGTATCCCCGGCATGGGAGATGAGGTCGGGCATGTAGGCGCCGTAAACGCCGTAGAGGAGCATCAGGATGCCGATGAAGACGAATATCTGTCCCACCACCCGGCGGGCCACTTCGATCCCGATGAGCACGCCGACGATGGCCACGTATTGATCGAAAAGGGTCTCGGCACCGGTGCGGTAGTTGATGGCTTCGAAATTGACGATCCAGTACCCCACCGAGAAAATGGACAACGCGATCAGGATGTAGTCCACCACCCGCATGTATTTGGTTTTGGATTGATAGAGCAGAAACACCAGGATATAGGTAATGATCACATAGATCCCGCGATGAAACTGGGTGGGCGCCGGTTTGACCACTGCGGAGTAGGAATAGAAGAGCACCAACGCGCATGCCAGCACATCAAAGACAATCTTTTCGTATTTATGGAGTCTCTCGTACACTTTTTACCTGCCTATGAATACGGGGAAGCGGTTTGGGGTATCCGTTCCGTCCATTGTTTCATTCCGTTTAGGTTCCTATCCACAACCGTCATCCAACCTTGAACCATACGCGTATCCCAGTGGAAACGGATCCGGGCGGATCCGGGGGAACGGCGCCGATTCGGAATCGGGCCGTTCTCCCCTGCCATACCAAATGATGAATTGACTACATCATCCCTTTTTCTTTCCAGAACTTGATGGCGCCGGGATGGAAGGGTGTAACGATTCCCTCGGTACCGGTTTTGATGCTCATGTTCTTAAAGGTCTTCTTCTGTTCCTTCATGTGGGCCAGGCCTTCGTCCGTATAGATCAGCGTAAGCAGTTTGTAGACCACGTCGTCGGATACTTTGCTGTTGGCCACCCAGAGGGCGCTGTCCTGGAAGGACGGCGTTTCTGTCTCCACGCCGCGGTAGGTGCCGGCGGGAACGGACAGTTTGGAAAAATAGGGGAACTCCTTGAAAAAGCCGGAAGCCTTGGCATCGGCGGCCAGGTCGATCAAAGCGATGTCATTGGTCTGGGCGGCCATGATCACCGCGCCGCTGGGGAATGCGGTGAAGAGCCAGAAGGCGTCCAGTTGATTGTTGCCGAATGCAGCCGCGGCATCGTTGTACCCCATTGCGTTGCGCTCGATCTTGTCCCAAACGCCCATGTGGGTGAAGAACAGTTCGCAGTTGGCGAAGGCACCGGAGCCGGCGTTGCCCACGCCCACCTTCTTGCCAACCAGGTCTTTGACGCTTGTAATGCCGGAATCTTTGCGAACCACCAATTGCGCCGGGGCGCCGTACAACCAGGCGACCGCCAGTACATTGGTATATTTGGTGGTATCGTTTTTCATCCGACCGTTGCGGCCCAGATACACATGACCGGAGTAGACCGTGCTGAATTGCTGTTTGCCGGCATCGGTTTTTCTCAGGTTCTCGACGGAACCGGCGGAGGTCTGCGCTTTTACGGTGAACTCCTTGATGGCTTTGACCGGTTTGTAGGTTTGAATGCCGTTGGCCACGACCTGGAACGTGCCGCCGGCGGGTCCGCCACCGAAGATGATGCGCTCTTTGGCGAAGGCGCCGGGGGCAAAGGTGAACGCCATGGTGACGGCGCAAAGGGAGATGAGTGCGATCTTGAAGGTACGTTTCATGAATTTTCCTCCTTGTAGGGTTTCAGTGTGGGTACCTCTGGACGGAATCTCAAGGCGACCGTCGGAACCCGCAACATATTCGGCCATGGAAAAGGGTCTCTTATCCATTCAGCGCGGTTCCGCCGTACACGTCAGGGTGTGTATCGCAAGAGACGCTTCCATCAGGTCCATTGTCTAATTAGGATAGTGTCGATGGAAGCGTCAATTGGACGATTTCTGATATTAATGTAAGTCTATTTCTTACAATTGGCCCCGGCTTCACCACCGCGGGTAGAAAACGATATCTCCCTGCCAGGATATCGTCTCCTTCCAGGCAAACCCAATGGTCGGAATCAGGCCTCGATCAGCCCGTTCTGGATGGCAAACCGGGACAATTCGGCGTTGTTGCGCAGATTGAGTTTTTTCAGAAGGCGGAAGCGGTAGGTATCGATGGTCTTGATGCTGATGTTGTAGGCCGCGGCGATTTCGCGGTTGGTATGCCCCAGGGCGAGCCGTCGCAGAACCTGCAATTCGCGGGTGGAAAGACTGTCCAGGGGAGACTGGTGGTCCTTGCCCTTGGCCACCCGCAGAACGAGGGATTCGGCGGCATCGTCGGTGAGGTAGCGCGAGCCGGCATGTACCTTGCGGATGGCGTGCACCAGGTTTTCGGGGGCCGACTGCTTGGTGATGTAGCCCATGGCGCCGGCCTCGATGGCCCTGACCACATATTGGTTTTCGGCGTGCATGGTGAGAATGATGATGGGCAGCTCCGGAAATTCAGGACGGATCTGGGTAATGACCTCGAGGCCGTCCACCTGCGGCATGGAAAGATCGATGACGGCCACGTCGGGCTTCAGCTTGCGGATCTTCTGAATCGCCTCGCCACCGTCGGCGGCCTCGGCCACCACCTCCATGTCTTCGCTCTCGTCGACCAGGCGGCGCAAACCGGCCAGCACAATACTATGATCGTCCGCCAACAGGACCCTGATCATGGCTCCCCCTTTTTCCCGTGCCGGCCCGACAGGCACTTACGGACCCGTCGGACAACTCCAATTTCCCGCTCATCATGATCAAACCACGAACCGGGCCCCGGGCCAACCCCGACCTAGATTTTCTTCAGGTCCGGATGGTCGTACAGCCGCGCCTGCAAACAGACCCGGGTGCCCTGTCCGATTTGCGAATCGACGCTGAGTTCGCCCCCCACGAGCATGGCCCGTTCCCGCATGCCGGCCAATCCCAGGCCTTCATCGGTTTCCGGTGAAGGCACCCGAAAGCCCCGGCCGTCGTCTTGCACCGTCAGCACCAGCCTGCCGTCGTCCAGCCGGAGATCCACCTCGGTCAGGCTGGCACCGGCGTGCCGGGCCGCATTGGTCAGCGCTTCCTGGGCGATGCGGTAGGCGGCGGTGGCCAGGGTTTCATCGATGGCGGGGATCGGGTTGTTATTGAAGATACAGGGAATTTGAAAACGTCGTTCAAACTCGCTGGTGTACCAGTCCAGGGCGTCCACCAGCCCGAGGTCGTCCAGTACGCCGGGACGCAGGCGGATGGCCAGTCCGCGGACATCTTCGATGGTTTTGTCGATCAACGCACACATATCGGTGGCCCGCCGGACTCCCGTGAGACCGGCCTTCTTCAGACAATCCTGAAGCCAGACCGCATCCATGCGCAGGGCCGTGAGCACCTGGCCCAGCTCATCGTGCAGTTCCCGGGCCAGGGCGGCGCGTTCCTTTTCCTGGCTGGCCATGATGCCGGCCGATAGTCGGCGCAGTTGCTCCTGGGCTTTTTTGACCGCCGTAATATCCGAGGCGATTCCGCAGATTCCGTGGATCTTGCCCGACTCCTCGTAAATGGGAAATTTAACCGCCAAATAGGTGTGCAGGCCGTCTTTCTGGGGGATTTCCTCTTCCACGTGCCGGGAGCAACCGTCGCTGAGAACCCGCTGATCATTGGCCTGGAACTGGTCCGCCACGGCTTCGGGAAGCAGCTCGATGTCGGTTCGGCCGCGAACGTCACCGGCCCGGACGCCGAAAATCTCCTCGAAACGGGAATTGACCATCAAATAGCGACCGTCGGGATCCTTGATATAGATCACCGACGGTGTGTATTTGAGGATGCCGGTGATCTCGCTGGTTCGCTTGGCCACCTGGATCTCAAGTTCCCGGGAGTAGCGGCTCAGTTCCTCCTTGGCGATGCGCAGGTCTTCTTCCGCCTGCTTGCGGTCGGTCACATCGATGGAGACGGCCAGGGAGCGCCGGATGTTGCCGTCGGAATCGCGCTCGGCGATTCCGGAAAGCAGCACATCGATGATCTGCCCGTCCTTTTTTACGAATTGGTAGGAAACATCCTTGCAGAACCCGGTGTCGAAGAAATAGGGAAAGACGACCTCTTCGGCGTGGCGTCGTGATTTCGGAGTCAAAAATTCGGTCAGGGGCCGGCCGATGACCTCTTCGCGGGTGTAGCCCATGATTTCCACCCAATAGTCGCTGATGCTGAGCAGCCGGCCTTCGGTATCGATGGAATGCAACATGGCCGGCGTATGGTGGTAGAGGGCGCGGTAGCGTGCCTCGCTGCTGCGCAGGGCCTGTTCCGCCGTGCGACGGCGCTGGATCTCGCGGCTGGCCTTGCGGTAAAGGGCCAGCACGGCGCCGCTGATCATCAGGCACAGCAGCAATACCACCGGCCCCACGATGCGCAGGAGAGGGGCCACCACCGCCTCGGAAATCTGGCGGATGTTGCGCAGGTGGATGATGTGCCAGCCGGTGAACAGATCGACGTCGGTCCGGTACATCAGGTATCGAATCCCGTCGGAATCCACGACGTGGTTCGCGTCCAGCGGCGTCAGGCCCACCCAGGGCCACGGACCGGCGCCGAACTGACGTTCCCGGGCGATGGCCCGGGTCTGCTTCTCATCCAGCTTCCACATGCTGCCGAAGAGCCAGTCGGGTCGATTGGATATGAACACCAGCCCGCGGGGGTCGGTTACCAGCACGATATCTTCCGTGGGCAGCCCCAGTTCCTTTTCGATCTTTTCGATGGGCGACTTGATCACGGCAATGCCGATGGGCGGCGCATCCGGATCTTCGAACACCGGATAACTCTGGTAGACGCCCCGTTTCTTGGATGTGGTTCCCAATGCCAGGTAGGCACCCGGCAGCCCCCGCATGGCTTGCCGAAAATAGGGCCGGAACGCGAAATTCTGGCCCACGAAACTGTCGGCGTCCCGGCGGTTGCTCGATGCGATGGTGGTACCCCTTCGATCCAGCAGATAGCAGACATCGGAGTTCAGGGTGGCGTTAAAACGGTCCAGGAGCACATTGGCATTGTAAAGGTCATCCTCCTTCCCGGTCCTGAGCAGCGCCCGCTGCAGGTCCGGCATGTTGGCCAGGGTGGCCACCGCCTTGCGGTTCTCGGTAAGAAAGGAGTTGAGGCTTTTCTGGATCAGCAGGGTGTTGGCCACGGTCTGGCGTTCGGCCGCCGTAAAGGCGGCCTGCCGCAGGGACGAATAATAGAGCGTGCCGCCGGCGGTAGCGGACAGGAACGCCAACAGCGACAACACCATCAGAATATGACGCAGGCCCATGGCTATCAGTTTGCCGGTTGGCCGGTTGGCCGGGTTACCCGTTGGCCCGTTGGCCGGTTGGCCGGTCGCATGGGCACTGGATGGTCCTGATTCTGGGGGATCTTCAAACCTGATCACTCAATTTGGGTTCTTAGCGCATTCAAACCGACCCGACCAGATAACCGGCGAGCCGGACCCTACATATCGAGTTTGAAAAATTGCTCCGGTTCGGTGACGTCACCGGGTTTGGGCGCAGTCTCGGTGGGCACGGTCCCCTCCTTGAAACACTCGAAAATGGTCTTCCGGGACTCGGGAATGGGCAACAGGCCGGTCTCGGCATCGATCTTGGCGAAGACCACGCCATCGGGCACCTGGAAGACGCGCACCGGCTCTTTCGCCAGGATTTTCTGCATGAATCCCAGCCAGATGGGGCTGGCGGCCCGGGATCCGGTTTCACCCTGTCCCAGGGGGCGCTCCTGGTCGTAGCCCACCCAGACTCCGGTGATGAAGCGGGGGGTATACCCAACGAACCAGGCGTCATAGAGATTGTTGGTGGTTCCGGTCTTGCCGGCCACCGGACGTTTCAAGGCACGCACCCGCCTGCCGGTACCGACTTTGACCACGCCTTCCAGCAGGCTGGTCATGATATAGGCCGTGCTCTTTTCCAGCACCTTGCTCCGCACGGGATTCATCTCTTCGAGCACGTTGCCGAAGCGGTCCTCGATCTTGGTGATGAAGGCCGGCTGCACCAGATAGCCCTGGTTGGCGAATACGGAGTACGCCTTGACGATCTCCAGCAGGGATACGCCGGAGGAGCCCAGGGCGATGGACAAGTCGCGGCTCATTTCCGATTCGATCCCCAGGCGGCGGGCGTAGTCGATGACGTAGTCGATGCCGATATCCTGGAGAATCTTGATGGTGACGACATTGCGCGACATGGCCAATGCTTCGCGCAACAATGTGGGTCCGTAAAATTTCTTGCCGTAATTCTTGGGCTTCCAGGTGAAATCGTGCTCCTCGTCCTTGAAGACGATGGGGGAATCGATAATCACGGAAGCCGGGGTATAGCCCTTGTCCAATGCCGCGGCATAGATGATGGGCTTGAAGGCCGATCCGGGCTGGCGCCGGGACTGAACGGCGCGGTTGAACTGGCTCTGCATGAAGTCCCGGCCACCCACCATGGTCTTGACCAGGCCCGTGCCGGCCTCGATGCACAGCAGGGCCGCCTGGGCATCGGGCACCTGATCCAGCGCGAGGGGCCAGACCTCGGCTGCGGGGTCCTTCTCCTTGACTTCCACGAGGATCACATCGCCCACGGCCAGGGCCTGGCTGGGGCGGCTGATCTTGTAGGCATATCGCTCGGGGTCGGGTTTGCGCGCCCACTGCATGTCCTTGAGGGCGATCACGCCACGATGGCTGCCCATTCGCACCGTCACCTTTTTGGCCTTGTCGTCGACTTCGATCACCACGCCCTTCACGCTGGTGTGGGCCTCCAGCGGCTGGAGGGCCAACTCCTTGTCCAACTCCTGGGAGAAGGCCTCGATTTCGCCGGGCTCCAGTTTTTTCAACGGCCCCCGGTAACCCAGGCGCCGATCCAGGTCCTTCAACCCGGCCTGGATCTCTTGCCGCGCCGCCTTCTGCATCTCGACATTGACCGCCGCGTAGATCTTCAGGCCCTGGGTGTAGAGCGCCTTCTCGCCGTAGGTTTTCTCCACGTACCGGCGGATGTCCTCGGTGTAAATGGGCACCTTCTCGAGGTACCAGTTTCGCCGGGGGTGGATATCCATGGGAGTCTGAACGGCCTCGGACTCCTCCTCCGGGGTGATGTAGCCTTCGTCCACCATGCGTTTGAGCACATAGATCTGTCGCTGCTTGGCCTTTTCCGGGTAGTGGAAAGGGGAATAGCGGCTGGGGGCCTGGGGCAGACCGGCAAGCATGGCCGACTCCGCCAGGTTCAGGTCTTCCACCGATTTGCCGAAATAGTTTTCCGCGGCGGCCTGGACGCCGTAGGCGCCATGGCCCAAATAGATCTGGTTCAAATAGAGATAGAGAATGTCTTTTTTGGCAAAGGCCTTGTCGATACGGTAGGCCAGAATGGCTTCCTTGATCTTGCGCTCATAACTTCTTTCCGGAGTGAGCAGGAAGCTCTTGGTCACCTGCTGGGTAATGGTGGAGCCGCCCTGCACGATGGCGCCGGCCTCCAGGTTTTTGAAAAAGGCCCGCGCAATGCTGTACAAATCGATTCCCTGGTGCTTGTAGAAGCGGGCATCTTCCGCGGAGATAAAGGCCTGCTGGAGCTTCTCCGGGATACGATCCAGGGGCACCACGATGCGGCGCTCCTTGTAGAATTCGGCGATTTTCTGCTGATCGTCGGAAACGACGGTGGTGATCACCGAGGGGAGATAGTCCCGGAGGGAACCGATTTTGGGCAGATCCCGGCTGAGATAGAAAAAGACGCCCAGGACGGCGATGACTCCGAGAAAAATCAACACCAGGACCATCCACAGGAACCAGCTGAAGATTTTGGCCCAAATGCCGCGCTGATTCTTGCGCGCCCGCTTTTTCAGGATTTGAGTGGTCGTAATCGGTTTGGCCATGTTGGGTATACACATCCGCAGGCCGTTGGATCACCGGCCTTGCCTTTCGCGTCCGTTGATATCGCCCGCCGCTGAAAAATCTTTACATCGCCGTACGCCGTCCATCCAGTTTCCATTACGGCGGGCCTCGCAGGTCGGGCAGAGCAGGATCGCCTTGTCCATCCGCTAAACCCTAGCAACCTATCAAAAAAGGTTCTGCACAGCAACCACTTCGGCACCGTCCCGAAGGGACGGGACCTCGCCGTCGCCACACTCCCCGGGACGGAATTCATTGAGGAGAGTCGCCGCCTGCTCATACAGATTTAATTTGACATTCAGCGGAATTGTCCTTACAGGAAAGGGTTTTATTCCCCCGGTGACGGCGGCGGCCGACGAACCGGCCCGGCCGGGGAGCGGGGAGCGCGCGAAGCCACAGGCAACGCAGACTCCCGGATGGATAAGGAGCGAAGTACAATGATTGCACTCAATTTCGAGAAAATGGATGGATTGATACCGGCGGTGGTCCAGGATCACGAATCCGGAGACGTCCTCATGGTGGGGTTCATGAACCCCGAGGCCTGGGAGACCACGCTGCAGACCGGCAAGGCCACCTTCTTCAGTCGCACCCGCAACACCCTCTGGACCAAGGGCCTGACATCGGGCAATGTCCAGTTGGTCAAGGAGATCCGCATCGATTGTGATGACGACACCGTGGTGCTGAAAGTGGAACAGGTGGGCGGGGCGGCCTGCCACACGGGTCACCGCAGCTGTTTCTACAAGCGGGTGAAACCCGACCGGACCATAGAGGTCGTAGGTCAACCGATTTTCGATCCTGAGGAGGTATACAAGAAATGAGTCTACCCTTGAAGCTGGGCATTCCCAAGGGAAGCCTGCAAAACGCCACCATCGCCCTGTTCAAGCGCTCCGGCTGGAATATCAATGTAAACGGCCGCAGCTATTTTCCGGAAATCAACGACGACACCATCGACTGCGCCATCTGCCGCGCCCAGGAGATGTCGCGCTACGTGGAGAGCGGCACCCTGGATGCCGGCCTCACCGGCATGGACTGGATCGCCGAAAACCAGTCGGACATCCACGTGGTGGACAACCTGATCTATTCCAAGGTCAGTTCCCGGCCGGCGCGCTGGGTTCTGGCCGTTCCGTATGACTCCGACATCAAGAACCTGGAGGACCTCCAGGGCCGGAAGATCGCCACCGAGTTGGTGGAGTTCACCAAGCGCTACTTTACCGAGCGCAAGATCGATGTGGTCGTGGAGTTTTCCTGGGGCGCCACCGAGGCCAAGGTGGTTTCCGGCCTGGCCGATGCCGTGGTGGAGGTGACCGAGACCGGCTCCACCATCAAAGCCCACGGTCTGCGGATCATCCACGAGCTCATGCAGACCAACACCCAGCTCATCGCCAACAAGACGGCCTGGCAGGACAAGGCCAAACGCGACAAGATCGAGCAGGTGGCCATGCTGCTCCAGGGTGCCCTGCGGGGCGAAAAACTGGTGGGCCTCAAGATGAACGTGTCGGAAAAGCATGTCGAGGCCGTGGTGGCCCTGCTGCCCAGCCTAAACGCCCCCACCGTTTCCCATTTGTACAAGTCCGAGTGGCTGGCCGTGGAAAGCGTCGTGGACACCAGCGTGGTGCGCGACCTGATCCCCAAGTTGCTCAAGGCCGGCGCCGAAGGAATTATCGAATATCCGCTGAACAAGGTGCTCTAAGAGTCGCCGCCTTTGGGCCTTTCCTATCAATTGTAGGGTTCAAGCAAAAATTAATTGAGGTGTAGGGGAGTTTTCCCACCCGAATCCGACGCCGGAGGATGGGGGCTTTCCGGGGCTGCTCCGCTCCCGGCCTGGCGATTTCAACCGGTTATCCACGGGGGCATTCAAAGCCCCCTCCCCGGTCGTCGCCCAGGGGGCGCCGCAGGGGTCTCCCCCATGGTTAACCGGTTGAAACCACGAAGGCCTCCCGCTCATGCAGCCCCGGAAAGCCCCCATCCTCCGGCTTGAGCGAATAGAATATTTCCCGATCCTAAATCCCTCCATTTATTTCCGTTATCCGCTGTCGTGACACTCTTCCGGCCAGTTGGTTTGAATCGGCACATGAAATTGTGAATTCGTTTTTGTGGAAGCCCGTATCATGCTTGAAGCCGGCTGTCAGGATCTTCGGCTGCGGGCGTGTTTCCTGGGCGGCATTTTCATTTTGACATTCTCCGGCGGTTTCTGCATCCTGGGTTTCCGGGCCCATGGCACGGATGCCGATCCCAACCGCAACCAATGGAGAAATTTATGCCCGATCGCCGGCTGGTCGCCTCCCAACGAACGCGCGACATGTCTTCCTTCATCGTCATGGATGTCCTCGAGAAGGCCTGTGAAATGGAATGCCGGGGCACCCATATCATCCATCTCGAAGTGGGGGAGCCCGACTTCGACACCCCCGACTGCGTCAAAGAGGCCTGCTGCAAGGCCATGCACGACGGCTTTACCCATTATACCCACAGCCTCGGGATTCCGGAACTGCGGGATGCCATCTGCGTCTATTATCTGGAAAAATACGGCGTCCGCGTCGAACCCGACCAGATCGTGGTCACCTCGGGATGCTCGCCGGCCATTTTCATGATCTTCGCCGCCCTGCTGGAAGCCGGCGACGAGGTGATCATCTCCGATCCCCACTATGCCTGCTATCCCAATTTCATCAATTTCGTCGCCGGCCGAACCGTCACCGTACCGGTCTACGAGGAAGACGGCTTTCAATACCGGCCGGAGGCCATCCGGGAGAAGATCACCGACCGCACCCGGGCCATCTTCATCAATTCACCCTCCAATCCCACCGGCAACCTGCTTTCCTCCCGGCGCATGCAGGCCATCGCCGACATGGGGCCCCTGGTGGTCTCCGACGAGATCTACCATGGGCTGGTCTACGAGGGCCGGGAGCACTCCATCCTGGAGTTCACCGACGAGGCCTTCGTGATCAACGGCTTCTCCAAGCAATTCGCCATGACCGGACTGCGGCTGGGATACCTCATCGCCCCCAGACCATTCATGCGGGCCATCCAGAAGGTGCAACAGAACTTCTTCATCTCCGCCAATGCCGCGGCCCAGAAAGCCGGTATCGTGGCCCTGCAGCAGGCCCAGGCGGACGTGGAACGGATGCGGTCCATTTATGACAAGCGCCGGCGATACATGCTCCAACGCCTCAAGGCCATGGGCCTGGGGATCTCCGTGGAGCCCACCGGCGCCTTCTACATCTTCGCCAACGTCAAGCATCTGGCGCAAGACTCTTACCGCCTGGCATTCGATATCCTGAAAAAAGCCTGCGTGGGGGTGACGCCGGGGGTCGATTTCGGCCCCGGCGGGGAAGGCTATTTGCGCTTCTCATACGCCAACTCGCTGGACAATATTGAAAAGGGCCTCGATCGGCTGGAGGCCTATATTCATGATTTCAACGGTCTGGACTGAAGCATGGCCGTGCCCGCGGGATCTTCCAAGCCTTTGCCGGCCGGCCACTGGTTTCCCTGGGTTGCCTGACGCCGCACCGGCGTTATGGATATAGCGAAGGCCAACTTCGAAACAGGGGAGGTGCACATGACCACCAGGGTATTGGTGCCCATTGCCGATGGCACCGAAGAGATCGAGGCCGTCACGCTGATCGACGTGTTGCGGCGGGCGGGCGCCGATGTCACCGTGGCGTCGGTCAACGGGCGGCAGGTGACCGCGGCCCACGGGATCCGCCTGGAGGCCGATTGCCTGGTCGATGATTGCGAGCAGACCCGGTTCGACCTGATCGTCCTTCCCGGCGGCATGCCCGGCGCCAGCCATCTCCGGGACAACCAGACCCTGACCCGGATGCTGCGGCACCAGCGCGACGCCGGAAACCTGTACGGCGCCATCTGCGCGGCGCCGGCGGTGGTGCTGGAATCCCACGGCCTGCTCGAGAACCGGCAGGCCACCTGCCACCCCGGGTGGGTGGAAAGCCTGCGCAATCCGTCGGCAGCCGGCATGCGGGTGGTGGCGGACGAAAACTGCATCACCAGCCAGGCGCCGGGAACCGCCATGGCGTTCGCCCTGAAACTGGTGGAGATGCTGTTCGGCAGGGAAAAGATGGAGGCGGTGGCGTCGTCCATGGTGGTGGACAGGCTGCCCTGAAGTATCTATCCGGCTTGGGAGCGGCCATGCCGCAGCCGCCTTGTCGCTATCGTTTCCGCGCCGTGATCACCATGCGATGGTTCATGAAGCCGACATCCCCGTCACCCTGAGAGGGTGAAAAATCCGCGTGGCGACGGATTGCCCCGAAACCGACCTCCTCCACCAGCGCGGCCAGCTCATCGATCCCGTAGAGACGCATACAATACGTGCGGTCCCGCACCAGGCCCGAATTCTTGTTCAGTACCATTTCCCGGGCGCAGATGACGTCTCCCCGCAGTTCGCGACGGCGGCAGACCACGATGTCGGCGCCGATTTCATGCCAGGCGACGGGGTGGAAATGGTCCCGCACGGCCCGGCCGTTCGTGACGTCGACCAGCAGGTTCCCGCCCGGCCGGAGCAGCCGGAGCGCCTCCCCCAGGATCCGGCGGTCGGATCCGCCGTCGGCCGCGTACCCCAATGAGTTGCCCAGTACCAGCACATGGTCGAATCCGCCGGTGACATGGGGCAGGTGGCGTGCATCGCCCTGGACGAAGGCGACGTCGAGATTCTCGCCGGCGGCGTTGCGGGTACCGACCGTAAGCAGGGTGCGCGAATAGTCGAGAACGGTGCAGCGGGCGAATCCGCGGCGGCACAATTCCAGGGAGTGCCGTCCCTGGCCGCCGCACAGGTCCAGCAGGGTATCCTCCGGCCGGACGGGAATCAGCCGGCAGATGAGATCGACCTCTCTGCGGGTGAGTTCTTCATCGCCCACGCTGCGGGCGTCGGTGAGCAGGTAGACTTCATCGAACAGGGTCTTCCACCAGTCCCCATCGATCTTCAGCGTCATGGCTCCTCCGGGTGGGCGCCGAAACTGAACAGGCCGTCGGCGGCGAAGATGGCCGGCCCGCCGCCCCAGGGCTGCATCCGGGCGATGGCCAGCTCCTCCTCCTCGATATCGATATAGGCATCCAGTTCGCCGGCCTGCCACATCTTTTCCAGGGTCAGGCTGTCGGCCCACATGGCCTCACAATAAGCCGACAGGGCGTCCAGCTGCCCGGGGGTCAGGACCCGCGGACGCAGGGCGATCCTGATGGGCCCCAGCAGATAGGTGAAGCGCTCTTTGAGGGCCAGGTCCTGCTGCAGGGCTTCCAGCTCGCTGATCTGATCGTAGGTGAGATCGAGCAGCGCCTGATTGAGGCGCTCCACGGCCTCGCGCACGCTCATCTCCGACCGCAGCACGCCGATGGGCTGCACCCCGCCGCCGGAACCCACATTGGTGGGCACGTCGCCGAAACGCCCCAGGAACCCGAAGACTTCGCCGCGGCCCAGCAGGCAGCGAAAATCGGTTTGGCGCCGCCGCAACACGGTTCGGCGGCCGTCATGGTCGATTTCGGGAATCTCCTCGGCCCACAGCGGCAGGCTGACCTTGGCCTGGACGATATACTGGCCGTCCCGGAGGGCGATATCGATGGCTTCGTCGGCCCGGGGATCGACCTCGCCCACCCGCACGCCGATGCCGGAATAGCCCCGTTCGGGTTTGAGCACCAGGTCGTGCCAGTTCCGGCGGGTCCACTCGATCAAATCGGCGATGGGCGCGCCGCCGGGTCCGGTGGTGGACCGGTGGAAAAACCGCCGCGTCCATGGGGTGCGCCGCACGGTCTCGGGGTGAAACCGTCCGGCCATGGAGGCGGTGGTGAAGACTTCGAACATGCTCTTGACGTTGATGGGCTCCGTTCCCCGGGGATTGATCACCCGCCCCTCGGCAACGGCCTGCAGCAGGGGACTCAAATCATGCTTGCGATGCAGTTTCAGGAAGACATCGTTGTTGAAGTCCATGAAGACCAGGGAAACCGGCCTTCCCCGGTGACACACCCGTCCGTTGCGCCGTTCGAATTCATGGGGCGCGGACAGGATTCCGGTAATTCCCGGTTCCCCATCGAGGCGCCGGGCGAAGTTGATGTTTTCGGTGACGTCGGCAAGGGTTTCCTCTTCGGCCACCACGGCGATGAGGCCGGGGGCGCCTCCTTCCCGGCGGCGGTGCAGATCGACCACCATGCGGGCGAAGCCCCTGACCGGACAGAGCAGGGGATGATCGAAATCCAGGTCCACCTTCACCGGATGCATGCGGTTCAATGCCTGCCAGACCACCTTGGCGATCTTCTGGGTCAACCGCTGATAGTCCCAACCGCCGGGGCTGCCCAGGTTCCATTCGGAGTGATAGCCTAGAAACTCTTCCAAGAGGATCCTCCTTCGTATTCAAATCTGCCCTTCGTACAGAAGTTTTTCGGTCAGGTGATCGAATCCGATCTCTCCATGGGACAACACCCGGGAGACGAATTGACCCGGCGTGCGCCCCCGGCCGAGAAAGGTCGTGTAGAGCTGCCGGAACTTGCGGCGGCCGATGGCATAGGCCAGCTGGTAACCCGGTTTCAGCGCATAGCGCTGCACCATGGCCAGGGCCTGTTCCCCGGTGGCCAGCCCATGGCGGGCCAG
>JBNKDU010000104.1:0-22639 GCA_050288425.1 Desulfobacteraceae bacterium | reverse complement strand
ACTTGGCCCGGACGAACTGTTAGGAACACCGCTTGTCGCATTGGCCCTCGGGCCGATTTTCGTGGCGATGTAGCTCAGCTGGTTAGAGCATGCGGCTCATATCCGCAGTGTCCGGGGTTCAAGTCCCTGCATCGCCACCATCTGAAATAATATCAAGGGCTTATCGCCCGAACGATTTCAGGCACCTTCGTAAGTCGGATTTTAGTCGGCTGGGAGGTGCCTTTTTTATTTTTGATCAAGCAAAAACAGACCTATCACATGCGGATTTCCGTTCCTCCGGATCTGGTTGACCTGCTGGGAAAGGGTGAGCCACGATCCCGCCGGCAACCTGCGCACCATCACCTATCCCACCGGCCAGACCATCGTCTACGAGGCCGATGCCGGGGATCCATCAAGGAAATAGGGGAAATAGGGAAATAGGAGGGAAATAGGGGACGTTGTTTACAAATTGTACAAATCCTGTTCTGACAGACATTGGCGCTGTAAAAAAAATGCTATAGCGGCAATAGAAGCATACTGACAATAGCATGATATTTGGATAGATATAATTCGGTCCGGTAGCCGCGGAGGATTCCTAAGCATCGAAGCAAGATGGCAATCAAGAAGGTGACGGAGATAGATCTTTTCAAGTCTGAAACAAACAGACAGTAGGAGCTGCGCAACTCAGCGCTTGTCCAAATTTTGTATCGCGGATAATTTGTACAATTTGTAAACAACGTCCCTAATCATGCCTGACGATTTTCAAGGTTTAATGTATGCCATATGAGTCCAAGACCAGAACCTATCCGAAAAATAGAAGCCTGGTTCAGAGTGCATCCGGTAACGGCTCTGCTGGGACCACGGCAGTGCGGTAAGACCACCTTGGCACCCATGATCGCCGAAGCGGAGCGCTCCACGATCTTTGATCTTGAAAATCCGCTTGATCGGCGTATTACGGTTTTGCCGCTGCCGGAGACGATACGATTTAAGGATTTGAACCCAACCCAATCATGATGCGGAAAATACTAAGGACGTCCGTAAATATATCAATCGCTAATTGGTGTGTGGGGTCTTATGCAACGTTAGGGATCGGATAATCATGCCTGACCCAATCGACAACATGGATGCCTTCAACGAATATGCGTCCAGGATTTTCGACTTCTTGTACGATGAGTTTCCCAAGGCTTCCGAGGTTCACCTGTCCCGGTTCCTGGAAGACCCGGAGGATCGCAACCGGCGCGATGTCTTCATCGGAACCATGCGATTCCTGAAGCGGGAAGGCTTTCTGACTTATGAGCGCATGACCGCAGGTACAAATGGCTATGCGATGGTCGTGTTGACCGCAAAAGGGCTTGCGGTTTTGGATGCGGTGCCGGAGTCGATCCAGGGCAACCAATCTTTTATCAAGAGAATCAGGACGGCATTACGGGCCGGCACCGGGGAAGCGGCGAAGGCGACGATTCAGGGACTGATAAGTTTTTCGGTTTCGTCGCTATAGGGCCTCCGGGCTGCGGGCCTTGTTCATGGGGCAGCCGAAATGGCGGCAGCGTTTGCAGTAGTGTCGGGGAAAGGCCGCCAGCGCGGGAAGGGCGAAGATCCAGAAGAAGATCAGCAGCAGCGGGTGGGAAACCAGCCAGATGTTGGGCAGGATCACCATGCCCACCATTGCGGCCAGGGGGCCGACTTTTTCCGTGGCGCTCATGTCGGGTCCCTTGTAGGGGTAGAAGCGTCTCACGATGCCGGGCGGCATGAAAAGACAGGAATCGTGTTTGGCCGGGTAGGGGCAGTGGGCGCACAGCATGGGAAGCACCACCAGGGCGAATCCCGACAGCGTGAAAACGAGATAGAGGACGGCCCACATCGGTGACTGGAGATAGATCCCATAGGCCCCGATGGCGGTGAACGCGGTCCAGAGGGTTCTCATCACGATGCGCTCCTTCAAAGAGAAGCGTTCGAGCAGGGTGCATCCGGCGACCTTTTGCGATGTCATGGTTTTCTCCTTCAATATTTGCTTTTTGATGCGGCCTTCATCATTTTCCATACCACCAGATGGTGAAAGGGACGGATGAGATTGAAATAAACCGGGCCGGTCCAGTGCAGGTAGCGGATGGCGGTGAATACCGTGAAGCGTCCGGCCTCCGGGCCGGTGTTCTCCATTACGATGCCGAGGTAGGCGGATAGGTGCTTGTCCGGCGGGGTCTCGGATATCCAGTAGTTTTCTTCTTCTGCCTTGCGGACGATGAAGAAGCTGGCCCGCTCGCCCGGGGTGAAGGAGATGTCTTCCGCCGTCGGACAGGGCAGCGTCTCGGGTTGGTCGTGCCTGACCAGTCCCAGCAAACCCACCAGCACCTGGCGGACCCGGTAGAGCACCACCACCCACCAGGGATAGTAGGAGAGCATGCCGGCGATGAAGGCGCGCAGGCCGGCCTGGGCATGGATGGATTTGATGTCTACGTAATCGGCGTCCTCGAGAAAGGGAGCGAATTCACTGCGCGCAAGGATTGCGTTCATATGAGCTTCACCATTCATAAGGGTTGCGGAAGCGCATCCGGGCTCCCAGCATTTCGAAGATGCGCAGAAGCCCATAGCGCGTGCGATCCAGGAAGATCATGTCGGGATTGATGCGCAGGTGACGGCGCAGGTGGTGGAAGCGCCGCATGACCTGCTTGCCCTCGGCGATAAATCCGGTCTGTCGGCTGAAGTCGAAGAACTCTTCATTGAAAAGGCGGCCGAACCAGCGCCCCACCTCGTCGGAGATACGCCGGACGTCCCGCGCCACCTCCGGGGGGAGATCCGGGGGCACGAAACCCAGGGCGATCATCTGGTCATAGTGGGCGCCCTCTTCGTGGTGGGCCGCGGCCAGGGCAAGTTTGCGATAGTGCTCCACGAATTCCGGGGTCAATCGTTTGATGCAGCCGAAATCCACCAGGCCGATGGTCAGGTCGTCGGCGATGATGAAGTTTCCGGGGTTGGGGTCGGCGTGGATCGCGTTCAATCCGTAAAGGCCTTGCAAATACAACTCGTCGAGCTTGCAGGCGATTTCATTCCTGTCTTGCTGACTGGGATTGGCCTGCAACCATAGATCCAGCGGTTTGCCCGGCATCAGGGAAGTACTCAGCACCGTGGCGCCGCTGAGCGGTGCGCATACGTCGGGGATGCGGATGCCCGGGATGTCCAGGCGGTCGGCGAAGAAACGCAGATGTTCGGCCTCCTGCAGGTAATCCACCTCTTCACGCAGGCGCTGGGCCACCTCGTTGAGGGTGGGCATCAGGTCCTCGCTTTTTACCAGGGGCCGCAGTATTTGCTTCAACAGGCCCACATCGCCGTCGATGGTCCGGGCGATGCCCGGATACTGGATCTTCACCGCCAGGGGCGCGTCATCGAGGGTGAGGGCGAAATGGACCTGGCCCAGGCTGGCGGCGGCGAAGGCCTCCAGGTCGAATTGCCTGAACAGGATTTCGGGAGGGCTGCCCAGGGCGGAACGGATCGAGGTTCGTACCAGCGCGCGATTGATGGGCGGCACCTGGTGGTAGGCCTTGGAGAGTTCCCGGCAGGCGGCCTCGGGCAGCAGGTCCGTCTCCAGGCTGAGCTGCTGGGCCATCTTCAGCGCCGTGCCGCGCAACAGGCTCAGTCCCTGGAAAAGGGCCCGGGCGCCTTGTCGGGCCGCCGCTTCCTGGGCCCGGCAACGTCCCTCCCGGGAGAGGAACGGGCGCTTGGCGTAATAGGCCAGCACCCGGGTGCCGACCCTGGCGGCGGTGCGTCCGCCGGACAGGGCGCGGCCGACCTTGCCCGTGGGCGGCTTAGCGGCCATCCATCTCCTCCATGAAGCGCCGTTTGGCCTTTCCGGCTGTCCGTACCGGTTCCATGAAGCGGTCCAGGTGGGTGAGGACATGGTTCTTGAAAAAGAAGACCGCCAGGTCGAAGACCTTGTTGGAGATGCCGGCCTTGAGCATGGCGCAGGCCAGATCCAGGCCCCGGTCGATGGCCACGCGGGTGTTTTCGAATCCCTCGGTGGTGTCCGCCAGCCAGTAGTGCACGGCCGCGATATAGGCGTCCATGAGAAACTGGCAGGTCAGCTCCTGGAATACGGGCTCGGGGATTTCGCCCACCTCGGCGGCGGCGTCCAGCATGTCGTTCACCGCCGCCAGGAAAAGCGCCCGGATCGGTTTGATCCGCGCCCAATCCCGACTGCCGCGCAACAGCACCCGCCCGAAGGTCTCGGCCACGAACTCCCGGTCTTCGGCCAACAGCTCCAGGCTGGTCTCGAACAGGGTGTGGAGCTGCTCCTGAAGGCTGAAGGTGTCGAACCCTTCCACCGACTTGAGGGTGTCGATGCAGGCCTCCACGTGCGCTTCGTAATAGCCGAACAAAATGGCCTCCTTGGTGGCGAAATAGTTGTAGATGGTGGCGTTGCCCACCCCGGCGGCCTTGGCGATCTGTTGCATCGTGGCGGCTTTGAATCCTTTTTCGGTCATGATCGCCACCGCGGCGCGCAGGATGGCCATGCGGTTTTCCAATTTTTGTTGCTGGCTGATCTTCATTAAGCAAAATCACTATTTAAAAAAATTTATATTATGTAAATTTAATAAGTGTGTTTTCGTATTAAGTCAATATAAAAAACAGCCGAAAGGAAATCTATTTCTATTGGAAATGAACAGGAAGATTCGAAATAAGTTAATAAGTTAGCAACGTCCCCTAAATTTCTAAATGCTTGCTTGTGGGGGGGAGATGGGGATAGAATGGCCGGCATGGAATGTCCTGTGTGCCAGGCGGCCAATGCGGCCGGGCAGAAATTTTGCGGTGCCTGCGGGTATCGGCTGGAAGCCAATTGCGTGCGCTGCTCGGCGTCCAACCCGTCCCATTACCAGTATTGCGGCCAGTGCGGATCCAGCCTGGCCGTGGCCGGTACCGTCGTCCTGGCGCGCTCCGGACTGATCCTGGAAGTGGATCAGGCGGCCCTGGATCTGCTGGGCTATCGCAAGTACGAACTGCAGGGCAAACCCTTCTCCCTGTTCGTTGCACGATCGGACCTGGTGATCCTCTTTTCCCACCTCAACGAACTGCGCAGCCATTCCAAACGGCAGGTGTTCGAAATCACCCTGAAAGGGGCGGCCGACCAACCTCTGTACGCCCTGGTGTCCTGCCGCATGCGTCCGGATGCGCCCGCGGAGCGGGGGGAAGTCCTGCTCATGGTCAGCAAGGCGGATGAAAGCCGCCAGGCATCGGCGCGCCTGCAATATCAGCAGGATCTGCTCCACCTGATCTTCGATGCCGCGGACAAACTCGGCGCGGTTTCCGGGGCGCACTTGGACGTCGCCCTGGCGGACGTCCTGAAGAAGATCGGCCTCTTCGCCAAGGCCGACCACGCCTTTATCTATGCCCTCAACCGGAAGCTGCGGCGCCTGGAGTCCGTCTGTTCCTGGCATCAGCCCGACGCACTTCCCCAGGGCACCGCTTCCGGATTGAAGAGCGTCTCCCTCGTCCTGGTCAAGCGCACCATCGTCCGGTTGCGCCGTGCCGGCGCGCTGGTGGTCAACAAGGTGGAGAACATGTCGCCCGCGGAGCGCTATGAACTGCTGGCATGGCACCAGGCCGACCTGGGGTCCCTGGTGGCACACCTGATCTACCGCGACCGGCGTCCCGTCGGAGTGATCGGGCTGGCCAGGAAAAAGGCCCGGGGGGAGTGGCCGCCGGAATGCGTGGCCCTGGTCAAGCTCTGCGGGCAATTGGCGGGTCGCTGCCTGCCGCCGGCGGGGGCCGGTGAATCGCCGGTGGACCGGCCGCGGTCGGCTACTCCCGGAATCCCGGCGGAAATACCCGCTCCCAAGCCGTCGCCGGTAGCCGATGTGATCCAATTCAGGCCCGTCAAGCCGCCGGTGTCCGGTTCTGCGCCTCCATCCCCGGCCGGAAAAAAGGAAGCCCGGCCCTCCGAGGCCCAAGACCGCCATGTCCCGGACGAAGGCCGGCCCATGCGCTTCGAGAAAGCCGCCGCCGGCCAGGCCGTGAATCCCCAGCGGGTCTATGCCCGCGATGACGGCCTGATCCTGCTGACTTGCCCGCGCTGCGGCCATAAAGAGTCCGTGTCCATTGGGCGCCTGCAAAACCTGGGAAACGCCGTGGCGGTGCATTGCTCCTGCAAAAAACAATTCGTCGCCGTCCTGGAAAAACGCCGCTCCCGTCGCAAGGCGGTCCTGCTGGAAGGCTACTTCACGTCGGATGTCGGCCCGGGAATGGAGAAGGATGCCGAAAGCAAATGGGGCCCCATGGTGGTCAAGGATCTTTCCAAGACCGGCCTGCGGTTTACATCGGCAAAGGCCCACCTGGTCAAGGCCGGCGACCGCCTGATGGTCCGGTTCAATCTCGACAACTCCAACCGGGCCCTGATTCACAAGCCGGCGACGGTGGTGTCGGTGGACGACAGGGAGGTGGGCTGCCGGTTCGAAGGCGCCGACAACTACGACATCACCCTGGGATTCTATTTCATCTGATATCCGTTCCGGACGGACGGCCCGCGGCCCGGCCCGGGACTGCGGAAGGTCGAAGCCGCAGGCGCAAACGCCCGCCGGCGAAGCGGAGTAAGTCCTTGATCCGACAGCGCGATCCCGCCCCCTTGACAGGCTTCCGTCGCCATATCTATAAAGGAGGGTACGGCAATTTCCACTTGTTGCGAACCATGCGGCGCCGACCGCACGCCCCTTTGTCTTCCGCGCCCGCCTGCCGATCCATCGGCCGGGCGTATCGAGCTTTCGGTGTCGGCGGAATCTGTCCCCGGTAAACCATTTGCCATGATTCAGGACTTGCCATGGAATCCAAGAACGGTTTCGAAGAGGGTTTGATTATCCGGGTCGGCGTCGTGGCGGAGGGAAACCGTTGTTTCTCCATCATGCGGTTGCTCGATGCCATCAAGCCGAGCCGCCTGCGGCTCAAGCTGGAGTGCATCGCGCCGCTCACCGACAGCGTGGCCTGCCTGAAGTTCGCCGGCGAGACCGACATCCACATCTGCGCGGATTACTACGAGATGCTGGCGATGGAGAATCTCGATCTGATTCTCGAGATGACCGGCGATGCCGACATCATGGCGGAGCTGGTGCGCGGGAAGAAAAGCAACGTCGGAATCCTCGACCAGCAGGCCTCTTCCCTTTTCTTCGACATGGCCCACCAGTATGAGATGGCCGCCGCGGAGGAGTCGGAGATCAGCCTGACCTCCTCCTTTGCTTCCACCCTGCTGGAAGCCTCGCCCGACGGCGTCATGGTCATCGACCGCAACTACCGCATCATCAAATGCAACAACTCTCCGCTGATCACCGCCGGAGCCGGCCGGGAGAAGGTCCTGGGCAAAAGCTGCTTCCAGGTGATGCACGGGCTGGTGGGCCCCTGCCACGGGGACCAGCGGGTGTGCCCGTTGCAGGAGACCCTCAAGACCCGCCGGCCGGCCCGGGCCATGCACGAAGTCACCTTTCCCAACGGCGAGCACGGCGTCAACCAGGTGATCGCCTTTCCCCTCTTCGACGCCACCGGCGAAATCGTCCAGGTGGTGGAGATCGTCCGCGACATGACCCTGGAACTGGGCGAGCGGGTGGAACAGCGCGCCCAGGCCATCAAGAACGACCTGGCCCGGGTGGTCCAGGAGGACCGCCTGGCCTCCCTCGGCCGCCTGGTGGCCTCGGTGTGCCACGAGATCAACAACCCCATCGCCAGCATCGTCACCTTCAACAAGCTGATCCTCTCCTATATCCGCGACAAGCAAATGCCCCCCGATGGCTTGTCCGCCTTCGAACAATATCTCGAACTGGCCATCAAGGAGGCCCTGCGCTGCGGGGACATCGTCAAGCACCTGCTCACCTTCGCCCGCCAGAAGAGCATCGAATCCACCAACGTCAACCTGGTGGAAACGGTCCGGACCATCATGATGCTCACCGCCCATCAGTTGAAGATGGCCGGCGTCCGGCACAAGGTCGAATTCTCCGAAGAGCCGCTGTACGCCTGGGTGGATTACTCCCTGATCCAGCAATGCATCATGAACCTGGTGTTCAATGCCATGGAGGCCATGCCCGAAGGCGGCGAGCTGACCATATCCGGCGGGAACATGGAGAACGGCGAAGAGGTCTGGCTCTCCATCTCCGATACGGGCCATGGGATCGATCAGCAGGACTTGTCGCGGATCTTCGAACCGTTTTACTCCACCAAGAGCGTCGGAAAAGGCGTGGGGTTGGGGCTCTCCATGGTGTACGGCATCGTCCGGGAACACAACGGGACCATCGAAGTGGACAGCGAACCGGGCGAGGGCACCCGGTTCATGATCGTCCTGCCCAAAGATTCCAGAGTCAGCCTGAAGAAGAGGAAGGAAATGTAAATGACGCGAGATTTGCAAGTCCTGATCGTGGATGACGAGGAGACCATTTGCACGTCGCTGGCCGCCTGGCTGACCAAGGAGGGGTACCGGGTGGAAACGGCCAACTCGGGGGCGGAAGCCCTGGCCTGCCAGGGGAACAAGCAATACGACCTCTACCTGGTGGATATCAAGATGCCCGGCATGGACGGCCTGGAATTGCTGGGCCGGCTCAAGTCCTGCCAGATGGATGCCCTGGTGATCATGATCACCGCCCACGGCTCCATCCAGACCGCCGTGGAGGCCATGAAACGCGGGGCCGCCGAGTACCTGTGCAAACCCTTCGACCCGGAAGAACTCTCCCTGCTCATGGAGCGGGTGGCGGCCAACAAGGCCTTGCGCGATGAGAACGTCGCCCTGCGCGAGCAGTTGCAGGAACAGCACGAGTCGGTGCTGGACGGATTCGTGGCCCAATCCGAGGCCATGCACCAGGTGCTGGCCTCCATCGAAGACCTGGCCGACACCCTGTCGCCGGTGCTCATCACCGGGGAGACCGGCGTGGGCAAGGACCTCATCGCCCGGGCCATCCACATGCGATCGGAACGCGCCAACGGCCCGTTCGTGGCCCTCAATTGCGGCGCCCAGTCGGAGACCCTGCTGGAGAGCGAACTCTTCGGCCACGAACGCGGCGCCTTTACCGGCGCGGTCAAGGCCCGCCGGGGCCGGCTGGAGATGGCCCACAACGGCACCCTGTTCCTGGACGAGATCGGCGAAATCTCTGCCAAGATGCAGGTGAGCCTGCTGCGGGTACTGGAAGAGAAGAATTTCCGGCGGGTGGGGGGCAACGAATCCATCGAGACCCATTTCCGCCTGATATGCGCCACCCATCGCGACCTGGGGGTGCTGATCCGCGAAAACCAGTTCCGGGAGGATTTCTTCTATCGCATCAACGTGTTGAACATCCAGATCCCCGCCTTGCGGGAGAGACTGGAAGATGTGCCCGTATTGGCCGATTACTTCCTCGAACGCTTCGCCCAGGAGACCGGCAAGCGCATCGAGGGACTCACCCAGAAGGCCATCGGCGTGCTGAGAAGTTATTCCTGGCCGGGCAACGTGCGCGAACTGCGCAACGTCATCGAACGGGCCGTGGTGATCGCCCGCGGCCACATGATCGGCGCCGAGGAACTGAGCTTCCTGCAGGCCGGCCACGACGAGTGCAACCTGGGCACCCTGACCCTCAAGGAGATGGAGATCCGGCATCTGCAGGCCGCCCTGGAGGCCTGCGGCTGGAATGTCTCCCGGGCCGCCCAGCAGCTGGGGATCGACCGCGTGACCCTCACGCGCAAGATGAAACGCTACGACATCAACCGACCGAATTCCTGATCGCCCATATGGACACCCTGCCTCCCATCCATGGCGGCACAGAAATCTCCGCCGTCCTGGACCTCATCCCCCTGGGGCATCTCGACCCCCTGGCCGTATCCATCGTGGCCGCCAACCTCCAGTCCGTGGTGGGCCTGCCCACCCGAATCCTGCCCAACCGGCCCCAGCCCGGCGAAGCCTACCTGCCGGCGAGGCGGCAGTATGACGCGGGAATGATCCTCAAGCAGATCGCCGCCGAGAAAGACGGCGCCCCCTTGAAGATGGCCATGATCCAGGAGGACCTCTGCCTGCCCATCCTCACCTATGTCTACGGGGAATCCCAGATGGGCGGCCGGGCCGCCGTGATGTCCCTGCACCGGCTGGGCAGCCATGACCCCCAGGATACCTACGAGCGCGCCGCGAAGATCGGCCTGCACGAGGTCGGCCATGTCTTCGGCCTGGAACACTGCTGGCAGCCCGGCTGCCTCATGCGCTTCAGCAAGCAACTGGAACAGCTCGATCTGCTGCCGCTGCACTACTGCACCTCCTGCGAGTATGAAATTTCCCGAAGACTCAAGCGCATGGCCAACAATGCCGGCAGCTGCCGCATCCCCCCCTGATATCCGCTACCCATCAACCCACAGGCGAGGAACCGAACCATGTCCCCGGAAATCATCTTCATCCTCTTCATTCTCGTTGCCGTCATTATCCTGCTGGTCACCGAATGGATGCCCCTGGAAGTGCTGGCGCTCCTGGTGCTGGGCGTGCTGGCCGTCAGCGGCATCGTCAGCCCCACCGAAGCGCTGTCGGGATTCAGCAACCCGGCGGTGATCACCATCTGGGCGGTCTTCATCCTCAGCGGAGGCCTGACCCGCACGGGCATCGCCAATATTCTCGGCCGCCAGTTGCTCAAGGCGGCCAAGGGCAGCACCCTCATGCTGGTGGTGCTGATCATGGTCATCGCCGGGGTGCTGTCGGCCTTCATGAACAACGTGGCCGTGGCCGCCCTCATGCTGCCCGTGGTGATGGACATCGCCCGCAAGACCGGACGCTCGCCATCCTTGCTGCTGATGCCCCTGGCGTACGGATCGCTGCTGGGCGGACTGACCACCATGATCGGAACCCCCCCCAACATCCTGGTGAGCGAGGCCCTGCGCGACAACGGCCTGACCCCCTTCGGACTGTTCGACTACACCCCCGTGGGGATCATCGTCATGGGGGCCGGCGTGGCCTTCGTCACCCTGGTGGGCCTGCGCATGCTGCCCAGACGCAGCCTGTCCGGGGATCACGCCGGCGGCCACAAGGCCCTGCGCGAGCAATACGAGCTGCGCAAACGGGTGTTCCAGATCACCATTCCTCCCAGTTCGGCGCTGGCGGGCAAGACCCTGGCCCGCAGCCGCCTGGGGGCGGGGCTGGGGCTCAACGTGGTGGGGATCACCCGCGGCGGCCAGACCCTGCTGGCCCCCGAGGCCTCGGAGACCATCCGCGCCCATGACGAGTTGATCGTGGAGGGCAGCCCGGAGCGCATCCAGGAGATGAATCACTGGGGGCAACTGCTCTCCCCGGGCGAAGAACGGATCGGGGCCGACACCCTCTATGCCCACGGCATGCAGGTGTCCCGGGTCCGGATTCCCTCCGCATCTTCCCATGTGGGCCGGACCCTGTCGGCCATCGGGTTCCGCAACCGCTACGGCCTCAACGTGCTGGCCGTCGAACGCGGCGGCCGGCCCCTGAACGAGGATCTCAAGCGCCTGCCCCTGGAGGCCGAAGACATGCTGGTGGTGCACGGCCCCGGGGATCGCATCGCCGCCCTGGCCGACGAGTCCGACCTGTCCGCCCCCGAGGGGATGGCGCCGTCCGACCTGCGGCGGCACTACCCGATCCAGGAGCGGCTGCGCCTGGTGATGGTGCCGGCGGAATCGCGGCTGGTGGGCCTGAACCTGAGCCAGAGCCGCCTGGGCGATGCCGTGGACGTGCAGATCCTCAGCGTGATGCGGGCCGACGGAACGGTGAAGATTCCCACCTCCGAAGATCGTTTCGAAGCCGACGACAAGCTGGTGGTGACCGGCGCCGCCGACATGATCGGCGTGCTGCTGATGCAGGGGCTGGAAGGGGTCTTCGTCCAGGAGGAGAACCATGATCTGGATCCGGCCGTGCTGGAAGACGACCAGGTGGGCATGGTGGAGGTGATCCTCTCGCCCCACACCGCCCTTTCCGGGCAGACCCTGGATGAGATGAATTTCCGGGAGAAGTACGGACTCAACGTCCTGGCCATCTGGCGCAAGGGCAAGGCCGTCCACACCCACCTGCGCAACATCGCCCTGCAATTCGGCGATGCCCTGCTGCTCCACGGCCGGTGGAAGCAATTGACGGTGCTGGCCCGCGATCCCGAGTTCATGGTGCTCACCGAGACCGTCCAGGAACCGCCGCGCCAGGAAAAGGCCAAGGTGGCGCTGGCCGTCATGGCCGCCGTCCTGCTGCCCGTCATCCTGGGCTGGGTGCCCATCTACATCGCCGTGGTCATGGGCGGCGCCTGCATGATCCTGACCCGCTGCCTCACCATGGACGAGGCGTACCGCTACATCGAATGGAAGGCCGTTTTTCTCATCGCCGGGATGCTGCCCCTGGGAACGGCCCTGGAAAAGACCGGCGCCGCGCGCCTCATGGCCGAAGGCGTGGTGGGCGCCCTGGGCCACTTCGGACCGCTGGCCGTGCTCTTCGGCCTTTTGGTGATCACCTTCATCGCCACCAGCATCATCCCCACCGCCGCCCTGGTGGTGCTCATGGTGCCCATCGCCCTGAAGACCTCCGCCGGCCTGGGCATCTCGCCCCATGCCCTGCTGATGGGCATCGCCATGGCGGCCTCCTCCAGTTTCACCTCGCCCATCTCCCATCCGGCCAACGTCCTGGTCATGGGGCCGGGGGGGTACCGCTTCATCGATTACGTCAAGGTCGGCGTGCCCCTGACCCTGGTGGTGCTGGTGGTGCTGATGATCATGCTGCCCATCTTCTGGCCCCTGGTGCCGTAATCCCCGGCCCGGAACAGAAACCGCGAACGCCCCCTGTTTCAGGGCATCCGCGGTTCGTCGGTCTATCGGCTGAGCGGCCGGGATAGAGGTTTGCGTTATACCAGGAACCCGTCCACCAGTCGGCGCCAGTCGAGGCCGGGGATGGAGCCGTAGATGTCGGGGATCACCTCGCCACCGGTGGCGGCCAGCTTGTAGTCGGCGGAATCGCTGAGCATGGCGGCCAGCCGGGACGATTCGTCATCCATCCAGGCCAGGCTTTCGGTGCCGAAGAGCAGGTTCTTCAGGTTCTTGCGCAGGTTGGAGGGCTGGATCACCATCAGCCACCCGTCGCTGTAAGGCGAATCATTGGCCGTGGAGGCCTTGCCGGTAATCTTGGGATTGACCGCCAGCACCTTGCCGTCCACGGGGCTCAGGGGATCGGCCTCGTTGCCGTCGCGGCTGAAATGGGCCTGGGGCCGGTTCTGGCCCACGGATTCCCCCAGCCGGGGCAGATCGATGGAATCCTGGGGACCCAGCATCCGCAGGGCGAAGTCGTCCACGCCGATCCGGACAGTGCCGCCGTATTCCACCCGGGCCCAGCTGTGGCCGTGATGGTAGTAGTAATCCCGGGCCACGTTGAAACCGGAAGCATTGTCGCAGGTGGGTGCGTTGAGACTGGGCATTACGGACGTATCCTCCAGCATCTGGTCATAGGGACATTTGACGCAGTTGTAGCCGTGGCCGCAGAGTTTGTAGGTCACCCGGCCGCTGAGCATGTGGCGGCACTTGCGCTGGTTCATCAGCAGGCGCAGGCGGGCTTCCCGGGGATCGGTCCCGTAGGCGCCGGGCTGGCGGGTACGGGCTTCGAAATCGGACCTCACCTTACGGTCGAAGGAGCAATCGAGGCAATCGAATGCGTTGATGCATTTCATCGGCTTTACGACCCCCGCCTGGCCCCAGACACATTGATCGTTGGTCATGCCAAAGACGAAGGGGCGTCCGGTCTTCTTCTGGGTGGTAGTCTTCTCGGCCATGATTGTCTCCTTTCTGATAAGGTATGTTGGGTAGGCGTTGCACCTTGATTTCCCGTTTGCTGTCTAAATAACAGAGCACAAACCGGGCCAGGATCCGGCCGAAGAGAAATAATTTTTTAATTTACTGAAATAATAACATATCCCTTTGAAGTGCTCGGACATGTTGAAATCTGCACAACGGCTCAAATTGTGGCGATCGGACTCACCGGAAAATGATATGCGGTATTCTGCCGTAAATACGGATAGATAAAAGGATGATGCAAATCGCACGCGATTGTAACGATTTGCATCACAACTGATTTATCTTATGATTCCAAATATTTAATTGACATGACGACCAAAGGGCGCTAAAAACTCTTCATCCCATGGCAAAGAATACCATCGCCGGATTCATTCGATAAAGGGAGATGAGTCGATCCGAATACAAGGGGGTGAATCTTGGAAATCAAAGTCATTCCAGATGAAGAAGTCCTCAGCCAGTGTGCCTGGTGCCGAAGCAAAATGGATGAAGACTCGGAAGCTTTCGGATTGGGGGCCAAAATCCGATCGGAATCGGATATTTCGGACTATGAAGGCAAATCCGTCCTGCTGTTGATCGCCTCGGAAGACAAAAGCGTGCCGATGATGGTGACCGAGGAAGGAACCGATGCAAAAGAAGACGGCAACGACGTCATGTTTCTGTTATGTTCGGAAAAATGCAGCGTCCAATTGAAGGCGGCCCTGGACCGGGAATTGCGTATCGGCGAATTATTCATGGGAATAAATCCGCTGTAAAATACCTGTTTCGAAATGCCGAAAGGACCGACCGGTTGGATACCGGATCGGTCCTCGATTTTTCTATACATCCTTTTTCGGCCGCCACCGGGCGCTCGCGCCTTCCCTCGGGCGCGTGCGCCACGCGGCTCTCTATCGCCGGGAAATGGCCACCGGACTGGGGCCCATCTCCTTGGTCCGGTCCGTCATGTCGGTGGCGATTTCGGCGAACCGGGGTCCCATGGCCGACGACAGGTTGAACATCTGAACACGCTCGGGCTCGATCCCCAGTTCCCCGAGGGTCTTCTGGACATATTCGACTTTCTTACGGGTTTTGAGATTTCCTTCCAGGAAATGACATTCGCCCTCCAGTCAGCCGGCCACGTAGACGGCGTCGGCCCCGCTCTCCACGGCGCGCAGCAGGTGCACGATGTCCACCCGCCCGGTGCAGGGCACCTGCACCACCTTGACATTGGCCGGATAACTCAGGCGCATGGAGCCCGCCAGATCCCCGGCCGCATAGGCACAATACTTACAACAAAAAGCAATCACCTGCGGTTCGAACCCTCCACTCATGATGACTCCTTATAAGTATGCATTATACCGAGGCGCCTCATAAACGGAGCACCCCAGCCTTCATTAATCAAGCCGTCTCCGGTTCACCGGCCAACCGGCCAACCGGCCAACCGAATAACCGGCCAACCGACTTACACTTTCGCAAACAACGCCTCCGTCTTCGCCACCAGCTGCTCATCCGTAAAATGCTTCAACGAGATAGCCTTCCCCGGGCATTCCGCCGCGCAGGTGCCGCAGCCGTGGCACTGGGCCGGGTCGATGACCGCGTGGGAATGCTCGCTTACTTCCGGGATGTTGTAGGGGCAGGTGCGCACGCAGGTCAGACAGGCCGCGCAGCGGCTCGAATCCACCATGGCCACCACGCCGCCCACCATGATCTCCTCCTTGGAGAGTAAGGTCATGGCCCGGGAGGCGGCCGCCTTGGCCTGGGCGATGCTCTCTTCCAGGGGCTTGGGATAGTGGGCCAGGCCCGCCAGGAAGATGCCCTCGGAGGCGAAGTCCACCGGCCGCAGCTTGGCGTGGGCCTCCACCAGGAAGCCTTCGGCGTTCACCGGCACCTTGAAAGCCTCGTAGAGCTTGTGGTTGTCCCGGGAGACGATGCCCGCCGCCAGCACCAGCAGATCGGGCTTCATGCGGATGGGTCGCCGCAGCACATGGTCGATGACCGTCAGCAGCAGGGTGTTGTCCGAATCCATGGCCACGCTGGGCAGGTGGTCCAGGTCGTAGCGGATGAAGATGACCCCCAGCTCCCGGGCCTTCTGGTAGAGCTGCTCGCGGAATCCGTAGGAGCGGATGTCCCGGTAGAGGATGAACACCTTCATGCGCGGGTTCCTCTCCTTGAGGGCCAGGGCGCCCTTGAGGCTGTGGGTGCAGCAGATCTTGCTGCAGTAAGGCCGGTCGGCGTTGCGCGAGCCCACGCATTGGATGAAGACCGCGCTCTTGGCCTTGCGCAGACGCTCGTCGTCCTTGGTCAGGGCGCTGTCCATATCGAGATGGGTCATCACGTTGGGGTGCTTGCCGTAGAGATACTCGGTGGGCTTGTGCTCCTGTCCGCCGGTGGCGATGATGGCCGCGCCGTGATAGATCGTCTCCTGCTTGCCGTCTTCGTCGACGATCACGGTGTCGAAGTTGCCCAGGGAACCGTGGGTCTCTTTTACTTCGCTGTTCATGTGCACCGTGATGTTGGGATGGCCCTCGGTGCGGGCCACGATCCCCTCCAGGTAATCTTTCAGGGACTCCCCCTGCCAGGTGGTGCGCAGGTTGCGGGCATTGCCGCCCAGGCGGCCGTCCCGCTCCACCAGGTGGACCTGGCAGCCCTGGTCGGCGACTCCCAGCGCGGCCTCCATGCCGGCCACGCCCCCGCCCACCACCAGGGCGGCCTTGGTAATGGGCACCGACACCGTGTAGAGCGGCTCCACGAAACCCGCCTTGGCCACGGCCATGCGCACCAGGTCCTTGGCCTTTTCCGTGGCCTTGTCCGGGTTGTTCATGTGCACCCAGGTGTTCTGGTCGCGGATGTTGGCCATCTCGAACAGGTACTTGTTGAGGCCCGCTTCGCGGATGGTCTCCTGGAAGAGCGGTTCATGGGTGCGCGGCGAGCACGAGGCCACCACCACGCGGTTGATCTGCTTCTCGGCGATGACGTCCTTGATGTGGACCTGGTTGTCCTGGGAGCAGGTGAACAGGTTGTCTTCCACATGGACCACGTTGGGCAGGTCGCGGGCGTAGTCGCGCACCGCCGGCACGTCGGCCACGCCGCCGATGTTGATGCCGCAATTGCAGACGAAGACGCCGATGCGCGGTTCCTGATCGCTGGTGTCCCGTTCCGGCGGCAGTTCCTGCTTCCGGGTCAGGGTCCAGCGCGCGTCGCCCAGCCGCTCGGAGGCGCAGGCCGCCGCGGCCGAGGCCTCCATCACCGAATGGGGAATGTCCTTGGGCTCCTGGAAGGCGCCGCATACATAGATCCCTTCGCGGTTGGTCTTCACCGGCATCAGGCTGCTGGTCTGGGCATAACCGTACGGGTTGATCTCCACGTCGAGCTTCCTGGCCAGTTCAACGGTGCCCGGATCGGCGGTCAGGCCCACGGAGAGCACCACCAGGTCGAACTTCTCCTCCACCGTGGTTCCCGCCTCGGTGGCGTAGACGATGCGCAGCCGCTCGTCGGCGTCGGGCAGGACCGAGTGGATGCGCGAGCGCACCATGCGCACGCCGTGGTCTTCCTCGGCGCGCAGGTTGTACTTGTCGAAGTCCTTGCCGAAGGTGCGCATGTCCATGAAGAAAATGGTGGCATCCAGTCCGTCGTCGCTGTGCTCCTTGGCGATGACCGCCTGCTTGTTGGCGTACATGCAGCATACCGAGGAGCAGTAGCCGTTGTCGCAATGGTTGATATCCCGCGATCCCACGCATTGCAGCCAGGCGATCTTCTTGGGCTCCTTGTGGTCCGAGGGCCGGATGAGATGGCCGGCAAAGGGGCCGGAGGCCGAGAGCATGCGTTCGAACTCCAGGCTGGTGACCACGTTGGGATGCTGGGCGTAGCTGTAGGTGGGGTACTGGGTCGGATCGTAGGGCGTGAACCCCGGCGCCAGGATGATGGCGCCCACGTCCACCACCGTTTCCCGGGCCTGGATGGAATGATCCACGGCGCCGGCCAGGCAGGCGTCCACGCACTGGTAGCACTCGGAGCACAGCCCGCAGGCCAGGCAGCGCCCGCCCTCGGTGCGCGCCGTCTCCTCGTCGAAGCCCAGTTGCACTTCCTCGAAGTTGCTCACCCGGGCGCCGGCCTCGGCATGGACCATCGCCTGGCGCTCTATGTGGGGCCGTCCTTCCAAGGGCACGTCGGTGACGGCCACGAGGTTCTCTTCCCGTCCTTGGGCCATGTCCACGCCCTGGATGAAGCGGTCCATGGAGATGGCGGCCTGCTTGCCGGCCTCGATGGCTTCCACCACGGTGGCCGGTCCGGTGACGGCGTCGCCGCCGGCGAAGATATCCGGGTCGCCGGTCTGCAGGGTGACCGGGTCCACGTTCATGGTCCCCCAGTCGCTCAGGGTGCAGGCGCACTCGTCGGTGAGACAGGCCCAGTCGCTCTCCTGGCCGATGGCGGGCACCAGGGCGTCGATTTCGATGACGAACTCGCTGCCGGCCACCGGTTCGGGGCGCCGGCGGCCGCTCTTGTCCGGCTCGCCCAGTTCCATTTTAATGCACTCGATGCCCGTGACCTTGCCGTTCTCTTCGATGACCCGGATGGGGTTGGTCAGGGTCATGATCTCGATGCCCTCTTCGCGGCATTCGGCGATCTCGTCCACGCTGGCGGGCATCTCGGCCTCGCTGCGGCGGTAGAGGATGAAAGGCTTCTTGGAACCGCAGCGCAGGGCCGTGCGCACGGCGTCCATGGCCACGTTGCCGCCGCCGATGACGGCCACGCGGTCGCCCAGTTCCACCTTCTCGCCCAGGTTGAAGCGGCGCAGGAAGTCCACGCCGGGCACCACGCCGTCGAAATCCTCGCCGTCGATGCCCAGGGACTTGCACTCCTGGGAGCCGATGGCCATGAAAAAGGCCTTGTAGCCCTGTTCGCGCAGTTTGCCGATGGTGACATCCTTGCCGATGTCCACGCCGGTCTTGAATTCGACGCCCAGGTCGCGGATGGTCTGGATCTCGGCGTCGATGATATCGCGGGGCAGGCGGTATTCGGGAATGCCCAGGCGCAGCATGCCGCCCAGCACGTCGTGCTTCTCGAACACGGTCACCTGGTAGCCTTCGATGGCCAGGAAATAGGCCGCGCTGAGGCCGGCCGGCCCCGAGCCGATGATGGCCACTTTCTCTTCCCGCGATGCCTTCTTCTCGGGCACGTAGGGCTTGCCCGACTTCATGTCCACGTCCGCCAGGTAGCGGTGCAGGTACATGATGCCCAGGGGTTCGTCCAGCTGGTGGCGGGTGCAGGCCCCCTCGCAGGGATGGTGGCAGACCCGGCCGCAGATGCCGGGGAAGGGGTGCTCCTGCTTGAACAAGCGCAGGGCCTCTTCGTACTTGCCCTGGTTCAGCAGGGCGATCCAGCCCTGTACCCCCACGTGGGCCGGGCAGGTCACCTTGCACGGGGCCGTGCCCTTCTTCTCGATGGCGTAGGCGCCGGGCATGGCCTGGGGATAGAGCTTGTAGGCCGCCTTCTTCTCCCGCAGGCTCATGTCGAAGAGGTTGGGGATCTCGATGGGGCAGACCTTGGCGCATTCGCCGCAGGCCGTGCACTTTTCCGTATCCACGAAGCGCGGTTTCTCGCGCACGGTGACCTTGAAGTTGCCGGGCTCGCCGGCCACCTCGGCCACTTCGCTGAGGGTCATCAATTCGATGTTGAGATGCCGCCCGGCCTCCACCAGCTTGGGCGAGATGATGCACATGGAGCAGTCGTTGGTGGGAAATGTCTTGTCCAACTGGGCCATCTTGCCGCCGATGGCCGAGTCTTTCTCGACGATATAGACCTTGTAGCCGGAGTCCGCCAGGTCCAGGGAGGCTTGGATGCCGGCGATTCCGCCGCCGACCACCATGACTGCACCGGTCGTTGATTGAGCCATCGATATTCCTCCTTATTCCAGACCGATGTTTTTGTGTTCCGGCGCCAGGTACGTGCGCTCGTTCTCCCCCAGCACGCCCATGGCCAGGCACATGATCGTCCAGATATGGGCCACGTGGTAGTTGCCGCCGAAGTGCTCGCAGATATCTTCGATCTGGGCGTGGCAGTTGTGGCACGGCGCCAGCACGTAGTCGGCGCCGGTGGCCATGACCTGATCGAATTTGACCTTGCCGTAGGCCCGGCGCTGCTCGGGGAAGCCGCCCTGCAGGGCGCCGCCGCCGCCGCCGCAGCAGTAGTTGTTGCTCTTGTTGGGGATCATGTCGATGAAGTTCTCTTCTCCGACGATGGTCTTGATGACGAAGCGCATGTCATCGGCCATCTTGTCTCCCCAGGTCTTGCGCACGATGTTGCACGGGTCCTGACAGGTGAACTTGATCTTCAGGTCCTTGTTCCAGTCGGCGTTGACCTTGAGTTTGCCCTCGCGTATCCACTGGGCGTAAAGGGTGATGATGCTGGTGAACTCGAATTTGTGGTCGATCTTGAATTTTTTCAATCCTTCCAGGATTGCAAAGAAGGAGTGCCCTCACTCCGTGTTGACCACCATCTCGGCCTTCAGGTTGTTGTCGATGTGGTGGACGAACTCCTCGAGGATGTAGCGCCAGCCCTCCTCGTCGGCCATGAAGAGGCAGTAGTTCTCGCCCCCCCACATCACCGTGGGATAGGTCCAGTCCGCGCCCACCGTGTGCAGGATCTTCCACAGGGGACTCAACTCGTCCGGCTCGGTCACCGGCTCGCGGGAGTTCTGGTTGAGGACCATCTTCGCGCCCTTGCGGTCCACGGTGACCTGCAGGTCCTTGAATTCCGGCTGGGATTCGCGGATCTCCTCGGCCACGTCCTCCACCGTCCATTGAAAGTCTTCGGATGGGGCGCCCATGGCGTTGCCGGTGCGGATATGCTGATCGCACGAATTGCGGATGCCCTTGGGCCGTTTGTCCCGATCCCAGCTGGCGCGCATGTTGTATACCAGGCCGGGAATGTTGATGCTCATGGGGCATTGTTTCAGGCAACGGGCGCACATGGTGCAGACCCACGCCCAGTTGGTCTTGCGGACCTCCTCGTCCAGACCGAGCAGCAGCATGCGCACCAGTTTGCGCGGGTCCATATCCAACAGTTCCGAGGCCGGACAACCGCCCGTGCAAGTCCCACAGGTCAAACATAGATCGAAGTTTGCCGTGGGCAGCTTGTCCAGGACGGCCGTCTTAAACTCGCTGTCCAGCTCGTCGAGTTCAATGGGCACAGTCATTGGGACCTCCTCCAGGATTAAAAGGGTTTACCGGTTTACGATGGAACGTCGGGCCTATCCTTCGCTGGTGGAACACGCCGGCCCGGACTGCAGGTTCGCGGGAAGCGGACAGCATTCGGGTTGCACGGATCGGGCGAAATCGTTCAGACTGCAGTCTGCCGAGGCAGATATCGGCGTCGCCGGCGACTTGACGTTTACAGTTCGGGCCGGGGCGCGGCTAGCGCAGTCCGGCCGCGTCCAGGTACGGTTGCAGCTTGTCTTCCCCTCCCATGGTTATGATGTGTACGCCCTGGCAGAGCTGTTTCAGCCCCTTGACCAGGTCTCCGAACAGCTCGATGCTGGCCCGTTTCTTGTCCGTGGCCTTGTCCAGCTTCTCCACCACCCACTCGGGCACCAGGCCCGATTTGAAATGGCGGTTGATGAAACGCGCCATGGCCGGGTTTCTCAGCAGCAGGACTTCGGCGATCACCGGCACCCGGAAGGTCTGCACCTGGCCCATGAATTTCTGGAACTGGTCCAGGTCGAAGATCGGCGTCGTCAGGAAGTAGCCGGTGCCCAGCCCCTGCATGGTTTCCATCTCCTGCATGCCCTTCTTGGGCACATGCTTGCCCCAGAGAGATTCCACCCCCGATCCGATGGTGAAGTCCACGGCATTGGGCAGGTCGTCGCCTTCCACCGTGCGGCCTTCCCGGATGTGGTCCAGCACCGACGCCAGCTTGCCCGAATCCACATGGAAGAACATGGTTTCCTGCAGGCTGTCGCCGGAGATGCGGTAGTCCTCGGTGAAGACCAGCAGGTTCTCCACCCCGGCCTGGTGGGCGTTGGTGAGATCTTTCTGCAGCTGAACGCGGTTCTTGTCGCGGGTGGTGGTCTGGTAGATGGAATTGAAGCGGTTCTGTTCCAGCAATTCGCAGGTCTGGATGGTGTCGCCCACCACCCCCTGCAACTCCACATCGGAAACCGAGACGCCGTCCACGCGGCCGCGGACCCGCTTCAGGCATTCCACCAGGTCTTCGGGTTGGGCATCGAACAAGGGCGCCTGGACTTCCGAGGTGACGATAAACTTTTTGGTCCCCAGCGCTTCTTTTAATTTCATGGTTTGCCTCCTTTCCTAGAAGCTTGTTTCGTGGGCGGTTATGCCAGTTCCAGCAGCCGGGCCACTTCTTCTTTGAGCTGGGGCAGGGGCAGGGGCTTTGAAAAGCACATGTCCGCGCCGTAGGACTTCATCTCCGCGAATTTCTCCTCGTCCAGGTAGGCCGAAAGTACAATGATGATGGTATGCTGGGTTTCCGGGTTGGATTTGATCTTCTTGCAGACCTCGTTGCCCTTGATGTCCGGCATCATGATGTCCAGGATCAACAGGTCGGGCTTGAAGTGGTTGACCTGCAGGCCGGCCTCGAAGCCGTCCGCGGCCGAAATGACCTCGTAATCGTGTTCGTCCTCCTCCAGGGCCTGGACGATGGTTTCCACGATGATGGGATCGTCGTCCACCACCAGGATCTTGCGGCGGTTGTTGGCGGGATCCTTCTTGGGCACCGGAATGCCCTGGCGTTGCATGAAGGCGATCAGATCATCGCGCTTGATCCGCCGGTGCCCGCCCACCGTCTTGTAGGCCTTGATGTGGCCGGCTTCGATCCAGTTGATGATCGATTTGGAAGAAACATTGCAAAGTTGACTGGCCTTGTAGACCGTAAGTGTATCTTCCATGGAGAACCCTCCTTTCTCGTCCGCCGC
>JBNKDU010000103.1:0-10717 GCA_050288425.1 Desulfobacteraceae bacterium | reverse complement strand
TATTTCTTCGAAGAGATCTTCGCGAAAATGTGATTGTAGGGCCGGCCTCCGCGCCGGCCGGTTCGGAGATCTATCGACGAGCCGAATTTCAAACGTGGCGGGCACAGAGGCCCGCCCTACGAAGACCAATTTCATTGCGTGAGGATGATCGATGCCATTCCGGACAGGGCGGTGACGGCGTCCTGCCCCTCGAACACCATCAACCTGGTCGTTGAATTGCACTGCAGGCGTAGCCGGTTCGGAGATCTATCGACGGGCCGAATTTCAAACGTGGCGGGCACGGAGGCTCGCCCTACGAATACCATTTTCATTGCGTGGGAATGAATCGATGCCGTTCCGGACGGGGCGGTGACGGCGTCCTGACCCCCGAACACCATACCCTGGTCGTTAAATGGCACTGTAGGCGTAGCCGGTTCGGAGATCTATCGACGAGCCGAATTTCAAACGTGGCGGGCACGGAGGCCCGCCCTACGAAGACCATTTTCATTGTCTGGGAATGATCGATGCCATTGCGGACGGGGCGGTGACGGCGTCCTGACCCTCGAGCACCATTACCCTGGTCGTTGAATGGCACTTCAGGCGTAGGGCCGGCCTCCGTGCCGGCCATATGAAATTCCAACTCTGGAGAAGCTCATCCCTTACGGACGATTCCAACCGTTTCTATCGTTGCGCTTTGATCCTTCACTCCCTCTCCTTCGTACTCCTCCGGGGAAAGCAATACTTCGATCTTCGCTTGTTCCATTTGTTCCGCAAGCCAGGTCCGGACGGCTTGCCGGCGCTTTGCCGGCAGGAGCCGACGCCGGATCTCGGGCATTGCCTCGCTCAGGTTCTCGGCTTGTAAGGATCGCCTTTTCTGCAACCCGACGAGAAGGAAGTCGTTCTCCGATGGGTTCATGGGACCGGCAATGTCGCCGGGTTTCATGCGGCGGACGATCCGTCGCAGTTGCGGTGTGAGCGTCCCGGGATCGATCCAGCCCGTGTCGCCGCCCTTGGCCGCGAGCCGGCCCACCGACCGCCTGCGGGCAAGATCAGAGAACGGCACGCCTTTCTGCAATGCAACCTTGATCGCTTCGGCGGTCTCTGCGTCCCGGACCGCGATGATCCGCAGGCGGATGGTCTCCCCGCTCTTGAGTTCATCTTTGTGATCCGTGTAATACTGCTCCGCCTCGTCCCTGGAAAGACGCACATCCTCCACCAGCAGCGTCCATACCCGTTTTGTCAGGATTTGGGTGCGGAGAGTACCGAACAGGGAGTGATCGTCGAGACCACGGGCCTGCATCCACTGTCCGAACTCCTCCAGGGAATCGAAACGGCTCCGCAGCGTCTGCAGCGCCTGGTCGACTTCGTCCTCCGTTACGGAGAACTCTTGCCGGGCGGCCTCCTGGAGGAGCAATTGACGGTGAATCAATTCCTGCAGCGCCAGGGATACAAGGGCCTGGCGGTCCGGGGCCGGAGTACCGGATTCCCGGCGAAGCCGTTCCTGTTCCAACGGGTCATTCAGTAGGCGCTGCAGTTCGTCCAGTGTGACCGGTGCACCGTTGACCCGGGCGACGATCTGCGGATCCGCGGCCCTGGCCGTCCGCGGCCCGAAGGCGACTGCGGCGCCGGCCAGGAGGACGATCAGAAGACATTGTTGAAGGATTGCCCGTAATGCCGCGCAGCGCGGTGTGCGGTTCCCGTTCATTGGCTGTCGTAGGTCTGGCATGGTTTATAATTACCTCATGGATTCATGTCCCGGCGGACGGTTGCTTCTGCCACCTGGGTGCCATCGCGGTAAACCCGCAAATGTATGGTGTAGGCATCCTCCGCGGAGATACCGAGTTTCAGCAGGGAGAGGCTTTTTTCTTCTCCTGCCGTGAGATAGACACGACCTTCTTGAGATACCTTCGAATTACCCGCTCGACCCGTTTTGAAAGCCTGAAGTTCGTACCGCAGGGGGCCGTCTTCCCGGGCCACACAAAATGCCTCGACCCGCAGGCCGGATGCATTCGGCGTCAACGAAAGCCGGGCGTCGACATCACTGCCGAGCGCAGGTTCGGCAATGAAAAGTAGAAGGCTCGACATCAAAACGATAAGTCCTGTTTCGATAAAATGGTTCATGATCATGGATCTGCCGGGCGATTCCAGATTCCGGCGGTTTCCCGGGACGGTCCGGGCAGAGGCCGAATGGCCACTTCCTTGTCATCCAGGACCACCCTTCGGTCCCGGTTCGCAAGGTATCGCTGGATCACCGGAGCATGGATATCGTCGGGATTCTGCAGTTTCCAGTTGCCTTCCAGGATCCCTTCGACGATCATGGCCAAAACCGCCTTCTGGATGGCCTCCAGGACACACATCTGGGGCGGTTCGTTGGTGGTATAGCCCACCTCGGCCTCCAGCAGCCGTTTGAAACTGACGAACCGGAAGACGCCGACATCGACCTGGGCCGACAAGATGGACTTCGTGCTGGAGACGGTCTTGATGATTTCTCCCTGGTTGACGTTGACCGCCCGCATGTTCACCGTGACCTGGTCTTTGCGGTATTGTGTCGATCCGCCGATTCCGAAGTACTTGGCCCCCAGGCCGCCCGTGGAAACATTGGTTTCATAGGCCACGATACCACCTTCCAGCATGATGGCGGCGTTCAGCAGCGAGGGGAGCCCGGAACTGTTCTCCGCACCGTTCTTCCCGGCACGGATGATCTTGCGCTCGGTCAGCAGGTTGTTTAAACCTTCCCTTTCCACGGGGATGAACCATCCCGAATCCTTCAACGCCTCGATGACCATGGAGGTCGCCCCCTGGGTGACGGCCGTGGAGAACGAGGAGACGTTGGGCAGCGGCTTATATTGTCCGGTCTGATCCCGGAAGTTGTAAACCGCCACCACGATTTTCCCTTTGGGTGGCGGAAGGGAGAGCAGTTCCCGGTGAGCCGCGGTGCGGTATCCCAGGGTCGCGGGGCTGGATGGCTTGATCCGCGGACCGGTACAACCCGCCATCATGATCAGCGCCAGCATCAGGACGGCTCGGCGCACAAGTGTCTTTGTCAACATGGCATGCTGTTCCTTATAGAGAATCCGTGGAGGACCTTTTCCTCCTTTGTGAGGGGGCGAATGCGCCCCGGCAATCGAAGGCCGCTGGTGCCGGAGGATCAGAAGACATTGGGTACATTGATGCTGGTGGTTCCGCCGGTGGCCGTGTCGATGATGGTGACCGTGATGTTCTCGCCCTCCACAGGATTTACGTCGATGATATAATTACCGAATTCATAGTGCCCGCCCTGCAGGTCATCGCCGAACTCACCGAAGGCCTGGTCCACGATCTGGGAAGCCAGGCGGTACAGGATCTGGCGTGTCAGGCTCTGTTGAAAGTCCTCCAGCGGATCATTGCGGTCGCTCAGCGCCGGGTCCTTGTGGTCGTTTTGCATTTCAGCCTGGTTCAACAGAAAATTGCCGTTCATGGGATTGCCGCCGAACGAGGGGTTGATCGGCTCGTAGACGAGTTCGGTGGCGAAGACGCCGCCGCCGAACAAAATCAATCCGCAAAGCAATAATGCGATTTTCATCATGGCGCACTCTCCTTGAATTTGCTGTCAGTTACCAACCGTCACCGGCGAGGTCTCCGTCCTGGGCGGCCTGTGGATCGATGGTCCGGCGGATCAGATGCGCCAGAACGGTCTGGATGCCCTTTTGCACCGCGGTCTCGATCTCTTCCGGGCGGCGGCCGATGACGGTTTTGAAGATCGCGGCATTGTCTACATAGATCCATATGAAGCTCCCCCACCTGGGATCCGGAAGTTCCTTGATCAGGATATTATAGTTGCCGGCCTCCTGGGGGGATACCCAATGCATCGAGAACTCTCGATAGAAATCCTGCCCGAACCGCGTCCGGGTCTGATTGAGGATCAGGCCGACAATCTCCATATCCGCTCCCTCCAAGAGTGTGGGGGTCGAACAAAACAGGATTACCAACACCGCGAGTGCCATTGTCTTCATTGTACGCAATCGTGATCGCTCCGTTCTCGCCGCGGGAGTCCGGCGCCTCCCGCGGCGAGGGTGTTCGCCGGATCAGTTTTGGGTTTGGGTGGCGATATTGCCCATTCCGGTTTGTGAGATGGTGGCCGTATTGACGATGCCGCTGCCGGCCTGTGTCTGGAAGGCATTGTTCAGCGAGCCGCTTTGAACGATGGTCGCGGTGTTGATATTTCCGGAACCCGACTGGTCCTGGACGGCCAGGTTTTCTTCTCCCAGCTGAATGCTGGTGGCCGTGTTGCCGTTTCCGGAGCCTTGCTGGGCCTGTTGCGCCAGGTTGTCCATGCCGCTCTGGCTGACGATGGCGGTATTGAAATTGGCCTCTCCCCGTTGGGTCTGTGAGGAATCATTGGCATTGCCGATCTGTGCACTGTTGGCCGAATTCGTATTCGAGGAGCCCTGCTGATTCTGTTCCGCGAGGTTGCCATCGCCCTGCTGATCGATCTGGGCGCTATTGAAGTTCATGGTGCCCTGCTGGGTCTGGTCTGCCTGGTTGCCGTTGCCGATCTGGGTGGCGCCGGCCAGGTTGGCGATATTGGCATCTCCGCGCTGGTTCTGAACGGCCGTGTTGGTGTTGCCGATCTGGGTGATATCGGCAAAGTTGGCGTTGCCGCCGCCCTGCTGGGTCTGGTCGGCCGTGTTGGCATCGCCGATCTGCAAAATACCGGCCGTGTTACTGTTAAGTTCGCCACGCTGGGTCTGTACCGACGAATTGCCGGTCCCGTTTTGCTGAACGCTGGCAACGTTGGCATTTCCGTTGCCTTGCTGGGTCTGCCCGGCCTGGTTCGCTTCACCAACCTGGTCGATGGTGGCATCATTCAAGTTGCCATTTCCCTGTTGGCCCTGCACGGCCTCGTTCTGCAGGCCGTCCTGGGAGATGACGGCGACGTTGCCGTTGCCCATTCCCTGCTGGGTCTGCCCGGCCACGTTTTGTCCCGTGCCCACTTGGGTGATGGCGGCATCGTTGGTGTTGGTGTCGCCCCCTTGCAACTGCTCGGCGACGTTCTCGTCGCTCGGATTCCCCGAGACCCCCTGATCGATGGTGGCGGTGTTCGCGTTTCCGTTGTTCATGTGCTGGGTCTGCATGGCAACGTTGTCATTGCCTTCCTGGGTGGTGGTGGCGTCGTTTTGACACCAGCCCGGACTGCTTATGAGAAATAATAAGGTGATTGCCGATAACAGCACGACTACCTTTTTCATGACGTTTCTCCTGTCTTGTTCTTGTCTTGCCAAAGTTCAACGCAAGGTTACGGTATTGTGGCCGTTGGCTTCCTGGGTCACCTGAATTCCCTGAAACTTCCCATGGTCCACGCTGACGGCCATGCCGTTGAGGTTCAGGCTGGACGTCCCGTGCTCCTGGACAATGCCGGCGGCGGCGGACCCCTTTTGCCACAGGTCGAGAAAATTGCCGGCGTCCAACTGGGCGACGTCCGCCCGGTTGGCGCCGTTGTCCTGGGTGATATAGGCTTCGTTTCCGGCGGCATTCTGAAACAGGTTCAAATAGTTTCCGTCGCCGCCCTGGGTGACGAAGGCGGTATGGGACATGCCGACCTGGGTAATTGCGGCACGGTTCATACCGCCCTGCTGGTCGAGGATGACCTGGTTTGCCAATCCGGATTGCCGGATCAGGGCCTCGTTCTGACTACCCACCTGACGGATTTCGTCCACCTGGTTCAGATCGCCTTCCTGGGCGATGTCCGCCGAATTGTTGCTTCCAGCCTGGGTGATGTGGCTCCGCTCATCGGCCGGAGCAAACCCCGGAACGGTCAGGGTGACGATCATCAAGGCGACGATAAGAAGGCATAAGAATTTCATGGTGATGGGTGATCTTCTCTTCCATGGTCATCCCCTCCCCTGGTGGAGAGGGGATGACCCCAGTGGTTTATGGTTTACTTCGCGTGATACCGGTGCCGTCGATGCAAGACCGGCTATTGATCGAAATGATCGTTGTTCGGACCGGGAATCGGCGTCCTGGAAATTCCCAGGAAGGCCGGTACCGGATTCGGGTTGCCGCCGGCGCCTACCGCCGGTAGATGCCGGAACCGCGGATCGACTTGCAGGGCCAGCCGACCGGCGAGGTTATCCGGCGCGGTCCCGTCCACGGGCACGAACAGCTCTGGACGATCGAACGGGGCCCGTTCATACCTCACCCGCTGATCGGTGAGGGACAGCAGGAACTTCACCAGGGCGACCTTGGCGTCTTCCTGGGTGGCGAATTCCGGCGTCAGGTTGTGGTCCGTGTCGGGCATGGGATCGAATTGAAAATCCGTGTCCGGCAGCGCATCGGCAAACGGTACATCCGGAATGGGTCCGCCGTTGGCTTCGGCGCGGGTGGTCCCGAAACCGAATGCCTGCATCTCGATGTCCACGATATGCTGATCGCGGCCTTCCGCATTGGTGACGGGAAAGTCCCCGCCGCGCATGTAGAAGTCCACCACCTGGCGCAGGGTCAGGTAGCTTCCGGTGTGAAAGTAGGGGCCGGTGAGTTCCACGTTGCGCAGCTGGGGTGCCTTGAAGGCGCCCCTGCGGCCCACGCGGTTCGGTCCGTTTTCAAACAAGGGATCGGCATCCCACGTGCCGTGCAACGGAGCATCGTTGGTGCCGGCCGTATTCTCCAGGCCCATGTTGCCCGGAACGCCGGACTGGTTGTTGGCGCAAACCCCGTTCACGGGATCGCCGGTCACGGGATCGGTCGCCCCCCATCCGAAGTTCGGGGGACCGAATCCGAACAGGGTCGGATCGTAGAGTCCGCAGTGCAGGTCGGTGGCGGAGAGATTTTCGGCGAACTCCAGGGCCGGCCCGCCGTTGGGGAAGGTGACGGTATTGACGATGAAGCCCAACTCGTCGATCTGCGGATGCAGTTCCCCGGCCGGGAGATCGCTGATCCAGGGTGCCATGTAGGCCGGCAGTTGAGGTTCCATCGGGGTTTTCTCCAGACCCGGGTTGATGGATTGGAGGGTGTATGTGGAATCCGGGAAGAAAAAACCTCCTCCGGTTTCTTCGTACAGTCCGCCGCCCGGACCCAGCGCCGGATCGAATGCGATCATCGGGCCCGTTCCGGGATGGAGCGGATCATCGAAGGGCTCGTAATCCTGCCCGCCGACGTTCTTCATGGCCAGGGCCGACATGGAAAGCGGCCAGCCGAAGGGGTCGACGTCGCCGCGGCCGAGATCATCCGCAATGGGGCGCACGGCGACGTTGTAGATGCCCTGGTCGCCGAAGGCGAAGTCGCTTTGGGCGGCGATGATGGCATCGTCATACGGGGTGGCCGGATCATCCGTCATGGCCATGTTGCGGGGTTCGAGTTCGACCACGTCCTGGGCGGTCTCCTCGACTTCCTCGGCCAGAACCAGGCCGGGGACGGTGGCGATGGGCCCGGGGGGCTCAGGTGTCGGAATCTCGATCACGGTACCGTCGGCTCCGATAAAGGTGTCTCCGGTCAACGGCGGCGATGGAAATTCGAATTCCGCGTCGCCCTTGATCAGGCCGTGGGCGAAGTTGATGCTGTGGTCGGTCTGCTCCGGGCCGGCATGGCACAGGGAGCAGCGCGCGTGCCGGGTGAAGGGATTGGAGCCGAAGCCGTCCGGGTTTCGCGATGTCCCCACGGGCAGGGCGGCCGTCAGGTTGCCGGCGGCGAAGACATCGAATCCGTAAAGTTCTTCCGGACCGAAGCCGTCATACTCGGCGGTGGTCGGGTCGTCGGGGATCATGGTCAGGGTACCGACCAGCCCCGGGATCAGGGTCGGAAACAATACCCGTTGCTCGCCGGGTTGACCGACGCCGTTGGCCGCCAGCGGGTTGGCGTCCATGAACCGGTCGAATGGAGTGTCATCGGGAATCAGGAGCTCCTCGTAAGCCTGGGCCGCCAATGCGAAGAAGAGGCTGAAGTTGGCTTCGATCTGTCGGAACTGGTTGCGGTCGGCGGCATTGGCCGCACCGTTGGCCACCGCCAGGGAGTAGCCGTCGAACGGGTCGTTCGGATCGGGAGCGCCGTTCAGGTGACGGTTGTTCCGGTTCCAGAACTGCCGGGCGAAGGTAAGCCGGGTCAGGTCGCCGTAGGCAATACAGAGCCCCGGTTTGCCGACGGCCGTGGGCCGGCCGAGGTCCTGGCAGACCGATCCGCCCTGGTTGGAGAAGGGGCCCAGGCGGCTGTCGTCGGTGGCCACCAGCTGGTTCGCCAGGGGCACCACCGCGTTGGCGCGGTTGGTTCCCAGCTCCTGCGGGGCACCGTTGCCGAAGGTCTGGCTGTTGGGCTCGCCCTGGAGCAGTTTCTTGCCGATCTTGGCCCAACTGCGTCCGAGAAAGGACATCTCGAATTCGGACAGCGGCGGACCGACGGCCTGAGAGGCGAGGCTGGAGAACTTGATCCGAACGGGTTGATCGGCCATATCCGGATTCTCGTTGACCAGTTCGGGGCGGATGTCGCCGTTGGTGGCACCCACCAATGGACCGTTGCCGCCGACGGCAAGATTCGGGTTGATGAAGATGTGGGCCGTGGGGTCGGACTGGCCGAAGACACTGCCGCCGTTGAAGGCGAAGCGGGCGCGTCCATCCCAGAAATTGTCGAAATTGAACGCCGCCGAATGCATGGTGGGCGTATTGCGGGGTTCCACCCGGCGCAGACCCTGAAACACCGGAATGGGATCGGGTGCGGGGATGCCGATATCCGGCCGCAGGGAGCGCACGCCGTTGACCGGCGGGCCGAAGGCCAAAGGTCCGGGGATCGGGATGTCGACGAACTGGCGGAACCGGACGCCCATGGAAGACATGACGTCGTTGGCATCGCTGACCACGTTGGCCGGATTCAGGAGTGGTTCGCCGGGAAGGTTGGGGTCGGCCAGCTTGTGGAAGGGGAAGTCCGCAGGCACCACATCTTCATTGGGTCCCCGGACTTGCAGGGTGTTGTCCCCGCCCAGATGGTTGGGGTTGAGTTGATTCCGGGTCCGGCTGTCGGCGCCGGCATTGAAGTGGCAGGTGCCGCAGGACTGTACGGCGTCGCTGCCCACCTGCATGTCCCAGAAGAGGGCCTTGCCCATTACCTCGGCCGCGGGACGTCCGATGTACGCTTGCAGCGGCGCGGGGATCCCCTGGGTATCGGCCGGGTCGCGGTAGAAATCCTCCTCGTTGATCGGGATTTCGAGATCGTCGATGTCCTCGGTCTCCGTGGTGCTCACGCCGGCCAGTTCCTGGAGAACACCATCGACGACGGCCGCCACCGCCACCACCGTTCCGTTGGGCGGGATGTCGGAACTTTCGGAGGGATTATAGATGACCAGGCTTCCCTCGGGTTTGCCGGTACAGAAGTCTACGGGGATCACCGCCGCCTGGTAGGCGCCGTTGTCCGGGCAGGCTACCATGTGGCCGACGACTTCCAATAATTCGGTGGGAACATTATTGGCATCCACCGCCACCGGGCCTCCGGCCGTTCCATCGGGGTGAAACAGCGGTCCCGGTTGGTCCCAGCTGATCCCCCCGTCGGAGGTGCGCAGCCGCAGGGGCTGACTGGTCAAGAAATTATAGTTCAGCGGCCAGACATTGAGCGGCGGCATGGTGGCCCCGAATCCCGGTCGCCGTTCCACGGCCGATGGTCCAAAGGCCGTGCCTTCGATGGGCGCCAGATCCGGCTCTCTCAACAGCTGGATCAACTCCTTCCAAAGCGGCGCCTGTTTCAGGGACGCCGGCCCGAGCTCGACTTCGATTTCCACCGGAAGCTCGAAGGGCTGTGCCAGCGTCTCCACCGTGTCGCCCGGGGCAGCCAGAGCCGGTATCACCGTGATAAAGGTCATGACCAGGCTCAGGGCCGCCACCAGGCAGCGCATCAAGCTGCCGGGTCTTCTCCCATTGTGAAAAAACATGCTTTTCATAAATTCCTCTCCTTTTTACTTTTTTGGCTGAAGCATTATGATTCTGTCACCGGCAACGGCCCGCCACCTCCTTTCCGGCCGTGTGTCAACACCGATGCGATGGTTCGTATCGGCCGATCGCAAGGGGTATTCTCGTGCTTGCGTCGGCCAAGACTTGTCCATGGGCAGACACCGCCTGAATTGCTACGATGTTGCCGTCCGGCGTAGCCGGGCATCGGTTTTCAATTTCGGACAATACTTTCTGGAACACTTACGCCTGTGGTACTTGGCCTGGCAGAAGTACAGAACATCCAGGGTTATCCGGCTGTTCATATCGAGGCAGGAGCAGTCTTCAAGAGGAGCATTACGAATGGGCGGAATGTACCTACGGGGAGCATTCCCGTTGACCGAATGCCAGGATCAATATGATTCCAGTTTGTTCTGCTTTACTATCAGCAATATCCATACCATCTGTATCGGGGCGCGAATCATTCCGGCAGGGACCTTCCGGGATTTAATAAAACACATAATAATAAGTAGTTGTGAAGTAAGCGGCGACCGGCGGGCGTACGGAAGGATTTCGCGGAGGGAAGACATGACACACAACTGGGCCGGCACACATGCGTGCCGGCCCGGTTTCCGGCACGATGCATCGCCGGCCTTTGGTGCCGAAAGAAAAGAGTCCGGCAAGGCGGGCGTTCGCAACCGCCCGCATAAGAATTCAAAGCATTGACATGATTACCCTGTCGTTGCAAAAGCATTTTTGCCATCTATTTTATGCAACGTCAGGGCTGACTACCCTTTCCGGCCGTAGGTCGCGAACTTACGGATGACATTGACCATTTCTTCTTCCGGCAGGATCACCGG
>JBNKDU010000102.1:0-4995 GCA_050288425.1 Desulfobacteraceae bacterium | reverse complement strand
AGCTGGCTGGAAGGCAGCCCGAATCTGTGCCGATTATGCAAAGTTGATTGGGCAAATCGTCGAATGGTCAAATCGGTAGTGGAATTCTATCATATAAATATTGCAGCAATATTGAATAAGGCAAAATGCCTTTCCCCATTTGACCATTCGACGATTCAACGATTTGACTATTTGAAATAGCAGCAAAAGACCTGCAGTTACATGCAACTTGAGCATTCCGGATAACCGCGAAAATTTATCTCCCATAGCCGACGCCGGAGGATGAGAGCTTTTCGGGGCCGCGACGCTCCCGGCCCGGTGATTTCAAATTAATTCATTCTAGAAGATATTGGCGAACACGCCGTGTTCTCTGAGGATGTTGATTCCGATGAGGATCAGCACGGTGCCGCCCAGAGCGTCGGCCAGGGAGCGGAGGCGGGCGCCCCGGGAGATGCGCTTGCCCAGGTGCAGGCCCACGGTGGTGAAGGCGGCGGCCACGATACCGATGACCACGGCCGGGATCCAGATGGAAACTTTGACGATGGATAGGCTCAGGCCCACGGCCAGGGCGTCCAGGCTGGTGGCCACCGAGAGCATCACCATGGTCATGCCCCGGGTGGGATCCTTGACCGGTTCGCACGAATCGTCCCGCCGGAAAGCCTCGCGCAACATGCCCTGGGCCACGAAGACCAGTAATCCGAAGGCGATCCAGTGGTCCACGCTGGCGATCAGGTCGCGGACGGTCAGTCCGGCGGCCCAGCCGGCCACGGGCATCATGGCCTGAAAGAACCCGAAATGCCAGGCCAGGCGGAAGTTCTGGCGCCAGTGAATTTTCCCCAGGCAGACACCGGTGGCGATGGCCACGGCGAATGCATCCATGGCCAGGGCCACGGCGATGGCGCCCACGTTGACCAGGGTCATGGGGCGGTTCCTGTATCCGAGAAAGGATTGCACATGCCGATGGGGTCACTTCCCTTGTAAAACTGGCGGCCCCGGGGACGAGCACCGCTCTTGATTCATGTCGCGCTAAGAGGTAACATAACCGCCGTTGCGTTACAATCAATCGGATTTATGATTGATGCATGCTTCAACACGGAAATACGAGTGCAAGCGACCCTGAGCCCGCGTCATTCCGCCGGTTGAACGAAAATTGGGTGTGGATACCCATTGGCCGGCCGGTGCATGGAAAGGATGGTATCTATGGATCAATGGCAAGAAGCATTGTCTTGTGCGATCACCTGCTCCCGCTGCGAGAGCGGGTTGAAACCCAAGGATAAACGCATTTTATCGGTCTACGACCACAAACCCATCTGCCTGGCCTGCAAGACCGAGGAAGAACAGCGCCAGGACTATGAAGACGTTTCCCGGGAGGCCATCGGCAATTGCATGGCGGAAACGGAAATCATGTACAGCGATCCCCAGGGCTATTGTTTCCACCATTTTTATCCCTTCACCTGCAAGTAGCGCCCTCTCGTCGGAACGGCCGCAACCGTTGCCGTGGGGGCAATCCATGGACGATTGAGGCTTGACGGCATACCGCGGCGTGGCTAGGCTGGTATTTGTAAACCCGCGGCCACCCAGGCCATCTGGACACGGTGCAGCCGAGGAAACGCGATGCTGAGCGAACAAGAGAAACTGGACAGCCTGACCAAACTGGGAATCGAGCTGAGTCGCATCAACGACCTGGACATTCTCATGGAACGGGTGCTGCTGCGGGCCCGCCAGTTTTCCAATGCCGACGCGGGTTCCATCTACATCCGCGAGGGCAGGTGGCTGCATTTCGCCTACACCCAGAACGATACCCTGCAGCGCAAGCTGCCCCAGGGCGAAAAGCTGATCTACTCCACCTTCAAGGTGCCCATAGACGAGAAGAGTATCGCCGGCTACGTGGCCGCCACCGGCAAGTCCCTCAATATCGTCGATGCATACCTTCTCGACGTGACCCTGCCGTACAGTTTCAGCAAGAAATTCGACGAGGCCGTGGGGTACCGGACCCAGTCGGCGTTGACCATCCCCTTGCAGAACAGCAGCCGCCAGATCCTGGGAATCCTGCAGATCATCAACCCCCAGGACCAGTCGGGCAAAATCATCAAGTTCGACAATACCGATGAAAAGATGATGCGCCATTTCGCCGGCGTGGCGGCGGTGGCCCTGGAGCGGGCCCAGATGACCCGCGCACTGATTCTGCGCATGATCCGCATGGCCGAGATGCGGGACCCCAAGGAAACGGGCGCCCACGTCAACCGCGTGGCCGGTTTTTCCGTGGAGATCTACGAACAATGGGCCCGCAAGCGCGACCTGGATGCCCGGGAGATCGACAAGACCCGCGATATCCTGCGCATGGCGGCCATGCTGCACGACGTGGGCAAGGTGGCCACCTCGGACCTGATCCTCAAAAAGCCCGCGCGTCTGAACCAGGACGAATACGAAGTGATGAAGCAACACACCATCCAGGGCGCGCGCCTGTTCCAGAACCGCCAGTCGGACTTCGACGAGGCGGCCGGAATCGTGGCCCTCACCCACCACGAACGTTGGGACGGCAATGGCTACCCCGGCCATGTGGACTACAAAACCGGACGGCCCATGGAGGGGTTTCGCCTGCCCAACGGCCAGCCGCGGGGCAAGCAGGGCACCGAAATCCCGCTCTTCGGCCGGATCGTGGCCCTGGCCGACGTCTTCGACGCATTGAGTTCCAGGCGCAGCTACAAGGAGCCCTGGGACGAAATCACGATCCGCACCCAGATCGAACAGAGCGCCGGCGGCCATTTCGACCCCGAACTGGTGGAGATCTTCTTCAGCCGCTATGAGTTCCTGCGGGTCATCCAGCGGCGCTACCGGGAAGATGAAGGCTAGCGGGTGAACCGCGATACGCCCGCTCTTTGCTCGACCGACTTCCATGCATCGGCAGAATGCCGCAACCATAATTCCCCCGTAGCCGGTGAACCGAGGAGTGACGCCCATGACCGCCCCCACCCGCGAAGAAGCCCTGGCCCTGCTGAAACAATACAATCAAAGCGACAGCCTGATCCGGCATGCCCTGGCCGTGGAGGGGGTCATGCGCCATTTTGCCCGGCGGCGCGGCGGGGACGAGGAAAAATGGGGCGTCATCGGCCTGGTCCACGACCTGGACTATGAGCAGTTCCCCGACCGGCACTGCGCCAAGACCGCCGAGATCCTGGAGCAGAACCTTTGGCCGGCGGATTACATCCGCGCGGTGGTGAGCCATGGCTGGGGAATCTGCTCGGATGTGAAACCGGAATCCGATTTGGAGATGGTGCTCTACGCCATCGACGAACTCACCGGCCTGGTGGCCACCTCGGCGCTGGTACGGCCCAGCAAAAGCGTCCTCGACCTGACCCCCAAATCGGTCAAGAAAAAATGGAAGGACAAACGCTTCGCCGCCGGCGTGGACCGCTCCATCATCGACCGCGGCGCCGAAATGCTGGGAATGGACCGCACCGCCCTGATCGAGGAAACCATCCAGGGCATGCGCTCGGTGGCCGAGGAGATCGGGCTCAAAGGCTCGCTTTAGGGCCCATGGGAAAAGCCTTCGGCCCCATCTCAACCGTCCGCCGACGCGGCCTCTTTTTTTTGTAACCGCCCCCCTTGTGATCCGACCAAAGAGCGTTATTATGGATAGGTTTATTGCTCCGGTAACGGCGCGGTTTAACAACCGATTCATAGAAACAACCGATGCAAAAGGTTTGCGATGAGCAGAGATATCAAGACGATCAAGAAGGAGATCCTCGACCAGTTCAGGATCATGGACGGTGAGGCAGACGATGCACTGCCCCACGAGTGGCTGGAAGACGAATATCTTCCGGTCCTCGATTTCTTCGAACGCCAGGATTTCGATAAGGCGATGCGGCAATTGGCGGCCAAAGGATTTCTCAAGTTCGAGAAGGGGCCGATTCCCACCTTGAAACTTACCGAAAAAGGCGCCAACCTGATTCACTGAGGGTTGCCGCACAAATCAATCTACATTTTCGGGTGCCGCGGCGCCTGCCTGACTCGGCGCCACGCGCAGGATGATCGAGATACTCCTGCGCGTGGGCAACACAGCCAGGAAGGGCGCATCGGTGACTGGAAATGTAGATTTTTTTTTGTGCGAGCCCTAAGTCCGGCGGGCCGCGTAGGTCCCGGCCCGCTTGGCATCGCCCAGGTCCCGGTAACAGCGGACGATGTGCGCGATGGCGTCGGGATGGGTATCGAAGGGCAGCAGGTGGACCAGGGCCCGGTCCGCAAGCCCCTGGCTGGCGTAAGCCGCGCCCAGGCAGATATTGAGATCCGGGCTGCCCGGATGGTGTTCCAACCCGCGCCGGAGGGTCTCCACGGCCGCGTCCAAGTCGTCTGCCTGCTGCACCAGGGCCAGCCCCCAGAAGGCGCGGTGATCGGGAACCAGGTCCAACGCGCGTTGGAACAGGTGCATCGCCGTCTGCCGCGCGGTGGGGGTGGTCTCCAGGCCGGCGTAGTCTCCGTGGCTGAACGTCAGGCCCAGCCGGGAAAGGAAATCGGCCTGCGGCGCCGACAGCCCGGGGTCGTCCTTCAACTCGATTCCTCGGGCAAATTCAGGCAACCACTGGTGAAACGTTTCGCGCAGCCTGCGGCCGAAGGCGAGGATGGTCTCCCGGTCCAGGGCGTCGTCGGTCTCGAAGTAGAGGATGTCTTCCCTGCGCGCCAGCCAGATATCGTCGTCGGCGCCGGTGCGGGCCTTGTACTCTTCATAGAGGGCCGTTCCGGGGAAGATATCGAGGATATAGAAGATCGCGCTCAGGGGGCGGATGCGCCGGATCAGTTCCAGGGTCTGCCCGATGGTCTGCCAGGTCTCCCCCGGGGCGCCGTAGATGAAGTAGGCCCGGGCCAGGATCCCGTGGGCCACGCACAGGGAGAAGGCACGCTCGATCTGCGCTTGGCGGATGTCCTTGCAGAACAGCCGCCGGATCTCCGGGGAACCGCTCTCGACGCCGAAGCTGATCTGGACGCAGCCGGCTTTGCGCATCCATGCGAGCATTTCGG
>JBNKDU010000101.1:0-36566 GCA_050288425.1 Desulfobacteraceae bacterium | reverse complement strand
GTGGCCCGTCATGTGGACCCCATCGAAAAGAAGCCCCTTTTTCACCTGCTGCCGGGGAGCCGCTCGTACTCCATCGCCACGGTGGGATGCAACTTCAAATGCCGTTTCTGCCAGAACGCCGATATCGCCCAGTATCCCCACGACCGTCCCGGCGGCCTGGCGGGCACCCTGTGCGGTGCCGGGGAGGTGGTGGCCGACGCCGTCGCCCGTCAATGCAGGTCCATCGCCTATACCTATACCGAACCGACGGTCTTTTTCGAATTCGCCCTGGATTGCGCCCGGCTCGCCCGGGACCGGGGCCTGAAGAACGTGTTCGTGACCAATGGGTACATGAGCCGCGGCGCGCTGGAAATGGCGGCGCCTTTCCTGGATGGGGCCAACGTGGACCTCAAGGCCTTCAGCGACGATTTCTACAAGCGCTATTGCGGCGCCAGGCTGGATCCGGTGCTGGAGACGCTGAAGCGCATGAAGGCGTCGGGCGTCCTGGTGGAGGTGACCACCCTGCTGATCCCGGACCTCAACGATTCGGCCGGGGAACTCCGACGGCTCGCCGGTTTTATCGTCGCGGATCTGGGACCGGAAACGCCCTGGCATATCAGCCGCTTCCATCCCACCTACCGGATGACCGATCGCGGACCCACCCCCCTGGCCAGCCTGCAGGCGGCGTACGAGATCGGTCGCCAGGCCGGCCTGCGATACGTCTATGTCGGCAACGTCCCCGGTGAGGAGGGGCAGAACACCTTTTGTCACCATTGCCAGGCCGTTTTGATCCGGCGCAGCGGCTTCGCCATTTTGGAAAATCACATCGAAGAGGGGCGTTGCCCCGGGTGCGGGACGGAGGTGTACGGTATCGGCATGTCTCCATCCGGCGACTGAACCCGGATGTCACGAATTTCCGCGCACCTCCCCTGCACAAAAACCCCCGACCTTTGCGCAGATCCTAATGACCGTATTTCGACGGCAGGGCCTCGTAGTAGGCGGCATCTTCGAATCTGCCGCGCTTGCGGCAGCCACCGGCATAGATGGCGCACTTCCGGGCCAGCATCGCCCTGGCCGCCCGGCGCTGCTGCACGGACAGGTCGCCCCGGTCCAATATCTTGACCAAGGATTTGATCCGGTACTTGTCCAACTCCGCCATCTGTGAAAGCTGGTCGGGGTGCCCGCCGGTTTTGACGATCAGGGGGGTGTCGATGAGGTCCACCGGATACTTCCAGGAGATGCGCAGCCACAAGTCGTAATCTTCGCAGGCCGGCAGGCTTTCGTCGAACAAGCCCACCTCGTCCAGCAGGGTTCGGCGCACCATCACCGCCGAGGGGCTGATCAGGCACAACGGCAGGGTCTTTTCGAAGATCATGCCGGCATGCTTCCGGTGCCTCCGGCCCGGATTGACCCGCACGCCGTTGCGGACCCACATCTCTTCGGCCTGGCAGATCTGCAAATGTGGATCGTTCTGGAACCGGGCCAACTGGCGCTCCAGTTTTTCGGGCAGCCAATAGTCATCCGAATCCAGGAAAGCGATCAACTCGCCGCCGGAAGACCGGATGCCCTGATTGCGCGCGCTGCTGACCCCTCGGTTGGCCTGGCGCAGGGTGCGGATGGAGGGGCCGTAGGATGCCAGCATGGCGGGCGTTTCGTCGGTGGAGCCGTCGTCCACGACCCACAGTTCGAAAAAGGGATAGGTCTGTCCGAGCACCGAATCGATGGCCCTGGGCAGGGTGGCCGCCCGGTTATAGGTGGGCAGGATGACGGAAACTTTCGTCGCTTCAGGCGTCTTTTCTTCTCCGGTTGACAATCGGCGGCTCATGGGCAATACTTGGCAGGTCTTCAGTTAGGTGAAATAATTCATCATATTGACTCGACCACTCCAACGGCGAGTGGAATTGAATTTCCGTCTCAGTTTCAGCAGGCCTGGCGGGTGCCGTGCGCTCCGATTCCGTTGCACCATTTTCTCAATCTGCTCTAAACCTCCTTCTGCCTCTGCCTTATAGGATTCCCTCCTCGATCTGTCAATTTGGCCGCAACAGAGGTCGAAGATGTTTCCTGACGACCCGGACGGGACGTATTGATGTAGTCGAAAATTTAGATTGCGGAGGTGGCGATGAGAAAGACGGGTGCGGTTCGATGGGTCCTGTTGACGGCCTTCTTCCTGGCGGCCTGTGGGGGGGGCGGAGAAGAAAAAACTCCGGCCGGTGCGGGGAAACAAGCCGTCCGGGTACCGACCAAGACCCAGTATGTCACCATCGGCACGGGCGGTATCACCGGCGTCTATTACCCCACCGGCGGTGCCATCGCCAAGATCGTCAACAAGAAGCGCAATGTCTACAACCTGCGTTGTGCCGTGGAAGCCACCGAGGGATCGGTATTCAATGTCAATGCCGTCCTGGACGGCGACCTGGATTTCGGCGTGGTTCAATCGGACCGCCAGTACCAGGCCATCAAGGGCCTCGCCGAATGGAAAGACAAGGGGCCGCAGACCGAATTGCGGGCGGTGTTCAGCATCCATCCCGAGTCGGTTACCCTGGTGGCCGCGGTGGATGCCGGTATCGAGGAGATCACCGATCTGAAGGGCAAGCGTGTCAATATCGGCTATCCCGGGTCCGGGCAACGGCAGAATTCCATCGACGCCTTGGAGACCGTGGGTCTCGACTACGAGACCGACCTGAAAACGGAGGACGTCAAGGCGGCCGAGGCACCGGCGCTGCTCCAGGATGGTCTCATCGATGCCTTCTTCTACACTGTCGGCCACCCCAGCGGAGCCATCCGGGAGGCCACGTCCGGTGCCCGCAAGGTGCGGTTCGTCTCCATCAAGGGCATCGACCGCCTGCTGGCCGAATACCCCTATTACGCCAGGTCCTACGTGCCGGTGGGACTCTACCCCGGCGCCGTAAATCACGTCGACGTGCCGACATTCGGCGTGAAAGCGACCCTGGTCACCTCCGCCAAGGTGTCGGAAGAAGTAGTGTACGCCGTGGCCAAGGAAGTCTTCGACAATTTCGAGGAATTCAAGAAGATGCATCCGGCCTACGCCGTGCTCACCAGGGAAGGCATGCTGCAGGGCCTCTCCGCGCCGATCCATCCGGGCGCCATGAAATACTACAAGGAATCCGGTCTGACCCCACCGCTGCAAAAGCCGTAGGTTTCCAGATCCCGGGTTGCCGGGGGGGTCGCAGTTAGCTGGGGGGTCGGGGAGTTTTTCCTCCGGCTTATCCCAAAAACAAAGAAAACTGCCCGATCCCTCAGTTAACTAACTAGGACGTCACCCCAGGCGCCCTGGCTCTGAAGCCCTCCGACTTCTTCAACGATAGGGTCTTTCTTCGATATGCTTCGGTTGCATGCTCGGTGAGGCCGGCGGCGGTCAGGCGAGGGTGTCGATGGTTTGGAGCTGCTTTTCAAGCCGTTTGGCCGAAACCGGTTGGGCGGTCTTGATCTCCTGGGCGAAGACCGATATCCGATACTCTTCTAGAAGCCAGAAGAATTCTTCGATGGCCCGGCGCTTTTCCCGGCTGCACCGGGGAGTGAGGGCGGCCACCATGGCTTCCATCCTGGCTTCGAAGGGGGCGATGCGGGCGGCCTTGAGGCGGTCCTTGTCCAGGTTCACCAATCCCCGTTCGGCCCGCAGGGCGACGGCCTGCAGGTAGCGCAGCAGCCGCTGCAACCGTTCGTCGTCGTAGAGCTGGATAAAATTCTTGGGCACCAGGCGATTCAACTGGGCTTCGAGTTCATCCAGGAAAGTCTGCACCGGTTGCTGGACGGCATGTTTTTTCTTCCCCGCGTACAATTGGAGGCGCAGGTCCACGTAAGTGGCCAGCAGGTCGATGACCCGCCGTCGTTTGGTCCGGCCCCGGCCGGCGATGCCCTCGCGTTCCAACTGCTCGGCCCGGGCGTGAAAGATATCCGCCCGGCGATCGGGTTTCAGGAAGAGATCGTCCAGCACCCGCCGGCACAACTGCCGGTCCAGGTCCTGGCGGCCGCCGAAGTAGCGGCTGGCGGCGTCGCATTCCGCCGGCAGTTGCAGGTTTTTCGCCAGAAACCGGATGTCCGCCTGAAAGCGCCGGCAGTAGAGGGCCCGGACCCCTTGGGGATGGGCATTCTCCGCCTGGTTCTTGCGCTCGAACACGGTAAGCAGGATGCGGTCGTCGCGTGATTCGAGGGCCGGAAACACGGTCCGGCCGGTCCCGGCAGGGTCTTCGAGTTCCAGGCTGTCCGGCAGGTCGCCGAAATCCCAGGATGTTACGGGGCGCTCCCATTTTCGTCGAATCGATTCGAAATCCACGGCGGTGGAAGATTGCGCCACGGTTTCGGTGAGAATGGACGCATCGCGGCCGCTCTTGAGTTCACGGTCCTTTTCGTCGGTCAGGACGATGCGCATGCGCAGGTGCTCCGGAAGTTGGTCGGCGTCCCAGGCCGTGGCCGGTATCCGGATGCCGAAACGGCGGTGGATGAACCGCCCCAGGGCGTTGGTCAGTCCGGTATCGCGCGAGGCGGGCAATTCGGTGGCGATGATTTCCACGGTGTCGGACAGGGGGACCAGCCGCCTGCGATATTCCTTGGGCAGCCCCTTGATCAGGGTGGTGATTTTCTCCTTCAACAGGCCGGGGACGAGCCAGTCGAATGTCGCCGCGTCGATACTGCCGCTGATGGCGGCCGGCACCCGGGCGGTGACGCCGTCTTCGGGTTCCCCCGGCGCGAAGCGATACTCGCAGGCGATGCGCTGCCGGTTGACGGCGATATGGTCGGGAAATTGGTCGAGCTCCCCGCGGTCCGGCCGGCTGCGCAGCAGGTCGTCCTCTTCCAGGCGCAGGAATCCGTCTCCGCCGGCCTTGCGGATACGGTGCTCCAACGTCCGCAGATCGTAGATCCGGCCCAGCCGCCGCCGGTAGAATTCCATCAGCACCTGATCGTCCACGCGCAGGTCCCTGCGGCGCAGGCGGTCTTCCATCTCCTCCACGGCGTCCAGCATATTTTGATTGTGTTCCATAAACGGAAGGGCACGGCGGACGTCGCCCTCCAGGAGGGCGCTGCGGATGAAAATCTCCGTGGCTTCTTCCGGATGGGCCGGTCCATAGGGCCGGGGCCGGCGTGCGATGATCAGGCCGAAGAGGGTCACCTGCTCGGTGGCCACCACCCGTCCCTGGTTGCGCTCCCAATGCGGGTCGAGATAGGTGGACTTGCACTGTCGCCCCCCCACGGGCTCCAGCCAGTCCGGTGAGATCATGGCCGCGCAGCGGGCGAACAGCCGGGAGGTTTCCACCATTTCGGCGGCCACCAGCCAAAGCGGCGGCGTCTTGAACAGGCCCGAGCCGGGAAAGAGCATTACCTGCCGGTTGTGGGACGCCTGGTAGATCTGCTTCTCTTTTTTCAGTGCGATGTTGGAGAGGAAACCATGCAAAATCGATTGGTGCACGGATGCATACCAGGGATCGTCCAGGGTGCAGGCCCCGGCCTCCGGCGGCCGGGAAGGCGACTGGGGATGGATATCATGCTCGGCCAGCTTCCTCAGGATCTGCCGGTAGATGTCCTTCCACTCCTGCATGCGCCGGAAGGAGAGGAAACGGTCGCGGCAGAATAGTTTGACCTGGCCCCAGCTCTTGCGCCTGTGGACGATGTCCTGGAATTTATGCCAGATGCGCAGGAGGGTGACGAAATCCGACGCCGGGAGGATGAAATCGGCTTGGGCCTGGTCTGCTTCGGCCTGCCGCAAGGCCGGGCGCTCCCGGGGGTCCTGGATGCTCAGGGCGGAGCAGATGATGGCCATATCGTCCAGGCAGTCGCGGTTGCGGGCCTCGATGAGCATGCAGGCCAACCGGGGATCCAGGGGCAATTGGGCCATGAGGCGCCCCTTGGCGGTGAGGCGGTGGCGACCGGAACGCGGGGTGACTTTCCGGCGCGACGAGATCGCCCCCAGTTCCAATAGCAATTGATAGCCGTCCTGGATGCTGCGCTGGGCCGGCGGGTCGATGAAGGGAAAGTCTTCCGCATCGCCCAGCCCCAGGGCGATCATGCGCAGGATCACTTCGGCCAGATTGGCGCGCAGGATCTCCGGAACCGTGAAGCGGGGGCGGTTTTCGTAGTCTTCCTGGCTGTACAGGCGGATGCAGATGCCGTTGGCCACGCGGCCGCAGCGCCCCTGGCGCTGGTCGGCGCTGCTCCTGGCGATGGGCCGCACCGGCAGTGTCGTGGTCCGCGTGCGCGGGGCGTATTGGGAAATGCGCGCCAGCCCGGTGTCGATGACATATTGGATGCCCGGAATGGTGATGGAGGTTTCGGCCACGTTGGTGGCCACGATGATCCGCCGCGCATTGCCGCGCTGGAACACCTTCTGCTGTTCGGCGGCCGTCAGCCGGGCGAACAGGGGAATGACGTCGGTGCCGGCCTTGCGCCTTCCCTCCAGGGCATCGCAGGTGTCGCGGATGTCCTGTTCCGTGGGCATGAAGATCAGGATGTCGCCGAACCTGCGTTCGCGCTCCAGCCGGCCCACCGCCTGGACGGCCAGTTCCACGGGGGTGCTCTCTTCGTCATCCGTTTCGGTGTAGCGGGTCTCCACCGGGTACATGCGCCCGGACACTTCGATCACCGGCGCCGAACCGAAGGCGGCGGCAAATTTGTCCGTGTCGATGGTGGCCGAGGTGATGATCACCTTCAGGTCCCTGCGCCGCGGCAGCAGTCGTTTGAGGATGCCCAGGATAAAATCGATGTTGAGGCTGCGTTCATGGGCTTCGTCCACGATCAGGGTGTCGTAGTGGTTGAGGAAGGGATCGTGGTGGGTCTCGGCCAGCAAAACCCCGTCGGTCATGACCTTGATGCGGGTCTCGGGGCCGAGGGCTTCGTGAAAGCGGATTTTGTACCCGACGGTTCGGCCGGGTTCTTCTCCAAGTTCCTGGGCGATGCGACGACTCACCGATGTGGCCGCGATGCGCCGCGGCTGGGTGATGCCGACGGCGCCGTCGACGCCGCGTCCGGCGAGCAGGCACAGCTTGGGAAGTTGCGTGGTCTTGCCCGAACCGGTTTCGCCGGCCACGATGACCACCGGATGATCCTGGATCGCCGCGACGATCTCTTGCTGCCGGGCCGTGATGGGCAACTCCGGATCGAGCCGCAACCGGGGCCGGCTCTCCAGGCGCCGGCGGCGCAGCGCCGCCGATGCGTAGACCCGGTCCGCCAGGGCGGCACATTGGGCCGCGTAACGGCCGTCGGTCTTCCCTTGCCGGTATTGATGCCGGAGGCGTTGGAGGGTCTTGCGGGCCGGGATCCGATCCGCCAGCAGGGCTTCGGGCAGCTGACGGGCGATGGCATCCAGTAGTTGGGGTGTTGACGTCACGAAAATACCTGCGATAGTCTTCTAAGGCCCTGTTCGGCCGGATTCCGTCCCACTTTGCGCGGACCGGATCGGAAGATCGTATGTAGCACAAGTCGGCGTAGTTTTGAATCCACGGCACCGGTATCGGACGGGCGATCCGGGGCGACGGACTTTTAATGGGAGAAAACGGCCATGCATTTCGTGATCGTGGGAGGGGATGCCGCCGGAATGAGCGCCGCCAGTCGCGCCAGGCGACTGGTTCCGGACATGGAGGTGACCGTGTTGGAACAGACCGGCGACGTCTCCTACAGCGCCTGCAACATGCCCTACAACATCGCCGATCCGCAGCGCGACATGGATGACCTGGTGGTGCGCACGGCCGGGGAATTCCGCCGAAGGCACGGCATCGACGTGCGACTGCACCACCGGGTGACCGTCGTCGATGTCGCCGGTTCCCGGGTTCTGGGACGGGATGCGGACGGCGTCGACTTCCAGGTCTCCTTCGACCGGCTGCTCATCGCCACCGGCGCCTCGCCGAGGATGCCCGACCTTCCGGGCGTCGACCTTCCGGGCGTCATGGCCCTCAAACGACTGGCCGACGGCCGGGCGATCAAGGAATTCTTGCGACGACACGTAGTAAAACGCGTCGCGATTCTCGGCATGGGCTACATCGCCATGGAGATGGCCGAGGCGTTGCGCCGTCGCGACATCTCCGTGGCCATGGTCAAGCCGCGGTCACGGCTGCTGCCCTGGCTGGAAAGCGGATTGGCGGATCGGGTGGCGCAGAGTCTCGCGCAAAACGGGGTCGATCTGCACATGGACCGAACCGTGGAACGGATCGACCGGGACGATGGCGGGTTGCGCGTCGTCGCCGGCGACCTGCGGCTGTCGGTCGACATGGTCCTGGTGGCCATGGGCGTACGGCCCAACAGCGAACTGGCCGCCGCCGCCGGACTGGACCTGGGCCCGGCCGGCGCCATCGCCGTGGACCGGGGCCTGAGGACCTCGACGGCATCGATCTATGCCGCCGGAGACTGTGCCGATGCCTTCCATGTGGTCAGCGGCCAACGGGTCTGGATTCCCCTGGCCCTGCGCGCCAACCGCGCCGGATGGGCCGTGGCCGACGGCGTGGCCGGCCGGCCGGCGGACCTGTCCGGCATTGCCGGCACGGCCGTCTTCAAGGTCTTCGACCTGGAGGTGGCCCGCACCGGCCTCACCGGGGCCGAAGCGGAACAAACCGGATTCGAACCGCGCACGGTGACCATCACGTCGGAGACCCGTTCCGGGCTCTATCCCGGGGCCGAACCCATTCTCGTGCACCTGGTGGGCGACCGTCCCTCGGGTCGCTTGCTGGGCGCCCAGATGGTGGCCCGGGAGAGCGCGGCCCACCGCATCAATGCCGCGGCCGTGGCCCTGCACGCCGGCATGACGGTGGCCGATTTCCTCCAGTGCGACCTGGCCTACGCCCCGCCCTTCGGCGGGGTCTGGGATCCCCTGCTGGTGGCCGCCAATCAACTGATCAAGGAATTGTAGATAAATGGAGAAACCCATGACAGCAGACAGCACCCGCCAGGAGAAAATCGCGGCCATCATCGGGAACGACCCCTTCGCCCGGCGACTGGGCGTCGAGGTCGAAATCGTCGCCCCGGGTCACAGCCGGGCGTTCCTGACGGTGACCGAAGAGATGGTGAACTTTCACGGGATGACCCACGGCGGTGTCATTTTCGCCCTCAGCGACGTCGCCTTTGCCGCGGCCGGCAACTCCCGGGGCCAGACCGCCGTCGCCCTGAACGTGGCCATCAATTTTCTCAAGGCCACCGGACCCGGTGACCGGCTGGTGGCCGAAGCCAAGGAGGTCCACGCCGCCGGACCCACGGCCCTGTATGCCATCACCGTCCGGGATGCGCATACCGGAGACCTGGTGGCCCAGAGCGAGGATCTGGTGTATCGCAAGAAGACCTGGTTCGTCCCCCGCGACGACCATCCAGACCGGGATTGATCCGGCATCGCCACCGGGCCGCCGAACGTTCGGGGCCGGTCCCTGCCGGCAATTTCAACCCAGGACCAGCAAAGGAGTCTATCCCATGAGCCATTCGCAACGAACCGTCGTGGAGACCGACCGGGCCCCGGGCGCCATCGGCCCCTACTCCCAGGCGGTGAAAACAGACGCCCTCGTATTCGTCTCCGGCCAGTTGGCCCTCGATCCCATCGACGGCAACCTGGTGGCCGGCGATATCGAGGCCGAAACCCGACAGGCCCTGACCAATGTGAAGCAGATATTGGAAGCCGCGGGCAGTCACCTGGAGAAAGTGGTCAAGACCACGTTGTTCATTGCGGACATGGACGATTTCCCGCGGATCAACGAGGTTTATTCCGAGTTTTTCAAGGTCGACCCCCCGGCCCGCGCCTGCGTGGAGGTGGCCCGGCTGCCCAAGGATGCCCGGGTCGAAGTGGAGGCCGTGGCATTGCTTTGATGCGGGATAACCCTAGTAGGAATGGTGCCGAAGGGAATCCAGAATGAAAAGTTTTCGCAAGGAATTGTGGTTCGACGTGCCCACGCGACGCGCATTCATCAACATCACGCCCCAGGTCGAGACCTGCCTGCGGGAAAGCGGTGTCCAGGAGGGACTGGTGCTGGTCAACGCAATGCACATAACCGCCTCCGTGTTCATCAACGATGATGAAAGCGGTTTGCATCACGATTATGAACAATGGTTGGAAAAACTCGCTCCCCACGCCCCGGTGGATCAGTACCGTCACAATGTCGGCGAGGACAATGCCGACGCGCACATGAAGCGGCAAGTCATGGGAAGGGAAGTGGTGGTGGCCGTAACGGAAGGCCGCCTGGACTTCGGCACCTGGGAGCAGATTTTTTACGGAGAGTTCGACGGCCGAAGAAAGAAGCGGGTGTTGGTCAAGATCATCGGTGAGTAAAGCAGAAAGCGGCTCCGGGAAGTACCGAAAAAAAAGACACCGTGCCAGGATCTGGCATGGTGTCTTGCGGCGGGGCTTGGGGGACTATACTCTGCGGACGTTTTTTGCTTCCGGTCCGCGGTCGCTCTCCTCGATTTCAAAAACGACCTTCTCTCCTTCGGCCAGGCTCTTGTAACCACCCATGTCAATGGAAGAAAAATGAACGAAGATGTCGCGGCCGTTATCTTCGTTGATGAAGCCATAGCCTTTTTTGTTGTTAAACCATTTTACGGTGCCATTAGCCAAAACTTTGCCCTCCTGTTCTCGTGCGTTCCAGTGGATCGTCGTGCCAGCCAATAAAAAAGTGACAGTAGGTAAGGAATTTGGGATGAGGAGTTGCGAGTGAATTTCGAAGCGTTGCCTGACCATCACTCGAGGGCAGATTATGCAAAATCAAGGAGAAAAATCAAGAAAAAATTGCAAAAACGCTAGGTTGTCGCCGGGGTAAGGGCAAATACCCGGCATGAATCCAAGCTGCCGAACGCTCTGCGGTTACATGTTCCCTGTGGCGGAGGGGCGGGGAATATTTATTGAACGATCTGCTTGAATTGGACCAGACGCCGGATATCCGCCGTTTTTCGCAGGCGGGCCAGATAGGCGTCGGCCGCCTTCTTCTCTTTGTTGCGCCGGAGGGTGCGTTCAATCTTATCCCGGGCATTGCGGTAGGCCATTGGGGAGGCCGGCAGCCGGTCGATCATCTGGATCAAATGGTATCCCAGATGGGTTTCCACGATGTTGCTGACTTCACCGGGTTGCAGGGAGAATGCGGCCTGGGCAAAGGCCGGGATCAATCGGTCACGGGTCTGATAGCCCAGGTCGCCACCCCGGGATTTGCTGGGGTCGTCGGAATGCTCCAGTGCCAGGGCGGCGAAGGCGGTCCCCTCGGAAAGCATGTTTTGAATGGCCTGAATGCGCAGCAGGGCGCGGCCCCGCATTTCGACGTCCGACGGGTCGTCCACGGCGATGAGGATATGCCGGACGCGCACCTGTTCCCGGCGGACGAAATATTCCGGGTGCTGGCGGAAAAAGACCTGCATTTCGGCTTCGCTGACCTTGATCCGGCGGACGACATCTCGTCGCAACAGCCTTTGGACGACGAGCCCCCTGCGCATCCGTTCTTTCAGCCCGGGTTCATCCAATCCCACAGATGCCAGAAAGGAGCGGTAGCCGTTGTTGCCTCCGATTTTCTCCTTCAGTTCGTCCAGCAGGCGCTCCACCCATCGGTTGCGAATCTGCAAATCCCGTTCCCGGGCTTTCTGATAGAGCAGTTCGCGTTCGATAAGGGTCTCCAGAAGCTCTTTCTTCAGTGCGTCGACGCGGTCGGCGCCCATGGGATGGTTGCGTCGCTGCATCTCGGTCATGACCTGGGCCTGCTCCAACGCCAGGTCCTGCATCGTGATGGCGACGTCGTTGACTTTCGCGATGACCTGATCCGATGGGGCCGCTGCTGCGGTTGCTGCCATGGCCGACAGTATCGACAAGGTGATGATCCAGATTCTCAGGGTCGGGTTGCGGGATGACATTTCAGGTCGATGATCCCCCGGTGGATGTTTGTTGTTGGGGTTGTGGGGGCTTGCCGGTCTTCGGGTCGGGATCGCTTTTCTCCACGGCCATCAATTCGCCGACAAAGGTGCCGATGGCCACCTTGCTTGCGATTTTGACGGGGATGTGATGTTCATCGGCGGTCACCCACAGCCGGATCTTGGCATTCTTGTCCTTTTCGAACACGCCGCCCACGTGCTTCAGGTCGGGTTCGATCAAATAGGTCTCGTAGGTGCCGCTGACAATATCGATGGTTTCCTCGCGGATGATGCGGGCCTGGCCCTGGACGCTTTTGTTCCCGTCACTTACCGGACAGACGATGATGCCGTCGGATTTGAAATCCGCCAGGCGGGAATAGTAAAATGCACCCAGGGGATCGAATGTCCCCGGCTGGATTTCCGATTTCTTCTGCTTTTCACCGTCCTGATATTCCGCCAGGGAATTGGCCGCATCGAAACGGACTTTCACGTCCTTGTGGTTGTCGCCTTCCCGCTGTTTGTGGGTGTATTCGATGGCATGGCTCATATCCGCGCTGACAAAGGTATCGATGCGATCGCGTACTTTGTAAAACAGATCCACGAAGGCGTTGGATCTGGCCGTCAGCCGGAAATGATATGCCGGCTGGCCGTTTAAGGTCTTCATGGGCAGTACTTCCAGAATGGCTTCACCGGCCGGGATGACGGTCCACATGAGCACGAAACGCAGTTTTTCGCCGGGTGCGAAGGGGATCCCGGTATCCGCCCCGGCAGTGGCGTCTGCCCACGGACCTGCAGCCGGCCACAACAGGGTGGCGATCAGCAACGCCCCCGACACCCATAATTTGAATCTTCTTTTCATTTGAACGGAAACAGGCTCCGCGCTGGATCCGGAGTGCCCTTATTCGTGTACGTACGCCACGTTGTCATAAAAAATCATTTAATATCGCCCGGCCGCGATTTGTCAACACCTACTTGGCAGATGCGCCGGGCAATCGTATGCAGCCGGGCGGGAGCCGAATGGGGCCGGTGGTCTGCCTTCCGTCGGCAACGAAATTGCGTGGGCTGCAGACCCCCGGCTCCATTCGCCTGCCATCCAGCCCGGAAACCCGCGATTGCACCGGGTCGCGGCGCAGGTACGCGACCTGTCGCAAGGACCAGGCCGGCGGCTCGCACCGGCGGATCAGAACCGGCAGGGCAATTGATCGGCGATGAGCGCCTTCATCTTCTGGCGCAACACTTTGTAGGAAAAATATTTCAGGGCGATGTTGTAGTTGTGTTCCACCATCTTTTTGCGGAAATCCTCGTCGCGCAACACTTTCTTGGCCAATTTGACGGCCGATCGGGTCACATAGCCGTCGATTTCGATCACGGAAAAACCCTTGGGCCGGATGTCGGTGGAATAGATGGAGTAGTTGTTCACCAGGATCGGTTTGCGGTAATAGACCGCCTCCAGGAAGGCGTTTCCGAATCCTTCGAAATTGGATGGATAGGTCACCAGGTCGGCGTGGGGATAAATATCGTCCAGGGTATAGATTTTACGGCCGTCGTCGGTGGTGCCGCGCTTGTCGTTGATGATATCGGAAACAAACAAGGTGTCCACGCCCATCAACTGGGAGTATTCCCATACCCGGCGCTCATAATCGTACCCTTCGTCGCCGGAAGCGTGGGAAATGATCAGTTTGGCCTTGGCCCCCAGGCGGTGCACCAACTCGATGGCATGCTCGATGCCTTTGCGCTTGACCACCCGGGTGGGCTGCAGGATCAGCAGCTCATAGCTTTTCAGCCCCAGGGCTTCGCGGACGTCCCGGGCATACTCGTCGGGAGGAGGGGGCGGATTTTCAAAGTCCATCACGTTGGGGATGATCGTGGAGGATATCCCGGTCCGCAAGCCCAATTGATTGTCCCCCGAGGAGTTGATCACCACATGGTGGATCGATGGCAGGTGCGGGGGAAATGCCATGTTGAGATATTCCCAGATGGCATTGACCATGAATTGCTGCCGTTCCCAGAAAAAGTCGTGGTGGTGGGCGATGGTATTGATGCCGGTCTCGGAGATCACCTCGGTCAGGGCCACCCCCAGGGGGATGTTCATGGGAATGGTCAGGCAGTTTTCCGCCACGAGAATGTCGAGGTTGAATTTCTCGATGAATTGGTAGAGTTGGTCCTTGAGGTGACGCTTGAGCTTATAGATCCGGCGGGTGACGTCGCGGTCGCGCCGGTTGACGCCGAAACAGTTTTGACCGATCTCCTTGATATCCGGATGCTGAAAATGGGCTTCGGCCACCAGGTGGGACCGCTGGGGATCGCGGTCGAGTTCACCGGCGAAATAGTGACAGGTCAGTCCTTCTTTTTGAAACAGGCGCGCCCATTTCTCGGTCTCCAGCGATACGCCGTCCGTGCCGGCGAAGCGCGTGGAAACGAATCCGACGTTGTGGGCGCGGGCGCAGTATTCACAATAGCTCATCGGGACACTCTCCCCCGGCCGGGGGCCTGGTTGCGTGGATGAATTCCCCAGCCTGCCAATCACTATCGCCTGATTGGCTAATAACTTGATAAAATTTATTAATTGATAAGTCCCGATCCCCGGGCTTGTCAATCCCGCATGCCCGGGCAATTTGAGCGGTCGGTGGCAAGATGCGTCATTCGGTGTGGGGGAGTGGTCCGGGAAGGGCAGGGTGACGTTACCGCTCAGGACATCAGGTAGAATCCCAATGCCGGGTCATCCCCCACATGGCGGGCAAAAGAGGTGCCCACCAGGTTCTTGTGGACATTGCGTACCACGACATCCCGCTGGATGAAGGTCCGCCGCTTGTCGTCCAGGTGGAATTCCACGGTCAATCGTTCGCCCCCTTTGAATCGGCGCTCCACATTGAGCTTCAGTTTCAATCCGTTGCTGGAAATGTCCACCACCCGCATGATGCCCTTGTCGGTGTTGCCGTCTCCCGTATTGTGGTAATAGACGCCGGGCAGATCGGTGGATTTCCGGTACTGGCGCCGTTTTTCCAGGGTTACACTGAAGCGGTGGCCGCAGACGCATTTACAGTTGACGGTTACCTTCCGGTTGATGACGGCATATTTGGAGACGTCGGTGACCGTGGCGTTGCCGCATTGGGGACAGACGAAGGTGGCGGTGTTTTTGCTCGTAATGAAGACCTTCTGGGCCATGGCAACCATTTCCTATGTATGGTTCGTGACCTGCTGCCCACATGGATCGGGCGCCTCCCCGGATGCTTCGCCGCGGTGCAAAATACGGGTGATCTTCGGACGGTACTCGGATCGAAGGGCCATGCGTCCGGCACGCAGGCGGACGATGCACACGGCGGCGACAAAGAAGACGATGGCCGCAATGGCCGATGTGGTCGAAGGGTCGGTGTCCAACCGGTCCGACAGGACATTGCCGATGATCCCCCCGAAGAGCATGCAGAGGATGGGGAAGAGATAGAGCAGAAACGTCATTTTGAGGAGCGCGGCGTTGTCCATGGAGATCTGGATCAGGTCGCCGACGTGGGCGTCGACCAGATTGATGGCATCGATTTCGCGCTCTTTCCCCTGGGTGGTCGTACCGCATTGATCCCGGGACGAGCAGGACTTGCAGGCGCTGGATTGAACCGTCTTGACCCGGGCGGTGGCCGGTGCCGGTCCGTTGGCTGCGATGACGATGCCCTGCTCGGTGGCCATGGGACTCTCCTCAGGCGCCTGCCGTCTCTTGAACCGTTTCCGGGGCGGCCTCGCGTTTATAGCAGATCAAGCCGCATTGCAGGCAGCGATCGGCTTCGGCTCGGGCTTCGCTTTGGCTGTACCCGCGTTCCCACTCCTCCCCCCGGCTGACCTGCAGATCGTTGGCGACGGGCATGATCTGACGCGATTTGACCGGCACCCGGGAGACCCGGTCCACGTTCTGGATCATCTCCTCGTTTTCCGGGGTCAGGATATTGTCGGGCAAGTCCAGTGGAATATTGTAAATGCTCTTGTGAACCGAGGCCGCGGCGCGTCGTCCGGCCGCGATGGCTTTGATGGCGGCGCTGAAATCGGTCATGGCGTCGCCTTTGGCCAGCAGACCGGTCTCCCGCTGGTAGGCCGGCTGTTTGTAGGGTGCCAAGGCTTCCCACGCCAGGGTCTCCGCGGATGGTGCCCCCTGGGCCTCCCCGCCGTCCTCCACGGGTGCCGGCACGAAGATCAGCTCCGGCATGCGACCGGCGGCGAAGACCAGGTGATCGGTGGCGACGGTATTCGTGGTGCCGTCGGTCAGATGCGTCTGCTCCACGGCGGTGAGTGTCTGGCCCATCCCCATGAGACGGCTGATGCCGCAGTCGACCAGGATTTCGGCGTCGCCCATATCCGCCGGCGCCGCCTCACGAACCAGGACGGTCACTTTCCCGGCGCCCAGTTCTTTGCAACGTTCCACCATGGCGGCGGTCATGTTGGTGTTGCCGATGATGGTGACATGGCCGTTCAATTGCACGGCCGGATACCCCTGGCTGCCGGCTTTCATGATGTCGATGAGCAGATGGCATCCGTAAACCGGGCTCGCCTCGCCCCGGGCGCCGGTCCGTGTCAGACGGCTGTCCCAGCCTCCCAGGGCCAGGAAGACCGCCTTGTGGTCCTGGGCCAGCAGGTCGGCGATGCCGATGTCGCGGCCCAGGGCGGTCCCGGTTTTCAGGGTGACGCCCATCTCGGCGATGCCTTCGATGTCCCAGTCGAGGATCGCTTCCGGCAAACGGTATTTGGCGATGGCGGTATTCAGCAGGCCGCCCATTTTCGTTCCGGCTTCGTATACCGTGACCTCGTGTCCCAGGCGGGCGCTGAAGAACGCGGTGGAGAGGCCTTCGATTCCGCCGCCCACCACGGCTACCTTGCGTCCCGTGGCCGGGGCTTTGTACGGCATGATATGGCGGCCCTGCTCCATCTCCTGGTCTGCCGCGTAGCGTTTCAGGAAATTGATGGCCACCGGATCGTCCGCGTACTGGCGCCGGCAGTCGTTTTCACACGGCCGCGGGCAGATCCGGCCGATTACCGTGGGGAAGGGGTTGCGTTCCTTGATGATCTGCACGGCGCGGCCGTGATCGCCTTCGGCCATGGCGCTGATGTAGCCGCTGATGTTGATGCCCGCCGGGCAGGCGCGTTGGCAGGGGGTGGTGCAGACGTCGGTGGTGTACTCCTGGAGGATCCGGCGGGTTACCGACGATAGCGTGATGATATGCTTGGGGCAGACCCGTTCGCAGGTGCCGCAGCCGGTGCAGCGTCCTTCATGCACCTGTGGCAGACCGTCCGGTCCCATGGTGATGGCGTTGAAGGGGCAGACCCGGGCGCAGGTTCCCAGCCCCAGACAACCGATGTTGCAGACTTTCATCCCGCCGCCGAGCATGGCCACCGCACGGCAGTCGTCCATGCCGTTGTAGACGAATTTGGTGTCGGCATCCGCCACGCCGTAGGTGCAGCCGGGCCGGGCGATATCGGGTTCGGTGGCCTCAACGCTGACCCCCAGCAAGGCGGCGATGATCTCGGCGGTTTCCGGGCCCGCCGCCACGCAGGAGTTGGGGGAGGATTTGCCGGCCACGATGGCTTCGGCATTGGAGGCGCATCCGGGAAGGCCGCATCCGCCGCAATTGGCTCCGGGAAGGGCATCGTCCACGGCCAGGACCAGCGGGTCCACATAGACATAGAATATCTTCGAAGCGATTGCCAATCCCACACCGACAACCAGTCCCAATCCACCCATCAATGCGATCGCTATGATCATACCTTTTCTCCTGTGCAGCCGCCGGCCGGTATGTGGCAAGACGGCTTGTGGTTAAATCGATGCCGCGTCCATGTCTCCATCACAGGATGGCATTGAAACGGCATTTGTCGAAGCAGGTCAGGCATTTAATGCATTTTTCCCGGTCGATGCGCGCCGTCTCTTTCTTCTGCCATTGGATGGCATCCACCGGGCAGGCCTTGAAACAGAGTCCGCACTTGGAGCAGGCCTCGGTATCCACCCGGAACTCCAGCAGGCTAACGCACCGTTTCGCCGGGCAGCGCTTCTGGAATATATGGGCCTCGAATTCTTCGCGAAAGTATCGCAACGTGGAGAGCACCGGGTTGGGGCCGGTCTGGCCCAGGCCGCACAGCGCCGTCTCCCGGATGGTGCCGGAGAGGACCTGCATGGCTTCGATGTCGGACGCCTCGCCCCGTCCCTCGCAGATCTTCTCCAGCAATTGCAGCAGCCGCCGCGTCCCTTCCCGGCAGGGGGTGCACTTGCCGCAGGATTCCTCCTGGATGAATTCCATGAAGAACCGCGCCATGTCCACCATGCAGGTGTTCTCATCCATGACGATCACACCGCCCGAACCCATGATGGCCCCGACCTTGGCGATTTCTTCGTAGTCCACCGGGGTATCCAGATGGGATTCCGGGATGCAGCCGCCGGAAGGCCCGCCCAGCTGCACGGCTTTGAACTTGCGCTTCTTGGGAATGCCGCCCCCGATTTCGAAGATCAATTCCCGCAGGCTGAAGCCCATGGGCACTTCCACCAGACCGATGTTGTTCACGTCGCCGGACAGGGCGAATACCTTGGTGCCCTTGCTGGTCGCCGTTCCCATGGACGCGTACCAGGCGCCGCCCTTGGTCATGATCTGGGGAACATTGGACAAGGTCTCCACGTTGTTGAGGATCGTCGGCTTTTCCCACAGCCCCTTATGGGCCGGAAAAGGCGGTCTCGGCCTCGGCATGCCGCGCTTGCCTTCGATGGAGCGCATCAAGGCGGTCTCTTCGCCGCACACGAAGGCCCCGGCACCCTGGTAGATTTCGATGTCGAAATCGAATCCCGAGCCGAGGATGTCATTCCCCAGCAGCCCGTTTTCCTTGGCCGCGTCGATGGCCAATTGCAGGCGCTTGATGGCCAGCGGGTATTCGGTACGGGCGTAGACATATCCCTTGGTGGCGTTGATGGCCCGGGCGGCGATGATCATCCCTTCCACCACGGCATTGGGATCGGCCTCCAGGATGGAACGGTCCATGAAGGCACCGGGGTCGCCTTCGTCGGCGTTGCAGAGTACATATTTTACATCGCTCTGGCTCTTGCTGGCGAAATCCCATTTGACGCCGGTGGGAAAGCCGGCCCCGCCGCGGCCGCGAAGGCCCGAGGTCTTCATCTCCTCGATGATCTGTTGGGGGGTCATCTCCAGCAGGGCCTTGGCCGCGCCCAGGTAGCCGTCGCGGGCGATGTAGTCGTCCAGGGATTCGGGATCGATCAGGCCCTTGTTGCGCAGGGCCACGGGCTGCTGATGGGCGAAGAAGGGTATTTCCGCGAGTTGGGGAACTTTCTTTTTCGTGGCCGGATCCTTGTACAACAGCTTTTCCACCGGCTTGCCGTTGACCAGGTGCTTCTCCACGATATCGGGAATGTCGGTCAGTTGGATCTTCTGGTAGAAGATTCCGCCGGGTTGCACCACCATCAGGGGGCCCACGGCGCAAAAACCGTTGCATCCCGTCTCCACGATCTCGACCTTGTCCTGCAGATCATGTTTCGCCAACTCTTCGATCAGCGTCGCCTTGACTTTGAGACTGCCCGTGGCATGGCATCCCGTGCCGCCGCAGATCAGCAGATAGGTCTTGTCGGCGAAAGCCATCCGGTCGGCATGGGCCGCTTTGATTTGTTTGAGATCTTCTACCGTGAATTTTGGCATCTTACACTCCTACACGATTACCAGGATCCGTCCAATCCTCTGATTCCGTTCATATAGAGCCGGCCACAGGCGACGAAAAGCGAATATTGGGTCAACAGCAGGGGAATCTCGAACTGGCGCGCCAGATTGATCATCATCTGCGGCGGACGCTTTCCCCGAACCAGCACCACGGCGCCCACCTGGGTGATCTTGGCGGTTTCCATCACGGATTCCGTGGTGACACCGGTGAGCAGCGCGCAGCCTTTGGCGGCGGCGGCCAGCACGTCTTCCATCAGGTCCGCCGCGCCTCCGCCGATGATGATGTTGTCCAGTTGATCTTCACCTACGATGACTTCGGCCTTCAGGGTTTCTTGGATTTCTGAGATTTTCATGTTTCGGTCCGTCTGTTACAACGATGGGTTATTCGTATCGTTCCAGTATATCGATGACCTTGTCGGAACTTACATCACCATGGGTGTCGGCTCCGATGACCATTACCGGCGCCAATCCGCAGGCGCCCAGGCAGCGAACGCCTTCCAGAGTAAAACGCCGGTCTTCGGAGGTGCCGCCTTCCTTGAGCGCGTATTGGTTCTCGATGCGACTCATGACTTCCTTGATCCCTTTGACGTAGCAGGCCGTTCCCAGGCAGAGCTTGATGGTGTGCCGGCCTTTGGGTTCCATGGAAAAGAGGGCATAGAAGGATGCCACCCCGTATACATCGCTGGCCGGCAGGTTCAATCCCCGGCTGATATAGTCCAGCAGTTCCACCGGCAGATATCCCACCACATTCTGGCACTCCCGCAGGGCGGCGATGATCGATCCGGCCACGGGTCGGTTGCGCTGAATGATTTCATCGATCTGCGGCCACATGTCAGCGGTGATGTCGGGATGTTCAGGATGTGTGGCGGTCGTCATACAATGTCTCCTTGGCATTTTTACGATGGCCGGGCATCCGGCGGCAAAGGGCCTGCCGTCGGCTGTCGGACCGTGTCCCATTTCAAAATTTCAGCCTGCTAACCTCCCATAAAGTCTTATGAATGTCAATGGTTTCGACGCGCGGATCAGCGCGTTTCACGACCCGTCGTGGATGTCCGATCTCCAGTCGACATGGTGGCTTGACCCCGGTTCCCGGGCTGGACTATTAAAAAGACCATGATCTCTTCTTCCGAAATCGGGTACGAACGAATCGTCGAGGCCGCCGAATTTATCCGGACCAGGTCCGGCAGGCCGCCGGCGGCGGTGATTCAGGTGGGCACCGGACTGGAGGCTGCCGCCGCTTCCGCCCATATCGAAACGTACATCGACTATGGGGAGATTCCCCATTTCCCCATCTCCACGGTGCCCACCCATGCGGGCCGGCTGGCCTGCGGTGAGATGGCCGGCCGCCCGGTGGTCATCCTCCAAGGCCGCTTCCACCTGTATGAAGGTTATTCGGCCCGGGATGTGGCCTTCCCCATCCGGGTCATGCACCGCCTGGGAGCCGGAGTCCTGGTCCTGACCAATGCCGCCGGCGGTCTCAATCCCCTGTTTGCGGCGGGTGATATCATGGTCATCACGGATCATATCAATCTGACCGGTGAAAATCCCCTGGCGGGCAGACACGATCCGAGGTATGGGGAGCGCTTTCCCGACATGACCCGGGCATACGACCGCCGGCTGCAGGAGTCGGCACGACCGGCGGCGAATGCCTCCGGGGTCGTTTTGCAGGCCGGCGTCTATGCCGGACTGAAGGGGCCTTCGCTGGAGACACCGGCCGAGATGCGCTGGCTGAGCGGCGCCGGAGCAGACGCCGTGGGGTTTTCCACGGTAATGGAGACCATCGCCGGTGTTCAGGCCGGCATGCGGGTCCTGGGCCTCTCCGCCATCACCAACCTGTGCCGGCCCGACGAGCCGCTGCCGGTAAGCGTGGAGGAGGTCGTCGCCACCGCCAGCGCCGCGGCCCCCCGCATGGACGCCATCATTACCGGCGTGCTCGCGGGACTGGACAATGATCGCCACGGACCGACACCCGGCCGCGGGGATCGTGGGAGAGAGCGATGAACCGACTCGATACCCTGATCCACAACGGCATCGTGGTGACCGTCGATGCGCAGTTCACCATCCTCCGGCCCGGTGCCGTCGGTGTCGCCGACGGTCGGATCCATGGAATCTGGCCCTCGGACGACATGGATGCCCTGCCGTCCGCCCGGGAGACCATCGACGCCGAAGGCGGCGTGATCATGCCGGGCCTGGTCAACGTCCATACCCACCTGCCCATGGCCCTGTTTCGCGGACTGGCGGACGACATGGCGTTGGAACGCTGGCTGCACGAGCATATCTTTCCGGCCGAGGCACGTCATATCGACGAGCGCAGCGTCGTCCTGGGCACCCGGCTGTCGGTGGCCGAAATGTTGCTCGGCGGAATCACGGCCTGCTGCGACGGCTATTTCCTGGCCGGGCGTGTCGCCGAGACCGTGGTCGAAACCGGAATGCGGGCGGTGGTGGGGCAGGGGGTCATCGATTTTCCCGCCCCGGGAGTTCCCGATCCGAAGGCCAATGTCACCGTGGCCGCCGACTTCGTCCGGCAATGGCGGCAGCGGTCGCCGATGGTGCAGCCCGCCATTTTCTGCCATTCGCCGGTTACATGCAGCGCCGGTACCCTGCGGGACGCCAAGGCGGCGGCCAACGACCTGGATGTCCGTTTTCTCATCCATGCGGCGGAAACCGAGACGGAGGTCCGCCAGTGCAGACAGGCGCATGGCTGCGGCCCGGTGGCCTACCTGCAGGAGTCGGGCGTCCTGGACGCGTCCACCATCCTGGTCCACATGGTGTGGGTGGACGCGGACGACATTCGGCGGGTGGCCGATAGCGGCGCCTCCATCGTGCATTGCCCGGAAAGCAACATGAAGCTGGCCTCCGGGGTGGCGCCGGTACCCGATTTCCTGGATGCCGGCATCAGCGTGGGCCTGGGCACCGACGGCAGCGCCAGCAACAACGACCTGAGCCTTTTCGGCGAGATGGATTCGGCCGCCAAGCTGCAGAAGGTGCATCGCCTGGATCCCACCGTTCTGGACGCCGCCACGGTGGTGCGCATGGCGACCATCCAGGGGGCCCGGATCCTGGGACTGGATCGACGCATCGGCTCGCTGGAGAAGGGGAAGTCGGCCGACCTGATCGTCGTCGATACGCGTCAACCCCATCTGACCCCCCTCTACCATCCCGCCTCCCACCTGGTCTATGCCGCCTCCGCCGGTGATGTCCGGCATGTGATGATCGGCGGTCGCTGGGTGGTGCGCGACCGCCGATTGCTGACCATGGACCTGCCCGCCTTGCTGGATGCCGGTGAACGCGAGGGACGCGCCATCGCCCGGATGCGTCCGGCGGGCCGCTGACTGGGGGGCAAGGTGCTGAGGATCTCCGGACATGTGGCCGTGCCCCTGAACGAAATCCAGTGGCAGGCCGTCCGTTCCAGTGGTGCGGGCGGCCAGAACGTCAACAAGGTGGCCACCGCCGTGCACCTGAGCTTCGATATCCGGGCCTCCTCCCTCCCCGAACCTATCAAGTCGCGACTGCTGCGGAGCCGGGACAGCCGCATGACCAAGGACGGGAGGGTGGTGATCAAGGCCCAGCGATTCCGCCACCAGGAACAGAACCGGGAGGATGCCCTTCAGCGGCTGGCCGCCCTGATCCGTACGGCGATGATTGCGCCCAAGAAGCGCCGTCACACCCGCCCGACCCTCGCCGCGCGCAAAAGGCGGGTGGACCGCAAGGTCAAACGCGGCCGCCTCAAGGCATTGCGCGGACGCGTGGATATTTCATAGTCCGGAGCGCGCTTTAGCCTGCCTTGGCGAAATTGCGTGTGGCCCAGGGCTCTCCCCGGCACCGGCCTCGCCGGCTCATGTCCTTGACACCGTAATCGAAATTCAATATTTTCGTTCTTTGACGGTGAACGCAGGTGGAAGCCTGCCATGCCCGGCGGATCCGGCCCATCGTGGGGCCAGATATTTTTTGGCCCAAGGTGCGGGTGGTTCAGGAGACAGGAACGATGGCGAAAGTAGGCATTATCGGCGGATCGGGGCTGGATGATTCGGAGATGCTCGATGCGGCGCAGGAGATCATCGTCGAAACCCCCTATGGAGCCCCTTCCGCGCCCTTGATCCGCGGCACCCTCAACGGCTCCGAGGTCGTGATGCTGGCCCGCCACGGCCGCAATCACAAACTCAGTCCCTCCCAGGTCAACTATTGCGCCAACGTGTACGCCCTCAAGACCCAGGGCGTCACCCATATTCTGGCCACCACGGCCTGCGGGAGCCTGCGGCGAGCCATCGGACGGGGGGATTTCGTCGTCCTCGATCAATTCATCGACATGACCCGTCACCGCAGGAACACCTTTTTCGACTCCTTCGAGGACGGCGCCCACCATACCTCCATGGCCGAACCCTTCGATCCCCGATTGCGCCAGGCATTGTATGCCACCGCCCGGGAACTCCAACTCCGGGTCCACGAAAGCGGGACGGTGGTGACCATCGAAGGGCCGCGCTTTTCCTCCAAGGCGGAATCCAGGATGTTCCGCCTGTGGGGGGCGGACGTGATCAACATGTCCATCGCTCCGGAAGCCATCCTGGCCAATGAAATCGGGATCCCCTATGCCGCCGTGGCCATGTCCACCGATTACGACTGCTGGAAGGAAGATGAAGCACCGGTGACCTGGGACGAAATATTGGCGGTCTTCCAACGGAATGCGGCCAACGTCGAACGACTTCTTTTACATACCATCCCCAAGATTGAATAAGGAGAAACCCATGGACCTCAGGGAGAAAATCCGCTCCGTTCCCGGTTGGCCCATCGATCCGGTCACGTTTCGGGACATTACCACCCTGCTGCAGGACCCCGGAGCCTTTAAATGGACATGCGACCAATTCTATCAACGCTACAAGACCTCCGGCGTGGAGAAGATCGTGGGCATCGACGCCCGCGGCTTTCTCTTCGGGGCCGTGCTGGCCTATCAACTGGGAGTGGGGTTTACCCCGGTGCGCAAGCAGGGCAAACTGCCGCCGCCGGTGACCCGCCAGGAGTATACCCTGGAGTACGGCAGCAATGTCGTCGAGATCAGCGAGGAAGGCATCCGCCGGGGTGAAAAAGTAGTCATCGTCGACGACCTCATCGCCACGGGCGGCACGGCCGCGGCGGCCGTTCAACTGGTGGAGAAGATGGGCGGGGAGATCGTGGAACTCGCCTTCGTCATCGACCTGCCCGATTTGAACGGCAAGGAGAAGTTGAATGGCCACAAGGTGTTCTGCCTAGTCCAATTCGACGGAGAATGATGCGACCGATTTGGTATAATGATGAAGAAGACGCCGTGCAGGTCATCGACCAGCGGCGGCTGCCCCACGAGATGGAAGTGCGAACGCTGACCACCGTGGATGAGGTGATCTATGCCATCCGGGAGATGGTGGTCCGCGGTGCGCCGCTCATCGGGGTGACCGGCGCCTACGGCGTGCTCGTGGCCCTGCGGACCGGCGAAGATACGCGGCAGTTCCGGCAATCCTGCGACCGGATCCGCCAGGCGCGTCCCACGGCGGTGAATCTGGCGTGGGCCGTGGACCGGGTGGAGGCCCGGGTCTTGCAGCATTCCACACGGGAAGAGCGCCTCGCTGCGGCCCTGGAAGAGGCCGGGGAGATCGCGGAAGAGGAAGTGCGGAACTGCCGCCGGATCGGCGAATACGGGGCCGCGTTGATCGCTGCAATTGCCGAAGCCAAGTCCGGACCGGTGAACATTCTGACCCATTGCAATGCCGGTTGGCTGGCGTGCGTGGAGTGGGGAACGGCCACGGCCCCCATGTACGTGGCCCATGAACAGGGGCTCGAAGTGCATGTATGGGTGGATGAAACCCGACCCCTGAACCAGGGCGCCCGGTTGACCGCCTGGGAATTGGGCAAGGGCGGCATCGCCCATACGGTGATCACCGATAACGCCGGCGGGCACCTGATGCAGCACGGAATGGTGGATCTGGTGATCGTCGGCACCGACCGGTCGACCTACACCGGCGACGTGGCCAACAAAATCGGAACTTATCTAAAGGCCCTGGCGGCCAGGGACAATGGGGTGCCCTTTTACGTGGCCCTGCCTTCGTCGACCTTCGACTGGCGGATGCGGGACGGCATCGCGCAGATTCCCATCGAAGTGCGGGACCCCGACGAAGTGCATTGTATTGAAGGCCGGGCCGAAGGGGGCATCCGCCGGGTGCGCATCACACCGGCGCAGAGCCCGGCCGGCAATTATGCCTTCGATGTCACTCCGGCCCGGCTGGTGACCGGGTTTATCACCGAACGCGGCGTGTGCGCGGCCGACGAAGAGGCGATCCTGTCCCTCTTCCCGGAAAAACGCCGGGCCACGGCAGCCCAATGATCGACGCGCTTCCCGAAGGAATCCAAAGGACGACCCGTGATGTCTGATTTGCTGAGCGACCTGGAAAAACAGGTCATCGCCGCCATCCAGGGGGACATGCCGGTGACGGCGCGGCCCTATGCCCGCATCGCCGCCGAGCTGGGCATCGAGGAAGATAAATTGCTCGAGGTGCTCGATGGCCTGGTGCGAAGGGGGATCATCCGGCGGTTCGGTGCCACCCTGCGCCATCAAAAATCCGGGTTCGGCGCCAATGCCATGACCGCCTGGCAGGTGGACGAAGCGCGCATCGACGAGGTCGGCCGCGCCATGGCCGCATTCCAGGAAGTCTCCCATTGCTATCGCCGCGATCCCAAACCCCAGTGGGAGTACAATCTGTACACCATGATCCACGGCAAGGACGAGGCGCATTGCCGTCGCATCGCCGCCGACATGGCCCGCAAGGCGGGTGTGGCGGACTACGCCATGCTTTTCAGCCGCCGGGAGCTGAAGAAGACGTCGATGAAGTATTTTGACGACGATGAATAGGTCGTCCGGCCACGGCTCTCCGCACATCCTGCTGGTCAATCCCTGGATCCACGATTTCGCCGCCTACGACTTCTGGGCCAAACCGTACGGGCTGTTGAGCCTGGCCGCCATCCTGCGCAAGGGCGGCGCCCGGATCACCTACATCGACTGTCTCGACCGATTCCATCCCAAGGCGTTGCCGGGCGATTCCCATGTCCGCCATGGCCGGGGACCGTATCCCAAGCGGCCGCTTCCCCATCCCCATGGTCTGGAAGCGATCCCGCGCACTTACTGCCGGTATGGTATCGAACCGGAATGGTTTCGGGAGGATCTGCGGTCCCTCGATCGGCCCGACCTGATTCTGGTCACCTCGTTGATGACCTATTGGTACCCGGGGGTATTCGAGACCATCGCCGAACTCAAGCGCGCTTGGCCCCGGGTGCCCCTTCTGCTGGGCGGCATTTATGCCCGCCTCTACCCGGAGCACGCCCGCCGCCGGAGCGGCGCCGATGAGGTGGTCACCGACCGGGGCGAATCATTGTTTTCCCTGGTGCGGCGGTACACCGGCCAAGGCCTGGCCGCCGGCCCGTCATTCTGGGAGGCGGACGATTGGCCCTATCCGGCGCTGGATCTGCAGCGGCGGATCAGTTACGTTCCCGTGTTGACCGCCCGGGGGTGCCCCTTCCGCTGCGCCTATTGTGCTTCCGCGTTTCTGGAGCCGACCTGCCGGCGGCGTTCGCCTGCCGCGGTGGTGGCCGAAATCATCCACTGGCATGACCGATTCGGAGTGGTCGATTTCGCCTTCTATGACGATGCCCTGCTGGTTCACGCCGCCGATCATGCCCTGCCGATCTTCGAAGGTCTCCTCCGGGCCGACCTGCCGCTGCATTTGCATACGCCCAATGCCCTCCACATCCGCGCCATCACCTCGGAAGTCGCCCGATCCATGCGGCGGGCCGGGATGCATACCCTGCGTCTGGGACTGGAAACCACGGCCTTCGAAGGCCGCGGCGAACTGGACGACAAGGTGACCCGCATTGAGTTTATGCGTGCCGTGGCCGAACTCCGGGCAGCCGGATTCGCGGCCGCGGACATCGGCGCCTACCTGCTGGTGGGGCTTCCCGGCCAGACCCAGGCCGCGGTGGAGACCTCCATCGATGTGGTCAAATCGGCGGGTGCCCTGCCGGTGCTGGCCTACTATACCCCCATGCCGCACACCCCCCTGTGGCCCCGGGCCGTGGCGGCGTCGCGGTATGACCTCCAGGCCGATCCCATCTTCTGCAACAATGCGATCATGCCCTGCCGTTCGGAAGCCTTCTCCTGGGAAGAATTGTCACGGCTGAAGAATTTAGTTCGTTCATCGTGAGGGGGCGGCACTTCAGAAAGCACGATTTACTCAAGCCTGAGGATGGGGGCTTTTCGGGGCTGCATGAGCGGGAGGCCTTCGTGATTTCAACCGGTTATCCATGGGGGAGACCCCTGCGGCGCCCCCGGGCGCCGACAGGGGAGGGGGCTTTGAATGCCCCCGTGGATAACCAATTGAAATCACCAGGCCGGGAGCGGAGCAGCCCCGAAAAGCCCCCATCCTCAGGCGTCGGCTTCGGGAAAATTCCCTGAGCTGTCTATCCGTTTTGGCGTTAGAAAAGCACTTGGATATTCTTCAGCCTGGAGACCATGTCCATGAGCTGGTTGGAGATTTGCCTGGCAAAGGCCTGGGCGCTCAATTTGCTTTGGGCGTCATATTCGCTGACCACGCCGGCCACCCGCAGCTGAACCGGAACCTCATGTACTTCCAGCGGTTCGGCATGCAGCACGTGCATCACGCGGCTCAACGCCTTCTTGGCTTCCGGGAAGGCGATCATGGGAAGCAGGGCCACCAGTTTGTTCTTGCCGATCTGACCGATGTAGTCGACTTCGCGGATGGTGTTCGCCATTTTTTCCAGGGCGGCCGTCATCACGCCCTGGGCCGTGACGAGGTGCTTGAGGGCCTTGACGTTGGGTTTGGCCGAGACGAATGAGAAGGCCAGGGCCGAAAAGGGGGCGTGATAACGCTCGCAACGGGCGATCTCTTTTTCCAGGATGAACATCAGCTCGCCGGAGGAAAGCACCCCTTCGGGAACCTCGACGCCTTCGGACTCCGCAGCACGCTTCTTTTTCTGCTGCTCGATTTCCGCATGGATCCGGCTGTAGTCGTTCTCCTCCAGTTCGCCGGCCGCCACCTTGGTGCGCACGATCTTGAGGATCTCAACGAGTTCTTCATCCTCGCCGACATTGTGCTCCAGGGTCTGCAACACGGTGAGCTGCCTGATCTCCGCCTTGGGCACGGCGGCCGCCTGGACGTTGAGCCACTCGGCCCGGATGCGGTCCATGATCGATTCCATGCGGCTGTTGATGCGCTCTTCCATGCGCCGCATCACGTCGTTGCCCACGTCCAGCTTGGCCAGTTGGCGCAGGACGGTGGACTCGACATTGCTTACTACATCCTCGAGGTGGTCGTCACCGGCATTGCCGTCCGTCGTTTTGGCGGCCTCGCCCCCCAACTGCTCCACATAATCCACCAGGATATCGGCCAGCGCCGATTCGTCGCCGGTACCCTTGCGGATTTCCGAAGCCAGGTAGATCAGCTTGGCGGCCTGGTCCGGGCGCTCCTTCAGTTCTCCGATCAGATCGTCGCTGTCCACCCCGATGGCTTCTGAACTCTCTTCGATGATCCGGGACAACTCTTCATTCTGCAGTTCCCGTTTTAATTCTTCCACCAGGTTCAGATAGTCCGGTGCCGCCATCCCCGCCTCCAGCAGGGTCGATCGTATCCGGGGGAGCAGGCGCCTGAGATCCCGGGCATCGGGGATCAGGCGCAGGATAATCTGGGCCAGGCGTTGGGTGGTGATCTTGCCGGCCTGGTACTCTTCCTCCACCAGTTTCACCACCACCTGGTCGGTGAGGTGGTTGATGTTGCGGACGATGGCGTTTTCGTTGGCATAGGCGATGCCCAAGGCTTTCTGCGTCTGGATTTCTTCGAGAAGCTGTTTTTTCATGTCGAAGACCGCATCGGCCAGGGATTCGAGGGAGACATCGCTTTCGCCTTCCAGATGCTTGTCGACTTCCGTCTGGATGACTTCCAACTGGTGAATCAACATGGGGCCGTGGGCGCTGCCGCCGGCCCCACCGGTGGCGCCGCCGATTCCGGTACCGTCCGGCTCGCCCGTACCGGGAAGCGACCCCGAACCGCCTGTTATCCGGCCGGTGGTGGAATCCGGAAAAACGACCTCGGTGCCGTCGGCCGCTCCCGATGCGCCGGCCGCGGCCCCGTGGACGCCCGATCCGTCTCCCGGTCCCAATCCGCCGCTGCCCAATCCACCGAAACCGCCGCCGGCCCCGATGTTGATGCCGCCGGTATCCATGCCGCCACCCGTTCCCCCTTTTCCGGTACCTTCCCCCGTCCCGCCGGGGGACTCCCCATGTCGAATCTTCTCTGCGCTGGCATTGTCGGCGGCGATCATGTTTTTGGTGACCAGAGTCGGATTGGCCAGCAGGCTCTTGATGTTGAGCGTATTGGCGAATTCTTCCGTGAGGATGGTCTCCAGCAGGGTTTCCATGAATTTCTTGCGGCTCTTGCTGTCTTCGGCCTCCATGGCCGGGGTGACCTTTTTCAGGGCATCGCGGGAGATCACCTGGTCGTCCTCGGTGACTTTGCGGTAGAGGACATGGTTGACCTTGACATTGTAAGCGCCGCGACTGTTGAGCTCTTTTCTGATCGTTTCGGCCTTGGTGGATATGGATATGGAGGAGAAGATATCCACGAGGATCTCCAGCTCGCCCGTTGTGAGACCCTTCTCGAAGGAGATCGACTGGATGCCGTGGTTTTTGAATCTGCCGGCGATGCGTTTCACATTGATCCGCGGATCGAGGGGCTCTTCGTCGATATAGAATTGCTCGCGGTTGAGGATGAACACCAGGGGCGAAACCGTGGCGAACAGCGCTTCGGCGGCGCGCTGGACTTCCTGGATGGTGTCCTTAACCACGGGATGACTCTTCTGGTACATCATGCCGCGATTGAACAAAAGGGCGAGGAATCGCCCGAACTTGGCCAGCTTGTCTTTGGTGGTACTCGTATCCATGACGGCGAATTCCTATGGCCGGCAACATCCGTTACGCATAAAGCCGGATGGCCTTTTCGATGTCCCCGGCAAATTCCCGGCAGGTGGCATACCGGCGATTCTTGTTGTAGGCCACGGCTTTCAAGATGATATCGTCCAGTTTCGGCGGCAGCAGGGGATTCATCTCCGATGGTTTGCGCATGAACAGCCGATCCTGCAGCCGCAGCTTGATCTTCAGCAGTTTGAGCGCCGTGTCGAAGGGCGGATAGGGCAGCCGGCCGGCCAGCATTTCGAAGAGCATGACGCCGGTGGCATAGACGTCTGCGCTGCTGTCCACCATGCCCGAAATGATCTGTTCCGGGGCCATGTAGGTGGGAGTGCCCACCATGACCCGGGAATCCTCTCCCGAGCTTTCATAGGAGCGGGCCACGCCGAAATCCGTGATCAGCGGTCGCCGGGAATGCTCTTCGATGAGAATGTTGCCCGGCTTGATATCGCGATGAATGATGCCCAGCCCATTGGCATAGTCCAGTGCATCGAGAATCTTGACGATGATTTTCAGGGATTGGTCCAGGGGCAGCATTCGTTTGGAGGGCAGCACATTCTTCCTGGCCCGACGGATTTCATGGGCCAGGGAGGTTCCGCGTACCAGTTGCATGGTAAAGTAGAGAAATTCGTCGGTCTCGCCGACCTCATAGACCGGGATGATGCAGGGATGGGAGAGAAACGCGGCTGCCTGGGCCTCCTGCTGGAACAATTGCGCAATCTTGGGGGCCAGCAACACCTTGGGAAGTATTTTGACGGCGATCTGCCTCTTGAGCGATTTCTGGTACGCCACGAAGACCACGGACATGGAACCCTGGTCCAGTTTTTTCAGCAATACCGAAGTACCCACCTGTTGGCCGATCAGGTGGTCCAGATTCAGGTTCTTCATGATGGCCATGGGTACCTCGCCCTACGCTCTGCCCGTATGCGGACGGACCCGGAACAAGGGAGCATCGCCCGCGCCGCCCATCCGCAAGGATTGCAATGGTCGTCCATTCATATGTTATCGTCCGGAGAGTTGCAATACATTAGGACCGGAGGGCGGCGATGTGGGCTACTGCATCAGATGAAGCTGCATATGCAGCGGGCCCAATCGGATGGTGTCGTGATGCCGGAGGCGGGTGGAGGTCGTGATGGTGGCGCCGTTGACTTTCGGTTTCAAAAGACCGGCCACGTGATCGATGTAGTAATCGTTTCCCTGCTTGGTGATGGTGGCGGAAGGCTGTCCTGCCAGCAGCGACCAGATGCCGCCGACGACGATGTCCGCATCGCGGTTTTTTCCGATGGTGACCGGTTTGTTGGACAGTTCGTAGTCCGTCTGGTTCCCCGACAGAAAATTGAGATAGTCCAGCGGCATCCATTGCGAACCATTTTCCGCGGACATGTCCAGCATCATGGTCCCATCGGCATCGGCCGCGCCGGAAATTTCCGCCCGCAGCATCTGAATGGTGGCGTCCAGGGAGAGGGTTTCGTACAGATCGGCGATGAGCACATGCCTGCCGATGCGCACCCAGTCCTGATGGCCCAGTTGGCAGTCCGCCACCTTGTCGTCGTTGACATAGGTGCCGTTGGTGCTTTCCAGATCCGTGATCTTCAGGATTTTGTCTTCCCGTTCGATCTGGATATGGTGCCGGGAAACCCCGTGCGCACGCGCGCCATACGCCGTCAGATCAATGTCCGGATCTCTTGACCGCTTGGGGTCGGCGCGCCCGATGATTGTCCGTTTCTCGATATTGAGCTTCAGGTGCGTTTCGCCAATCACCAGGATGATCGGCTCAGGTGTAAGGGCAGGCCCAAATGAATCATGCGGGAGACTGTTCATTGGGCCGGGATCCACGCGTTTGGTTTTCCCGGATAGCTCTTGTCCACACGCCTCGCAGAACGCCTCGTCCTCTGGATTGTCCTGTCCACAAAATGCGCATTTCATACTTCAACTCCTCTCTCCCCAAATCCTGTCTTCCGGACTTGGGTCGATAGTGAGAAGGGGTCTCCCGGCAAATCCCTTTTAACAATCATACAACAATCCAAGCCTGATGTTCACTAAAACCCCCTAAAATCAATCGAATCCGTCTCGGACGATGCCTTAACCACCTTCAGATAGCCCGGCTTTTTGCCGGTGGGGCCGGAACTCGTGGACGCATCGGTCGGATTCTGCGAACAGACACCGACGGTTTCGCTGTCTCTGGGCGACCACGATTTCTATTAGACCGATCACGGCGAGATAAGCTGCACTTATACGGTTCCGGAACTATCCGAGAAGGATGCTGTAGGGGAGCACACACGGGCGCTCCCGCACTATTTTACCCGCTGGCTGCGTCCCGCATGGCACGCACACGACCGGCATCCGTCACCTGATAGCTGTATTCCGGCGGACGTAACTCTCCCCCCATGAAGATGCGCGGATTGCGGTATTGCATATGGCTGGGTATGGCGACCGACTCCGCGATATGGATTTCCCGCGCCTTACATTGATTGAGAATTTTGTGGACATTCCGGAGGGTGATCCCGGCTCCGGGCATGACGATGATGCGATCCGCCGCCACTTTGACGAGGTCGGTAATCAGATCCAGCCCTTCCAGAACGCTGGGTTCCTGCCCCGATGTCAGTACGCGATCTATCCCCAATTGAATCAGGTCTTCCAATGCCTGATAAGGGTCTGCGGTCATGTCGAATGCCCGATGGAATGTCACCGGCAGCGGGCGTGCCAGTTCGACCAACTGCCGTGTTCGTGCTATATCGACGGCTCCATCGGGGGTCAGCAGCCCAAAAACCACACCATCGGCTCCCAACTGTTTCGCCATTTCGACATCCCGCTGCATCACTGCAAATTCGATATCCGAGTAGCAAAAATCCCCGCCGCGCGGTCGAATCATCACCTGGAGGCCGATGTCAATGTTATCACGGGCAACCTGAATCGCTCCGGCGCTGGGGGTGGTTCCTCCTTCCAGGAGATTGTCACAGAGTTCCACGCGCTGTGCGCCGCCCTGTTGGGACGCGATAGCACTTTCGACGGAATCGATGCAGACTTCGATGGTCAGGTTGTCATTTGGAAGAAGGTCGTTTGTCATTCAATGCTCCTTAAAATGTGTCATTTTGATTTCTGCTGTTCAAACCTGTAACCCGCAGGAGCGCATAACGGTGCGTCCGCCGCGAACCAAAACGATAGGGATGTCGGGGGCTTCGCTGAGATGCCCCCGTTTCTACTATTCGGTCACACCCCATAACTGCAAGCCGTTGGTATAACTGACCAACACAATGAGGGTGCCATCCGGGCTGAACGCTATCGGCAGCGGGCGTATCGGCGCATCAATACTGAAGATCGGCAGACCCGTTAGGGGCATAATGAAAGTCGCGCCATCGCTGAGTGATTGGGCGGCCAGCAGTGATCCGTTGGGATGAACGGCGGCTTGATTGGCCGGGATGATCGGCAGTTCGCGGAAGATCGTCGGTGTCTCGCCCAACTGCCAGACGGTGGTTACGGAGTTGCCATAGGCTTCGCGCAGCTTTTCCACCGTTTCGGGAGGCATCTCCTGACCGGAAGCTGCGTTTTGGGCAATCAACTGTTCGACCAGATCGATGGCCTGCACGTAAAGCAGTTTATTCTCGGCATCAAAGATGATCTCCCGCACGAAGGTGTTATTCTCCAGTACACCGACTTCCTGCTGCTCATCCGCGTCCCACAGGCGCACCACATCGACATCGGCATACATCAGCATATGCTCATCGAAAGCCACCAAGCGGTTGCCCCAATGCTGCCGGATAATATCCCAGGCATTCGGGAATACCTCGTCGCTGGTGTAGCGCACATCCAGCACCGTGTATTGCTGCTCACCGGCGCGGAAAGCCTCCAGATCCCACACATGCACCGCCCGAATACCGAAGATCGCCAGGTATTTCCCATCGGCGCTGAGGGCAATATCGAGAAAGCTACCGGGGTTTGGCCCTGGATTACCGTCGGTCAGTTCCTCCGGCGGCAGCGGTTTGTAGACATCGGCATAGCCCACAGGCGTGCCGTTTTCCCAGACGAAAAGGGTATCGTAGATGTTGCTGGCGCTGAATTTTTCCTCGTCAAAATATCCACTTGCGATCACGGCCAGTATGCTGCCGTCGTCGCTCAATGCCACATGATAAGGCGTAAGCATCTTCGGGGCTGAGACCCGCGTTAGTGTGCCGGATTCCAGGTTGTACAGATAGATTCCCGCACCCGGATTACGTCCATCAGGGCATAACGCCATTGTGGCAATATTCTGTGCGCCACCAACCGTCGCCAGCAAGCGACCGTCTCCACTGATTGCCGCGTCATAAAGGCTGGGTTCGAAGCCTCCGGTTGCCCCCAGGAAAGCCCCCGTTTCGACATCCCAGGCGGTAATGGCGGAATCCCGTCCATTGGTGGCGCTGAAAACCCGGGTGCTGTCCTTACTGAAGGTGAAGGCCGGTCGCATACTCAAACCGCCGCAGCCCGCTTCCGATAGATTGTGGGTCGTATCGGTTTCGGTGCTGCTGAGTGTTTGGGTCATGCGGAAAGTCTCCGGATCGCGTTTCATCGTTACTTCCCAACGTCCGTCGGGGCTGACCGTCACATCGGATTCGTTTTCTTCGATATCTTCCGGTGCGGGTTCGGTCTGTTGGTCGCCGCTCATAACGTCGATTGTCCACAGCTGATCCTCCCAGACAAAGCGCACCGTCGTCCCCTCGAATGCCGCATCCAATGGCGGTGTCCCATCCGGTGTTGGCCCCGGCGCTCCCTCTACGAAGGGATTGACAGTGAAGTCCACCCGAGTCGGCGCGACGGATAAATCACCGGCATCGTAAAGCCAGATACCGTTGCTGCTCAGAGCCGCCAGAATCCGGTCATTGTCCAGCGTGCCAATATCCAGCAGACGGCCTTTATCGAGTGTGACCACCGGCTCCAACGCACGAATATTAAACGGCGTAATCACCTTCAGATCGTCTGGCAGTGTAAACAGCGGCGCACCGTCCTGACCCTGTACCGCGCCGCCTATGAGTATCAGCAGCAGAACAAGCCCCACCTGTCTAAAAAAATGTTTTTTGAAAGCGTCCATAGTTTTCCCTCCCCCTGTAAAATAGTTAAGCGCCTAAATCGAACAAGCGAAAAACAGCGTTAACCCCTTACAAGGGCTAATGCTGGTTAAAAAATAAAGGGTTGCTATTCATTCCCTTGAATAGAAGCTGCGTCGGGCTGATTGATCTGCTCGGCAGCGACGATCAGTTTTCCAATTGCCGTGTAGAAAATCCGGTAGGTGAGGTTTTCCACAAAGCAGTCAAAGATGGCCTCCTGTACGGAAAACTCAAGCCCTTTGACTTTCACGGTGTTCATAACCGGCTCACGCGGGTCATGGCTGGTTTGTTCGTGTTTGGTCAGCGTTCCCTCAACCGACTTGACTCGGCGAGACACAAACGCCAGCCAGGGCAGCACGATCAAAATCAGTAACGCATAATACCCAAGGATTTGCAGAAAAAACCCAAAGCCAGAGGTTACAAGAAAGAACACGGTCATCACAACGATGATAATCAGAAAATAACCGGATGTTCGTTTGATCAAATGAAAGCGCTGCGCGTTGGTGATCTGTCCCTGTCGATTGGCGGTGAGGTCTTCTTCGGTGAAGTTAAGGACGCGGCGTAAGTCCTGATTATGGTCTCCCGTATGGTGCATTGTTCGTGTCCCCCGCAATTATGGCTATGGATGCCGGTTATTATTCGTCCAATCCTGACCGGGTAGTGCTGGATGATGCTATCCGCACATGTATAAATGAGACATTCATTATAAAGAAATTTATATATGAGGCCAAACCGCCCGCGCCCTATACAAAATGCAATCGACACACATCCGATAGCGTCTTGCGGCCTTGCCCCCTATCAATCCCGCTATGACATTCAGCACAGTGTCGCGTTGCGGGCGTGATAGACTCAATTGGAGCGCCAGCATGACTGCCATCAACGTCGGGGTGTGCTGTATAATGATGGGGTGCAGGATGCCCTTCCGATCTGGGCGTTGGTTCGTCTCACTGTACATGCGCCTGTTTGGGCGAAACCACAGAACTTTAGGAAAGGATTTTCAATCATGGCAGATCATAT
>JBNKDU010000100.1:0-13436 GCA_050288425.1 Desulfobacteraceae bacterium | reverse complement strand
GTCTAGTCCAGGCCCATTTCCATTTCGAGTCGCCGGATCTCCTTTTCCAGGCGCTCCCTCTCGGTATCGCTGAGACGCGGGTCGGCCAACTGCTTTCTCAATGCGGCCAGCATCATCTCCTGGCGGTAATCATTACAGGTGTATCGATTCATATCCGTTCTCTATCTGCGGATGAAATGCCACTCGTGGTCGTTGCTGAGGATTCCCTGGGTGTAGGTCCGGCAAAGGATCGAGAAGGCATCCTTGCTTGTATCCAATTGAATATAAAAGGTTTTGTGAACACCAGCGCTGGTGATGGGATTCTGCACCCTCAACATGTAGAAGAAATCAATTCTATTTCTGGTGATTTTCGTCAACTCAACGTCGCCTACGCCGGAATCATCGTTGATGCGGAACCGCTCATCGCTGAGATAGAAGCGCTGTACCTTCTGTTGGCTGACTTTATCCCTGATGGAGTAGAATTCCATCTCCATGAGCGAATTGCCGTACCGGTCGACATCGACCTTGGCCTTTATGGTGAAGTCGTCTACTGTCTGGTCTGAACTATCTCGAAGATTGCAGTTCCGTTCATGGGCAGTTCCCCGCCAACTGCCTTTGAGGGATTTCAGCAGCGCCTTGATGTCCTCATGTTCTGCCTGGGTGAGGTCCCTGGCCGTTATGGCACCGAAGGGATCGCCGCCGTTGATCGATGCGGGCGATTTCTCGAGACATTCGGCTGACGATGCAAGCGCCGGTTTCCCGACCAGGATCATGAGAAGCCATGCGGATAGCGATAACCAAAGGGAATATTTCTTCATTTAAGGATTGCCTCCTTCGGGTTCGCGCAAATTTTCCTGCAGCGATAGAGATTATCCGCCGGCCAGCTTGACTTTTAATCCCTGACGGCGCAGTTCGTCCCCTATGGCGGGGCGGTGGTCGCCCTGGATGAGAATGCGGCCTTCCTTTACCGTTCCGCCTGTGCCGCACAACCGCTTGAGTCGCGCGGCCAGGGCCTTCAATTCATCCGCGGCGAGTTCGAGCCCGGATATGGCGGTCACCCCTTTGCCTTTGCGGCCTTTGATTTCCCATTGAATGCGCACGATTCCGTCGCCTGGAAGCCTGGGCGCGGATTGACCGGCACCGGTTCTGCACCTGCACTTCCGGGCGGCATGACCGCAACGGGGGCAGACCCGTCCATGCTCCGTCGAGTAGACCAGTCGGGAATTGTTCATGATTCAAACCACTTTCCGGATGAAAAGGGATCGCCGGTTGATGATGCCATGATCTTCGATACCATTTCCGGATGCATCCTTATGGAATCCCCTGTTCGGGTTCTGTACGTTCTGCAGCCTGACAATGGTCTAAACGAAAAAACGGCGGATTGCAAAGCGGTAATTTTCGATCCGGATTGCATCCGGTGAGTTGTTTGGCCACGAACCACCCCTGACCGGGTCTGATCATCGCCGGCGACAATTGCGGTTATGTGAAATCATGCTTGATATTGTCCTTGATTATCAAATCCAATCTATCGTATTTTACAAACCTGATCTTCAAAAACGGCAATCATTTTTTTCTACGCCAACGCGACCCTAACGATTCAGTAGATTATTCGTTTTCGGCTGAGTTCTCATCCGATTGCCGTCCATCTTGGTTCCGTTCTTCTTCGATTTACGTCATCGTAATTTGGCATGGCCTTCCAATGAGATGTCCGGCCATGCGCCATCCCGGGTGAGGTCCCATCATCTCCGGGCGGCATGTAAGGGCAGGGTGGGGACATGGTGTGCCCACCAAAACATCTATCTTGTGGAAAGGAGAGGGAGATATGCAAAGGAGATTTTCAGCAATCAAATTTGGTATTGGGGTCCTCTTTTTCGTGATGACGTGCATGCCGGCCCTGGGAGCCGGCACGGGCCCGTTGGTCCCGGTGTCGGGGATCAGCCCATTCGGAGCGCTCGAAAATTGTGGTAATTTTCCCGTCCAGTCGGACAGCATGAATTTCGTGGACAGCGAGGTGGAACCCTGGATCGCAGTGAACCCAACGGCCCCGGCCAACATCGTGGCCGTTTGGCAGCAGGATCGCTGGTCCGACGGCGGGTCCAGGGGCAACGTGGCCGGCGTGAGTTTGGACGGCGGCGCCACATGGGACATCGTGCCGATTCCCGGAATCACCGACTGCACGGGGGGGCCTTGGGAAAGGGCTTCCGACCCCTGGGTCTCCTTCAGCCCGGACGGCACCTTGCATCAGATGAGTCTGGTTTTCCAGGCCAGCCCGCCGCCGGACCGTGTCGGCGGCTTCGGCCCCAACGGCATGGCGGTGAGCAAGTCCACTGACGGCGGCCTTACCTGGAGCGATCCCATCCTGCTGATCGAAGATGACGACCCGCGGGTCCTGAACGACAAAAACTCCCTTACCGCCGATTCCACCGATGCCGACCTGGTCTATGCGATCTGGGATCGGTTGAAGATCACCTCGGCAGAGGCCATTTTACCGGAGAACGTGACTCCCGGGCGGGGCCTTTTCCTGGGAATCGGGTTCGGCTTCAAGGGCCCCATCTACTTCGCCCGCTCGACCGACGGCGGGGACAGCTGGGAGCCGGCCCGCCGGATTTACGACCCCGGCGCCAACAACCAGACCATCGGCAACCAGATCGTGGTCCAGCCCGACGGTACCCTGATCGATTTTTTCACGGAGATCCTCAACTTCAAGAACAACGATCAGAGCGGCCCCTTCTTCAATTCCAACCTGGCCTTGTTTCGATCCGATGATAAGGGGCGGACCTGGCTTCCGCGCAACAAGCCGGTGCGGGCGGCCAGGATTTTCTCAATAGGTGCGGTGACACCGGATGATGGAGTTCCCGTGCGCGATGCCTCCATCCTCTTCGACGTCGCCGTGGATCCAGGCAACGGCAATCTCTACGCCGTGTGGCAGGACATCCGTTTCAATGGCCTCGAGCAAGTCGCCTTCGCCATGTCCACAGATGGCGGTTTCACCTGGACCCAGCCCATCCGGGTCAACCAGACGCCCGCGGTCCCGGACAATCCCTTGCGCGCCCAAGCCTTCCTGCCGTCCGTTGCCGTGACGGCCGACGGTACCCTGGGGGTCACCTATTACGACTTCCGCAACGATGACCTCTCCGGCGAACTGGCGGACTATTTCTTCGTCTCCTGTTCGGCCGATTGCTCCGATCCGGCAAACTGGGCCGGCAATGAAACGCGCCTCACCGATGCATCTTTCGATTACCTGCAGGCACCTTCGGCCGGCGGTCGGTTTCTTGGCGACTACCAGGGACTGGCATCGGCCGGCGACGATTTTCTGCCCGCCTTCGGAATCGCGGACAACCTCGATCCCGCTACGATCTTCTTTCGCAGGATCATGCCCTGATATGGGAGATGCATGCAAAAAGTGGTATTACTGCGTTTGAATGCGTACGATTCCTCTTCCTTTCGCCGTTTGATAACCCGGCTTCGACACCTGCGCGGAGAAGCCGCATTTTACCTTTTCAATACGATCCAGCGGTGCGTCGTTGGTCCACCTGGCTTCGAAAACGCCGTGATCGTCGGAAACGCCCTTGATGGTCCTGGCCTTGGTGCCATTGAAGAAACCGCCATCGGCGGTGATGGTCACTTCGGCGTTCCCCACGGGCAGCCGCCGCTTGCGGGTCAGCACGGTCACCCGGATTTCGGCCGTTCCACCGGGTTTGATTATGGTGGGGGCGGCTTGGACTTTCAACTTGAACCGGGTGAGGGTTTTGTCTTCGAAATATTGTTTGTCGTATTGGAAAGGGCGGCGTCCATTTTTCTCCGCCGGATTGTCCGCAGAGGCCGGATCTCCGGTTCGGGCTTCGGTGCCGGCGTAAGCCAGGCCGAGGCACAGGAAGAAGAGAAATAACGCTGCCGGTGCAATCCGTCGCGAGGCATATCCGCAGCGAATGATTTTTGCCCGGGGACGTTTCACGAGGACCTCCCATGATCTTGCCTGCCGGCAGACCGGTGTCGGATGAGGCTGCTGGTTTGCCGGCAGGCTGGTGTGCCAAGGAGGCGGGATCTGGAAACCCGCCTCCGGTGATGCGCATCGATGCCGGGCGCGAAGGAGAGACGACGAACCGGCGCGCCCGGCGGCGATGGGCTAGTTGGCGGTGAAGGTTGTCATCATACCGGCGTCCAGATGGTCGTTGACATGGCAGTGGAACATCCACTTGCCGGGGTTGTCCGGCCGCAATGTCAGGTTCTTGGCCGAAGCCGGAAATACTTCGGTGACATCCACCCGGTTGCCGTTTTGCAGCAGGGTGACGCCGTGCCAATGGGGGGTATGGAGGTCCACTTCGGTGCCCATGCCCCACACATACCAGCGGACGCGTTCGCCGACACTCATGTTATAACCATCGTTGTTCCCCCAAAGCAGCCCGTTGATGCCGTGCATGAGATTGCTTTCCTCGAATTCTTCGTCGGGGAGACCACAGGTGGGATCCCCGCCGCATTTGCCGGCGATGTTGTCGTCGATGAACAGGCTGGAATTCTCGTCAAACACGGTGAAGAGGGAAACGAACTCCCGGTTGACTAAGCGGGGGCTGCCATCGGCCCTGGCGAGTCCCCTGCGGGTGATGATGATCGCCCCGACCAGACCTCCGTTGGTATCCGCGGTTTCATTCCGATGGGAGTGGTAGGGCCACATGATCGAACTCGGGTCGCTGGGGCCGGGACCGGCACGGTTGGGGACCGGCCAGGTATACGTATGGCTGCCGCCGGCCGGAACGATGTCGTCCCCTTTGGTATCCGTCCCGTCTTCATAGGGCGCCCCTTCGGAGTTCTTGTCGTAGAAGACCCCGTGGGGATGAAGGCTGACTTCCTTGTCCGTGGCATTTTGAAAATGCACGATGATGGTATCTCCGACCTCTCCGCGGATGATGGGTCCCAGGATGCCCAGGTGCCGGGCATCAGGGTTGGCTCCGTTGGTCCGGGGGTTGGTCTCCGTGGTGGTGCCGGCGCACCCCACCGGCCCGTCGATTAGTCCGCCGAAATCCTCGGAATACCCGCAATAGACCGCCTTGGTGTAAATATGCCCGATTCCGATGGCAGGATCGACGAAGATAAGTTGATCTTCGGTGAACGGTTCCCCCGTCATCAGGTTGATCGGAAACGAAGGGGCGAAGTCCCATTCGACGGCTTCGGCCTTGATCCAGTAGTTACGGACCTTAGCCGAGGCAGAGTCCACCGGTACCACCAATCCGGTGAAGACGATTGCGAAGATGACGGCCATACAAGTCATTCCCAATGTTTTTTTCCAGTTCATAGCGGCCTCCTTTTTCTCTCATGACTTATCTGAGCGTGAGTTGTTTCTAAAAATCGTCGTCTACCAGCGAGCAGCTGATCGACCGGTTCAGCACAGGGCAGAATGAATACCTCCTATTCTTTTTGTTTGCTGATGTTCAAATCGTGGTGGAAAAGCAGGCCGGTCCGGCGAGATGGAGGCGTTCCGATTGTCCGCCGGGAACCTTGGATGACGAACACGGGATACTACCCGCCGATTGCTTCTCCAGGCACCGACAATACCGTCAACTGCCGATGGAAGCAGGATTGTGCTGAAGGTCTGCTGCAAGAAAGCACCAGATGAGAACGGGTTCGTCCCAGGAGCAGGAGCGGTAGATATTAATGATCGCTTTCAGATATCCGGAGGAAGCATGGCCAACGGCCCGATGAAGCAACCCGATAATACTTCCGCCTGGTGCTTGTGGACAGATTATCCAGCCGTGGGAGGGTTGTAAATCAGGAGATGACTGAAAATGTGGGTTCCCAATCCTGATTCTGCGCGAACCCCGGGCACCGGGATGGGGCTTCCCTCCAGGCGAATCACTTGCACATCGATCTGCGGTGGTTAAGATGAGGGAGTGTGATTGGAAACAGCGGGCGACCGTTCACCGTCCGTCAACCACCAGAGGAGGCCGCCATGTCCAGCAAAGAGATATCCTCAAATGATCAAAGATGCATCAGCGAGTGCATTTTCAAGCATTGGAGCGAGAACAGCGAAACCCATCCCGAATATCGCCAGGAAGCCTATTCGCAATGCCTGAGCGATTGCCGCATCTGCTCCTGATCGTCTCGTAATCCAGCTACCAAGCCCCGGTGCTTCACCGGGGCTTTCGTTTTTGGACGGCCATCGACCGGTACCGGGATGAAGGGATCATTCATGGTTAAGAATCAGGTCGCACAACAGGCGGACGCCGAATCCCGTGCCCCCGGGGCCGCAGTAGTCGCTGCCATTCTTGTCGAACATGGGCCCGGCGATGTCGATGTGGGCCCAGCGCGTGTCCTGCACGAATTCGGAAAGGAACAGGGCGGCGGTGATGGCACCGCCGTAGCGGGTGCTGGGCATGTTGTTGATGTCGGCGATTTCGCTCTTGAGCAGCTTCTTGTAGTCCTCGGGCAGGGGCATGGGCCAACAGCGTTCGTAGGTGGATTCTCCCGCCGTCTCGATCCGGCGGCGAAGTTCCTTGTCGGGGGAGAAGACCGCGGCGATCTTCTCGCCCAACGCCACCAGACAGGCGCCCGTCAGGGTGGCCAGGTCGATGATGGTGTCGGGCTTGTATTTCTTGACGGCATAGGCCATGGCGTCGGCGAGGATCAGTCGGCCTTCGGCGTCGGTGTTGCCGATCTCCACGGTCTTGCCGCTAAAGCTGGTGACCACGTCGCCGGGCCGGGTGGCCTTTCCCGAGCACATGTTCTCCACCAGGGGCAACAGACCGATGATCCGCTGCCGGGGCTTGAGTTTGGCCAGGGCGATCATGGTGGCGGCCACCACGGCCGCGCCGGACATATCGATCTTCATCAGGTGGAGGCTCGACGACGGTTTCAGGTTGATCCCGCCGGTATCGAAGGTCACCCCTTTGCCCACCAGCACGATGGTCTCGTCGGCATCCTTGGGCAGGTAAGCCATCTCCACCATCCGGGGGGTGTTGACGCTGCCCGCGGCCACGGCCATGAGGGCGCCGAATTGCTTCTGCTTGAGCCGGGCCGCGCTCATCACGTCGACCTGCAGGCCGCTGCCCCTGGCCGCATGGGTCACCATGCGGGCGAACCGCGCCGGCAACTTGTGGTTGGGCGGAATGGTGATCCACTCCCGGGCCAGGCGGGTTCCCTTGCAGATGACTTCCGTGCGCGCCACCAGGTCCTTGTATTTGCGCATGGCCGGAAGCGATACGAGCAGGGCGATTTGCGCCAGGGGCGTCTGGGTGGACTCGCCCTTGTATTTGTCGAATACGTGGTTGGCCAGGCAGGCGCCCTCTGCGACGGCCCGGATCACGGCCTCCTCCGTCAGGGGCAGGTCAAAGGCCGAGGGCAGGGCGATCACCAGCTTCCGCCGTTTGGCCTCCATGGCCGCCTTCACCGCCCGGCCGGCGAACCGGCGCAGCCGTTCGGCATCGACTTTCTTGCGCTCGCCGATGCCCATGCACAGGCAGCGTGCGATCCCGCTGCCTTCGGGGGCGTAGAGCATCACCTGCTGCTTGAAGCGGCCCTCGAATTCATCCAGGTCCAGGGCCGCGGCCGTCGCTGCCGCCAGCAAGGGAGAATCGACGATCGGGGTTCGTTCGCAAACCGGCAGGGCCAGCATCTCCATTTTGGTTTTGGCCGGTGATGCGGAGGTCAATTTGATCATGGCGTATGTTCTCCTTGGCTTGGCAGTCGTTTCCCGGGTCCAATGGATCGTGGTAGGGACCCATCCGGGGCGGGCCGCCGGACAGGTCACCGGTCGGCAGGGGCAGTTTAGGAAAAGAGTGAAGTGATGTCAATGGGTTGTAACGAGAGTGCGCACGACCACGCCATGGCGTTCGTTTCCGGGCCGGTGAACTTCAGGAGATGAAATCCGCGTCGGCCGGGGAGGAGCCGGAGGATCGGCGGGTCTCCACCAATCGCGTCAACTCTTCGTCGAATATCTTCGCGGCCCGGGGCCAGTCGAATCTGCCCATGGCCGCGGCCACCTGCCGGCGTCGCTGGGCGAAGTCCTTCTGCCGGGTGAGGATGCGCGCCAGTTTGTTTTCCAGATCCTGCTGGTCGGAATAGAGAAATTCCCCATGAAACCGCGGCGGCAGGATTTCGGGGTAGGAGAGCCGCTCGGGCAGCAGGGGCAGGCATCCGTGGCGCATGGCCTCCACGACGGCGATGCCGAAGTTCTCCTGAAGGGCCGTGCTCACCACCACGCTGCCGCGGGCCAGCCATCCCTGGTAGGCCCGGCGGCCCGGCACCCGTCCGTATTGCACCAGCCGTTCTCCCAACCGCTCCGGGGCGCGCTTGAATTCTTCCGGCATGCGTTCGTAGTTCTCTCCCAGAAGCGCCACCTGGTATTCGATCCCGCGTCTCGTCATGGCATCCAGGGCCTGGAAGAAGTCTGCCGGGTTCTTGTCGTGTTCCCATCGATGGTTCCAGATGATCAGCGGCTTGCGATGGGCCACGGACAAGCGAAAGTCCGGTATCGACGTCGGATGACAGCCGGGGTGGACCACCTTGGCCTTGGCGGCGATGGCCTTGAAAATCCATTTGGGGCGGTAGTCGGGCATGATACCCACGAATCGTGGCAGGGCTTTCAGGAAGGCGTTCCGGTGGGCCCTGGAATTGAACAGCAGTCTCTCCCCGCACAGGGCGGTGGTGATGTTGGTGAAGCCGGGCTGGTGGTCGGTCCGTTCGTCCGCGGCCGAGGGGTAGGTCAGCTGGTTTTCGTGAAAATAGACCAGCGTCGGCGGGCAGCGGCGGCCCCACAAGGCCTTGAGGTCGGCCAGGCCCAACAGGCTGGAGACGATGAGCCCATCGTAGCGTTCGGGGGAGGAGATGCGCCGGGCGAGGTAGATGGCGGCCCCACGCAGGCGCCATTTCCAGAAGCGGTCGGCCAGGGTCTCGAGAGTGATTTCGTGGCGGCTGTGGGCCACCAGTCCGTCGGCAAAGTCGCGATGGGAGCCGCCGTAAAAGGGTTCCAGGAAGAGAAATCGATACGTTTGGGTCTTCATCCGCCTCCGGCGAAAAACCGCTCCCAGGCGATCGATCCCCAGACCAGGCCCGCCGCCAGCAGGACCATCAGCACGGCGGCCGAACCCAGGTTCTTGGCCCGGCCCGAGAGTTCGTGGCGTTCGGGACCGATGCGGTCGATGGCCGCCTCCACCGCTGAGTTGAGCAGTTCGACGATCAGGATCAGCAGCAGGGAGAAGGCCAGGAGAGCCCGTTGGGTGATATCCCGGCCCAGCCAGAAGGCCGCCGGCAACAGCACCACGACCAGCAGGCCCTCCTGGCGAAACGCCGTCTCGTGGCGCCAGGCGGCCTTGAGTCCCGCGAGGGAATGGCCGGTCGCGGCGATCAGGCGCCGCATGCCGGCCCGCTTCGGTTTGGACATCGTGCGCTCCTTGAAGGGGTGCGGATCGAGGCAAAATACCGGCCGCCACTATAAAGAGGCTGCGTCCGACGGTCAAGCCTCCGTGCCCGCCTCGTTTGGAATTCCGGCCCCCCGTCCAACCTCCGCACAGGCCGGCGCGGAGGCCGGCCCTACGATCCCGGCGCATGTCAATCTCTAAGTACGGATTCCAGTTCGGCAAGGCGGACCAAGGGGATGATGCCCGGTTTGAAAAATGGTCTTCGTAGGGCAGGCCTCCGTGCCTGCCTCGTTTGGAATTCCGGCCCCCCGTCCAACCTCCACACAGGCCGGCCCTACGTTTCCGGCGCATGTCAAACTCTAAACCGATGGCTTCGTCCCGTCAGCGATGTAGTTGCGCGGAGCGCAGACCACCTGCCCGCTTTACCGGCTTGGTTATAGGCGTGGCCCATGCCGGAAGCTAAAGTATTGCGGCAGTTGCACGATATAGGTTATTCAGGGGCCATGCAATATAGTCCAATTGCCATCTTTTTGTGCAACCACAGGGTTCGATTGCGCCGATACTGACATGCGAGAGATCATCACCACCCACAGGAACGCCGATTTCGATGCCCTGGCCTCATTGACGGCCGCCACGTTGATCTACCCCGATGCCGTCGCCGTACTGCCCCGGCAGGTCAACCCCAACGTCCGGGCATTTCTCTCCATCCACAAGGATTTGTTCGAATTCCCCCGGGCGGGCGAAGCCGACCTGGCGGACTGCCGGCGCCTGATCGTGGTGGATGCCAACGCCTGGGGCCGGCTGGATCGGTTCGATGGCCTGAAAGCGCGTCCGGACCTGACCGTGGAGGTGTGGGACCATCACCCCGGCCGTGGCGACCTGGCGCCGGCCTTTGCCTGCCGCGAGACCACGGGCGCCAATATCACCCTGATGATCCGGGCGCTGAAGGAAAAGCGCACCCTGATCACGCCCATCCAGGCCACCCTCTTTCTCATGGGGCTCTATGAGGACACCGGCAACCTGACCTTCGGCGGCACATGCCCCGAGGATGCCATGGCCGCCGCGTATCTGCTGGACCGCAAGGCCGATCTCGTCATGGTCAACCGGTTTCTCAATCCGGTCTACGGACCCAAGCAGAAGGATGCCCTGTTCGAAATGCTCAAGTCGGCCCGGCGCAGGAAAGTCAACGGATTCCGCATCGGCCTGGGCAGGCTGGCCGTGGAAGGGCATGTGGACAACCTGGCCGTGGTGGTGAGCATGTACATGGATATCGTCAATGTGGATGCGGCCTTCGGCCTGTTCGAAAGCCGGCAGCGGGGCAAATGCATGGTCATCGGCCGTTCGGGCAACGAGGCCCTCAACATCGGTCAGGTCATGCGCGCCCTGGGCGGGGGCGGCCATCCGGCCGCGGGCAGCGCCGTGCTCCGGGATATCAGCGCCGCCGCGGCGGAGGAGTTGATTCTGGAACTGATCCAGGGCAACCAGCAAAGCTCGGTGCGGGTCAGCGACCTGATGTCTTATCCGGTGTTCACCATCGAGGCCGAGACCACCATGGACGCCGCCGGCAAGATCCTGCATCGCAAAGGCTGCACGGGCCTGCCCGTGGTGAAGGACGACCGGCTGGTGGGCATCCTGTCGCGCCGCGATTTCAAGCGCCTGAAAAACGAGAAGCAATTGGCAAGGCCCGTCAAGACCTTCATGTCCACCGCCGTCAAGTCCATCGGTCCGGCCGAAAGCCCCCTCTCCGCCGCCCAGCGCATGGTCAAATACGACATCGGCCGCCTTCCGGTGCTGCAGGACGGCAAGATCATCGGCATCGTCACCCGGTCGGACACCATGCGCTATTTCTACGATCTGCTGCCGGATTGATCCGAGACCCGCCGTCACCCACGGCGCCAAGCGAGGGTTACCACGAAATCATCATTGTCATGGATCACCAATGCGCCTTCCGTCGCCATCGTCGAGACGCGATAGCGGTGGAGGCCGGAGGCCATCCGGCAGGCAGAGGACGTTGCGGAAGCGTTCGGTGGGATCGGGTGCAATGGTCTTCATGGCGATGCATTCCTGGTCGGTGATCCGGAAGAAGCGGTATCCATGAGGTTCGAGCAGGGCCTGCACGCTTCCATGGGGGCCGTCCGGGTTGCACTCCACGATGATGAAGGGCCGTGACTGCGCCAGCAGCCTGGAGGCGCCCTCCAGGACCTCGTCTTCGAATCCCTCGACATCGATCTTCAGCAGGTCGACCTTTTCGAACTGCGCGCACAAATCGTCCAGGGTATGGGCCGGCACCTCCACCAGGTCGCCCGCACAGCCGCGGAAGCCGGCGACATGCAGGCTGGCCGAACTGGGCACCGGCACGTCGGGTACGTGGAACCGAACGGTGCCGGCGGTCCGGGACACGGCGCCCGCCACGACGGTGCAGCGGCTTTCCAGGCCGTTCAAGGCGATATTCATCTCCAACAAGGTTCGCACGCGATCCACGGGCTCGACCGCCATGATCCGGCACCGCGGGTTCGTCCGGCCGGCCATGAGCGTATAGATGCCGGTGTTGGCCCCCACGTCCACCACCACCCGGGCCGCACGGGCCAGGTGGAGAAACAGGCGCGTGGTCTCCGGTTCGAATCCCTTCCAGCCGAACCAGTAGAGATCGCGGCCGATAAAATCGCGGGCGGTGGCAAGATACTGCACGGTGGTCCCGTCCGGCAGCCTTACGGAAATGCGGCCCTCCACCGGAATGGACCGGTAGAGCCAGGCCGGCCCGCCGTGTCGCCGGCGGATGGTGCGCAGACAGGGCCGCAGGCCGGGAAGGGCCGCGATCCGGCGAATCAGCGGCCGTGCGGCGGCTATGAACCAGGGGGGCAGATGAACCGCGGTGAAAGTGCGCATAGCGTCTTCCATCAAGTTGCGGGGATGTTCTTCAGCATTTGCTCTGCCCAGACCGGCAGGGGATCGATGGTTTGCATGCGTCTGCCTTTGCGGACCAGCGCGACTCGTTTGAACGGTTCATCGTGGGATGAGTTGTCGAGCAGCCAGGCTTCATCCACGATTTGCAGGGCGGTGGCGACATGCATCATGGTTCGCGGCAGGCGGCTGCGGACTTTTTCTGACGGCACATTGTGGCCGCCTTCGCTGACGCGTTGAAATACGCGCGCTTCATTCAGATCCGGGGTATTCAAATGAATATAAACCAAGACGATCTGGTAGCCATACGCCTTGGCTTTGGCGATGAAATCGATCTTGGAGGGATGGGAAAAGACGGTTTCGAAACAAAAATTGATGCCTTTCTGGAGAATGTCGTCCCGCAGGCGCTCCACCAGATGCGCGGCCTGGTAGCTTACTTGTTCGGGATTTTCAGGGTCGATACTGCGGGCGATCCGGTCGGCATTGACAAACTGGACCCCTCTTTTCGGCAAGAGAGACGTTTTGTAAAATGTCGATTTGCCGGCCCCATTGCCGCCGGCCAGCACCCAGAGCTGTCTTTCAACGCTCATGCGATGGCCGACGTGAACTTACCGCCCTTAAACTGCCCTGTCTGCCGCGAACCGGTGGCCGTATCCACGCGATCCAGCAGTCCCGGCCGGCTTTTACTGGCTTCAAAGTAAAAGGCGGCCGCGGTGAGTCGATCTGAAATCCGTCCCTGTTCGATTCGGGTCTGCAGATCGTCGAATACCTCCTCCGGGCTTACAACGGGTGATTCAACGTCTTCCAGCTTGAGTCGTTTTATCCCCTGGAGCACGGCAAAAACATCGGTCCGGTCGATGGCATGCTCCACCGCGCGGCCCAGGTCGGCCCAGTACTCGATTTGCTTGGGGATCGACCGCTTTTGGAACGAGGCTTCCCGCTCGGCAGCCTCCAGCAGGGATGAATTGAGTCTGATCGGACTGTTTGCCATGATTTACCTCCAGCCTGTCTATCGCATCTTTTTGCTACCAATGTAGCAATTTGCTGCATGCCTGTCAAGCCAAATTGATTTACGCGGTTATCCGGAATGCCCAAGTTGCATGTGACTGCAGGTCTTTTGCTGCTATTTCATATCGTCAAATCGTTGAATCGTCGAATGGTAAAATGGGGAAAGGCATTTTGCCTTATTCAATATTGCTGCAATAT
>JBNKDU010000099.1:0-1861 GCA_050288425.1 Desulfobacteraceae bacterium | reverse complement strand
CCACCACGACCCCTGCGTGGTCCCCCGCGCGGTGCCCATCGTCGAATCCATGGCCGCGCTGGTGCTGGTGGACAATGTGCTGCGCCAGGCCTCCCGCAACTACTTGGATCTGTCCCCATGTTAAATACGAAGGAATCTACTTTTGCCGCCCGGGCCCTGGCCGTCAGTGAATCCAAGACCACCCGCGTCTTCACCCTGGCGCGAGAGCTGCAGCATCAGGGCAGGGATATCATCAGCCTGGCGGTGGGAGAACCCGACTTCGACACGCCGGCCGACATCATCGGCGCCACATCGCAGGCTTTGGAGGCCCAGGCCACCCGCTACGGCCCGGTGGCCGGCATAGAGCCATTGCGCGCCGCCCTGGCAGAGGCCTTCGAGGGCTACGGCCCGGAGGGCATCGTGATTTCCAACGGCGCCAAGCAGGCGCTGTTTACCTTGTTCCAGGTGCTGTGCGATCCGGGCGACGAGATCATCGTGCCCGCGCCGTACTGGGTCAGCTTTACCGAGCAGATCAAACTCGCCGGCGGCCGCCCGGTGCCGGTGGCGACCATCGATCATCAGATCGACCCCGAGGCCATCGGCGCGGCGATCACCCCTCGCACCAAGGCCATTTTGGTCAACACGCCCAACAACCCCACCGGCGCCGTCTATGCCCATGAGGCATTGGCGCAGATCGTGGCGATGGCCGAAAAACGCGGCATCTATATTATTTCCGATGAGGCTTACCATATGTTTACCTATGACGGCCTGCCCCGGGTGGGGGTGTGGACGGCATGCGGCCGCTCGGACCGGGTGATTACCGTTCGAAGCTTTTCCAAACACTATAACATGACCGGCTTTCGCCTGGGGTACATGGCGGCCCACCCCGCGCTCATCCAAAACATGGTCAAACTGCAAAGCCACATCAGCGGCAATGTCTGCACCTTTGCCCAACACGGCGCACTGGCCGCGCTGGGCATGGATCAATCGGTGGTGGAACAACGCAGGCAGCAGCTGGAGCGACGCCGGGACATGGCTTTCGACGCCGTGCGCGCCCTCTTCGATTGCGTCAAGCCCCAGGGCGCCTTTTATCTCTTTCCCGATGTTACCCGCCACCTGAAGAAGAATGAAACCAGTGAAGATCTGGCCATGCGCCTGCTGGAAAAGGCCGGCGTGGCCGTGGTGCCCGGCGAGGCGTTCGGCGGCCCCGGCCACATCCGCATCTCCTTCGGGGCAAAGGAAGAAGATCTTCAAATGGCCTTTGAAAGGATACGCAAAGCACTATGATCGGACTCATCGGTTACGGACGCTTCGGGCGGCTGACCGTTCGGACCCTGTCGGACAAATTTGAAATCGTCGTTTACACCCGCAGCCAGGATAAGAAAGACGACATCGCCGCAGCCGGCGGCCGATTGGTCTCCCTGGAGGCGGCCTGCGCCCAGAAGGTGGTGATCCTGTGTGTCCCCATCTCGGCCATGCAGGAGACGTTGAAGCAGATCGCCCCCTTGCTGAAACCCGACGCCATCGTGGCCGATGTCTGCTCGGTCAAGGTCTATCCGGTGCGCTGGATGAAAGAACTGCTGCCCGCATCGGTGGACATCCTGGCCACCCACCCCATGTTCGGCCCCGACAGCGCGGCCCAATCCGTGGCCGGGTATAAAATCGTCCTCTGCCCCGAACGCATTCGCCCCGAACGGTATGAGAAGATCAAACAGGTCCTCATCGACACCGGCCTGAAGCTCATCGAGACCTCGGCCGACCAGCACGACAGGAAAATCGCCGTCAGCCTCTCCCTGACCCATTTCATCGGCCGCTCCCTGGCGGAATTCGGCGCCGAGCCCCTGGACATCGACACCGAGGGCTACAAGCGCCTGCTCCATAT
>JBNKDU010000098.1:0-8679 GCA_050288425.1 Desulfobacteraceae bacterium | reverse complement strand
CTTTGTTATCTGGTTACGAATGACACGACCTTCCGGCTCCTTGGGTAGCTTGCCCGATAATTTAATAATTTGAACGGCAAATTGTAGCGTTCTGCTTTCAAGCCGGCGGCCAAATTCTTTGTTGTCCATGATAAGGCAATTTTAGTGATCTATAGTGACTAGAGTGATCTATAGTGATCTATAGTTCTGGAACGCGCTTCGCGCTGACCTCCGTGTTAGTTTCGAGTGAACTATAGTGAGCTACAGTGAGCTATAGTTCTGGTACGCGCTTCGCGCTGATCGTTGATTTTGATAATTCCGACGAGCCACAGCTATAAAATAGGCAGAATTCCACCACTATAGATCACTATAGTTCACTATAGTCACTGTAGTCACTGCTGTTTTTACTTCTGTTTTCACTTATCCTAACGTCCACAACACTTCTTGTACTTCTTGCCGCTGCCGCAAGTGCACGGGTCGTTGCGACCGACTTTTTTCTGGGTGCGGCGTTGGGGTTTCTTTTTAGCGGGCTGGGCCTCTCCGCCGGAGTAGATCAACTCCTGGTCCTGGCTCTGCTGCAGTTCGTCCACGGCCCGGGGTTCGGCCAGTTCAACCCGGAAGAGGATGGCCAGGGTCTCTTCCTGGATCCGTTCGATGAGGCCGTTGAAGAGATCGAACCCTTCCTTTTTATAAACCAGCAGTGGGTCCTGCTGGGCGTAGCCCCTGAGCCCGATGCCTTCCTTCAGGTGGTCCATGCTCAGCAGGTGATCCTTCCACAGGTTGTCGACGGTCTGCAGCATCACCACCCGTTCCAGGTGTCGCAGGACATCGGGGCTCAGCCGTTTTTCGCGCTCCGCATACACGGCCATGGTCTGATCGATGAGTTCCTGGGCCAGGCCGTCCTCGTTCAGGCCGTCGAGGGTGTCCGCATCGAATTGGGCCGGTCGATAGTTGAATTGTTTGAACACGGCATCCGACAGTCCCTTGAAGTCCCAATCTTCGGGCAGCGACCGTTCGTCGGCGAAATCGGCGGCAATGGCCTCGAGCTTGGACTGGATCATCTCCGTGATGGTTTCGTGGACATCCTCGCCCAGCAGCAGTTCCCGGCGCTGGGCATAGATCACTTCGCGCTGCTGGTTCATCACGTCGTCGTATTCCAGCAGGTGCTTGCGGATATCGAAGTTGTGGCCTTCCACCTTGGATTGGGCGTTTTCGATGGCCCGGCTGATCAGGTTGTGCTCGATGGGTTCTCCCTCTTCCATGCCCAGGCGGGACATGATGTTGCTGATCCGTTCACCGCCGAATATGCGTAGCAGATCGTCGTCCAGTGAGAGGAAAAATCGCGAGGATCCCGGATCGCCCTGGCGTCCCGATCGTCCGCGCAGCTGGTTGTCGATGCGCCGGCTTTCATGGCGCTCGGTCCCCAGGATGTGCAGGCCGCCCAGTTCGGTGACGCCTTCGCCCAGCTTGATATCGGTGCCGCGGCCGGCCATGTTGGTGGAGATGGTCACCGCCCCTTTCTGGCCGGCCATGCTGATGATTTCGGCCTCGGCTTCATGGTTCTTGGCGTTGAGCACAGCGTGATTGATCTTGCGCTTTTTCAGCTTCTGGGCCAACTGCTCGGATACATCGATGGAAATGGTTCCCACCAGCACCGGTTGTCCTTTTTCGTGCAGCATCTCGATCTCATCGAGTACCGCCTCGTATTTTTCCCGGGTGGTGCGATAGATGACATCCGAATGGTCTTTTCGGATCATGGGCATGTTGGTGGGGATCACGGAGACATCCAGGTTGTAGATCTTCTTGAATTCAGCTGCCTCGGTGTCGGCGGTACCGGTCATCCCGGAGAGCTTGTCGTACATCCGGAAGTAATTCTGAAACGTGATGGTGGCCAGGGTCTGGTTCTCGTTTTCGATCTTGACGCTTTCTTTGGCCTCCAGGGCCTGGTGCAGACCGTCGCTGTAGCGCCGGCCGGGCATCAGCCGGCCGGTGAACTCGTCCACGATGATCACCTGGCCTTCCTTGACGATGTAGTCCACATCGCGCTTGAACAAGGTGTGGGCCTTGAGGGCCTGGTTCACATGGTGCAGCAGTTCGATGTTGCGCGGATCGTAAAGGTTGTCCGTGTTGAGTATCTTTTCGGCGGCGGCCACGCCCTCCTCGGTCAAGGCCACCGTACGGGCCTTCTCGTCCCGGACGTAATGGACTTCCTCCTTGAGGCCCGGTGGGATCTTGTCGGCGTCGTAGTAGAGGTGGGTCGATTTTTCCGCCGGGCCGGAAATGATCAGCGGCGTCCGGGCCTCGTCCACCAGGATGCTGTCCACTTCGTCTACGATGGCGTAGTGCAGGTCTTTCTGGACCAGGCTTTCGGCGTCGAATTTCATGTTGTCTCGCAGGTAATCGAAGCCGTATTCGTTATTGGTGCCGTAGGTGATGTCCGACCCGTAAGCCTGCAACCGCTGGGTATCGTCCATGCCGTGTTTGATGGTCCCCACCGACATTCCCAGAAATTGGTAGATCTGGCCCATCCACTCGGTATCGCGGGTGGCCAGGTAGTCATTTACGGTAACCACGTGGACTCCCCGGCCGGTCAACGCGTTCAGGTAAGCCGGCAGGGTGGCCACGAGGGTCTTGCCCTCACCGGTCTTCATTTCGGCGATGCGGCCGCGGTGCAGGACGATTCCGCCGATGAGCTGCACGTCGAAATGGCGCATCTTCAGCGTGCGCACCGATGCTTCCCGTACTGTGGCGAAGGCCTCGGGCAGCAGGTCATCCAACTCCGCCCCCTGCTCCAGCGCCTGCTTGAATCTGGCGGTCTGCCCCTTGAGTTCATCGTCCGTCATGGCCTGGATTCTGGGCTCCAGCGCATTGGTGGCCTCGACGAGGGGCCGCAATTGTTTTAATTCACGCTCACCTTTACTTCCGAACATACGGGTCAGCAGATTCCAAACCATTGGTCACTGGCTCCTTACAAATGATTGAACCGGTGGATGCCATGGGAATCCACCGGTTTGACTCCTTCCGGTGATCGCCGGACCCGTGGCCGTGGTCCGACGGAACGCAAACAAACCTAAGATATTTTACTCCCAGACTCAAGGCATTAATATGGGAAGTCCGGATGGCGGGTTGCCGATCGCCCGCAGCTGTGGGTCATTCGCGACTTTTCCCGCCATTTTCCTAATTAATCGATGAAGTGATCGTCGGGGCTCGCGCAAAAATAACTTCCGCATTTTATGCGCCGATGCATCCTGCCTGGCAGTGTTGCCCAAGGGCAGAAATATCCCGATATTCCTGCCCTTGGGCGCCCTGCCAGACAGGCGCCTCAACACCTAAAATGCGGAACTTATTTCTGCGCGAACCCAATGAACGATGCGCTGTCGGGATGGCGATCTCAATTCATAATATACTTGGTGGGATCGATCGGCACGCCATTCAGACGCACCTCATAATGCAAATGGGGGCCGGTGCTGCGGCCGGTATTGCCCATCTTGGCGATGACTTCACCCCTTTTGACGTTTGCACCGCTCTTCTGGACGGCGCTCTCCAGGTGGGCGTAGCGCGTGGTGATACCGTGGCCATGATCGATCACGACGATATTGCCCAAACTGCCTTTCTGGCCCACGAACGAAACCACGCCGTCGGCCGTGGCGATGATCTCAGTGCCTTTGCGATTGGCAATATCCAACCCCTTATGAAATTCTTTCTTGCCGGTGAATGGCGATTGGCGATAACCGAAACCCGAGGTCTGCCACCCCTGGACCGGTCGAATGGCCGGTGTGTGGGCCAGTAGGTTCTTCTGGGCTTCCAGTTTATCCAGAAGCGATTCGAAACCATCTTGCTGATTTTCCGCGGCCTGGTCGAGTTGATCCACCTGCCGGTGCATGTCTTTGATCAGCCGCTGGTGGGGCTGGGTCAATTCGATGTCGGGATTCAAGTCCTCGGGAGCGGAGCCCCCCACGCCAAACAGTCCATCATGGTCCTCGGGCCGGTCGATGTTGGCGATGACGCGGATGCGCTCCTCGAAATGGTTGAGCTGCAGCAGTCTGTTCTTCAGATCGTTGATCTCCACGGCGAATTGTTGAATCTGCTCCCGTTGGTGTCCCACCTCTTCAGTTTGCAGCCGCAGATCCCTTTCGATCCGAGTCCTTTTGTTCACGGACTGACGGAGAGAGACATAGTCGATCATGCCGTAGCCCAATCCAACGATGGCCACCAGAATCGAAGCGATAAGAACACAGAATTTTCTCCGGGAATAGTGAAACTGCTTGATGGTGGAACCGGAACCGCCGAGAAGGATGAGGGAGAATTTGTGTGCCATGGTCAATCCTGATCCGCTTCGCTGCAACAGCTTTGTGATTGTATATTTAACAGAGCCATATCAGGCATTTAAATCTTGAGTCTTCGAATTGGCGCCAACCTACCACAGCCCAAATCGGCTGTCAACCGGATGCGGCCTTTGCAATTGATTTCCTTTGACATATTGACACGGGGACGACCTGCCGCGATAGAAGGCCGTCCCCGGAAAAGATCTCCCTGACGTTGTAAGGAGTTAAATCAGGCAATTCCCAGTTTGAATTTGAGAGACTTGAGGGTATTGAGCATCAGCATGGTGATGGTCATCGGGCCGACTCCGCCGGGAACGGGAGTAATAAATCCGGCGATCTCCTTGGCTTTGTCGAAGTCCACGTCACCACGCAAAATGGCGATTTTCTTGCCGGTCTTCTCGCTGATCTTCTCGCCCACGCGGTTGACGCCCACATCGATCACACAGGCCCCCGGCTTGATCCATTCGGGCTTCACCAGACCGGGAACACCGGCGGCCACGATGAGAATGTCCGCCCGCTTGCAATGACCGGCCAGGTCCTGGGTGCCGGTGTGCACGATGGTCACTGTGGAGTTGGCCCCCTTGCCCTTCTGCAGCATCATGTTCGCGATGGGTTTGCCCACGATGTTGGAGCGGCCCACCACCACCGTCTCGGCGCCCTTGGTTTCCACGCCAGCGCGAACGATCATCTCCTGGATACCGGCCGGTGTGCATGGGGGAAATTTGACCTCATTACCGCCGATCATCAGGCGGCCGACGTTTACCGGATGAAATCCGTCCACGTCCTTGTCCGGATCGATGGCATTGAGCACTTTCTTCTCGTCGACGTGTTTGGGCAGGGGCAGTTGCACCAGAATGCCGTTGATGGAGTCATCCTTATTGTATTTGTCGATCAGTTTCAGCAAGTCGGCTTCCGAAATATCCGCCGGCTGCGTATCCTGGATCTCGTGGAAGCCGACCCGATGGGCCGTCTTGATTTTCAAGGTGACGTAGGAGATGGAGGCCGGATTCTCGCCCACCAGAATCGTGACCAGTCCGGGAACGACTCCATGTTTCTCCTTGATCTGGGCCACCTCGGCAGTGATCTCTTCCAGGATTTGCTCACGAATCTCGGTGCCTTTGATAAGCTGTGCAGTCATCTTCTTGCTCTCCTTTCACAGGAATTGAATGTATATGCAGGGCATCCGCCCGAATTACCCCTATCATCCATCGAAAAGACCATTCAAATGCACTCGAATCCGGAGCCGAAGTGCCGGGAAGGAAGGTTGATTAAGAGCCAACACCTATTCCATATCCACCGGCATGTCAAGGCAAACAGGGGACGTTCCTAACTTATTATCTTATGATAAAGGGGGACGTTGCTAACTTATTAACTTAATCATAGATTTTTTTAAATCTGAATATCATCACATTATGCCGATTAGATACGGTCCGGATTAAGTTAATAAGTTAGCAACGTCCCCTATATTGGAAAGGGTGTGGGCTGCAGGCCGGCGGCTTCGTCCAGGCCCATCATCAGGTTCATGTTCTGAACGGCCTGGCCTGCGGCGCCCTTGACCAGATTGTCGATGGCCGACATCAGGATCAGGCGGTTGTCTTTGGGGTGCAGGACGAAACCGATATCGCAGCAATTGGTTCCCTTGACATGGAGGGTATCGGCGGGTCGGGAACCGCATAGCCGCACGAAGGGCCGGCCATGGTAGAATTGTTCGAAGCAGGATTCGATGTCGGCGGCCGTTACGCCGGATTTCGCACGGGTGTAGATGGTGGTCTCCATCCCCCGGGTGAGGGGTACCAAATGGGGAACGAAGGTCAGGTCGACGTCCCGGCCGGCTTGTTCGCCGAGGATGGCTTCCATCTCCGGAGCATGCCGGTGCCCGGTTACTTTATAGGCCTTGAACGACTCGTTGACCTGGCAGAAGTGTGTGGTCAGCGTGGCGCCCCGTCCCGCGCCGCTGACACCGGATTTGGCATCTGCAATCAGGCCATCGGTTTCGATAAGATCGCTACGGATGAGGGGGATCAGGGGCAAGAGCACACTGGTGGGGTAGCATCCGGGATTTCCGATCAGGTCGGCCTTTTTGATCTGCTCGCCGTAGACTTCGCTGAGGCCGTAGACCGCCCGTTCGAGCAATTCGGGAGCGCTATGGGGCTGGTAGTGGGCCTCGTAAGGCTCTACCTTCTTGAATCGAAAGTCGGCTGAAAGATCGACCACCTTGACCCGCTTCGAGAGCAGGTCGGGCACGATGGCCATGGGCAATTGATGCGGCAGGGCGATAAAGGCCACATCGGCCTTGTCAGCAAATCCTTCGACATCGAAGGCCTCGCAGGTCAAATCCATCCAGCCCTTCATGGAGGGATAGACGGAATCGAACCGCTGGCCGGCATATTGCCGGGAGGTTATGGTGGTCAACTCGACCTGCGGATGCCGGCAAAGAATCCGAACGACTTCCGCCCCGGCATATCCTGTCGCACCGATAACGCCTGCTCTGATCATCTCTATCCTCCTGATCTAAAATCCAGACCTCGGCCGAAATTGAAATATAGTATCGAAATTAGCCGAGTCTATTAGGGGACGTTGCTAACTTATTAACTTAATCACTGAGTTCGAATTGATAGATCTCAATTCAATGAGCCTAATTGAGATTGTTTGAGATTAAGTTAATAAGTTAGCAACGTCCCCTAAATTTCTTTTACCCATAGCATGTTGGTGGTGCCGGATTCCCAGATGGGACGGCCGGCGGTGATGACCACCCGATCGCCTTTGCGTGCCTGGCCGCTCTCCAGGGCAGCCAGGGCCGCCTGCTCCACCATCTGGTCGGTGTCCTCGATATTGGGCAGAAAGCTGGGGCGGCAGCCCCAATACAGGGCCAGGCGTCTTGCGGCGGTCTCATCCGGCGACAAGGCCACGATGGGTTGCCTCGGGCGGAAGCGCGAGATCTGAGCGGCGGTGGCGCCCGATCGGGTGGTGGCCACGATGGCGCTGGCACCCAGATTTTTTGCCAGGATGGCGGAGGCATAGGCCACGGACTCCGCCGTCCCGCTCTTGGGCAGCACCTTGAGGTACTTGCCGTGGGGGTATTTCTCTTCGGCCTGCTGGGCGATACGGGTCATGTAACCTACCGCCTCCACGGGATACCGACCGCTGGCGGTTTCTTCCGAAAGCATGACCGCATCGGCGCCGTCCAGTACGCCATTGGCCACATCGGCCGCCTCCGCCCGGGTGGGCCGGGGAGAATCCACCATGGAGCGCAGCATCTGGGTGGCAATGACCACCGGCTTGCCCAGGATGTTGGCTTTGCGCACCAGCATCTTCTGCAGATTGGGGACATTTTCCAGCGGGATCTCCACCCCGAGATCCCCGCGGGCCACCATGATGCCGTCGGCCGCTTCCAGGATGGCGTCGATGTGATCCAGGGACTCGTGCTTCTCGATCTTGGCGATCACCGGGGTTTGCTTTTTCTGCCGACGAATGATGCGTTTGATATCATGAATATCGGTTGCGGCACGAACGAAAGAGAGCGCCACGAAATCGACGCCCTTTTCGAGTCCGAAGAGCAAGTCTCGGTGGTCCTTTTCGGTCATTGCCGGGATTTCCAGGGAACTGGCCGGCAGGTTGATCCCCTTATGGGAGGTCAACAAGCCTCCGGTGACCACCTCGCAGACGATATCCGTCTGGGAAGTGGACGCCACCGTCAGATCCATCATGCCGTCGGCCAGCAGGATGCGGTCGCCGGGTTTGACTTGGGACGGCAGCCCCGCATAACTCACCGGAACCCGATTTCCCTCGGTCGGTCCCTTGTTGGTGGTCAGGACCAATTCGTCACCGGCGGAAAGCAGAATGCCGGCGTCGATCTCCCCTACCCTGATCTTGGGCCCGCACAAATCCTGCAGAATCGCCACCGGTCGACCGGCCCGCTTCGAAGCCGCTCGAATCCGCTGGATCATGAGGGCGTGGGTCTCGTGGGACCCATGGGAAAAATTCAGGCGCGCCACGCTCATGCCCGCTTCAATGAGGGCATCCAACAATTCCTCCGTATCGCTGGACGGTCCGATGGTGCAAACGATTTTTGTTTTTGCCAACATGCCCATCCTCCCTTTTTGCGTGTTCGTGCCTCAGTCGGGTCTGGTATATCGTCTGAATGTTACAATAAGATTTGGATTGTCATTGTCCCTGTTCCGCCTTGCATCCGAGTCGGCGCTCCATGGATAGCCTCACGACCCTCTGCGAGGCGATAACCTTGCAGGCCGGCAGATATCCGCCACCAGCTTCTTGATAAGAATCCCCGGAGCCGTGGCGCTGGATTTGAGCCGCAGGTCCGCCTGGCTGAGCAATTCCATCGCACCGAGAATCTCCTCCAGGGTGTATTTTTCCG
>JBNKDU010000097.1:0-35440 GCA_050288425.1 Desulfobacteraceae bacterium | reverse complement strand
TTTGCTTTGGTTCATATGGATCAACGATATTTATTCCATTTAATAAATTAGATAATTTCTTCTCTGTGATAGAATCAGGAAGTGTGCAATACTTTTTATAGTACTGTATAACTTTTTCAGATATCAAAACAAGGTTCTTTTTTGTTCTTAAGACTTTGATTGCATTATTTGAAAATAAGTTATTAATCCAAATCCCAATTATAATCGCTGCCAATAGAGACAACATCATGATGTAATTGATTTTAGTGTCTATTCTCATAGAGTTCTTTTCCTACAAAACAAATCATTGAACACCACTAGTGTCCGGTTAAAGTTGGTTTAAAACACCATAACCTACTGTATTAATGTTTAAATAATCCATTTTTACGGGGGTAACCATTTGATTTCTGTTCAATAGGCCCATATGACCTTTTGCAAGGATACAAGCGAAGGGAGATGGGCATGCACCAAGGGAGAACGCTATTTTCACAAGTCCTGGATTTTCTGCCTCGAAAACAATTTCGAAAATGCGTTGACCGATATCGAGGCAATTATCGGACTCGCTCTTTTACATGCTACGACCAGTTTCTCTGCATGGCATTTGCGCAGTTAACGTATCGAGACAGTCTTCGAGATACAATCCTGTGCTTGCGTGCCATGCGCAAAAAGCTCCATCATGTTGGCATCCAAGGTAGAGTATCTCGAAGTACTCTTGCAGAGGCCAACGAAAAGCGAGACTGGCGGATCTATTGCGATTTTGCCCAAGTATTGATCGCACAGGCACGAAAGCTTTATGCAGATGATGATTTTGGCCTGCAGCTGGATGAAACAGTATATGCCTTAGACTCATCTACAATCGATTTGTGCCGCTCGATATTTCCATGGGCTCGGTTCCGATCAACCAAAAGTGGTATAAAACTCCATACGCTTTTGGACTTGAGAGGAAATATCCCCTCATTTATTTCGATCACCAATGCCAAGGTCCATGATGTCAATATCCTCGATGAACTGATAGCCGAACCGGGTTCAATCTATGTGATGGATCGCGCCTACCTTGATTTTGAAAGGCTCTATCAAATGCACCTGGATTTAGCATTTTTCATACTCCGGGCGAAATCAAACACGCAACTGCGGCGACTGTATTCATCTCCAGTGAACAAAACCATGGGCGTTATATGCGATCAAACAGTTCATGTTACCGGGCAAAACACTTTAAAAGCGTATCCTGATAAATTGAGGCGCATAAAGTTCCATGATCAGCAAACTGGAAAGCGTTTCACGTTTTTAACCAATCATTTTGCATTGGATGCAATAACCATAGCCGACTTGTATAAATGCCGCTGGCAAGTTGAATTATTCTTCAAATGGATAAAGCAGCATTTAAGAATAAAATCATTTTTTGGAACTTCTGCTACTGCTGTAAAAACCCAAATTTGGATTGCAATCTCAATTTATGTGCTGGTTGCCATCATGAAAAAGAAATTGAAGCTCGATCAGAGCCTTTACACAATTTTACAGATTTTGAATTTGACTCTTTTTGAGAAAATCCCCATTTCATGGGCCTTTACAGATGACGTTTACAAAAACAAAATTGCTAGCGGACCTATGCAATTGAATTTATTTGAATCTTAACCGGACACTAATGCGAAAATATTAAGCATTTTAAAATACCGATTTAGAAATGGATTTTACAATGGTAGCCATGAACAGTAAAACGCGTACTGCCATAGGAGCTATTATTTTCGTAGCTTCAATAGGTATATTCTTTTGGGGACAACCTGGCGCCTATACGCGTGTATTTGCGTTTTTTGCATTAGTCGCACTGATTACTTTATTTCTGATTATTTGTGCCAGGATAAGTGTGGCAATCAATCGACGCAGGGGTATATACCCGCAAAAGGGTGTGGAAACAATGGACGACGTACGGTGTCTGGCATTAAGTGGCCACAAGTTTTTTGCAATAGATATTTATCGTAAAGTTAAAAATACTGGCACCAATGAGGCAACTAGAGAAGTGGATAGAATTATTGCCGAAGGTAAGTAGTGGGGAATTACAAAGCTATTGGAGCAAAGATTGGCTGGGTATACTCTTGTGTATGAAAGAGGGCTTAGAGGTTGAGCATCTCGAAGCCCTTGTCATTTTTGGCTGCCCAGCGCGGACTCGAACCACGGACACGGTGGTTAATCCCGCCTGTGGCGGGACTCTGCCGACTCCAGGTCTTGCAGATACCGTGCGATTCCCCGTCTTTTGATCTTTCGTTCTAAGGTGGTAGCTTCACTCCGATCCTTGCGCATATGAGTCCATACTAATATCCAAGGTCCTGCAAACCTCTTTGTGGTCTTTGACAGACGGTATTCCGGATCGTTGTGTTGGTTGAGCCTGTGCTCAACATTGGAGCTTTGGCCGCAGTAGTACCGGTTGCTGGTCTCGCTGTGGATGATATATACACATTGCGACATAAAAACGGCCCTGCCAATCTCTGGCAGGGCCGGTGTTTTTTGGCTCCCCAGCGCGGACTCGAACCACGGACACGGTGGTTAACAGCCACCTGCTCTGCCGACTGAGCTACTGGGGAATATGATTTTCCCAGGTGTGGTGCAGCCTGGGAAAGCTTGGTTTTTAGTGGAGCCGATCTGAAAAGTCAAGCACAAATGGCGTCCTTTTCAAGGCAATCGCAAGCGATGCTTACATGTTCTTTCTTCTGCGATTTTGCATTCTTAGTGAATATTTGCATGTGTTGCCATCGGCGTTGACATTATGCAGGGCATGGCAGATGCTTTGGCATATGCCGACATGAGGAGATACCCATCATGCAAACAGAACGACATGTCCGCTTGTTTCGCATCGGTCGGAACCAGGCTGTCAGAATTCCCCGGGAGTTCGAACTGGAAGGTGATGAGACGATTATACGCAAGGAGGGGAATCGATTGATCGTGGAACCGGTGAAGAAAGGCGGTTTGCTCTCTGTATTGGCCGGCTTGAAAACAATTGATGGAAACTGTCTGCACATCTAATTTATTTGCGGTTATCCGGAATCACCAAATTTAACAAATCCAAAGCAATGATGGCGTCGGTCCAGATTCGGCCGGCGCGGAGGCCGGCCCTGCGAAGACCGTTTTTATTGCGCGGGGGCAGTGCCCTGACCCGCGAATAGCATCACGCTGGCCGTTGGATGGCACCGCAGGTGTAGGGCCGGCCTCTGCGCCGGCCGGTTCGGAGATCCATCGGCGGGCCGAATTTCAAACGCGGCGGGCACGGAGGCCGGCTCTGCGAAGACCGTTTTCATTGCGCGGGGGCAGTGCCCTGACCCGCGAATACCATCACGCTGGCCGTTGGATGGCACCGCAGGTGTGGGGCCGACCTCTGCGCCGGCCGGTTCGAAGATCCATTGGCGGGCCGAATTCCAAACGCGGCGGGCACGGAGGCCCGCCCTACGAAGACCATATTCTCCTTTAATGTGGATCGGGTCTCCAGGCCGGCCCGATCAAGCCACTTTGTATCATTGGGAAAATGCCAAATGCGGTTACCCTGGTGCCCCCTGCTCCGTTACCTGGGCCGTGGCCTTGACGCGCAGGAAGAGCTCGTCCAGTTGGGCCTTGGCTGGGTCCGAGGGGGCGCTGGTCAGCAGGCAGGCGGCCTTCTGGGTCTTGGGGAAGGCGATGACGTCGCGGATGGAGGTCTCGCCGCAGAGGAGCATCACCAGGCGGTCGAATCCGAAGGCGATGCCGCCGTGGGGGGGCGCGCCGGTCTGCAGGGCCTCCAGCAGGAAGCCGAACTTGTTTTCGTAGACGTCCGGGGTCATGCCCAGGGCGTTGAAGATCTTGGACTGCAGGTCGTTGTCGTGGATACGGATGGAGCCGCCGCCGATCTCGAAGCCGTTGAGCACCAGGTCGTAAGCCCGGGAGCGCACGGCCGTGGGGTCGGATTCCAGCAGGTGCAGGTCCTCCTCCAGGGGGGCGGTGAAGGGATGGTGCAAAGCTTCGTACCGCTTTTCGATTTCGTCGTATTCGAACATGGGGAAATGGGTCACCCAGACGAAGTTGAACGCCGTTTCGTCGATGAGACCGAGCCGCCGGCCCAGGTGGTTGCGCAGGTGGCCCAGGGCCTCGTTGGTGATTTTGGGCTGGTCGGCCACGAAGAAGATCAGGTCTCCCGGCTGCATGTCGATGCGCTCGGCCAGTCGGGCCTGCTCATCGGGGGTGAAGAACTTGGCGATGGGGGATTGCCAGCCGTCCTCGCGCACCTTGATCCAGGCCAGCCCCTTGGCCTTGTAGATGGCCACCATTGCGGTGAGGTCGTCGATCTCCTTGCGCGAAAAGTCGATGCAGCCCTTGGCGTTTAAAGCCTTGACCAGGCCGCCTTTCTTGGCCACGGAGGCGAACACCTTGAAGCCCGATCCGGCCACGATGTCGGTGACGTCCTTTAGCTCCATTTCGAAACGGGTGTCGGGCTTGTCCAGCCCGTAGCGGCCGACGGCCTCGGCATAGGTCAGCCGCTCGAAAGGCGTTTCCGGCGTCTTTCCCAGGACCGATTCGAACACGTGGACCATGAGCCCTTCGGCGATGGCCATGATGTCTTCCTCGCCCAGGAAGGACATCTCCATATCGATCTGGGTGAATTCGGGCTGGCGGTCGGCGCGCAGGTCTTCGTCGCGGAAGCAGCGCACGATCTGGTAGTAGCGTTCGAATCCCGAGACCATCAGCAATTGTTTGAAGAGCTGCGGTGACTGGGGCAGTGCGTAGAACTGGCCGGGGTTGACGCGGCTGGGCACCAGGTAGTCCCGGGCGCCTTCGGGGGTGCTGCGGGTGAGAAACGGGGTCTCGATGTCCAGGAAGCCGTTGTCGTTGAGGTATTGGCGCGCGGCGGCGCCGGCCTTGTGGCGCTGGATGAGGTTGTTCTGCAGCCGCGGCCGGCGCAGGTCCAGGTGCCGGTTCTTCAGCCGGATGCTTTCCGAGACCTCGACGTTGTCCTCGATCATGAACGGAGGCGTGGCGGCCGCGTTGAAAATCCGCAGCTCCGAGACCATCACTTCGATGGCGCCGGTGACCAGGTTGGGGTTGACCATGCCCTCGGGGCGGGGAGCCACGGTACCGCGCACGCCGATGACGTATTCGTTGCGCAGGGTGTGGGCCTTGGCGTGCACCTGGGGATTCTCCTCCGGGTTGAAGACCACCTGGGTGAGCCCCTCGCGGTCGCGCAGGTCGATAAAAATCACGCCGCCATGGTCCCGGCGCCGCTGCACCCAGCCCATGAGGACCACTTCGCCGCCCACGTCTTCGAGCCCCAGTTCCCGGCAATGATGCGTCCGCCGCATTGTTCCCAACATTTCCGCCACCAGTCTATCTCCTTTCGCCGAAAATCGGTTCAGACTCGAAATTTCGGCTCATACACTTTTTTATAAGGTTTTGGCCCCCAGCCGGTGGGCCAGGTCGTCCACAATGGTATTCAGGTCGATATCCGCCTGCTCCTTGGTCTGCATGTCGCGCAATACCGCCGCTCCCTTGTCCAACTCGGCCTGGCCCACGATGAGTACGTGACCGGCGCCCAACCGATCGGCCCGCTTCATCTGCGACTTGAGGCTGCGGCCGGCATAATCCATCTCCACGGACACTCCCCGGCGCCCCAGTCTCGACAGCCAGGCGAAGGCCTTGGCCTGGGCTTCGTCTCCCAGGGCCGCGATGTAGAGCCGGGGATTGTCCACCGGCGGCTTCTCCAGATGGCTCACCACCTCCACCAGCCGGTCGAAACCGATGGCGAAGCCGATGGCCGGCGTGGGCGGCCCGCCCAATTCCTCCACCAGGCCGTCATAGCGGCCGCCGCCGGCGACGGCGCTCTGGGCGCCCAGCACCGAGGTCTGCATTTCGAAGGCCGTACGCGTATAATAGTCCAGCCCCCGCACCAGCCCCTTGTCGTGCGCGTAGGGCACCTCCAGGGCCTCCAAGGTGTTGGTCACCGTGGCGAAATGGGCGTCACAACCGGCACACAGGTGATCGGCAAGCCCCGGGGCGTCGGCCACGGCCGCCCGGCAGGCCGGCACCTTGCAGTCCAGGACCCGCAGGGGGTTGCGCGACATGCGCCGTTGGCAGTCGGCGCACAATTGGTCCTTGACCCCTTCGAGGAAGGCCAGCAGGAGATCGCGATAAGCCGGCCGGCATTCCGGGCAGCCCAGGGAGTTCACGTGGGCCCGGGTATCGACCACCCCCAGCCGGTTGAACAGGGTGTGCAGCATGAAGATCATCTGCACATCGACATAGGGCGATTCGATGCCGAAGGCCTCGACGTCCAATTGGTAGAACTGGCGGTAGCGCCCTTTTTGCGGCCGCTCGCGGCGGAACATGGGCCCCACCATGTAGAATTTGCGCACCGGATCGGCGGCGTAGAGTTTGTGCTGGATATAGGCCCTTGCCACCGATGCCGTGGCTTCGGGCCGCAGGGTGAGCAGTTCTCCCTTGCGGTCGGCGAAGGTGTACATCTCCTTTTCCACGATATCGGTGTCTTCGCCGATGCTGCGGGCGAACAGCTCGGTTTTTTCCATGATGGGAATGCGGATCTCGCCATAGCCGAAGGTTTCGAAAAGGTCGGTGGCACAGCGCTGAATCCGCTGCCACAATCCGACTTCGTCGGGCAGGATATCCTTGAATCCGCGTATCAGGTTGATCATCCGAAACTCCTCGCGATCCGCGCGGTCGGCGCCCCGATGGCCTTGCGTTTCCATGAACCCGGGATGGGTAAACCATTTTGCATAGCGCAATGTCGCCGAAGGAGTCAACAGCTAAGAAAAGCGGTTGAGCTTTGCAACCGGTTATGGAATAGATTTTTAAATGCATCGTCCTTCAGGGGGAAGATTCAACTTTCAGGTTGGCGGCATGATCATCGGACTCGACGTAGGCGGCACCCACACCGATGTGATCCTGTTGGGTCCCGACGGTCCCCGGCGGAAAGTCAAGGTCATCACCGACCATGACGACCTCTTCGCCACCCTGCTGGAGGGCCTCGAATCCGCCACCCAGGGCATCGACCCCCGGAAGATCCAGCGCGTGGTGCTCAGCACCACCCTGGCCACCAACCTGGTCACCCAGAACCTGCTGCCGCCGGTGGGCATGGTGGCGGCCTCCGGGCCGGGCATCGACCCGCAATTCTTTCGCACCAACGACCACTACCACACCGTGGGCGGCGCCATGGACCATCGCGGCAGGGAGACCGAACCGCCGGACCTTGCCGCCGTCCGTGCCGCCGGCGAATCCTTTCAGGCCCAAGGCATCGAATTCGCCGGCGTGGCGGCCAAGTTCTCGGTGCGCAATCCCGCCCACGAAATCGCCATGGCCCGGGAACTGACCCCCTTCGTCCGCAAGGTATTCCTGGGCCATCAAATTTCCGGACACCTGAATTTTCCCCGCCGCATCGCCACCACCTATCTGAATGCCGCCGTCTATCCGGTGCACAAGCGGTTCTTCCAGGCGGTCCGCGACGCCCTGGCCAAAAAGGGCTTCGCCATGCCCATCTGCATCCTGAAACCCGATGGGGGCCACATGAACCTGTCGGCCTCCCTGGATTTCCCGGCCCAGACCATTTTGTCCGGCCCCGCGGCCAGCGTCATGGGCGCCGTGGCCCACGCCGACGGCAACGACACCAGCCTGGTACTGGACATCGGCGGCACCACCACCGACATGGCGGTGCTGCTCGACGGGGTGCCCCTGCTCGATCCCTTGGGCGTCGAGGTGGGGCCCTACAAGACCCTGATCCGGGCCCTGCAGACCCGGTCCATGGGCGTGGGCGGCGACAGCGAGGTGCGCATCGAGGACGGCCGGCCGGTAATCGGCCCCCGGCGCCGGGGGCCGGCCATGGCCTACGGCGGTCCGGCACCGACGCCGACGGATGCCTTCTGTGTGCTGGGACTGACCGAGGAGGGCGACCGCGACCGCGCCCGCCAGGGAATCACCCCCCTGGCGCAGTCCCTGGGACTCGACATCGAAGCGGCCGCCGAGGCGATCTTCGTGGCGGCCTGCCGCCGGATACTGGACGGCGCGGACGAGATGATCGCGGGAATCAACGCCAAGCCGGTATATACGGTCCATGAGCTCTGGAAAGGCAGCCGCATCGCGCCCACCCGGATTCTCGTATTGGGAGGGCCGGCGCCGCAGTTCGCCAGCCGGTTCGCCAAATTGTTCGACGGCCGGGTAGACGTCGTCCCCCACTGGCAGGTGGCCAACGCCATCGGTTGCGCCATGGCGCGCACCACCTGCGAAGTGACCCTCTTCGCCGACACGGCCCTGAGACTGGTCACCGCGCCGGAAGAGAATTTCAACCGCAAGATTTCCGACGCCTTCGAGCTGGAGGATGCCCGCGAACTGGCCATCGAACTGCTGCGGGCCAAAGCCCTGCGTCTCGGCGCCGACACCCGCAAGATAGAAGTCGAATTGCTAGAAGCCTCGACATTCAACATGATCCGCGGCTTCAACACCGTCGGCAGGAACATCCGCGTCCGGGCCCAGATCAAACCGGGACTGATCCGAGGAGTTCAAGGGGTATAGTCCCCCGGGCGGATTGCCCGAGGCCTTGCGACGGCGGGCACTGAACCATGAACCCCGAACCGTGAACCCAAAGGCTATGCTACGCGCCAAACAAAAAACCGGACTGGTCTTCTTTCCGGCCTATGACTGGGCCATCAGCCCCACCCATCCGGAACGCCAGGAGCGTCTGCTCTATACCCAGGACCAGGTGTCAGAGGAGGGGCTGCTGGACATCGAGGGGATCGTCGAATTCAAACCCGACCCGGTGTCGGCGGAGGATGTGCAGCGGGTCCATTTCTGCGTGCCCGATCCCTGGTCGGTGATGACCGAGTCGCACGTGATCAGCGCCGGCGGCGCGACCACCATCGGCAACGCCGTGATGTCCGGGGCGATACGCCGCGGGTTCGCCCTGGTGCGCCCACCGGGCCACCATGCCAACCGTGTCGTCCACGGCGCCCGCGGATTTTGCAACATAAATATCGAAGCCATCATGATCGAGCACCTGCGCCGGTTCCACGGCGTGGGCCGGGTGGCCATCGTGGATACCGACTGCCACCACGGCGACGGCACCCAGGACATCTACTGGCACGATCCCGACACCCTGTTCATCTCCCTGCACCAGGACGGCCGCACCCTCTACCCCGGATCGGGATTCCCCAACGAAATGGGAGGACCCAACGCGGTGGGTGCCACCGTGAACATTCCCCTGCCGCCCAATACCTCCGACGAGGGATTTCTCTACGCCATCCGGGAGGTGGTGCTGCCCATCCTGGCCGATTTCGATCCCCAGCTGGTCATCAATTCCGCCGGGCAGGACAACCACTACTCCGACCCCATCACCAACATGAACTTCTCGGCCCGGGGGTATGCCGACCTGACGAGCCTGCTGCAGGCCGACATCGCCGTACTGGAAGGCGGATACGCCATCGAAGGCGCCCTGCCCTATGTCAACACGGGCATCCTCCTGGCCATGGCCGGTATCGATTACAGCCACCTGCGCGAGCCCGACTTCGATCCGGACCGGTATCGCCAGAGCCGGGATGCCACCGAATGGATCGAGAAGGTAGGCGCCCATGTGCTGCAGTCCTGGCGGAACCGGCATCGGCTAGCCGAGAAGATGCGCGCCGAGCCCAACGCCAACCAGCGCCAGCGGCAGATTTACTACGACACCGACGGCATCAGCGAGACCCAGTTGGAGACCATCACCATCTGCGACGACTGCGCCGGCGCCCTGCGGATCGATTCCAGGGCCGACCGCGGCGCCGGCATCCTGGCGGTGCACATCCCCCGGAACGCCTGTACCCGCTGCCAGGACCAGGGGCTCCAATGGTACGAAAGCACCGATGGAAATGCCTTCGATCATATCTATCTCCAGGACCGTCTCAACGACCGGTACATCCGGCGTTCGTAACCCCAACGTTGCATAAAAAAGATGGCAGAAAGTTGGGGAAACCTGATGAGCATCGGATCTAAGCTGTATTGAAGCACCTTACGAGGAATTAACCATTTGTTAGTGTAAGGATCGGGTCGATTATATGCCATCTTTTTTACCCTTCGGGAAAGCCGGAGGACTCCAGATCCGGCGTTGCCAAGGGCTTGCAGTAGGATGACTACGGCTGCGCCCTTGGCGCCTTGGCTCTGAAGCCCTCCGGCTTTTGCAACATTGGGGTTAACCCATCGTGAACCAGCGAATTATTTTAGAGTCAGAAAACCCCCGGCGCCGGGCCCGGATCCGGGCCAACCTGGAGTTGCGCGACCGTACCCTGTCGGCCGTCCGCCGATTCTTCCGCCGGCAGGGGTACCTGGAAGTGGAAACGCCGGTGCGCATCCCCGCGCCCGCTCCGGAAGGCCACATCGACGCACAGCCCAGCGGCGACTGGTACCTGCAAACCTCGCCGGAGTTGTGCATGAAGCGCATGCTGGCCGCGGGCTATGAACGGATCTTCCAGATCTGCAAGGCCTTTCGCCGGCAGGAGCGCGGCCGCCGCCATCTTCCCGAGATGACCCTGCTGGAGTGGTACACCGCGAGGCGGGACTACACCCATATGATGGACCAGTGCCGCGACCTGATCCGCTTCGTAATGAAGGAATTGAACCTGGAGACCCCGCTGGTTTACCAGGGACGCGCCATCCGTACGGACGGGGCCTGGGAACGGCTGAGCGTCGCCCGGGCTTTCGACCGTTTCGGCTCCCTGCCCATGGACCGCGCCCTGGCCGAGGATCGTTTCGATGAAATCATGGGCCTGGAAATCGAACCGCGACTGGGCTGGGATACGCCGCTGCTGCTGTTCGACTACCCGCTGGCCTGCGGCGCCCTGGCGCGGCGCAAGCCGCAAGACCCGGAGTTGGCGGAACGTTTCGAACTCTATATCGGCGGTATCGAGTTGTGCAACGGATTCAGTGAGTTGACCGACCCCGCCGAACAGCGCCGGCGGTTCGAGTCCGAGATCGATCGACGCCGCAAGATGGGAAAAGGCGTCTATCCGCTGCCGGAACCCTTTCTCCGGGCCTTGGCGGACATGCCGCCGGCCACCGGCAACGCGCTGGGTCTCGACCGGCTGATCATGCTCCTGGCCGATACCGCCGACATCGACGAAGTGGTTGCCTTTACGCCCGAGGAGTTGTAATCTGGAAAATATGATTCCCGACGGACATTTCGAACGCAGCCCCCGCTGGATCCCTGAACTCGCGAACCCCCTTCGACGCAAACATCCGTTTCCAAAGCCACTCATTCAAGTTTTGGTCCTCCGATACCGATATATGGGATCATAGTCCAGCGGCCGGCGCTGAAACAGAATGGGAACCCGCCGGCCGAATCCCCAGGCGACGTACGCGTGAATCCGCCGGGCCAGCAGGCCGCGGTCCGTGGATGGACGACGCGATGACGGTCGCAAAGCAAACAGCGAAATTGCAGCAGGAACCTCGGCCATGGGCAAACCCAAAGCGGAAGAACTTGTTGGAGTCTCCGAAAGTTCGACCGGCGCCGCACCGCAAATGGACGCTCTCTTCGACGCCCTTCCCTGCCCGATCTACTATCAGGACAACCACGGCCGGTACCTGGGCTGTAACCAGGTATTCGCCGACCGAATCATCGGAGCCCCCATCGAACAAATCGTGGGACGATCGAGCGAAGAGTTGGCCCCCCTGTACGCCTCCACCACGGAACCGGAGCCGACCACCCATGCGGCACCATTCGATACCATCGGCGACGGGATTTCCGAAGTGGCGGTGCGCTGCGCCGACGGCAATATCTGCCTCTTTGCCATTCATCAATCCACCTACCGGGACAGCCTGGGCAACCCGGCCGGCGTCGTGGGCATCATGCTCGATTTGACTTCCGTCAAGGCCGCCGAGAACAAACTCATCCAATACCGCGACCAGTTGGAAGAGATGGTCTCCCAGCGCTCCGCCGAGATGATGGCCATCAACAACCGGCTCACCCGGGAGATCGAAGAACGCCAGCGGGTGGAATCGGCCCTGCAGGCCAGCGAGGAACGCTACCGCCGCGTGTTCGACAACACCGGCACGGCCACGATCCTGGTGGAGCCGGATCTGACCATTTCCATGGCCAATGCCATGGCCGAAAAACTGGTGGGCATGCCCCGCGAACAGTTCCTGGAACGCAAGCGACTCCTGGATTTCATCACCCCGGAGTATCGCGACCGGATCCGCCTGTACCACGAAATGCGCATGCAGGAAGACCCCAAGGTCCCGAAGCGGTACGACTTCCAGATCGTCAACCGCCGGGGCGACATCCGCGAAGTGCTGGCCACGAGCCAACGGATACCGGATACGCGCCAGACCGTCATCTCCATGCTGGACATCACCGAACGCAAAAAGATGCTCCAGGAGAGCAAACGCCTGGCGGCGGTGATCGATCAATCGACGGAGGCCGTCATCATCACCGACAACCATGGAAGAGTCCAGTATGCCAACAAGGCTTTCGAAACCCTCTCCGGGTTCCAGCTGGATGAATCCATCGGCCAATCCATGGAAGCTCCCTTTTTCTGCGATCAGGACCGTGAGATATTGCAGCAGATGACCTTCATGGTCTCGGGCGACGACAACTGGTCCGGCCGCGTGAAAAACATACGCAATGACGGCAGCACCTACATCGCCGACACCCACATCTTTCCGATCTGCGACGACAAGGGCAAAGCCGAGCACCTGGTCTGCATCAAGACCGACGTGACCCATGAAGTCCAACTGGAAAAGCAGCTGCAGCACTCCCAGAAGATGGAGGCCATCGGCACCCTGGCCGGCGGCATCGCCCACGACTTCAACAATATCCTGGGGGGCATCCTGGGGTATGCCGAGATCTCGATGATCCGCTCCGGAGGCAACCAGGACCTCAAACGCAACCTGGGCCGCATCCTGGAAGGCTGTCAGCGGGCCAAGGAGCTGGTCCAGAACATTCTGGCCTTCAGTCGCAAGAAGGACGAAGAGACCAAGCCCATAGAAGTCCAGATCATTCTCAAGGAAGCCCTCAAATTGCTGCGCGCCTCGATTCCCTCCACCGTAGAATTCCGGCAGCATATCGCCACCGAGGCAAGTATCGTCCAGGCCACGCCCACCCAGCTTCATCAGGTGGCCGTGAACCTGTGCACCAATGCGTCACACGCCATGAGCAAGATGGGGGGCGAGCTGAAGGTGCGCCTGGAAAATATCGAGATGACACCGGAGGCCTGCCGGGAGACACCCGAACTTATGCCGGGCCCCTACGTCCTGCTGACGGTGAGCGACACGGGTGAGGGAATGCCGCCGGAGACCATGGAGCGCATTTTCGAGCCCTATTATACCACCAAGGAACAGACCGGGGGCACGGGGCTGGGGTTGTCCGTGGTGCACGGTATCGTCACCAACCTCGGCGGCCGCATCGAAGTGACCAGCCGGGTCGGTGCCGGCAGCACCTTCCGGGTCTACATCCCCAAGGTCGACGATGCCATCGAACCCGGCAAACCCAAGCCCGAGGAACCTCCCAGAGGCCGGGAGCGGATCCTGGTGGTGGATGACGAGCAGTTTATCCTGGAAATCATGGACGACATGCTGGCTTCCCTGGGATATACGGTGCAGACCGTGGAAAGCGGCCTGAAGGCCCTTCAATTGTTCAAGGAGGATCCCAGTGGCTACGATCTGGTGATCGCCGACCTGACCATGCCCAAGATGACCGGCAAGCAGCTGGCCGAAGAGATTCGCAAGGTGAGAAAAGGGATGCCGATCATTCTCACCACCGGACTGAATGTCGACGCCGGGACCCTGGCGGATGAATACCACGCCTTCGCGGCCGTGCTGAACAAACCCATTCTTTACAGCGACCTGGCCAAAACCCTGCGCAAGATTCTCGACACCTCCCCGGGGTGAATTCGTTCTACCATGAAAACCTTGCAAATAATCCGTTAGCCGGCCTTTGGGAAATAATGGGGACGTCCATGATTTTATGATTTTCTGGTTATAGGAACTATTGGGAGTAGGTCCGGCCTCTGCGCCGGCCTTCTGTTATGACCCGGCTCGTATTCCATACCGGCGGGCACGGAGGCCCGCCCTACGAAAACCATTTTTCAAACCAGCCAACGGGTGGTTCAGACGTCGATGTTCCGCCAGCGGATCACCAAGGCCAGCAGCAGGCCCGCACCGAAACCATAGGCCAGGTGGGTCGCCAGGGTCACGCCCAGGATGGTCAGGGGGACCAGCAATTCGTTGCGGCCGGACAGGTCCACGATGGTCAGGGCCAGTTGGCCTCCGGCGAAGAAAAGCAGAACGCCCAGAATGGCCAGCGGCAGGAGATGGAAGAAGTCGATCAGCCTGTCTCCCAGCAAAAGCACCATGATCACCAGGAAGATCCCGATGATCAGGTTGGATCCCGCACTGCGCGCGCCGAATCGGTAATGGGCCGCCAGACCGCCGGCGCCATGGCACATGGGCATGCCGCCGAAGGCGAAGGCCAGCAGGTTGGCCAGGCCCATGCTGATGCACATGGACCGGCCGGTAATCCTGCGGGCGGCGTCGCCGAAGTACTCGTTGGCCAGGTCGACACTGGCCAATACGGCGTTGCCCACCGTCATGGGGGCCTGGGGAAGCACCAGGGCGAACAGGGCGAAGGTGAAATCCACCTGGTCCGGCAGGGCCAAGGGCAAGAACGAGGGCCATTGCAAATCCAGGCTGAACCGGCCCCAATGGGAAGGAACGCCGAAAAAGATTCCCAGAAGCAAACCGAAGCCGATGACCGCCAGCGCGGCGGGCAGCCGGCGGTTGTTCAGCAACAGCAGGGTCAGCGCCACGCCGGCCATGCCGATGGGTACCCCGATGGGAACGCCGCCGACCTGCTGCCAGGCAAGGTACGGCTCGGCCATCCGGTTGATGGTCTGCAGGGTGCTGGATCCGATCATGCATTTGATCCCCTGGGTCATGAGCAGCACACCGGTGGAGAGCTGCACCCCGCGCACCACCCCTTTGGGCGTGGCCCGGCTGATCCAGTTCATGGCCCCGCTGGCCCCCAGCGCCAGGAGGACGACGGCCATGGTCAGGGTGGCGGCCATGATCTGCTGGGCGCTGAGCGCCGAGGCCACGGCATAGGCGCCGATCACCTTCATGGGCTGAACGGCCGTGGTCACGCCGAAATAGAGCCCGGAGAAGATGTAGTAGATGCCCACGGCAAAGAAAATGCCGCTGGGGCTGAGGTGGTTGATCAGAATCATTCCCATGGCCAGGGGCAGCAAGGTGCCCAGATCGCCTAACGATCCGGCCAGTTCCAAGCGATTGAAGCGAATGGGCAAAGGCATGGGGAGACCCTCCTGGAGAACCGGCGGCCGCCGCCGGCCGCGTCATTTCATCCTATTGGTCGTTGCTCTCCCCGACAAACCGTCGATCCGCCCGCATGGCTTCCGCCCGTTCCAGTTTGCCCGCCAGCCATCCGCTGGAGGCCGCGGCCGGTGCGTCGAAATCCGGCACGTGGGGCTTGATGTCCAGCAGGGGCGTGCCGTCGATCACATCGATGCCCCGCACATGCAGCACATGCTCCTGCCGGCGGACCAGGGAGACCACGGAAATCCCGACGGCATTGGGTCGCCGGGGAGCCCGGGTGGCGAACAGGCCCCGGGGATGATCGTCCAGAAAGGGCGTGACCGTCAAGTCATAACCGGAAGTCCGGTGGAAGTGGTAAATCAGGATCAGGTGCGAAAAGCCATCCAGGTCATCCAGACCGGCGGTCAGTTCCTCTCGCAGGACCACCCGCCCCTCCACCGCGGCCGCGCCCGGCGGTTGCACGGGCATGCCTTCGGCACCCGAAAAAGGCGTCCGAATGACGCCGATGGGATGATAGACGATCTCATCCATGAGTTCCCTCCAATGAATGCCGGCCGGCAGAGGTGATGTCGCCCACACAGGCCTGAATCACCGGCATATCCTATGTTACTCGCCAGTGAGAACGATCAGTCGATCCTCACTGGATTGGCGATGGAAGAACCCTTTTAGTTTTACTGCCAGGGTCGAAACCGATTCACGCAAGTTGTGTCTGAGGCACTCTGAATCTGGTCGGCGGTGTCTTTACCAATACGTCCCTCGCAACGGCGTCAGTTGTCCAAATCCCTGGCAAGGGGAAGATTCACGCGGATGGTGGTTCCCCGTTCCGGCGAGCTTTCAATTTGGAGTCCCGCGCAGGGGCCGTAAATGTGCTCCAGCCGCTGGTGGACATTGCGCATTCCCATGCTGGCGTTTGGAAGGGTATCGCCGTTGTCGTCATTGACCCGGGCCATGGCCTGCTTCGACATGCCCACGCCGTCGTCTCTCACTTCTATGCGGGCTACCCCGTTGTCCCCGACGGCATGCACCCAGACCTTGCCTCCCTCCGGTCGGCAGGAAAGACCGTGCTTGACGGCGTTCTCCACCAATGGCTGGATAATCAGCGGGGGGATCGGCCACTGCTCGACGTCCGGCACGATATCCATTTCAAACTGGATGCGATCCCCGAATCTGGCGTGTTCAATGGCCAGATAGGACTCGACCTGGCGCAGTTCCTCCTCCAGGGTGATGTAGGGGCGCCGGTCCTTGACATTGCGCCGCAGATAGTTGGAAAGCTCCAGCAGCAGCTGTCGGGCGCGATGGCTGTTGGTACGGCAAAAGGAGGCGATGGTGTTCAGGGAGTTGAACAGGAAATGGGGGTTGATTTGCGCCTGCAGCCGCTTGATTTCCGCCCGGTCGAGCAGTTGCGCCTTGATCTGGATATCCTGCAGTTCGAGCTGGCTCGAAAACAGGTGGGCCAGACCGCTGGCGATCTCGAAGTCAATGGGGTTGAGCGGGTGCCTGCGGTCCCCGTAAAATTTCAGGGCACCGATGACTTCTCCGGTTTTTTTCAGGGGCACCACGATGGCCGACTGGAACATCCGGTGGGGGACTTCCGCGCCCACCGCCGTGCTGCCGCTGGCGAACACAGGCTGGCCGTTTTTCAGCACCATGTTGCTGGTGGTGGTGCACACCTTCTGCCCGGGACGGTACATGTCGCTGCCGATGCCCACGTAGGCCAGCAACCGCCGGGTGTCGGTGATGGCGACGGCGGCCACATGGGTCATTTCGTGAATGATGCGGGCCGTGGCCAAAGCAGAGGTCTCGTTGAGCCCCTCGCGCAGGTGGATCACCGTCCGGCTGGCAATGGTCAGGGCCTTGCGGGCTTGAATGGACGCGAGTCGTTCCCGGTTGCGGACCACTAGGCGGATCATTTCGATCAGGCAGCCGGCGCCGGTGGCATTGAGGATGATCATGGGGATACCGATCAGGCGCACCACCCCCAGGGCGGTGTCGAAAGGCTGGGACATGATCAGCACCAGTCCCATATGGACGGATTCGCCCACAACGCCCAGCAGCGCCGCCACCCGCCAGTTCAAAGCGTTGTTTTTCATGCGCATGGAGACCAGCCCGGCCGCCACTCCCTCCAGGCAGGTTCCCAGGCCGCACGGCAGGGAGCTGAACCCGTGGATGTCCATCAAAAAACGATGGCCTCCGGCAATCAACCCCGCCCCGGCACCCACAACCGGGCCGCCGATCAAGCCCGCCAGAATCATGCTGATGGCCCGCAGGTTTGCGACCACCCCCTGAATGGGATCCCCGTCGTAGGTCCCGAATATCCCGAAGAGCCCGAAAAACAGCATCAACGCCAATTTGTCCATGACGGTCAGGTCGCGGGCGATCATCCGTTGCAGGGTGCGGGTGGAAAGCAGTATGAAGGCCACAGCGGATATCAGCCCGAAATGCTCGGCCAGTGACAGAAACAACTTGATGATGGGCAAAATATTGCCGGCGAAGGTCAACTCGTTCATGGATACCCCTTAAATATCTAGCCTTCCCTTGAGCGCCTTGACGCGACGCCGGCTGACCGGCACCTCGGTGGCTGAGCGGTCCCCGATGGTAAGCAGGTATTTGCCGTTGAACCAGGGGACCACTTCCGTGACATGGGCCAGGTTGACCAAAAAGCTTCGATGGGACCTGAAAAAACCATATTCGGCGAGCCTGGTCGCCAGCGCATCGAGACTGGGCACGCCGTGAATGGCATAACATCGTTCAATGGTACACACCAGCACGCCCTTGTCTTTGGCGCAGGCATAAACAATATCCTCCGGATCCAGAAGCAGGATGCGCCCCTTATGCTCGACGCTGACCTTGGTGATACGGGTGGCCCGCGGCTGGATCCGGTCCACCAGTTTTTCCAGTTGCCCGCATAGCGCTCCCTGGCGTCGGCTGATCATCAATTGCCTGACCCGCTCGACGCCGGCCAGAACGCGATCGGCCTGAAATGGCTTTAGGATGTAATCCACGGCACTGGCCTCAAAGGCCTGAAGTGCATGTTCGTCATAGGCGGTGGCGAAGATGAAATACGGCGTTTTGGGGTAGGAGACACACGCCTTGATCACCTCGAAGCCGTCGCGTCCCGGCATCTTGATGTCGAGAAACACCAGATCCGGCTGTTTGGAGCGGATGGCGCCGATGGCCTCGCCGGCGCTGCCCGCCTTGTCGATCACCTGAATCCCTTCGATATTGGAGAGGATGTAATCCAACTCGTTTACCGCGGGCGGTTCATCGTCAACAATCAGACATCTGACGTCCATCATTTTTCCTCATGATGATCGAGAGCATCACTCCTGAATTGATTTTACTGTATATGGTTGCCGTAAATATGTAAAATATGCGATTCGATCCGCCGACAGATCCCGAGCGACAGGCCAGAATTAGATAAGATATTAAAATAATAGATGATTATGGTAATTCATGGCCGATCTGCCGTCCGGCCCGCGGTGGTGGCACAGACCATTCGTCCATTGATAGCGACCGCTCATCCCTAAAAAGATGCCGGGGGTTCACCGGCTCGAGTGCATGCAGCATCATCCGCCGAGCATGGTGCTTTTCGGCCATGCTGACCGCATGATCCAGCGCACCAGCACAATTGTCGGACAAATCGACGGCGAACAGGATCTTTCGTATGGACGGGAGATTCACTGGTTCCGTTTCAAGGCATGATACCGGCGTGCATTTCGGACTGCTTACACGCACGACCCCATCAGCGGCGCCCGACCAGGACGGGATCGTCCGGTCGACGGGCGCCGCTTCAGGCAGGGCATGGCGTCAGGCCTGCATCTTCATCTTTTCGGCAATCAACTGGTAGTAGGCGGCTTCCGAGAATTGCCCCCAGGCACCGACGCGCTTCTGGAAGGCCTTGAAGGCTTCATGCACTTTGCGCGACAAGGGGTCTTTGCCCGCTTCCTCCTCCAGGGTCTCCTTGGCCAGCCTGCGGAGCGTCTCCATGACCGGTTGGGGAAATTGGAGGATCTTGTTTTTCCCCGAGGCCATGATTTTTTCCAGATACTCTCCGTTGTTGGCTTCGAATTCAGACAGCTGCCACACGTTGGTCTGCGCCGCACAGGCATCCAGGGCCAGCTGCAGATGCCTGGGCATGCCGTCATATACCTTCTTGTTGAAAATGATCTCCAGCGCCGTGCCGGGTTCATGCCACCCGGGGTAGTAGTAATACTTGGCCGCCTTGGGCAGTCCCAACCGGTGATCGTGGTAAGGGCCGACCCATTCCGAGGCGTCGATGACCCCACGTTCGAGATTGGTGAAAATTTCCCCGCCGGCGCTCAGGGTCACGGTTCCACCGGCCTTGGCGAACACTTTGCCGCCCAGGCCGGGGATGCGCATCTTCAACCCCTTGAAGTCAGCCATGGTGTCGAGCTTTTTGTTGAACCAGCCTCCCATCTGCACCCCCGTGTTGCCGATGGGCCGGGGGACCAGGTTAAAGGGGGCGTAAACTTCTTCCCACAATTTGAGCCCGCCTCCGCTGTAAAACCAGGCGTTCATGCCCTGGGCATTCAGCCCGAAGGGAACGGCGGTAAACCACTGGGCCGCGCGCAGTTTGCCCGCCCAGTAATACGCAGCGCCGCTGCCGGCCTCCACCGTGCCGTCGGAAACCGCCTGAAAGGTCTCCATGGGGGGTACAAGCTCTCCACCGGCAAACACCTGGATCTGAACCTGCCCCTCGGTGACGGCTTTCACGCGCTCGGCAAATGCTTCCAGCCCCAGCTGAAAAACGGGGAATTTGGGCGGCCAGGTGGTCACCATTTTCAGATTGTATCGCTTTTTGGCGATGGCCGCCGGTGCCCCGATGGCGGTGGCGGCTGCCGCGGCGGTGGCACCGAGGGCCGCTTTTTTGAGAAAATTTCGTCTTTCCATCATCATACCTCCTTGGAAGTGTTCGGGGTTCATGGCAACAATCACGGCAAATTCATCATCCGCCGAAGACTACCTTCGGTAGCCATGTCGCGAGACCAGGGTAGAAAATCACCACCAGCAGTCCAATCGTCTGAAGGACCACGAAGGGAATGATTCCACGATAGATATGGGCCGTGCTTACCTCAGGCGGGGTCACGGAATTCAGGTAGAAGAGGGAGAAGCCGAACGGCGGGGTCAGGAAGGATGTCTGCAGGTTGACGGCCAGCAGGATGCAGAACCAGACCGGATCAAAGCCGAATTCGATCATGATGGGCGCCAGCACCGGCACATGGATGAAGATGATTTCGATAAAATCGAGAAAAAAGCCGATGATAAAAATCAGTCCCAGCACGATTGCCAGCACGACACCATAGTTATAGTGCTCGCCGACGGAGATAAGAAATTGTCGTACTATCTGATCGCCGCCCAACCCGCGGAATACCAATCCAAAGAGCGCGGCGCCGCAAAGGATGATAAAGACCATGCAGGTCAGCGTCATGGTGGACGCCATGACTTCGCGTAGGATCTTGAGACTGAATTTTCGATTTAGGATGGTCAACAAAGTGGCGCCCACCGCCCCCACGGCCGCGGCTTCCGTGGGGGAAGCGATGCCGATGAAGATCGAACCCAGCACCGAGATCATCAGAAACAAGGGCGGGATCATCGACACCAGTACCTGCAGAATCAGGTTGCCACCGATGATGTCGGTCATGTCTTCTTTTTTGATGGCCGGCGCACTCCGGGGTCGCAAATATCCCGTCACCAGAATGTAGGCAACGTAGATAACCACCAACAGCAGCCCGGGAAACACCGCACCGATGAACAAGTCACCGACGGACACGCCCACGATGTCGCCGATCAATACCAGGACGATGCTGGGCGGTATGATCTGGCCCAATGTCCCGGATGCGGCTACGGTCCCACAGGCCAGCTCTTTGGAGTATCCGCGGCGCAGCATGGTGGGTACCGCCAGCAGCCCCATGGTGACCACGGTGGCGCCGACGATGCCGGTGGAAGCCCCCAGCAGGGCGCCGACCACCACCACCGAGGCCGCCAGTCCACCGCGCAGCCGACCCATCAACAACCCCATGGTGTCCAGCAGCTTGTCCGCCAATCCGGAGCGCTCAAGCATAACGCCCATGAAGACGAACAGCGGCACCGCCATGAGGGTGACGTTGCTCATGCGCCCCCATACCCGCAACGGCAGCAGATTGAAAAAATCCCACCCGAAGCCGATGAGACCGAAGACCATGGCCACACCGCCCAGAGTGAAAGTTACCGGGAAACCGAACATGATCAAAATGGACATGGCCAAAAACATCCAGGCGCCTAAGTACTCCATTCGCTTATCTCTCCTCGATGGTGGCTTCTTCGACGGGAAGGCCGATGATGGCGGCAAGACTCTTGATGCCCAGTGAAACGCCCTGTAGCAGTATCAAGGCGTATCCCGCGGGGATGCATGCTTTGAGCAGGAAACGGAAAGGAATCCCGCCGGGGTCCGGCGATCCTTCCATAATGGCAAAGGACTTTGCGACGAAAGGGATCCCTGTCTTGACAAACAACGCACAGCTGGGGATCAGAAAAAAAAGCACCCCCACCAGGTCGATCCAGGCTTTTCCACGGCGGCTCATCTTGCCGTAGAATACTTCCACCCGCACATGGCCATCGATTTTCAGGGTGTATCCGGCCCCCATCAGGAAGATGAAAGCAAAAACATGCCATTCCAGCTCCTGGGTGAACACGAAACTGGTATTGAAGAAGTAGCGCATCACCACATCGGTGAAGGTTACGCCGACCAGCAGCAATGTCCACCACGAAACCAGCCGGCCGACGCGCTCATTGATTCTGTCTATGACGCCTGCGAACCATTCCAATCGAACCATTTCCGTTTTGCTCCTATTCCGGTTTTGAATCATTTGCGACCGTCATACGGCTTCAACGGCCGGATGGCCGAGAGATAACTGACGAACGGTTGTATTTTGGGGATCAGTGGCGGGTATAAAAAAACGGATGAACAGCCCTGTGGGGGAACCCGGTTGGCGGGTAAGGTGCGGACTGCTATATGCTGTCACGAAAGGGATGCGATCCAGGCGAAACGCCGCAGCGAGATGAAAAATACCAATCAGGCATTATATTGATCTAAATGGTCGCTGTGTCTGTAAAATCGATCCCGAGGTTGGGCCTATGGCCTTAAAGGATAAAATAAACGACGCTCTCGGCATTTCCACCCTGGAATATCCGGTTCCGGACCATGCCAACACCCTGGGCCGCATGCTCGGCGGGATGACACTGGTTTGTTTTTTCATCACTTTTCTCACCGGCATCGTACTCTCCCAATTTTACAATCCGAATCCCACCGGCGCGCATGTCAGTGTGCTCTATATCTCCCGCGTCCCGTTTCTCAGCCTGGTCCGCTCCCTGCATCGATGGAGCGCCGACGTCGGCCTGGCCTTGTTGCTGGTACACATGGTGCGCACCATCCTGAGCGGATCTTTTCGTCCGCCGCGGACGGTTACCTTCCTTGTGGGAATGGCACTCCTGGCGGTAATAGTTCAGAACTATTTCACGGGTACCGTGCTCAAATGGGACCAGGAAGGGTACGAGGCCCTGGCCCATTTCACCGCGGTCAGCAAACTCTTGGGTCCCGCGGGCAAAGTGCTGCAGGACGATTTCACCTTGTCCACCCCCATGCTGAGCCGTATTTACGCCCTTCACATCGGGCTGCTGCCGTTGGTCTTCCTGTTTCTTTGCGGCCTGCACCTGGCGTATATCAAGCATTTCGGGATTGCCCCCCGGGCCATGCAAAGCGAGGCCGATTACCGTGCCAGCCTCGGAAGCGGCGCGTCGTTTCCTGACCACCTCCGCAAACTCGCCATCTATGGCGGCGCCATCGTGGCGGCGCTGATCATCGTATCCCTATTTCTGCCGCCGTCCCTGCATCCACCGCCACGCGCCGGCATCGAAATAACCAAGCCTCCGTGGCCGTTCTGGGTTTTCTACCCCATCGAATCGGCCATCGGCATACCCGGCATACTGCTCGGTTCAGCCGCGGCGGGGATCGGTTTGCTGGCCATCCCGGTGCTCGGGCTCATCATCGACAACGAGCGGCGGATTCTCGCAATTGTTCGTATACTCACCGTGATCGGCATCCTGGGGTGGGTGATCCTGATGATCGCCACCTATGTATCGCCGGTCATGCAACACATCGGCTGAACACGGAAAGGCAGGCATGACAATGAGAGTCTATTCAAGCAAATGGTTCTTGATGGGAATTGCCGCGCTGTCCCTGGTCGCAATTTCCACCCCGGTTTGGGCGCACGGCGAGGGCGTGCGCATTGTCCCGGAATCCCTGACCGTCAAAGCAGGCGGTTCCCTGGCGGTTGAGGTGGAAGGACTAGTGGGTACCGACAAGGCGCATTTCACGCTGACCGGGCTTTTCGGCGAAGTCGACCTGGGTACTTTTGACATTTCAAAGGATGATTTCCATCAGGTTCTCAAGATCCCGGCCGATACCAGCCCCGGTTCTTATCGCCTCGAAGTCCGCGGCGGCGAAAATCGTGCGGAAATCGTGATCACCGTCAACTGAGGCATCCATAAACCCGGGTGGTCCTTTCCGAGCCGCAGCCACCGAGCGAGGCTGCGTTTCCAGGCTTGGAAATCCACCACCGGTTCCCTGTTGGATCGGGTCTAGGATATGCTATTTTTTTTCCCCTTCGGGAAAGCCATAGGTTCGCAGTGGAGGAGCTGCGGCTTCCCCCCCGTCGCCTTTGCTTTGAAGCCCTCCGGCTTTTGCAATGTTAGGGTAGACCCAAGTTGTGCGTACCAGGTCAAACTACTCACTCGAAGTGTGAAACCTCAATGTAAAGCAGGTGCCCTGGTTGAGAGTGCTCTTGACATACACGTTCCCGTTAATGGATTCGGTGTATGCTTTGACCAGACTTAGGCCCAGCCCTACGCCGCCCTTGGAACGGCTTCGGTCGCAGCGGTAAAAGCGTTTGAAAATATGGGCCAGGTCATTCCCGGAAATACCGATCCCGTAATCTTCAATGTCAATCAATATCTCTCCGTTCCGTGCAGAGGCAGAGACATCCACCATCTTGTTCTCCGGGCTGTATTTAATGGCATTTTCCAAAAGATTGCTCACAATACGTTGCAGCTTTTTTCGATCACTGTTCATTTTCAAGGTTTGAGGTAGCCTGGTGCGCAACTCGATTTTCTTACTCTGCGCAATGGGACGAAATAATTCACAAGCCTCTTGAATGAGTTCCACCAACTCGAAATATTGATGTTTGCTCCCCTTGATACCTGATTCCGCCTCGGTGATTTCCAGCATGGTATTGATCATATCAATCAATGCGTCGCACTCTTCGATGGTGCCGCCGGCCATCTCCTTGTAAGCGTCGATGGATTTGTCCTTGAGCAGAACCATTTCGGCGATCCCACGAATTCTGGCCAAAGGGCTTTTGAGGTCGTGGGCAATATTGTCATTGATCTCTTTCATGGCGCAAAGCAGTGTATGAATACGATCCAGCATGTAGTTGAAGGTTGTCCCCAGCCGTTGGATTTCCATCAAGCGTCCATTGACCTGGACACGACGATGGAAGACCCCCTTTGATATCTCTTCCGCCGTATTGGTAACTTCTTTCATGTCGACAATCGCCCGTCTGGCCAGAAGCCATCCAATGATAGTCGACGCCAAAATCAGGCTGACGGCAAGGCTGAACAACAAGTTTAGGAAAATATCCATATACTCATCGACTTCTTCCAAGCTCTCCCCGATTTGCATTCCATAGTCGGGGCTTAAGGCAGCAGTGATGGTGCGCGCTCTGCGGTCACCGCCCTGGACTTTCAGAGTTTGGATTTCATAAGCCGACTCCGGGTGATTCTTGCTTTCCGGAAAAGTGGCTTCCGGAATGGTTTCCCAGAGCGACATATCGGTGGACACCACGATGTTGCCGTTTGATTCAAAAACACGATAAAAACCATCTTCCACTTCTTCAAATTTGCCCTCGTCCGCTATGGCCGCCCTAATACCCTCGAGGCCGGATTTGTCCAACAACGATGCGTATTTTCGGATTTCATCATGCAGTTCAATATCCAAGTTTTTCATGGTAACGGTATAAATGCGGTAGTAAAAGACCAAAAAACCAATGGATGAGAGAAACGTAAAGGCCACCGCATAAAGAAGGGTCAGGCGAAACAGCAGCGAATTGTTTATCTCACGGATTTTTTCTAAGAACATACCCCACTCCGCGAACCGTATGGATCAGCTTGATATCGAAATTTCGATCGATTTTATCGCGCAGGTAACATATTCGTGCTTCGACAACATTGGTCTGGGGATTGAAATTGTAGTCCCATACATGCTCCATGATCATGGTTTTGGAGACAACCCGGCCGGTATTGCGCATCAGGTATTCGAGCAGGGAAAACTCAAGGGGTTGCAGGCGGATCTCCCGGTCGGATCGACAAACCTTATGATTCTCCAGGTTTAAGATCAGATCTTCAACACGCAGCTCGGTGGGCGCGGTCACCTGGGAAGAGCGTCGGATAAGTGCCTGAACCCGAGCGAGCAATTCTGCGAAAGCAAACGGTTTGGTCAGATAATCGTCGCTGCCGGTTCTGAGCCCCATGACGCGATCATCCACCGACCTTTTCGCGCTGAGAATCAACACCGGCATATTGATATTCTGCTTGCGGACGGTTTCGATGAGGGTCAGGCCGTCAATGTTGGGCAACATGAGATCCACGATGGCGATGTCATAAGGTTCGGTCAGTATGAGGTGGAGACCATCCTCGCCATCGGCCGCGTGATCCACGGCAAAGCCGGCTTCTTGCAAGCCGGGTTTTACAAATCGCGCTATTTTGACATCGTCTTCTACAAGCAAAAGGCGCATGTTCATACTCATATTATCTTTTCATTACGAAATGGTTACCTGGACATTGCCATTTTGATAATCTACTGTTTTTCAGAACCGTTATCAAGTGATAAGCGTTCTATATCGTTAACAATAAGTTGACGTCGGGACCGTCTCCCGACGTCAACGGATGGTTCCAGGTTATTCGGAGGTGATGAATTCAGTAACCGAGATGGTGGAGTTGCCGCTGGATTCGATCGCCATAACCTCGATATTATATGCAGTGTTCGGCAGGAGCACCTCCGGCGGCACCCTTTGACTGGTGACCGATGCGGGAAGATTTATCAATGCCCTGCGGGATTTTCCATCTATCCACGGAATGTCGCGAAGGGGCTCATCCTGATCGATGATTACCTGGTACTCCACAATTTCAATGGGACCATCGCCAAGAAACCGTGTTGTCACCGGCTCCCACTGAATGACGATATTGTTTCGATCCAGAACCGGCGGATCGTCGCCATCCATGAGGGGCTCAATGATTTCGGGCAGTGCAGGTATCACATGCGTAAGTATTGCCTCTCCTTCCAACTCTTCGCCTCTGCCGGTTCGTCCTTCAAATTCGTAGGCACCCTCTGGAAATCTTTCCAAAAACTCTTCTATGGTGCCGTCAAATTCGGGTTCTTCCTCAAGGTAATGGGTCGGCTCAGATGCAAAAAACAGCTCACTCAACCCATCCTGCCGCCGAATATTCTGGCGAGTCTTCAAGTTGAAAATCCTGCGATCATCCGGTGTGAATATATCCAGGGTTTTCCAACGGGTACCGTCGACAAACACTTGGAGTTCAATATCGTGATCGGTTGTCTCGATAATTATGGCTGTGGCTCCAAATGGTTCTTCACTTTCCTGGTAGTGTTTATGCCGATCGCCTGCAATGGCCAAACCGGTCGACAAAGTGAAAATAGCGCAAATGACCAGGTGGACCCATACCATGGGTCCCACGTTATTCTTTGCCGTGGTGTGCTTCGGATGTAAGATTCCCATTTTTTGCTCTCCTTTGCAGTCTTCCCGGGCGATATGTTATGGACTGTGCCCTGGTTAGTGAGGGGTCCTTTAACGGATTGAACGAAATGCAGCGGCCACTGCTGCCCCAGACATATCCGAAGAAGCTTATCGGATAATTACGCACCGATTATTTCTTAGTAATGAGAAAAGCATGCATCCATCTCTCGATATTATTGTTTCATAATTTTGGCATAATCTTCTGGGAAGCCTTGTTGGCCATGCTTGCCCCCAGAGGTGAAGGCCGATCCATACTTTCGTTCTTCAAATCGCCTTCCATTCACCAGGGTGTTTACTGCCCCAACCTATCCAGAAAGGAGGCACGTGCGATGAAAGACATCCATGGCATCGAAACATCTATTGTTGATATCTTCTTCCGTCTTGGCAAGAAGCTTCGTTTCATGGACCTGGGTGATGGCCGGATTGAAGATAAAAACACTCAGCTGCGATGAGAAGAAAGCAGGTTCCTATCCTTTATGCTCCGTGCCCAGGATCTGCCGCACCTTGGCCGCAAGATTTTGCACTGAAAACGGCTTTTGAATGAAAGGGATTCCTTTCTCGATGATACCCTGGTGCATAATGATGTCGTCTGTGTATCCGGACATAAACAGGCACCTGATATCCGGGTAAAGTGAAGTCATAGCTTCTGAAAGTTCCCGACCACTCATTTCGGGCATGACCATATCGGTCAGCAGGAGATGAATTTCGCCCGAGTGCCCCTTGGCCTTTTGGAGTGCCACATTTGGATGAGATGCCGTCAATACCAGATATCCGTATCTTTTCAGCATCAATTCCACCAATTCCAGGTGCATAATCTCATCTTCCACCACCAGGATAGTTTCATGGCCCATCAAGTCTTGGGACTCAGCACTTGCCTCCCGCTCCGGGTCGGATTTGTCTGCTTGCCGGGGCAGGTAGATTTTGAATGTCGAGCCCGATTCCGGTTCGCTGAACACATTGATCAATCCCTCGTTCTGTTTGATGATGCCGTAAACCGTGGACAATCCCAAACCTGTTCCTTTGCCCACATCTTTCGTGGTGAAAAAAGGTTCGAAGATTTTTTCCCGGGTTGTTTTGTCCATACCATGGCCATTGTCCTTGACCGCCAGCATGGTATATTCCCCCGGTGATATTTCCTTATGTTCCCTGCAGTAGGTTTCGTCAAAGACCGCCTTGCCCGTTTCGACCGTGATCCTGCCCACCCCGCCGATGGCGTCCCTGGCATTGACACACAGGTTGGCCAGAATCTGATCGAACTGGGACGGATCCATCTTGACCGGCCATAGCGTGGCCCCCGGCCGCCAGTCCAGGTCGATATCTTCGCCGATCAGCCGTCTGAGCAGATTGAGCATGCCTTCCACGGCCTCATTCAGGTCAAAGATCTTGGGCATAATGGTTTGCTTGCGGGCAAACGCCAGCAATTGCCGGGTAATATCCGTTGACCGCAGACTGGCTTTCAGGATTTCCTGAAGATCTTTGCGCAGGTGATCATCCAGGTCCTGATTTTCCAGCGCAAGCTCCGCGTGGCCGGTGATCACGCTCAGCATATTATTGAAATCATGGGCCACCCCACCGGCCAATTGCCCCACTGCCTCCATCTTCTGGGTCTGACGCAGCTGCGCTTCGAGGTTTATCCGTTCGGTAATGTCCTCTTTAACCGCCACATAATGGGTGATGACCTTGTCTGCATTCCGGACGGGGGCGATGGTGGCCTGCTCCCAGAACAACTCGCCGTTCTTTTTGCGATTCTGGAACTTTCCCTGCCAAACGTCGCCTGAAGTAATCGTCTGCCAAAGCCGTTTGTATTCCTCGACCGGCGTCTGGCCGGATTTGAGGATGCTGGGGCGTCGGCCGATGGCCTCAGCATGATCATATCCGGTGATCTGGGTGAATTTGGCATTCACAAACTCGATTTTTCCGGAGAGATTGGTAATGATGATGGAGACCGGGCTTTGTTCAATGGCCTGGGAGAGCTTGCGGATAGACTCCTGCGCTTGCCTGCGCTCGGTAATATCCTCCAGGCTGCCCTCGTAACGCAACACCTGCCCATTGCTATCCCGGACAACCCGGCTGGTATTGCGCACCCAGATCAGCGACCCATCATGCCGCTTCATCTGCATGACGAAATCCCGCACAATCCCGTCGCTGTCGGCGATGGTTCGCCATTGTTGACGATCTTCCGGGTTTTCATAGAGGTCCTCCGCATTGGCTTTCATCAGCGTATCCCGATCCGGATAGCCCAACATGCGGACATTGGCCATGTTGACGTCAAGAAACTGCCCTGCCGGTGTGGTGCGGTATAGTGCGGCCGGCACGTGTTCAAACAAGCTGCGGTAACGTTCCTCGCTTTTTTGCAGAGCAGCCTGGCGCGCTTCCAGGGCGTCGCTCATCTGTTGAAAGTCCGTTGCGAGGGCCGATAATTCGGAAAAAGAGGCCGGTATGGCTGCCAGGGCCTTCCCCCGGCTGAAATCTCCCCTCGCCAGTGCGCCGATTCCCTGGCTGAGCTGCACCATCGGAGTGACGACGTGTCGTTGGAGTCGTCTGCGAAAACTCCATGTCAGCGTCAGCCAGAGGAGCAGGGATGCCAGCAGGGTCAGCCCCAAGGCCCAGGCATAAAATCGGAAGGCGACGGACAAGGGGACTTGATCCACGACGACCCACCCGACACGTTCGACGCGAGCGGTGCTGCCCAGAACCATCCTGCCTGCATACCTGTAAAATTGCGTGCTGTCCTCGCTGAGTCCGCGGCGAAATATTTTCAAGTCGCCCTGGTTGGTTTGCTGCCGGACAAGCCTGGAATCGGGATGCGCCAACAGCATGCCGAACTGATCTAAAATGAAAACCATACCGAGATCGGGCGCATCTCTTCCTTGTTGGATTTCATCCTGCAACGATCCCAGGTTCAATTCGCCCACCACCTGGCCTCCGCGGGCAAGTGGCCGGTTCAGATAGACCGTGGGATTGCCTGTGCGAAGCGATATAAAGGCGCGGGAAATGATGATATCTTTTTTTTCGCCGCTCTGTTTGAAAGAGGGCAGGTTGGACATATCCAGACCCAGGTAGCGCGGATCGGGAGGCAGCAACCATTTGATCCTTTGGCTGGTATCCAAAAAATAAAGGGTGTCAAAGTAGCGATACGCTTCTAAAACGCCTTTCATGAAAGCCATGTTTTTAGTTGGTGTGGATTCGGCGACGCGGGCCGCCGCATCCAATAAGCGCACGGCTTGATCCAGGTATTGATCGACAAATCGTGCCATATAATGCACAGTTTGCTGTCGACGGCGCTCGAGCGTCTTTTCTCCCAGATAGCCCAGTGCACCGATGACCACCAGACTCAACGCCACAAACAGCAGGAACATTCGCAAGAGAGCCAGACGCTGCAACACGCGATTCAAGGTAGGCGATTTCTTCTGGTTCATCGATGGGTCAACCTGATTTCAATCCCGATGTTCAATTGGAATCGGTGCTTCGATATCCATATAGGTTCCATTGCGTATGATGCCCAGATAGAAAGGACGGATGACATCGCCGTATCTATCCATGGAGAGATTGTGAGTTAATCCCCTGAAGTTCTGCGTATCGACCAGTGCCTTGGCCAATCCCTCGGTCTCGCCGTCGGTTATCTTCAGGGCGGCTGCCAATACCATGGCCGCTTCATAGCCCAAGGGGGCGCCAAAGGCCGGTGTCTTTCCGTACCTGGACAGGTAGCGCCTTTCGAAATCGAGATATGCCGGTGTCTGGTTCTTAAAAGTATTGGCAATCTCGATCTCCAATCCTTCCACTGCCCGCCCGCCGCTGTTGATCAGCGTTTCTGTTTGTGCCCAGGCTGAGGTGAACAGGGGGACGGGCCAGCCCATCAGACGGGTCCGCTGGGCGATCATTGCGGTATCCATATCCGCCGCGATGATCAGCAGGCCATCGGGATTGCCCTCTTGCAGTTTCGCTACCATGGGGTCGAAATCAGGTTGCTTCTTCGAGGAAAAATCGACTTCGGACACCAGTTCGCCGCCGAGGGAGTGATATTTTTGCCCGAAGGCTTTCAGGAAAGCTTTGGAGTAGGCGCTGTTATCGGTATCGCAGATCACCGCCACACGCGATATATTGCGGCCCTGATAAATTCGCTGGGCGAATGCATGGGCCCTGTCCGAAAGACTGGGACTGACACGGAAAAAGTAATCCTCCAGTCCGCCCAGCTCGGGGGTCGTTGCGGAAGGACTGAGCATCACCACCCGGGCAGAATTGGTTACGGCCAGTCCTGCCAATGTCTGTGCGCTGGTCGCATGCCCGATAATGGCGACGACGCCCGCTTCGATCAGCTCCTTATCGGCCGTACGGGCGCCTTCAGGTGTACCCAGGTCATCACGCACAACCAATTCGATGGCACGTCCGTCAATGCCGCCTTTGATGTTTATTTCATCCACAGCCAACTGAACGCCATCGCGTTCTTCTACCCCCAGTTTGGCTTGTACACCGGTGAGTTGGGCGACGAAACCCACCCGAATGGTCTTCTTGTCGGTACACGCCATGAGGCAGAAAATCGATATCCAGATCGACAGAACCGGTTGCATCCTTTTTACCGATGGTCTGATCATCAATTTTTGTATCTTCATCCCGTACCCGGCACTCCTGATTTTTGCTTTAAATTACAGCTTTCTTCCGACCCTTTGCCGGTTCCCGCCAATGAAATCGTGAATGGCGGGTGCGGGGGCACGACTGCAGCCGGTTTGCAAACACCATGTTGAATCTGATGGTGCTGTAAACAATTCCTACCCTTCGGTGATGTGGCGGGAAGGTGTGATCAGAATGCGATTCGTTACGGAGGCCCGAGTTGGTGAAATATCGTGGTACTGTCGATCCGTTCAGCTTGCTCGCAATGCATAGGGAGAGACTTGTATTGCCATCCCCACCTTTCAGATGAGTATGGCAAATCATTGCGGATGTGTCAAACTTGCTGCTAATACAACATGTTGGGAAGTGTCCGATCCCCCCTGGCAGATGGGTTGTTCAGAAAAAAGGACCGTTCCTTGGGGACGGCTATTATTTCGTCCGACGGAACGACTCGCAGCCGGCGGTCCTCCGGTACGATTTTCCCGGCCGTTTCAAACTTCCGAAAAATCGCTTTTTTCGGAGACTCGGCTACAACCGACTCCACCGATGGCAATTCACCCCAACGCTGCAAAAGCCGGAGGGCTTCAGGGCCAAGGAAGGGGGCAAGGGCGCAGCCGCAATCTACGGATAGCCCCTGGCGACGCCGGATCTGGAGCCCTCCGGCTTTTGCAGCGTTGGGGTTAAATTGGGTCAGCCTTGCTTCCGCCAGACCGCATCGTCGGGGAACAGATGACTCCCGGTGGAGATGTCCAGGGGGGCGGCCAGCCAGTCTTTGGTGGTCTCCACCCAGGTCGTGAAATGCGGTGTCTGCTTGTGCAGTTCGAAGGCCTGTTCGCTGGTGTAGACCTCATAGAGGTGCAGCAGGTTGGGATCGTCATGATCCTCGACAACGTTGAACAGCAGGCAATCCGACTCGTTCTGCACCGACCCGCGGCCGTCGGCCAACATGGCCTCTATGAATTCCGAGCGATTTTCCGGCTTGATCCGGACTTTTACGATGACGGCATACATGGGCACCTCCTGGGATTAAGGATTAGCGGATGCAACAGATAATGGTTACGGGAAATAAAGCCTCTTGCCAAACCCTATAAAAGTCGGCCCCCGACGCAAAGTCAAGTCCAAAGCAGCTCCGGAGAAGAAAAGGGTATGCGCCTGCCCTCCAGGCATCGCGGTTTGCATGAACCGATCGACATTGTGCATTTTGCGCAGACCGCTGTCCGATGGATAAACCATCAACCGCCGTATAGATTTCACTGGCTGCCGGCGCGGCGGGCATCGATATCCGTATCCATCACCGCCCCGAGAAACGACAGGATCCCGAGCAGCATGACGGCGCCACCGCCGTAGAAGGCGGCCCGCAGATGGAACCAGTCCATCAGCAGGCCGGCCGCCACGGCGCCGGCAAGCATTCCCAGGCTGTGGGCCACCGTCAGGATGGCCATCACTGAGCCCATGGAATCGGTCTGGCTCCCTTTCAACACCGCCACGGCCATCAGGGCCGGCATGGCGATGCCGCCGCCCACGCCGAACAGCATGCTGGCCGCCAACAGGTGGCCGTAGCGGGTGGCCAAGGGGAAAATCACCACGGCCAGGCCCACCAGGGTTCCGCCGGTCAGGATCATGGCCCGTCGGCTGATCCGATCGGCCAGGTGCCCCATGGGGATCTGCACCATGCCGCTGACCAGGACGCCCAGCATCACCAGGACGCCGATCTGCGAACTGTTGAGACCGAAATCCACATCGGCCATCACCGGCACGAATCCCCAGAGGACGCCGAGGCAGGCCGTATACGCAAACCGGAAGACAACGAGCCCGACCATCACCCGCTCGTAAACCAGGACGCGCCAGGCAATGGGGGGCCGCCCCCTGCGCAGCGCCGCCTCGGTGGCGGTGGCGGGCAGCAGCCAGTAGCAAAGTCCGGCGCCCACCAGGGCCAGCAGGCCCATGCTGACGAAGGCGGCCCGCAGGCTGAAATGATCGTTGATCACGCCGCCGGCCACGGGGCCCAGGCTCAACCCGAAGAACGTCGACATGTTGAACAGCCCCATGACGAACCCCTCCCGGCCGGCCGGGGTGATATCGCCGACATAGGCCTGAATCACCGGCATGATCATGGCCGACGCGATCCCCTGGAAGAACCGGATGACGATCAGCTGGGGCACCCGGTTGAAGAGGACGAAGGCCACCGACACCAGGGCATAGCAGGCCAGCCCGGCGAGGATAAAGGGTTTGCGCCCCCGGCGGTCGGACCAGCGTCCGAACAATGGCAGTAAAAAAGTACGCGAGAGGGAGAAGGCCCCGAAGATCAACCCGATATAGATTCCGCTGGCCCCTTCCTGGCGGGCATAGACCGGCAGCAGCGGCACCACGATGCCGACGCCGGTGATGGTGGCCAGCAGGGAGAAAAACAAGGTACCGAAGATCTTTTTATCTAGGCGATCAGTCAAAATCCGGAAACTTCTTCAGACCTGTGCTTTTATCTTCTCCAGGGCCGTTTCCACGGTTTTCCGGATCTCTTCGAGCCGGGCTTCGGTGAGCGCTTCGAAGCGCAGCACCAGCGCCGGCTGGGTATTGGACGCCCGCACCAGGCCCCAGCCGTCTCCGAAGAGCACCCGGGCGCCATCGATATCGATGACCTTTTCCCGCTGGCGGAAGTATTCGGTAACCGCGTCGACAACCTTGAACTTGATGTTGTCGGCACACTCCACCCGGATCTCCGGCGTATTGAATGTCCTGGGCACATCGGCCAGAAGCTGGCCCACCCGCTTTTTCGTGGCCGCCAGGATCTCGAGCAGGCGGCAGGTGGCATAGACCGCGTCGTCGAAGCCGAAATAGCGATCGGCGAAGAAGATGTGTCCGCTCATCTCGCCGGCCAGCTCGGCCTTGACTTCTTTCATCTTCTGCTTGATCATCGAGTGGCCGGTCTTCCACATGATGGCCACGCCCCCGTTTTTGGCGATATCGTCGTACATGGTCTGGGAGCATTTGACTTCCGAGATGAAGGTGGCGCCGGGTTTGCGGGAAAGAATTTCGCGACTGAAGAGAATCATCAACTGGTCGCCGTAAATCAGGCTGCCGTCGGCATCCACCACGCCGATGCGGTCCGCATCGCCGTCGTAGCCAATGCCCACATCCAGGTTCTTCTCCTTCACCAGGGCGATGAGATCGGCCAGGTTGGCCGCCACGGTGGGATCGGCCTCATGATTGGGGAAGGTGCCGTCGGGCTCGGTGTAGAGTTCGTGGACCTCGCATCCCAGCGCCGTCAGGATGGGGACAGACGTCATGCCGCCGGTGCCGTTGCCGGCGTCCACACCCACCCGCAAAGGTTTCGCCAGCTCGATGTTGTCGATGATGTGCTCCACGTAGGGAGGCAGAATCTCGTAGTCTTCCACCTCGCCCGATCCCTCGACGAAATCCCGGTTCTCCACCAGCCGGCGGATTTCCTGGATCTGCTCGCCGTAAACCGAGTCCACGCCGCTGCAGATCTTGAACCCGTTGTACTCCGGCGGATTATGGCTGGCGGTCACCATCACGCACCCTTCGGTCTCGAGGTGCCGGATGGCGAAATAGGAGACGGGCGTGGGGCACATGCCGATGTCCACCACCCGGCAGCCGGTTGCGGTCAATCCGGCGATCAATCGCCGGGTATAGTCTTCCGCGGTTTCGCGGCAGTC
>JBNKDU010000096.1:0-113822 GCA_050288425.1 Desulfobacteraceae bacterium | reverse complement strand
CACCAACGACAATGGTTTCGATCTGGTGCTGACCGACATCGAAATGCCCCTGATGGATGGCTGGCAGCTCTCCCGGCGCCTCAAGGAAATCAAGCCCGATATCCATATCATCGCCATCACCGGCAAAAATCCGGGCGACATTCGAACCCGGCTCCGGAAAAGTCCCATCCGCCAGGCCCTGTTCAAGCCTTTCGACATGGCGGTTCTCTCCAAGGCCGTGGAAACCCTTTCCCAGAATTGATGCAGGGCCGATACCGGAAAGCACAGGGGGATTCAGCGGTGCAATTCGATCCGGTCGCCCACCCGGATGCCGTAGCGGTCGGCCAGGCCGGCGTTGATCTCCAGGACCCGGTTGACCGGCAGGCGGGAATGGTACCGGAGGAGCGGGAACCGGCCTTCGGGGGGCAGGTTGCGGCTGAGGTGCACCACCTCGTCGTCCTGCAGCCAGAGGATGTCCAGGGCGAAATGCATCTCTTTCATCCAGAAGGTTCTCACCTGCTTGTCCTTGAATACGAACAGCATGCCGGAGCGCGGGTCCAGGGAGGGGCGGCCGCTCAACCCCTGAACGTGGGCGGCCGGGCTGTCGGCGATTTCCAGAGCGAGCCGGTGGCCGTGAATCCGGGCATAGGGTTGGTTCGGGTCCGGATCCGGCCGGGTGGGACCGATCATTCCCCAGATCAGCCATCCGGCCGCCACCACCAGGGCCAGCAGACCGAACACGAGGGCCGCAGCGGGGATTTTACGGTCGGGTTTCATCTCTTCCGGTCCTATCATGATTTCAGAGGCTTCACTTTCTTTCAGAAGCGAAGAATACAAAAAAGAGCATGACCCGACAAGACAAGGCATCCAAAAGGGGAACATTCGAGCGTCGTGTGACTATGCTTCGAAGTCGCAGCCTGCCGGCTCGAATTGGCCGCGGGAGACCGCGATGCTCTTCACCATGGCAAACACCGGCTTTCCCGGGCGGAGGCCCATGGCTTGCAGGGCCCGCGGCGTGATTCGCGCCCACAGCGGACAGCCGACGTCCATGCGGACGTCCACCATCCCGCACGGGCCGTCTGCAACGGCCTTGACAATGCCCCGGAATATGTTCTGAAAGCTCGTATCCCGCGGTTTCTGCAAGGCGATGGCGACGCTGCGGGCCGCGATGTGCACCCGCACCCGGCTCCCCGGAAGCGCGGACATCCCGGGAACCCACAACTCCCCGCCCTGGAAGCGAAGCCGGCTCAGGCCATCCTCGTGGGCGACCACGGTGGTGGCGATGACCGTTCCCATGTCTTCGGTCCCGGTCAAATCCGCAACATCGGTACGGTTCATCAGCTCCTCGATGGGTCCGGCGGCCGTGACGCGACCTTCTTCCATCAGCACCATGTTGTCCGCCAGATTGAGCACTTCGTTCAGGGAATGGCTGACGTATAGAATCGGAGTCGAAAATTCACTGCACAGCATGGACAGAAACGGCAGGATTTCGGCCTTCCGGCTCCTGTCGAGGGAAGCCAGCGGTTCGTCCATGAGCAGCAGGGCCGGGCTGGTGAGCAGGGCACGGCCGATGGCGACGCGCTGTTTTTCTCCCCCGGACAGCCGGGCCGGCCGGCGGTGGAGAAGGTGGCCGATGCCCAGGAGATCCACCACGGCATCCAGGGGCACCCGGCGCCCGGAAGGCGGCGTGAGCCGCATGCCGTAGGTCAGATTGGACTCCACCGATAGATGGGGGAACAATCTCCCGTCCTGAAAGATATAGCCCATGCGCCGTTTTTCAGGGGGAACATGAATGCCCCGGGCGGCATCGAACAGGATCCGTTCGTTCACCACGATGTGACCGTCGTCGGGACGCACCAGTCCGGACACCATGTCCACCACCGATGTCTTGCCGGCGCCCGATGGGCCGAACAGGGCGGTGACACCGGTCTCCCGGGCGCTGAACGATGCGTCGATCCTGAATTCTCCCTGCTGCCTGATCACATGCACGTCCAGCATGGGTCATCCCTTCATGTAGGCGGCAAATCGGCGGGCCAGGACTTCCGATGCGACCAGCGCCGCCATGGCGATTACGACGGAGACGGCGCACAACCGCACGGCTCCCGCCTCTCCGCCGGGCATTTGCGTGAGGGTATACAGGGCCAGCGGCAGGGTCTGGGTTTCACCCCGGATATTGGAGACGAAGGTGATGGTCGCGCCGAATTCGCCCAGGCTGCGGGCAAAAGCAAGAATCAGGCCCGTCAGGATCCCGGGAAAGACCAGCGGCAGCGTCACCGTGAAGAATACCCGCAAGGGGCCGGCGCCGAGGGTCCTGGCGGCCGACTCCAGGCCCAGGTCCACGGCTTCGATGGAGAGCCGGATGGCCCGCACCAACAGGGGGAAGGCCATGACGGCGGCCGCCAACGCCGCCCCTTTCCAGTTGAAGGCCAGGGTGAGCCCCGTCATTTTGAAAAGCCAGGCGCCCAGTACGCCCCTGCGTCCGAACCCCACCAGCAGAAGATAGCCGATGACCACCGGAGGCAGCACCAGGGGAAGATGGAGGAGACCGTCCAGGATGGATTTGCCTGGAAATTCGAGCCGGGCCAGCACCCAGGCCGCCAGCACGCCCAGGGGCAGGCTGCCGGCCACCGCCCAGGCCGACACCCAGAGGCTCAGCCTAAGCGCCTCGAATTCCACCGGAGAGAGCGTCCAGCCCAGCATCAGCGCACCGAAAAACCGAATTCTCTGAAAATCGTTCCGGCTTCCGGGGAGCGAAGCAGTTCCATGAACCGGTCCGTGGCCGCCGATCGCCTGCCGGCGACCACCGCCACGGGATAGACGATGGGCGGATGGCTGGATGCGGGGAAAGTACCCGCCACCCGCACCCTGGGCGAATTCACGGCATCCGAGGCATAGACCACTCCCAGGGGGGCTTCCCCCCGCTCGACCAGGGCCAGGGCGGCGCGGACATCCCGGCAACGCGCCGCGCGGTGATCCACGGCCGTCCACACCCCCAGGTGTTCGAGGGCTTTCTTTCCGTAAATCCCGGCGGGCACATGGTCGGGATCGCCCATGGAGAGGCGGCCGTCGCCGACCATCCCCGAAAGGTCGAACCCCGGCGCGATCCGGATTTCGTGTACCGGGCTGTCGGCCGGAACGATGAGGACCAGGCGGTTGCCCAACAGGTCGATGCGCGTACTTTTTGCGATCATCAGCTTTTCTTCCAGGTAATCCATCCACATCGAATTGGCGGAAAGATAGACGTCCGCCGGCGCACCGTTTTCAATCTGCTTGGCCAGGGTGGACGAGGAGGCGAAGGAAGTCAGAAAGCGAACGGCATGGCCCCTGGTGAACAGGGCGCCGATCCGGGTCACCGCCTGGGAGGTCGAGGCGGCTGCGAAAACCGTCACGGTGTCGGCGGCCGCCGGTGATAAGCCCCAACTCCCCATCCACAACAGGATGGTGGCAACCGCTTTTACTGCCGTCATCTTGAACAAGCGTTTCGCTCTCATCGTTCTTTTCGTTGTTCAAGGCGTGAATACCGGCAGCCGGGAATGGAGGCGCCAGGTGCTTTCGGCCTCGTCGTACCGCCAGACCTGGTGATGACGGGTGGTGCGCAGGCGATTGCTGTTGAGCCGGAAATATTGCAGTTCGATCTCCTGGTCGATCTGCGACCGGTCGGGGGATACGTCCATGCCCAGGACCTTGTATTCCACGACCTCGATGTTCCGGTAGGGCGCCTCCCCGGCAGACGGGTGCGGAATCGAGGCGTGCAGGAATTTGCATGCCGAGCGGAAATCCGCACTGCGGAGACTCTCCTCGTAGGCCTCCGAGATGCGGCCGAACTTCTCCAGCCGGGCCTTGGTGCCGATTCCGGCGCAGGCCGTGATCAGGAAAAGGGCCAGGGGAATCATGAGGGTCATGCGGCGCTTCAATGATCTGTCCTCCTTGGGCGGTCTGATTATGGTTGGTATCCGGGATCATGGCGTCAATGGGATAATGGTGCATACCATGCTCCGCCGGTATCTCAAAATTTTTCGTCCCCGCCGGGGCGAAAAAAGAACGGGGTTTCGCCTGTTGCGAAACCCCGTCGGGTGGTCCTGCGGAAGTGCTGGCTGCGGCCCCGGGACGGCCATAGGCCTTATTCGATGATGCAGCCGCAGGAGCATTGGGCGTGTTTCATCTTGCACACCGATTCGTGTTCCCGGCTGCTCATACAGGCCTTGTAGTCGGATTCACAATCCCGGTAGCAGCTGCTGTTGAAGCTTTTATCGGAGTCACTCATGGTATACCTCCCCTGGTGTCATCGTCCTTTAAAGTGTTTTTCAATGGACGGCTTTCTTTTTCAACACCATACCGTAATCATCGCGCCATACGATGACAATAGCACCCCATACGCCGGTTGCCCGCGATTCGCCGGGATGTCGTGGTTTATAGCGGCCGGATGGAATATCGGGCCTGGAGGATAGCGATGATCTCGTCGGCCACTTCTTCCGGCGTGAGTTCATCCGTGTCGATGGCATGCCGGGCGGCGAGCCGGTATTTTTCCCGGCGTCGATTCAGCACTTCGGCCACTTCGTCGGTAAACGATTTGCCGGCGGTCAGGGCCGGCCGCTGGTCGTCGTCGCGGATGCGCCGGATGATCGTTTCCACCTTCGCCTTGAGCCAGAATACCGGGCCGCTGGCCTGCAGGGCCGGCATGTTTTCCGGTCGTTCGATCACGCCGCCGCCAGTGTCGATGATCTGGCGATCCTCACCGGCCAGGGACAGGGCCACTTCGGTTTCCATCTCCCGGAACCCGGTCCAGCCGAATTTCTCGACGATTTCGGGAATGGGCATGCCGGCGCGTTGGACGATGGCGGCGTCCATGCCGACGCAGGTCATTTTCAACCGCTGCGCCAGAATCCGGGCGACCACACTCTTGCCGGTGCCGCGATAGCCGATGAGGATGATGTTCATGCTGTCAACCGCTCCATGACCACCCGGCGCATGACGTCCACGGGAGCCTCGGCGCCGGTGTAGTGTTCGAATTGCAACACCGCCTGGTTGATGAACATCTCCACACCCGAGATGGTTTGCAGTCCCTTGGCCTCGGCATCGGCCAGCAGTTTGGTTTTCAAGGGGGTGTAGACGACGTCGAAGACCACCTGCCGGGATTGCAATATTTCCGGGGGCACCAGGGAGCGGTGGACATCCGGATGCATGCCGATGGGGGTGCAGTGGATGATGACGTCGGCGCTCTCCGCGGCCCGGGCCAGACTGGTCTCGTCGAGGAGTTCCCATCGCACCCGGGTCCGGGTATGGGCCGCCAGGTCGTCGGCCAGGCCGGAGAGCATGGCCGCGTCGATATCCAGCAGGTGCAAGGTGTCCAGGCAATCCTCCCAGGCCAGGGTGAAGGCGATGGCCCGGGCCGCCCCCCCCGCGCCGATCATGAGGACCTTCTTGTCCCGCAGGTCCACGCCGGCATCGGTCAATGCCTTCAAGGCACCCGGTCCGTCGGTGTTCATGCCGGTCAGGCGGTCCCGGTCATGGACCACCGTGTTGATGGCGCCGATGGCGCGGTCCACCGCGCCGATTTCATCCACATGGTCCATGGCCGTCACCTTATGGGGAATCGTGATGGACATGCCGCGAAAGTGATCCAGGGCACGCATGCCGGCCAGGGCATGGCGCACGTCCGTCACCCGGCAGGCCACGTAGACGAAGTCCAGGCCCAGGGCGGCATAGGCGGCGTTGTGGATGGCCGGGGACAGGCTGTGGGCGATGGGGTCGCCGATCACCATGCACAGACGGGTGCTGGGACTGATATCGCGAATATCGGTCATGGAAACTCCTCTGCCTTATGCCGAACGCTATTTTTTCCAGTCGACCGCCAATTGGCCGCCGACGGCGAAACCGTCCTTTTCCATCTCCTGGACATGGACCCAAATCCGTTCGGTGGGCACATCGATGGTGGCGGATACCGCCCGGGTCACCTCGGTGACCAAATTGCGTTTTTGTTCCGGGGTCCGGCCTTTGAGGATTTTGATGTCGACGAAGGGCATGATTTATCTCCTGATCTGGTTTTTGGCCGTATCTGTTAACACGCGATGGCGAAATCAACAAGTGCGCCGTCAAAATTCGATTTTCAGGATTCTTCCTGGGGATTTCGACGGTGGGTTCCCTGGATCTTCAGGCTGCGGAGCCGGTTCAAGGCGAAGGCCAGTTCGAAGGACCGGAATTCGGCGAAATGTCCGGCGATGCGGTCGCTGAGGACATCGAGGCCTTCGGTTTCGACGTCCCGCATCACCCGTTGGATGATCTCCGCCAGGCAGGCCCGGCGGTCCATGTACCGTCGGGCATAATCCAGGGCATATCCCAGGGCCCGGGTCTGGGCCAGTTCCAGCAATTGCTCCAGGTCGGTCAGGTCGATGACCTGCCGGCCGAAATGCAGGCTGCGCACCTCCTTGGCGAAAATCGACTGCTTGCCGTAGGCGTTGTGGGGGTCGATACTCTCGGCCAGGGGGGTGCGCCCCCGGCTTGCCGTTGGTGTCGGCCGGTTTCGGCGCCCGGCTTCAATGGGCGCGGCGCGTGCGATGGCCCGGGCCCTGCGGGTCACATCCCTGGCCTGGTACCGGATCATCTGGATGACGTGGTCGCAGACATCGAAATAGTCTCCCACCCCGCCCAGCACCAGGATGGAGGAGATCCCCCGGTCGGCATAGAGCGCACGCGCCCAGTGGAGGTAGGGGGTGATGGGCTCGTCGTCGCCATGCACCAGTTGCTGCATCTTGGCATCGCGGACCATGAAATTGGCCGCGCAGGTGTCTTCGTCCATGAGCAGCACCCGGGCGCCCATCTCCATAGCTTCGACGATGCCGGCGGCCTGGGAGGTGCTGCCGCTGGCGTTGTCCGTGGAAAACGAGGCGGTGTCCCTGCCCAGGGGCAGGTTGTCGATGAAGGGGGAGATGTCCGTTCCCCGGATGGAGCGGCCGCTGTAGGCGCGGATCTTGACCGCCTGGGGGACGGCCGCGCAGAACTCCCGGCCGTCCCCGGGCAGGTGGTTGTAGCAGCCCAGCTCCAGCGCGTGGAGCAGGGTCGACTTGCCGTGGAACCCGCCCCCCACGATGAGGGTGACGCCGGTGGGAATGCCCATGCCGGTGATCCGGCCGGCATGGGGCAGGTCGACCTCCATGGACAGGCTTTCCGGGGCCGCGAAGGGGAGGGCCTCCGATTCGGGCAGCGGCCGGTCGCTGGTGCCGCTGCTGCGGGGCAAAATGGATCCGTCGGCCACGAAGGCCGCCAACCCCATCGGTTCCAGTTGTCGTCGCAGATACTCGCTGTCCTCGGCCGTCTCCACGTGCCGGCGGAGATTCCGGATGGCTGTGGCGTCATCGGAAAATGCTTCCTTTACGATGGCGGGCAGTTCCTCGAAGAGCATGGCGGCCGCGGTGCCGGCATCGATCCGGCGGCCCCGGGACGGCAGCCCCAGGAAACATCGCACTTCCATCGTCCCTTCCTCCAGGGCCACGCTGTTGCGATCCAAAATGGCCTGACCGGGCGCATCGACGGTGATCACGCCGCTGTAACCGGTTCCCCGCCGGCCCCCGGCGATCCGTTGGCCGGCGGCGAAGAAACGCCGTGCGAGGAAGTCCCGGAAGGCGATTTCCTGAATCCGGTTGTCGATGGCGTATTGGATCACCCCCGGGGCCTGCCGGTTCACCTGGACGGTGTAGCGGCCGGCCAGGGGCGGGGCGTAAGGATCCTTGGGAATCCGATGGATCCCCAGGCGAAAGGGCCCCAGATCGTATTGCCCGCGCAGGGACTGGTACCGGCCGTAGTCCTTGCCATCCAGGGTCGCCAGCCGGTTCAGCAGGGTCTCTTTGTCGTCCATTTCCTCCCTCATGATCGGGATGAGCGACACCGGCTAGGTGGCATCGGCATCCAGGACATCGCGGATCAGCCGGGCCAGTTCCTCCATCACCAGCGGCTTCAGGGCGTAGGCGCGGATGCCGATGGCTTTCGCCTTGGCCTCGGACATGTTTTCGCTGTAGCCGGTGGCCATGATGATGGGCAGGTCCGGCCGGATGGCCAGGATCTGGCCGGCCAGTACGTCACCGGTCATGCCCGGCATGATCATATCGGTGATCACCAGGTCGAAAGCCTCCGGAGCCATTTCGAACAATTCGACGGCCTGGTTGCCGTCGTTGCAGCTTTGCACCTTGTAGCCCAGCAATCCCAGCATATGGGTCAGCATGTCGGTCTGGAACACTTCGTCGTCCACGTAGAGGATCCGTTCCTTGCCGACGGGCAATGCCTCGGCCCGGGTCGCCGCGGTGGCCGCCTCCCCCTCTAGGGACGGCAGAAAGACATCGAACCGGGCGCCGCGGCCTGGCTGGGAAGCCACGGTGATGGTGCCCTTCAGGCCGGTGACGATGCCGTGCACCACGGCCAGGCCCATGCCGGTGCCTTCTCCCTTGGGTTTGGTGGTGAAAAAGGGATCGAATATCCGATCGATTTGAGTGGGGTCGATGCCCGGACCGGTGTCGCCGACGCTCAGGCGGATATGCGGTCCGGGCAGCACCTGCTGGTGCTGCCGGGCAAAGGCTTCGTCCAGTTGGACATCTTTCAGGGTGACGGTGAGTTTGCCCCCTTTTTCGCCCATGGCGTAGCCTGCGTTGGTTCCCAGGTTCATCATCACCTGGTGGAGCTGGATGGGATCGGCCATGACGGCTCCCGAAGTGGTGAGCTGCTGGTCGATTTCGATGGTGGCCGGCAGGGAAGCGCGCAGCAGCTTGAGCACCTCCTTGACGATCAGTTTCACCTGTACCGGTTTGGGTTCCATTTCCCCCTGCCGGCTGAAGGCCAGGATCTGCTTGACCAGGGATCGGGCCCGCTCCCCCGCTTCCAGCACCCGGCTCAGGTAGTCGTGGGCCTCGCCGGCTTTGTCCAGCCCCGCGGCCACGATTTCGGTGTAGCCGATGATGGCCGCCAGGATGTTGTTGAAATCGTGGGCGATGCCGCCGGCCAGGGTGCCCAGGGCCTCCATCTTCTGCGTCTGTTGCAGCTGCAGCTCCAATTGTTCCCGCTGGCGCTGGGCATTGGTACGCTCGGTGACGTCGATGGAGATGCCTCCGATGGCGGACAAGTCGCCGTCCTGGAACACCGGAAAGCGCGCGGTGAGCAGATGGCGCTCCTGCCGATCGGGCAGGCGCACCGTCTCCATCTGGCTGACGGCCCGGCGGCTCTCCAGCACCTGGCGGTCATTGGCCTGAATGGTCTGGGCCGTGGGAACGTCCCAGAGCTGGTCGTCGTTCCGGCCGATCTGGTCCCAGAGGTCGATGTCGGTGAACTGGGAGAAGGCTTCGTTGACGTAAATGTAGCGGCCCTGGGGATCTTTCATGAAGGCCAGGCCCGGAAGGTGGTGCATGAAGGCGTCGAACAGGGCCTTGCTCTCCTGGAGGGCCTTTTCCGCCTGCTTGCGTTCGGTGATGTCCAGCATGATGGCCACCAGCCCGGCCACCTGGTCCTCGGCATCGCTGAAGGTGGCTTTGCTGAGCACGTAAATGCGCGTGACGCCGTCGGCGCACAACACCTTTTCCTCGTGGGTCTGGATGCCGGGATTGCGGATCAGCTGCATGTCCTGTTCATGGTAGCGCCGGGCCATTTTGCGGGTCACGGAGCTTTCCAGATCCACCAGCCGGTGGCCCAGAATCCCCTCCTTGGTCAATCCCAGGGTCTGGGCGAAGGCCACGTTGCATCCCAGGAAGAGTCCCTCTTTGTCCTTATAGAATACCGGATTGGGAATGGTGTCGATGAGGGTGTTCATGAAGTTGAAGTTGTCTTCCAGCGCCTTTTCCGCCCGCTTGCGGTGGGTGATCTCGGAAATCACCGTGATCAGGCCCTCCACGCGGCCGCGCAGATCGCGCTTGTAGTTCCAGTCCACCTGGGTATCGATGAGGCGGCCGTCGGCGGTGATCTGCCGGCCGAACCAGGGATTGGGGTGGGGCTGGTGTTCCAGGACATAGGCCAGGTGTTCCTTGAGTTGTTCCCGCTCCCCGTCGTCGGCGGTGAATTCGAACATGGAACGCCCCAGCAGGTCCCTGGCCTCGACCCCGTAGATATTGCCGTGGGCCGGATTGGCGAAAGTGATCCGGCCCTGGGCATCGATCTCCTGGATCCCGTACGGAATGGTTTCCACCAGGGTGCGAAAGCGCCGCTCGCTCTCCCGCAGATTGGATTCGGCCTGCCTCCGTTCGATGATCTCCATCTGCAGCTCTTTGTTGGCCTCGATGAGGTCCTCGGTGCGCTCCCGGACCCGCTGCTCCAATTCCTCGCGGGCATTGCGCAGGGCGGCATCCACCTTGCGGTGGGACAGCATGGTGCCGGCGGTCTTGTACAGGGCGGCGGTGGAGATGACGATCATGAACAGGGCGATGCACAACTGGGTGATTCCGCTGCGCCGCAACAGGCTGTCCAGTCGCTGTTTGTCGTCGGTGACGTCATAGTAGATCTCGAACGCCCCCAGGAAGGCGGCGCCCCGCATCACCGGCACATGGATTTCCACCACGTCGCGCATGGCCATCCGGGTTTCGCCGGTGCGCAGGCCCCTCCGGACCATCCGCGAACGGACCAGGCCCCGGGCCACCTGGTGCAGGAAGTAGGGCTGGGTATTGCGGGTTCCGATCTCGGAGGGTGCGGTGGAGAACACCGCCCGACCGTCCGGAGCGTATATCCGAAGCTTTTCGAGCTTGAAATCGGCCTGCAGGTCGGCAATGGTCTGTTTGATCCCGGCCGAGGCGACCTTTTCATCGATGGGGAGGTCGCCCACCTGCAGCATGCGGATCAGGTGGCGGGCGGCCCGCCGGGCATCCTCTTCGCTGAACTGGGTGATCATGCCGCGATAAGAGGGTCGCAGCCAGAACCAGTTATACAGCGGAAACAGCAGCGCAACCACCAGGCAGGTGAAGAAGATATTGCGCAGCATGGGCTTGCGCAGCAGCATGCGCACCACTTCATCGGGGCGATGGCGTGTCTCCGCCTGAGGATGGGAGTGGGTCATGGTGAGGTTACCTGAATGTTCGTGCTGCCGGAAATAGGCCGTTCCGGGACCCTGGCAGCACGGATGATGGTTCCATCCGTGGGATCGACTTCGAAACTATCAGAAGGAAAGTGTGGCGACAAGCATATATCCGGCATCGGCGGCCGGGTGTCTACAAAAAAGGCGGCCTTTGGAAAAAGGCCGCCCGCTGTTTACAATATCGATTGAATTCTATGGTGCCGTGCAGGTGGTATCCACGGAATCGCATGAAGGATAAACCGTATCCCCCACGGTGACACTGCCGTCGGCATTGAAGATGACACTCATTTGGCCGTTGCCGGAGAGCAGCAATTCCCCTGCCGTGGGACAAGTATCGACCGAGGAGAATGTGATCGACTGGACGGTGTCGATATCCGCCCATTCCTCTCCCAGACAACCGCCGCGCAACATTCCGGAGATTTCCAGGCTGAAATTGAAACCATCATTGGTATCGACGATCTGTGTCAACTGATAGAAATCCGCATCATAGGTCATGCCGTCCACGGTTCCGCTGACATCGCCGGTGATCACGCTGTTGGAATGGGTGATCTCCCCGCCGGAGGTATAGGTGAGGTCAGAAACGTTCAGCACCAACGATTGGCTGGAAAAGGAGAGATTGGAGGAATTGTCAATCACGGAAAAACCGGTCAGGGTCATCTTCATGGCGGTTGGGTTGCAGTCTGAGCCGTCGGATGACAGATCAATGCGTCCGTTCATGGTCATGCTGGGAGTGAGGCCGCAATTGGACATCGTCATGGTTCCCCTGAGATTCACCATATCCGAGCATGAGGATATTTGGTTGGGGCCATCCCAGCTCAGGTTTCCGGAAAGGGTTCCGCCGTAAGGACAGGTATCATTTCCCGATGCCGATCCCGCGGTTTCGAAATCGAGAGCCATGGACAGAGCCTGTTCGCGAGCCTCATTGTAAATCGTTTGAACCAATCCGGAGGAGAAGTTGCTTCCGCCTTCATTTGTCTGAAATGGCAGAATATTCGTCGAACCCGTGGAATCGCCGACGGATTGACCGAACATGGCCACTCCCACGAGTTTAGGGGCACTGGCATCGTCAATGGCCAGGGTCGCCGTGGGTGCAACGGCCGCCGGAGAGTTACTTCCACCTCCTCCACCGCCGCAGGCCGCCAGCAGCAGGGCGGCACAGATCATCATTCCAAGGGACCAGACAACAAGGGGCATTCGTTTCATTATTCCATCCTTTCCTGTAGTATGAACGTTTCGCGTCGAGCCGGTTATCCGCATCCATTTTTCCACAGCAGTCCGGCGGGGAAGATCCCGCAACGGAAAGCATCATTGACAGTCAATTGCTATAGGGCGATAAAGGTTGGAAATATAATTGCATCTCTTACACAAGATCAAGTCCGCGATCAAGACAAATCAGCACTCGCAATCCGGGATGATTCCGGATCCGTTTGACTGGCGGCAATCCATTCCTAGGTTAGGGAAATGCCCCACCCATGGCGATATGAAACGGACAGATGCAGGGAATTCCCATCCATTCCGAAGGGGAACCGATGATCATGCGTATCTCTCTTTACCACTGGAAAAAGTCTTTTTTCCCCGACTTTGCGGTTGGGGTGGTATCGGCTGTCGCCATTGGCAGTCTCCTCCTGCTGGTCGCCTGCGGCGGGGGCGGCGGAGGGGGCGGCGGAAGCGCGCTTCCGCCGTCGTCGGTTACCATCAGCGGCACCGTGTTCGCCGCCGCGGGAAACCGGATCGATTCGGATGTCCTGGACCCCCGGACCACCCCGGTGAGCAACGACACCATCAGCCAGGCCCAGGCGATCGCAGGCCCGGCGGTGGTGGGCGGGTATGTCGATTCCGCCGATACCAGCGACTTCTACCAGGTGGACCTGGTCGCCGGCGAGCGGGTCATCCTCTCCCTGCCCGGCGATGTGGTGGATGACGTGGTGCAAAATCCCGCCATCGAGATTCGGTTCAATCTCTACGACGGCGGCCAGACCCAAATCAACTCCGTAGTGGCCGACCGGCGTTCCACCGCGCTCTCCGTCTCCGCCGACGGCACTTATTTCATCGAGGTCCGGATCGCCGGCACGGCAGCCGGCTACAAGTTGATCGTGGGTGACGGCGCGGCCCTCACGGCCTCGTCCTCCGATCCGGGACTCGCCGCCGAATTCGTGCCCGGCGAGGCCGTCGTGTGCTGGAGGGCCAACGCCCCGGCCCGGGATGCCCGGGGCCGGCTGGCCATGACCACCGCGGCCACCGCCGGCGGCGACCGCTTCGAGCTGATGCGCTTTGCTACCGAGGATCAGGTGCGGGCCGTTTACGACCGGCTCGGCATGGGCTCCGACCGCATGGCGGCCCGGCGCATGCCCGATGCCGATATCGACCGGCAACGCAGATACGACACCCTGCAGATCGTTCGCTCGTTGCGCCGGCGGACGGATGTCGAGTTCGCCGAGCCCAATTACATCCGTCACACCCGGCTGATCCCCAACGATCCCCTGTACGATCAACAATGGCACTACCCCAACATCAACCTGCCGGCGGCCTGGGACATCACCCGGGGCGCGGCCTCGGTGATCGTGGCGGTGATCGACACCGGCGTGCTGCCGGACCACCCCGACCTGAGCACCCAACTGGTGGAGGGGTATGACTTCGTCAGCGATCCGGTGCTGGCCAACGACGGCGAGAGCCTCCCCGGCGCCCAGGACGACCGCGATGAAAACCCCACCGATCCGGGGGGCAGCTTCCTCGACAGCTCTTTCCACGGCACCCATGTCTCCGGCACCATCGGGGCGGCGATGACCGTCCCCCCGGCAACCGGGGGCGTTGGAGGAACCGGCATCGCCCCCGGGGCCAGGATCATGCCCGTGCGGGTCTTGGGGGAGGGCGGCGGCACGGATTTCGATATCATCGCCGGCATCCTGTTTGCCGCCGGCGCCAATGACATCCAGACCAGCACCGGGCTCAGGCCGGCCCAGCCGGCCGATATCATCAACATGAGCCTGGGCGGGCCGGGAGCATCGGCCACCCTGGACGCCGCCATCGCCGAGGCCCGCAGTCGCGGCGTGATCGTCGTGGCCGCCGCCGGCAACTCGGCCACCAGCCAGCCGGAATTTCCCGCCGCCAGCCCCGGCGTGATTTCCGTCGCGGCCACCGATTTCAACGGTCAACGGACCGTGTACACCAACTACGGTCCCTTCGTGGATGTGGCCGCGCCGGGCGGCGACCAGGTTGTGGACCTGGATCAGGACGGAAACACCGACGGGGTTTTATCCACCTCGGGAGAAGTGGTGGTCCAGAACGGCACCACGAGCATTCAGCCCACCTATCTCTATGCCCAGGGCACCAGCATGGCCTCGCCCCACATGGCCGGGGTGGCCGCCTTGATGAAATCGGTGCGGCCGGGCCTGACCCCGGACGAGTTGGATGCCTACCTGGCCGGCGGCGCCATCACCAACCCGTTGGTGGACAATACCGGCCTGGGCGCCGGGCTCATCGATGCCCAGGCCGCTGTCCTGGCGGCCCAGGCCGGTGGGCCGGCCACGGTGCTGCAGGCCGCGCCCAACGCCTTTCACTTCGACAACGATTCCGCCGCCGCCACCCTCGACCTGAACATCCTCGGCGGCGGGGCGGTCACGGGAATTACAGTGACTGCCGTCATCGACGATCCGGCGGATCCGGCCTGGCTCTCCGTGACGCCCGCGGTCAATCCCAATCAGTACATCGTCGACGTGGACCGTTCCAATCTGGCGGGGGGCATCCACACCGGGTTTGTCGATGTCCAGTCGTCGGCCAACAATTTCCAGGTGCCCGTGCGCCTCGAGGTCCTGCCCGACCCTCAGGCCGACGCCGGATTTCAATATATCCTGGTGGTGGACGCCAACAGCCTGGTGCTGGTGGCCAAGCAGGCCATGACCTTTTCCGGCGGCGCGTATACCTTCAGCGTCTCCGGCCTCGCCCCCGGTAGCTATTTCCTGTTGGCCGGAACGGATATGGACAACGATGGTCTGTCCCTGGACGCCGGAGAGGCCTTCGGCGCCTATCCCAATGCCATTCAGACCACCGCCCTGACGGTAAGCGCCGATACGCCGGGGATCACATTCACGACGGGTTTCTCCCTGGAACCCTTCGTCACCGCCCACCAACTCACCGTGGACTAAAGTATGCTTCCAGAACCGAACCAAAACGAAAGACGGCAGGATCCCTGGTGGATCCTGATTTTGACCGGCCTCCTCTTGCTGGCCGGATGCCGCGAAACGGCCATGGCCCCGCCCCCGGTGCACCTGCCGGTGCGCCTGGTGTGGGCCGGACACCAATGCGGCGGACCCGCGCCCGGGGCATCGGCGTACTGGATCGATGGATCCGCCGACCTCCAAAGGAAGGTTCTCTCGAGACCGGCCGTTCAAGCCGCACTGGCCGGCGGCTCCATGGACTGGGCCCGGGAAGGCCTGCTCTGGGTGCGCATGGGCCGGAAACCCACCGGCGGTTTCGGTCTCGACCCGGCCTCGTCCGAGGCGGTGGTGGCCCAGGGCATCGCCCGGGTGACCGTTCAATGGCGCGAACCACCCCCGGGCGCCTTCGTCACCCAGGCGATCACTTCACCGTGCCTGCTGCTCCAGTTGCCCAGGAACGACTTTCACCAGGTCGAGGTACGGGATCCATCCGGCCGCGTGCGGGCCCGCGCCGAGGTTCCTCCGGCGCCGTGACGTTTCCATTCGGATGGTCATTTCTCCGGTCCGGGCGTTTTTGCCGTTGTGATGCTGCGCCGGCAGGTCCGGTTCGCGGGCGATGACGGCGTGTTTGATGTGCAGGTTCGTTGCCGCGGCGTTGCAATAGGTAGGCGGTTGGGGTTTCTTGCGCAACAAACAACAAACAGGGCGGCCCGTGCGGGCCGCCCTGTTTGTTGCGTATTCCGATGGGGAGATCAGTCGATCTTGGGTCGCGGCAGCACACCGGCCCGTTCGGCGATTTCGGGCACCTTGTGCTCCCATTCGATGGCCATCAGGTGGACACCGGCCACGCCCTCCATCTCCTTGAACTCTTCGATCTGTTCGATGGCGAACTTGATGCCCTCTTCGGCCATTTTGCCCTTGCCGGCGTCTTTGATGCGCTTGATCAGTTCCGGCGGCACGTCCATGCCGGGAACGAACTTGGCCATGTAGTTGGCCATGCCGGCCGACTTCATGGGGGTGACCCCGGCCAGGATATAGCATTTTTCGGTCAACCCCATGTCCACGGCCCGTTTCATGAACTCGCGGAAGCGCTCCATGTTGTAAATGCACTGGGTCTGGATGAAATCGGCGCCCGCGGCGATCTTGTTGGCCAGCCGGTAGACGCGGTATTCGGTGGGGTCGGCGAAGGGGTTGCTGGCGGCGCCGATGAAGAGCCTGGGCGGCACGTCGATATCTTCGTCGTTGTCGAACTTGCCCTCGTCGCGCATCTTCTTGACCAAGGCGATGAGCTGCATGGAATCGATGTCGTAGACGTTCTTGGACTGGGGGTGATTCCCGAAGTTCTGGTGGTCGCCGGAAAGGCAAAGCATGTTGCGGATGCCCAGTGCATACGCTCCGAGGATGTCGCTCTGCATGGCGATGCGGTTGCGATCGCGGCAGACCATCTGGAAATTGGGTTCGAGGCCGGCCTGGACCATCAGGGCGCTGGCCGCCTTGGAGGACATGCGCACCACCGCGGTCTGGTTGTCGGTGACGTTGACGGCATCCACCATGCCCTTGAGGGGCTCCATCTTCTCCTTCAGGTGTTCCACGTTTGCGCCCTTGGGAGGACCGCACTCGCCGGTAAAGGCAAATTGTCCCGACTTGAGCACCTTCTCCAAGTTGCTGCCTGATACGTAGCCGTTGTCGCTCATTTGACCAGTTCCTCCCTTATGCTCTTGCGGGGTCCGCCGTCGCGGGCCGTGCGCCAATCCTTGTTCGCTCTCTGAATCAGCAGATCATCCAGTCTTCCCTGCTCCATCTTCTTCTTGACGATGGTATCCCAGATACATTCGATCTCCTTGGCGACTTCGCACTTGCCGTCGGCGCTGCCGCCGCAGGGGCCGTGCTGGATGCTCTTGGAGCAGCGGGCGATCGGGCAGAGTCCGTCATAGTGGTGGATGATGCAGGTGCCGCAGCCCGCGCAGCGTTCCTCCCAGATGCCGTGGGTCACGGCGCCGCCCATGAACTTGGTGTTGACCGTGGGAAAGAAACGCTGGCTGGGATAGGCTTCGGAAAGGAACTGGGGTCCCACGCCGCAGGCCATGGAGAGGACCGCATCGAACTTGTCATAGTCGTCGCGGATCTGTTCCACATATTCGGGATCGCACTGGCGCTCCAGGATCCGTTCATCGATCTGCAGCGGGCGGCCCTCTTTCTTGCGGGCGATGCGCAGGGTGGAGGCCAGGATCTCCACCTCTTTCAAGCCGCCCACATTACAGACGGTCACGCAACCCTTGCAGCCGACCAGCATGATGTTGTCACAGTCCTTGATCATCTCCTGGATTTCTTCCAAGGGTTTTCGGTCAGCGATAATCATTGAATCACCTCATTGTTCGGTTGGCCGGTTTACAGGCCGCATCCATGGTCGGACGGCGTCCCCGGCATTTACGGCTATCTTTTGTTGAGCGGACTGGGTCCCAGCTCCTTGGCTTTTTCCGTCATCTCGGTGGCGATCTCGGCGAAGCGCGGCCCCTGGGCCGACGAGAGGTTGTACATCTCGATGCGCTCCTCTTCCATGTTGATTTCCTTGAGAGTTCTTTTCACGTATTCGACTTTGCGGCGGGTTTTGAGATTTCCTTCCAGGAAATGGCATTCACCCTCCAGTCAGCCGGCCACGTATACGGCGTCGGCACCCCCCTCGATGGCGCGCAGCAGGTGGATGATATCGACCCGTCCGGTACAGGGCACCTGCACCACTTTCACGTTGGCCGGGTAGTTGAGCCGCATGGAGCCGGCCAGGTCGCCGGCTGCGTAAGCACAGTACTTGCAGCAGAAGGCGATGATTTGGGGTTCATAAGCTGCAGTCATAGCCATTGTCCTTTCCTCTATGTTGGTTGGATCAGTTTATATATGCAATTCATTGAATAAGGCAATAGGGCAATCGGTATTCATCGATTCATCACATCGTCCCATTCCGCTTCAGGAGGCGCATTCCGTGAACAGGGCCACAGTCTTGGCGATCAACTGCTCATCGGTGAAGTGCTTCAGGGAAATGGCCTTGCCCGGGCATTCGGCGACGCAGCAGCCGCAACCCTGGCAGCCGGCCTTGTCGATGACCGCGTGTCCCTCCTTGCCGATCACGGGCACGTTGTAGGGACAGGTGCGCACACAGGTGCAGCAGACCGCGCAACGGTCGGCATCGACCTCGGCGGTGACGCCGCCCACCCAAATGGTCTCCTTGCACAAGACCGTGGAGGCCCGGGAGACGGCCGCCTGGGCCTGGGCGATGGTCTCGTCGATGGATTTGGGATAGTGGGCCAGGCCGGCCATGAAGATGCCTTCGGAACTGAAATCCACCGGTCGCAGCTTGGCATGCGCCTCCACCAGAAATCCCTCGGCGTTGACGGGAACCTTGAACATTTCGAACAGATTCTTGTTTTCGTTGGGCCGGACCCCGTTGGCCAGGATCAGCAGGTCGGGGTTGATCTCGATGGGGCGGCCCAGGATGTGGTCCTTGGCCGTCACGCTGATTTCGCCGCCGTCGCCATTGACCACCTGGGGCGGTGCCTGCATGTCGAAGCGGATGAAGATCACTCCCATTTCCCGTGCCCGGCTGTAGAGGTCCTCGCGGAATCCGTAGGTGCGGATGTCGCGATAGAGAATATAGACATTCATGGCCGGCTTCTGCTTCTTGAGGGCGATGGCCGACTTCACCGAGTGGGTGCAGCAGACGCGGCTGCAGGAGGGAAACTCCTCGGTGCGCGATCCCACGCACTGGATAAAGACGGCGCTGTCGGCCCCTGCGATCCGTGGGTCGCCGGCGGTCATGGCCTCGTCCAGCTGCTTGTGGCTGAGGACGTTGGGATGTTCGCCGTGGAGGTACTCGTTTCCATCGTAGGGTTTGCCGCCGGTGGCCAGGATGGAGATGCCGTGCTCCACGGTTACGGTGGAGATGGTCTCGCCGGCCGAGGCCAGGGTGGTGGTGAAGTTGCCCAGAATGCCGCCGGTTTCGATGACCTCGGTGTTGAGGAAGGTGCGGATATGGGGATGGCCCATCACCCGTTCCACCAGATCGGTCACATAGGGTTGGACCTCTTCGCCCTGCCAGGTATGGCGCAGCCAGAGGGCGTTGCCGCCCAGGGTGCCGGAACGCTCCACCAGGTAGGTCTGAAAGCCCTGGTCGGCGATGCCCAGGGCCGATTCCATGCCGGCCACGCCGCCTCCCACGATAAGGGCCGATTGCTTTACGTTCAGGCTGACCTGGTGCAGGGGCTCGATATAGGCGGCCTTGGCCACGGCCATGCGGATCAGGTCCTTGGCTTTTTCCGTGGCCTTGTCCGGGTTGTTCATATGCACCCAGGTGTTCTGGTCGCGGATATTGGCCATCTCGAACAGGTATTTGTTGAGGCCCGCCTCCCGGATGGTTTCCTGGAACAGCGGTTCATGGGTCCGGGGCGAACAGGAAGCCACCACCACCCGGTTGATGCCCTTTTCCCGGATGACATCCTTCATCTTGTCCTGGGTATCCTGGGAGCAGGTGAACAGATTGTCCTCCACGTGGACCACGCCGGGCAGGGTGGCGGCATATTCGCGCACCGCCGGCACATCGGCCACGCCTCCGATGTTGATGCCGCAGTTACAGACGAAGACACCCACCCGGGGCTGCTGTTGGGACACGTCCAGTTCCGGAGGAAGTTCCCTGGTGCGGGTGAGGGTGCCGCGGGCGGCGGCCAGGTTGCGGGAGGCGGCCGAGGAGGCGGCCGAGGCTTCCATCACCGACTGGGGAATATCCTTGGGACCCTGGAAGACGCCGCAGACATAGATACCCTCCCTGTTGGTGGCCACCGGCGCCAGATCGCTGGTCTGGGCGAACTTGTGCCGGTTGAGGGCGATGCCCATGGTATCGGCCAGGCGGATGGCCTCGTCGTTGGGGGCCAGGCCCACGGAGAGGACCACCATGTCGAAGATTTCGTCGACGATGTCGCCGTCTTCGCTCACGTAGCGCAGGCGCAGGTTTTCGTTCTCCACCGGATCGATGGTGTGGACCCGGGAACGAACGAAGCGCACGCCGTGCTCGTCCTTGCAGCGATTGTAGTAACGCTCGAAATCCTTGCCGTAGGTGCGGATATCCATGAAGAAGACGGCCGTGTCCAGGTCGTGGTCGCTATGCTCCTTGGCGATGACGGTCTGCTTGGCCGCATACATGCAGCAGACGCCCGAACAATAGGCGTGGTCGCACTGGTTGATGTCCCGGGAGCCGATACACTGCATCCAGGCGATCTTCTTGGGCTCCTGGTGGTCGGAGGGCCGGATCAGGTGACCCTGGTAGGGGCCCGAGGCGGACAGGATGCGCTCGAATTCCAGCGCCGTCACCACGTTGGGATGGTTGGCATAGGCATAATGGGCATGCTTGCTGGGATCGTAAGGCGTGAAGCCGGGGGCCAGGATGATGGAGCCCACCTCCACTTCGGTGCGCCTGGGCTGCATGTCGTGGTCGACGGCCTTGGCCAGGCAGGCATCCACGCACTGGTAGCACTCCGAACAGATCCCGCATTTGAGGCATCGGTGGGCCTCCCCCTTGGCTTCGTCTTCGTCGTAGCCGTAAGAGACTTCCAGGAAGTTGCACTCCCGGGCGGCCGGGTCGAGGCAGCGGACCCGGGTCCGGGCCTTCAGCGGTTCGTTGGCCACATCCGGTTTGACGAATTCCCATTTCTTTTCCCGTCCTTCGGCCAGGTCCATGCCGTTGATGAAGCGGTGGATGGACTCGGCGGCCTCCTTGCCGCAGGCCACGGCGTCCACCACCGATTTGGGGCCGTAGAAGGCATCGCCGCCGGCGAAGACCCAATCGATGCCGGTCTGCAGGGTCACGGGATCGGCCTCCAGGCCGCCGGGGCGGGAGATGCCGATGCCCTGTTCCCGGATGCCTTCCAGGTTGGTGCTCTGGCCGATGGCCACGATCACGGTGTCGCCGAAATAGGGGGTACAGGCATCTTCGTCATAGGCGGGATTGAAGCGGCCCTGGTCGTCGAATACGGCCGTGCAGGATTTGAACTCGATGCCCGATACCTTGTTGCCCTTGTCGATGAAAAAGGATTTGGGACCGAAGGAGTTGACGATCTGGATGTCACCTTCCAGCGCCTCTTCGATTTCGTGTTCCCAGGCGGGCATCTCCTCCCGTTTTTCCAGGCAGATCAAGGTGACGTTCTTGGCGCCCTTGCGTTTGGCGGTGAGGGCCACATCGATGGCCACGTTACCGCCGCCCACCACGATGACATCGTCGCCGACCGCCACCTCTTTGCCCATGGCCACATCGCGCAGGAAGTCGACGCCCTGCAGCACGCCGGCGCCGTCTTCATTCTCCACGCCCAGCTTGCGGCCGCCGTGCAGGCCGATGGCCATGAAACAGGCGCCGAATCCGTCCGTCCGGAGGCTTTCCAGGGTGATGTCCTTGCCGAAGGTCACGCCACACTTGATGTCGGCGCCCATCTGGCGGATCACATCGATTTCCGCGGCCAGCAGGTCGCGGGGCAGTCGGTACTCGGGGATGCCCACGCGCATCATGCCGCCGGGTTCGGGCAGTTTTTCGAAGATGGTGACCCCATAGCCCTGCTGGAGCAAGTAGTAGGCCGCGGTGAGTCCGGCAGGTCCCGAACCGATGACGGCGACCTTTTCCTCCCGTTTTTGCGCTTCGATTTCGGGGATGTAGATTTCGCCCCGCTGCTGCTCGTAATCGGCCAGGAAGCGATGGAGTTCCCTGATGGCCAGGGGTTCGTCCACGTCGTTGCGGGTGCATTCACCTTCACAGGGATGGTGGCACACCCGGCCGCAGATGCCGGGGAAGGGGTGGTCCTTTTTGAACAATTTCAGGGCTTCCGTGTAGCGGCCGTCGTTGATCAGGGCGATATACCCCTGGATGCTGACATGGGCCGGGCAGGTGGCCTTGCAGGGAGCGGTGCCCCGTTTGTCGATGGCGAACGCGCTGGGCATGCCCTGGGGGTAGAGCTTGAAGGCGGCCTTGCGTTCGCGCAGGTTCATGTCGAACTGGTTGGGAACGTCGATGGGGCAGGCTTTGGCGCACTCTCCGCAGGCCGTGCACTTGTCCAGGTCGATGTAGCGCGGCCGTTCCAGCAGGGTGACTTTGAAATTGCCGGCCTCCCCCTCCACCTTTTCCACTTCGGTGGTGGTGTACAGATCGATGTTCAAGTGGCGGCCGGCCTCCACCAGTTTGGGCGAAATCACGCACATGGCGCAGTCGTTGGTGGGGAAGGTCTTGTCCAGCTGGGCCATTACGCCGCCGATGGCGGATTTGCCCTCGATCATTTTCACCAGGTAACCGGAATCCGCCAGATCGAGTGAGGCCTGGATGCCGGCAATACCGCCGCCGACCACCATCACCGAGCCGACAACACTGTCCTTTTTGTTCTCTGTTGCCATGGAAAACCTCTGTGGATTGAGTTGTATGTGTTCCGCCGCTCGTCTGAACGGGGCGCTTCAGCCGTGGAATACCCGCATTGGCGGACCGAATCAATTCAAGCGGCCGCATGATCGGTTTCAGTCATGCGCGCTTGCGCTGGCATTGATCGCAAGAGATATGCCAAGCGGCGTTCCGGGGCGATGCGTGAGGATGAAGAATAAAAACAACTAGTTGAGATGGTATTGCATGGTGCTGGAATAAAAGAGATGGGTCCCGGATAAGGGGTGGAGGTGTTCCAAAATGGCACAGCAATAAGGCTAATGCAGCTGATTTCAAATACTTAAATAATATATGTGCCAAAATGGGATAGCCGGATAACAATTATGCCAGAATGGTACAATGTGGTATGGCGGCCATCCCGCCGGGTCCCTTGGCCGAAACGGCGGCCTTTCAAATCATAACAATGGAAGTCACCCGATAAAATACTTGCAATCTTGCGTTGGAGCGGTTAATGTTCGCCTTACCAGTAAAGGCCTGCCTTTTGGGTGGCAGGCGGTTATCGTTCTGTAGGATCAAGCCGCTTCATCGATCGGCCTCCTTCAGTATGGAACATGGTCTATTTTTTTTAGGAAAGGAGGCTGTAATCATGGCCAATGGCACCGTGAAGTGGTTCAACGATCAAAAGGGATTCGGATTTATCGAGCAGGAAGACGGCCCCGATGTCTTCGTCCACCATTCGGCAATCAAAGCCGAAGGGTTCCGTTCCCTCAATGAGGGCGATCAGGTAACCTTCGATATCGAACAAGGCCCCAAGGGGCTTGCCGCGTCCAATGTAACCATCGTCTGATACCGGGTACTCGAAATTCAAAGGCATCTCCCCCATGGCGGGGAGATGCCTTTTTTTATGCAACGCACTTATCCACAAAACACAAGCTGGCTGGCAGGCAGCCCGAATCTGTGCCGATTACGTAAAGTTGATTTGGTCAAATCATCAAATCGTCGAATGGTCAAATCGGGAGTGGAATTCTATCATTTAGATATTGCAGCAATATGAAATCAGACAGAATGCCTTTCCCCATTTGACCATTGGACGATTCAACGATTTGACGATATGCAATAGCAGCAAAAAACCTGCTGTTACACGCAACTTGAGCATTCCGGATAACCGCGTTGTGCAATAACAGGGGAAAGCATTCTTCCCGGGCCATGTTGAAATCGCCCGGGCGGGTGGCACGGATCCATAAGCTACCCGGGGAGGGCCTCCACCGGATTTTCCGCCCGGGGCCGTCGGCGGAGATGGCGCATGAGTCGCTTTTCCACGCGCTTGAAAACGAACAGGGTGCCGTACACCATGATCAGGTAAAGAAGGGCGGCGGTGATGAACAGTTCGTAGAAGGCGAAACTGCGGGCCGCGGCGAGACGGGCCACCCCGGTGATGTCCATGATGGTGATGATGGAAACCAGGGAGGTGGCCTGAAGCAGGAAGACCACCTCGTTGGTGTAGGCCGGCCACGCCAGGCGAAAGGCGATGGGCAGCACGATGCGGCGCTTGAGCTTGGCGGAGGACATGCCGCACGCCCGGGCGGCTTCGATCTCGCCCAGGGGCACCGCCTGAATGGCACCGCGCAGGATTTCGGCGGAATAGGCGGCCGTGTTCAGGGAAAGTGCCAGAATGGCGCAGAAGTGGGCTTCCCGGAAAAAGGTCCATAGCCCCAACCGGGAGAGGGGCTCCTGAAATTGTCCGCTGCCGTAGTAGACCAGGAAAATCTGGATCAACAGGGGCGTGCCGCGGAAATAGAAGATGAACCCAAAGGCCGGCCAGCGCAGCACGGGATTTCCGGAGACACGCATGAGGGCCATGGGGATGGCCATGCAGAGCCCGATGAGCACGCTGATGACGGTCAGTTCGACGGTTACGCCGATGCCGCCGATGAATTTGGGCATATTGTCCAGTATGATGGGCAGATCCATATTATGCCCTCCGGACCCCTCGCGCGGCCCAGCTTTCCGCGCGTTGTTGCAGGAGGATGGACAGGATCGTGATGGTCAGGTAGATCAGCGAGGCAGCGAAATAGCAGGTAAACGGCTGGTGGGTGGCACGGGCCGCGATATCGGCGTTGCGCATCAATTCCGGCAGTTGAATGACCGAAATCAGCGCGGTGGCCTTGATGAGCACCATCCAGATATTGCCCAGTCCGGGAAGGGCGAAGCGCCACATCTGGGGCAGCAGGATGCGGCGGAAAGCCAGGGCGGGACCCATGCCCACCGCCCGAGCCGCCTCGATCTGCCCCCGCGGCACGGCGAGATAGGCGCCGCGGAAGACCTCTGTGGCGAAGGCCCCATAGATGAAACCGATGGTGGCCACACCGGCGATGAACGGATTCAGGTCGAGGACCAATTCCCGGCCCGCCGCCGAAGCCAGGTCCTGAATCAGGGTCGGCACGCCGTAATAGACCAGCAGGATCATCACCAGTTCCGGTACGCCGCGAACCACCGTCGTATAGGTGTCGGCGGCCCTGCGGACCGCGACAACGGCCGTTAATTTTCCCCAGGCGCCCAGCAGGCCGAGAAGGACGGCGATCACCATGGCGCACAGCCCCACCACGATGGTCAGCCTGGTTCCGGCGATCAACATGGAACCGTATCCCTGCAGGTCGATCATTGGGCTCCCGAGATAGTCGCTGTGGTTGAAATGTCCGCCGGTTGCGGATCAGGCCCCGGCCCAATGACCGGAGCCTGTTGTCCTGGCGGGCTTAATCGCCGTAGACGTCGAAGTCGAAATATTTGGCGTTTACGGTCTGGTAGGTGCCGTTTTTGCGAATATTCCGGATGGCCTGGTTGAACAAGTCCTTGAGATCGCCGTCTTCTTTGCGCACGGCGATGCCGATGCCGTCACCGAACCATTTCTTGTCGACGAATCCCGGCCCCACGAACATGTAGTCCTTGCCCTGCTCTTTTTCGAGGAAACCACCCAGCAAAACCACTGAATCGGCGATCACCAGGTCGACACGGCCGGAAACCAGGTCCATGTTGGCCTCATCCTGGGTGGCGTACGACTTGACGGTGACCATGGATCCGAAATTGTCGCGCAGGAAGTTTTCCGCCACGGTGGCGCGCTGGGTGCCGACGGTTTTGCCCTTGAGCCCGTTTTTGAACAGGTCCAGGGCATCGGATTTCTTGACCACGAACCGGGCCGGCGTCATGTAGTATTTATTTGTAAAACCGACTTTTTTCTTGCGCTCTTCGGTAATGGACATGGAGGCGATGATGCAGTCGAATTTCTTGGCGATCAATCCGGGGATCAAGCCGTCCCAGTCCTGGACGACGAATTCACAGTCGACACCCATATCGGCGCACAATGCCTTGGCGATGTCGATGTCGAAGCCCTGCAGACCGCCTTTTTCATCGATGAAGTTGAAAGGAGGGTAAGCGCCTTCCGTTCCCACGCGCACTTTTTTCCAGTCCTTGGCCGCGGCGGCTCCCGCGCCCACGAAAAGCATTCCAAAGATGACTGCAACCACGATGGTCCATTTTTTCATGCTTTGCCTCCTTTGTTCCTGTGAATGGCGGTGAGGGTTCATTGTGCAAAAAAGCCTTTTAATTTAACAGATTACAAATAGCTGGACAAAAACTGGCGGCATCGCGGCGATGTCGGATTGGTGAACAGCTCCTCCGGCGTGCCCTGATCTTCGATACGGCCGGAATCCAGGAAGAGGACCCGGCTGGAAACCTCGCGTGCGAACCCCATCTCGTGGGTGGCCACGATCATGGTGCGGCCTTCTTCGGCGAGTTGGCGCATCACCAGCAACACCTCTCCCACCAGCTCCGGGTCCAGGGCCGACGTGGGCTCGTCGAAGAGCAGCAATTCCGGCTCCATGGCCAGGGCGCGGGCAATGGCGGCGCGCTGCTGCTGACCTCCGGAAAGTTGGGCCGGATAGGCGCCGGTTTTCTCGTCGATCCCGACCTTTTTCAGATACATCATGGCCCGGTCCAGGGCCTCTTTCTTGGGGGTGTTCATCACATGAAGCGGCGCTTCGAGGACATTTTGCAGCACCGTCATGTGCGACCAGAGGTTGAAATGCTGAAAGACCATGCCCAGGCGGGTTCGAATGCGATCCACCTGTTTCGGCTCGGCCGGGACGGTTTCCCCGCGACGGTTTTTCTTCATCTTGATCAGTTCGTTGCCGATGAAAACCCGTCCGGAATCGGGAATTTCCAACAGATTGAGGCAGCGTAGAAACGTGCTTTTGCCGGAGCCGCTGGAACCGATCAGGGAGATGACGTCGCCCTCCCGGGCGGATACCGACAAACCCTTGAGGACTTCCAGGCTGCCGAAGGACTTGTGCAGGTCCTCCACGACCAGCGCGTGGCTACCATTCGTCTGCATGTTCATCCGCCTTTGCCGGGAATCTGGAGCCGGAGCAGTAATGTTGCATGAAAATAGGTAACACAGCGCATCAATAAGGACAACGATTTCCTCGACTTGTCAGATTCCGAGCCAGCCGGTGGGCAGCAGCCATTTCCAGGTCAGGAAAATCGCCATTCCACCGACGACGGTGGCCAGCAGGTTTTTACTCCACCAGGCGATGGCCGCCGTGGCCACGGCGCCCACGAGGTAGGGGTTGGACGCAGAGACTTGCAGACCCTCATTGCCGGGCATCAGGGACATGGGCACGATGATCGCCGTCAGCACCGCCGGGGGAACGTATCCCAGGGCACGCCGGACCGCGCCGGAAAATTGGATGCGCCCGGAAAAGGGCAGCAGCACATATCGGATGCCGAAGGTCACCAATGCCATCCCTCCAACCAGAAATACGCTTTCCATGATTACGGTCTCCCCGGTTTCGGCGCGGCCGCTTTCAGGGAAGTTCCCATCAGCAGATCGGCGATGATTCCCGCGGCGATGCCGCAGATGGCGGCCACTATCAGCCCCATCTGGTGGGGCAGGCCATGAAACAGCAGGGAGGTCGCCGCGGCCACCAGGACGACGAAATAATTGGGCCGGTCTTTGAGATACGGCATGACCATGCCGATGAAGGCGGCCACCAGGGCGAAATCCAACCCCCAGCCGGCGATATCCTTCAGCATCCGTCCGGCCGCGATTCCCAGGACGGTGCACAGGTTCCAATTGGTGTACATGAATGTCATGGAACCCAGTTGGTACCAATGCTTTTCAGGGCTGCCGTCGTCCCGAGGCCAGCGGCCGACGGCCACGGCGAAGGTTTCGTCGGTGAGGCCGAAGGCCAGCAGGGCCTGCCAGCGTGCGGGCAGGCGCTTCATGTAGGGCAGGAGGGTGGCGGTATACAGCAGATGGCGAAAGTTGACCACGAAGGTGGTGAGCACGATCATGGGCCAGGCCGTGCCGGCGGCCACCAGGCCCATGGCGATGAATTGGGCCGATCCGGCGAAGACGAACAGCGACATGCCCATGGTGGCCGCCACGGTCAGACCGGCGCTGCCGGAGAGGGTGCCGAAGATGATGCCGAAGGGGGCGGCGCCGATCACCAGGGGCAATGTGTCCCGGAATCCCTTGATGAATTCGTTTTTGCGACGCCCCTGAATCATGGCACCCATTCAATCCCACTAGCGAAACAAGATTGTCTCGCCATCGGCTTCGGCTGTCAATCGGGCGCCTTCGGCCACCGATCCCTTTAAGATCTCCTTGGCCAGGGGGTTTTCCAGATATTGCCGGATGGCCCTTTTGAGCGGCCGCGCCCCGTAGACCGGGTCGAATCCTCTTTCCACCAGTAATTGCCGGACGCCGTCGCCCAAGGCAAGCGAAATCTTCTGCCGGTCCAGGCGACGGTTGAGTCGTTCCACCTGAATATCCACGATGGCGCCAATCTGTTCCGGCTTCAGGTTGAGGAAAATAATGGTTTCGTCGATTCGGTTGAGAAACTCGGGTCGGAACTGGGCCCGCAGGGCCTCGGTCACCCTGCGCTCCATCTCTTCCCTTCTTGCGGACAATTCCTGGATGAACTGGCTGCCCACGTTGGAGGTCATGATGATGATGGTGTTGGTAAAGTCCACGGTCTTGCCGTGTCCGTCGGTCATGCGTCCGTCGTCCAGGATCTGCAGCAAGACGTTGAAGACATCGGGATGGGCCTTCTCGATCTCGTCAAACAGCACCACGGCATAGGGCCGCCGGCGGACGGCTTCGGTGAGGTAGCCGCCCTCTTCATAGCCCACATAGCCGGGCGGCGCGCCGATGAGTCGGGCCACCGCATGCTTTTCCATATATTCGGACATATCGATGCGCACCATGGCCTGCTCGTCGTCGAAGATGAATTCCGCCAGGGCCTTGGCCAGTTCGGTTTTGCCCACGCCGGTGGGCCCCATGAAGATAAAGGAACCGATGGGCCGTTGGGGGTCCTGCAGCCCCGAACGGGCGCGGCGGACGGCGTCGGATACCGCCCGGATGGCCTCCTGCTGGCCCACTACCCGTCGGGACAGTCGCTCTTCCATGCGCAGCAACTTATCCCGTTCACCCTCCAGCATCCTGGCCACCGGGATTCCGGTCCAGCGGGAGACCACCTCGGCCACATCCTCGTCATCCACCTCTTCCTTGAGCATTTTGCGTTCGCTCTGCAGATTTTCCAATTCGCCGCGCGCCTGGACCAACCGGTTTTCCAGTTCCCGGGCACGGCCGTAGCGCAACTCCGCCACCTTGGCCAGGTCGCCCTCGCGCTCCGCCATCTGTTCTTCCACGCCCATACGCTCCTGGGCCTCCTTGATGGTACGGAGTTGTTGGATGAGCTTCTTTTCTTCTTCCCAATGGCCCTTCATCCGCGCCAGATCCGCGCGGAAGATCTCCAGGTCGCTTTCCAGGCGGGCCAGGCGGTCGGCCGACGCATCGTCGGTTTCCTTCTTCAGGGCCTGGCGCTCGATCTCGGCCTGGGTGATTTTGCGTTGAACCTCGTCGATTTCCTGGGGCATGGAATCGATTTCGATCCTCAGTTTGGAGGCACATTCGTCGATGAGATCGATGGCCTTGTCCGGCAAAAAGCGGTCGGTGATGTAGCGGTGGGACATCGTGGCGGCCGCGACAATGGCCGAGTCCTTGATGCGGACGCCGTGGTGGACTTCATATTTCTCCTTGAGACCCCTGAGGATGGAGATGGTGTCTTCCACACTGGGTTCGGCCGTGAAGACCGGCTGAAAACGGCGTTCCAGGGCGGCGTCCTTCTCGATATGCTTGCGAAACTCGCTGGTGGTGGTTGCGCCCACGCAACGCAATGTACCGCGGGCCAGCGCCGGCTTGAGCATGTTGGATGCGTCCATGGCCCCCTCGGCCGCACCGGCACCCACCAGGGTATGCAATTCGTCGATGAAGAGGATGACTTCGCCCTCGGCCTTCTCCACCTCCTTGAGAACGGCCTTGAGGCGGTCCTCGAATTCTCCACGGTATTTGGCGCCGGCGATCAAGGCGCCCATGTCCAGGGAGACCAGGCGTCGGTTTTTGAGCGTTTCGGTGACGTCACCGGCAACGATGCGTTGGGCCAATCCCTCCACGATAGCCGTCTTGCCCACGCCGGGGTCGCCGATGAGGACCGGGTTGTTCTTGGTGCGCCGGGACAAAACCTGCACGATGCGGCGGATTTCGTCGTCCCGGCCGATGACCGGATCGAGCTTGCCCATGCGGGCCAGTTCGGTGAGGTCGCGGCTGAACTTGTCCAGGGCCTGATATTTCTCTTCGGGATTGGGATCGGTGATGCGCTGGGACCCGCGGATTTCCATCAAGGCTTTGAAAACGGCTTCCCGGGTGACGCCGTTTCGTTTCAGGATCCGTCCGGCCTCCCCCTGCTTGTCTTCGGCCAGGGCCAGCAGCAGGTGTTCGATGCTGACATACTCATCTTTCATGTTGGCCGCTTCGGAAAATGCGAGTTCCAGAACGGCCCGGGTGCGCGGGGAGGCGTAGTGTTCGCCACCGCCCGATACCCTGGGCTGGCGTTCGACGGCCGCTTCCGCTTCCTGGGCCACCTTGTCGCCGGACACGCCCAATTTGCGCAGCATGGCCCGGGCCACGCCCTCGTTGTCGGCCAACATGGCGGCCAGAATATGCTCCGGTTCGATCTGCTGGTTCCGATGCCGGGATGCCAGTGTCTGGGCGTTCTGAATGAGTTCCTGCGACTTGATGGTGAATCGGTCCAACCGCATAAAACCTCCTGGTCTGAAATTTGCAATGAAGGTAAACATAGACCATTTTAATGTCAACGCAATTGCCGCGCCCGCTCTCCATCGCCCACAGGCGGCCGATTGGTCGGACCGGGCGACGAACGGCGGACGCAGTTGGAGGACATTTTTTGTCACCGGCGGCCCTCAATTGCCGCCGGTATTCTTGACACCCATGGCGATTGGTGGTTTTTTATGTGTTAACAAGCCATTGAAGGACCTTCCGATCAGGAGAGGACATGGCCCGACTCATTTTCAAATTTAAAGACAAGGTACTCGATATCGTCTCCCTATCGGCCGAGCAGGGCATCACCATCGGCCGTCATCATACCAACACCGTCACCATCGACAACCTGGCGGTGTCCGGTTTTCATGCCCGCGTCGATTTGAACGACGACGGCGTTCTGCTGACCGATCTGAAAAGCAAGAACGGCACTTTCGTGAACGGCCGACGCGTGGACGAAGGCTTGTTGAATCACGAAGACACCATTACGGTGGGCAAGCACGACCTGGTGCTCGACCTGCACGACAACCTCGATGCCCAGACCGAGCAGGCGCCCGGGGCCCTCCTTCAGGCGGAACGCTCCGCGATGGGCGATTCGGTCACCATGTCCCTGGACACCATCGACAGCCGTCAGAAGAGGATCGAGAAGACGCCTCCGGCTGCCGAACCGATGTTTTCCGACAACGACAACCTGACCATCCTGGCCGGCGGTCAAGGTGAGATCGCCCTTGGGAAGAGGTCCGTGACCATCGGCAGGAACAGGGATGCCGACATCGTCGTGACAGGTTTTTGGAGTTTCCTGGTGGGCGGACCGGCGGTGACCATCAGCAAACAGGCCGCCGACTATGTCCTGCGTTACACCGGCGGCCTGGTCAAGCCGAAACGCAACGGCGCCAGCGTCAAGGGCACCATCAAATTGAATCATGAAGACGTGGTGGAGGTCGGTTCGGTTCGGGTGCAGGTCCTGCTGAGCAAATCCTGATCCGCCAACTCCCGGAAGCAAGCTGTTTCGACAGCCTTGCTGCCTGGAGACGGCCCTCCGCCGGATGTCCCGCGCGACCTGGCGGGCCGCGCCGAATGCGCTACGGCGAAATGATCGGCAATCACGCAAACCCATTTTGACCGGCGATGATGAAGCGACGACACTTCTTACTCCGGCTCGCAATGATCTTGTCCGTGTGTATTCTTATGGCGGCCACGAGCCTGGCGGATCGCGACGCTGGGCCGTCGTCCGGCGCCGTCGTCGTTACGCAGGTGCAAAAGGACAGTCCTTCACTTTTCACCCGGATCAAGACTGCCGCCGCGGAAGGGCTGGCGCGCCTGGGCATCGACACCGAAGCCGCCAAGCTCTATGCCAAATGGGTGGTGGGGGCGCCGACCCTGGTGATTGCCATTCTGTTGGCCATGTTATTGCGGCCGGGCAAGAAATCACCGGAGCCTCCGGTGGTCCGCCAACCCCGGCGCGTGCGCCCGTCCGCAGTCCCCCGGCCGAGGCGGGCCTCGCCCACCGGTTCGACATCGAAACCGGTTTTTTCCAAAACCCGGCAGGTTCCCGAACCCAAGACCGATAAAGAACGGGTGCTGCATTTTTTCTTTCGGCTCTTCAAACAGCAGTTGGGGGCTCCGGCCGACGCTCCTTTCGAGGTCAAGTTGGTGGAAACACGGCCCACCTGCCCCAACGAGACCTATGAGATGCGGGTCCAGATGGGAGACGAGTGGTCCTTCCGGCGCATGTCCATCGGCCTGCTGGGCCAAGGCGGCGGCAGTCGCAGCATGTGCTACTATGTCATCTATGACTCCCATCTGGTGCTCAAAATTCCCTCGGAACCCATCCCGGATTTTACGACCTATCATCGCAGAATCGCCGCCGAAGCCGAAATCGTCAGTCGCCTGGCACCCAGGGAATGCATCGTGCCACGGGTGGCGGTGATCATGAAAGCCGTCCATACCCTGCCCGACGGCAAGGAGTTGTCGGAAGAGGCCCAGGAAGGGCACTACGTCGTTCTTCTCAAGGCCGACGCCGACTATCAGGAGTATTTGAAAATCGGGTCGTCTTTCGTATTCTTCATGGATCTGGCCAGGCATTTTTTTCTCAGCACCGTCCTGGAGGAGATTCACCGCGGGGAGCAGCGCAACGTCAACGAGGCCATGAAACAACAGGAATTGCTCTGGGACCAGCACGGATTCGTCTGCCGCTATGGGGAAGATGCGGGCCTGGTATGCCATGATCTTCAGGAGGCCTATTATCGGTGCGAGAGTCGCCTGCGTCGACTTGTGCAGGAGGCCGAGGTCCAGGAGGAGGTTTCCGCATTCCAGTTCAAGCAGTGGTACCTGACCCATCTGGCAGGAGAGAATATCGACCCAGGGGGGCTCGACCTGCCGGAAGAACTGGTCGAGCGGGTCAACCGGCTCCTGGCCAGGGTGGTCGGGGAAAATCAGAGCCAGGTGGATCAATACCGGGAAAGCGTCCACCACTATATCCGGGAAACCCGCTTTTCCCAGCGCCTGAGCCAGGTGGAGAGCATTTCCGACAATATTCTCGATCTGCTGGCCTGGATGGGCCGGAAGCATATGGCCATGCGCGATCTGAAGCCCGAGAATCTCTTCGTGGCCGGCGATCCCAATTCCTATCCGCTATTCCTCAACGATACCACGGCATTTTCCATCGGCCTCATCGACGTGGAGACCGCCGTGCTTGTGGACGACGATCCATCTGCCGCGGTTCCGCAACCCCAATTGGCCGGCACCCCGTTGTACGCCACCCCGACCCACTTGTTGTCCAACACGATCCTGGAGGAGATTTACGGCGACGTACCTAAGATCCTGTATTTGCAGGACTGGTATGCCGCCATTGCCATTCTCTACAAGGTGGTCACCGGCGCCAACCTGTTTCCCGCCACGGCGCGGGTATTCCCGGCCATCCTGAAGAAGATCAAACTGCTCGATCCCACCGGAGCCCTTTTAAACAAAGAGGTGGCCGATATCAGCAGGACGTTCTGGAAAAGCGCCATCGCCGAATTTCAGGAGGCCATGGACAATAACCTGGACACCTTTTCCCGGGTCGAAGTGGCCGTGCCGGAGGCGTTGCTGCCGAAGATCGTCAAGGCCCTGCACAGCGAGTGCGATCATCTGGGCAGCGTGCTCGCCGAAACCGTCTCCCGCCAATCGGTCTTCACCGACCGGCAGAAATGTCAGTACCTGCTCGATGTCCCCGTGGAAAAAATCAGCAGAATGAAAAGCAAGCTTTTAAGGGAGGCTCCCGGCAAAGGTTGGCGGTCCCAGCGCCGGGTGCAGGCCCTGGAAGTCCTCGATCGTGTCGAACGGCTCAAGGCCCGGATGCAACGCAAGCTGGAAGCCGCTGCGGCACTCAAGGCCACCGGCGGCGCCATCGGTGCCGACCAACTGCTGGAGGCCATGTTCGAATGGGTATTCTCGGCCATGTACCCGCCCAATTGGCCCGATCCCAAACCGGCCAAATGGACGGGGAGCTCGGATCTGCCCGAGGATATCACCACCTATCAGGCCACCATGTGAGATCAGAACTTTTCCTTGATCTGGTAACTCACCAGATCGTCGGGATGCACATCGACTTCGGAAACAGCCCGCCCGCGCATGGAAAAGCCTTGGTCGTGGACAGACTCCGGATCGCCCGTGATCAGGGGGTGCCATTCGGGCAGGTCTTTGCCTTCGGTCAACCGGCGATAGGCGCATGTCCTGGGAAGCCAACGCAGGTTGACGATATTGGCCGGTTCCAGTTTGAGGCAATCGGGAACCAGCGTGTGGCGCAGTTCGTAATTCGAACAGCGGCAGGTTTCGATATCCAGCAGATAACAGGCGACCGAAGTATAGGATACCTTCCCGGTGGTGGGATTTTGCAGTTTCTGCAGGCAGCAGCGACCGCAGCCGTCGCACAGCGTTTCCCACTGCGCCGGGGTCAGCTCTTCCAGATTTTTTCCTTCCCAGAACCGGTCCATTTCGCTGCCTTTTCCCCAAGGCATTATCAGATGCCACCGGATCTGGCAATACAGCCGGTTTTGACATCGGTGCTTCCGGCCCTAGATTGCCCCTATCGCACGACCGACGGCCCTGGACGTTCGGTCGGCAACCAGCATCTGCAACTACAATCACGAACCGCATGCCGGATGAATCGGATATGAACTCCAATGCCAACAAAACCTTGGGGGCGGCCATGATCCTCCTGGGGCTGGTCGCTACCAACCTGTTCGCGGATGAACCCCGGGCGGACCACCACCTGACCGTGGTACTGCATCCCCAAGGCCATCGGCTGGAGGCGCTGGACCGCCTTGTCGTGTCGGGCCATGTCCGTCGTCGCCTGGATTACCGCCTGGGGCCGGAGGTGGCGGTCAGCCGCGTACGCCTGGGGGGGCGACCGGTTTCTTTTTCCTTCCGGGAGGGCCGGTTGTCTATTCCCGCGCCACCATCCGCGTCAGCCATCCATTTGGAAATCGAATACGCTGGGATCTATGACGATCCGGTACCCGAGGCGCCTCTCAATACCGACAACCCCGGGTTGGGGGTAACCGGCACCATCGATCCTCGCGGCACCATGCTGCTGGCCGGGGCCGGCTGGTACCCCGACGGTATCGGTCGCCAGCGCTTTTCCATCACCGTGGACGCCCCGGAGGGTATCGTGGCGGTTACCTCCGGCGATCCCCGTGGACAAGAGACCGCCGGCGGCCGCACCTTGTCCCATTGGTCGGTGGCGGCGCCCCTGCGGGGCATCAGCCTGGTGGCGGGCCGCTATACCATGGAATCCCGTCGGGTCGGCGCAATCACGGTGGCCACCTATTTTTCGGACGCCTTGCAAACGTTGAGTCCAGACTATCTCGAATCCGCCGGCCATTACCTGCAATTGTACAGCGACCTGTTCGGTCCTTATGCCTTCCGACAATTTGCCGTCGTGGAGAATTTCTTTCCCACCGGCTACGGATTTCCCGGTTTCACCCTGATGGGCTCCCGGGTGCTGCGTCTGCCGTTCATCGTCCATACCAGCCTGGGCCATGAGGTGGCACATTGCTGGTGGGGCAACGGCGTCCTGGTGGATCCTTCCGAGGGCAACTGGAGCGAGGGCCTGACCACTTACGTGGCCGACTATCTGTATCAGGAGCGGAGGGGAGAGGGCCGCGCCGGGCGGGAGCAATGGCTGCGCAATTATGCCAGTCTGGTGGATCCGCAAAGCGAATTTTCCCTGGCTCGGTTTGCCGGCCGCACCGACCCGGCCTCCAGGGCCATCGGCTACGACAAGGCCGCCATGGTGTTTCACATGCTGCGTCGAACCATGGGAGAGAAGGCTTTCTGGTCGGCGCTCAGGACCATTTACGCCCGCCATCGTTTCCAGGCCGTTGCCTGGAGCGATCTCGAGGCGGTGTTCGAGGAGACCTCGCACCAGGACCTGAAGACATTTTTCCGGCAATGGGTGTTCCGTTCGGGGGCTCCCCGCCTGGCCCTGGAAGGCGTAACGGCGCGCGCCACAGAAGACGGATACATCATCGAAGGCCAATTGAGCCAATCGATGCCGAATTACGCCCTCCACACAGATATGGCGGTGGAGACCGCCCGCCAGCGCATCGTCCAACCCATGGAGATCCGGGGGCGGCGTTCGCCATTTTCCGTCCGGGTGGACGCCGAACCGAGACGATTGGTGGTGGATCCCGATGTGGACCTGTTCCGGCGGCTGGCGGCCGCAGAAGTCCCGCCCACCATCAACCGTCTCAAAACCAGCGACTCGGTCTGCGTCGTGGTGGCCGATGCGCTGGGCGAACCGGCCCTGGCGCTGGCCCGGAAACTAGCCCTGGCGCTGGGGCTCGAAAAGGCCGATGTAGGGCTGGCGATGCAGTTGGACCCCCGTCGGCAGAATGGCCGTGACCGGATCTATGTGGGCATGCCCGCCGATCCGCCCTGGTCGGAAGAGGATCGGGCCCGATTTTCCATGGACCGGACCCGGATTTATTTGCTGGGGGAGAGCCATGCCGGGGCCGGGACGAGCTTTTTCGGTGTTTTCGCCGATGCACGCGATCCGGAGCACCTGGCCGCGGTCTTCGTTCCCGACGACGTCGCCCATGCCGAACGGATCATCCGCAAGATTCCCCACTACGGCAAATACAGCTACCTGTTGTTCGAAGGGGCCGAGAACCGGGTCAAAGGAACCTGGCCGGCGGAGAATGGTCCGCTCCAGGTGCGCTGGAAACCCGGCCTGATCCGGGTTCGGGAAGGAGATCGACCATGAGACGAAGCACCATTCTACTGGCAGTCATGGCCTGGGTGCTGATGGCCGGTTGCCGGACGCCGGGCGAATCCCCCGGCCTGCGGCTGAACGCCCTCGACGACGGCCGGACCTTTGCCCGCGGGCAGGCCGTCGACCGGTTGTCCGCGGCCCGGATCGTGTTGGTGGGAGAGCACCACGACAACGTCCGTCACCATGAAGCCCAGTTGCGGATCATCCAGGCCCTGCAGCGGTCCGGCCAGGCAGTGGCCATCGGTCTGGAGATGTTCCGCCGCGACGACCAGGCGCTGCTGGATAAATGGATTGCCGGAAAAATCGGCGAGGAGGAGTTCCTGCCCTACTATCTCGATAACTGGAACTATGGGTGGGATCTCTACGGGCCGATTTTCCTTTATGCACGCCAGCAGGGGATTCCCATGGTGGGTCTCAATGTCTCCCGTAAGATCACCTCCCAGGTGGCCAACCACGGCTTCGGTTCCCTGAGCAGGGAGCAGCAAGGACAACTGGAAAATATCGCCTGCAATGTCACCCGGGAGTACCGGGACTTTATCCGGCGCGCTTACGGAGCCCACGGCCACGGCAGGATGGATTTCAACCGTTTCTGTGAAGCGCAATTGGTATGGGATTCCACCATGGCGCTTAATGCGGTCGCTTTCCTCGAAAAGCATCCCCGGCGGATCATGGTTCTTCTCGCGGGGAGCGGCCACGCCCGCAAGATGGGCATCCCCACCCAGATCGAAAGGATCAACCCGATGCCCTATGTCGTGGTGCTGCCGGAAACCCCCGGCGTATTCGAGGTCGGCGCCGTCACCGTCCAGGATGCCGATTATCTTATCTTGACCCATTGAGTCGGCTTCTTTCCGGCGGGCACGGCGCGCTGGTGGATGCCGGGAATGAAAGTCGGTGAAGGCGATACCGGTCAGGGAAAAAACGAGGATGACGGGTCCTACTTCCTGCGGGGCATGATGGGCTTGATCCAGCGGTTGTACGCGCCCTCATAAAGCCATTTGTCCGGAAACCCCCGGCGGCGGACGAAAGTCGGATGCTTGGCCCAGAGGGTCAACTTTTCGTACGCTTCCTGAATTTTCAGAAAGGTCTCCGGCCGTCCCCCCAGATCGGGATGGTGTTTCTTGGCCTGACGCCGGTAGGCGCTTTTGATACGGTCTTGCAGCCTGGTGAGCACCAGGTCCTCGGAATGCAGGTCGAGACGGATCAAATTCGCGGATCGCACCGAGGGCACCGTGAGAGCCCGGGGCATGACGCTTTCCACCGGCAGTTGCGAACGGCTGGCGCGCTCCAGTACCTCCCGGGAAGCCAGGTAGTGCTTCCGGGTGCGGTTTTTTTCGTCCCACCAGAGAGTGCCTAACAAATTGGAAAGATGGCAAAAATCTTCCACGGGCCTCTTTCCGGCGGTGCGTGGCAGCATGTAGCTGTAAATCTGCTGGCTGTCATAGGGCAGCAGGTCCATGACGACCATGAATTCGGTGAAGTAGAAGGTGGCGTAGCGGATACCCAGGGTCTGCAGCAGTCCGGTCCGCCGATTGAGAGAGGCCAGCAGGTATTGGTGGCAGGCCACGGCACACCAGCGGCGGCGACGGGCCGTCAGGGGAACGCCGCAAGCCAGGCAGCGCCGGACTGGTTTGGCGTTTACCGAGGGAACGTGCTTTTTCTTTGCGGCTTCGGGCATGCTCCTACCATATCAGGGTTGGCAATGGATGAGAAACGATGTTTGGTCCGAATGCCGGCCGGCATCGGTGTCCGGCCGGCTTTTTCCATGTCACTGCCAACAATATAGTACCCGGACGAGTCTTTTTAAGCCCTTGGAGTCCTATTCGGCGCATTGGACCTGGCTTGCCTGTCCACATCCGGGCAACAGGGTCGGCCCCGGGCCGGATCGCGAAAGGGGCTTGCTTTTTGGCAATTTCTTAGGCTATTTCAAAGTTTCCCACTGAACGCAGAAGGAGGGCGACGGGCCATGGACTTGGATGCCGACGAATTGAAACGAATCTTCCAGCAGACCAAACTGGATGCCATCTTTCCCCCGGAACGAGCCGATCGGTTTTTCGACGCCCTCTTCGGTGATGCGACGGAGGGCGCCTACGACATCCGTCTGGCCTACAACGGCGTCGACGGCCTTCGGCTGCATTTCGATCTCCAACTCCATCAGCGCCCCGGAAAGTGCCTGGCCTGCAACCTGACCTACGGTTTGCCCATGGTCTTCGAGCGTCATCCCATCATCGACATCCAAGGTGTCGTGGATCAGATCGGCCGGCTGCTCGATGGAAATGCCGGCTGTCAGGATTGGCAATTGGGGCGGGCCAAGGAGGTTTCCCGCCAGATGCATGTGGTTCCCTTGTTCATCGATCTGAAAACGGATCCGGATTCGCGCATGAAGCCGTGAATCCGTTTCAGGCAGACATCCTGCTTTTGATTCCCGCCTCTCGACCCAAGGACCCAATGTCGTCTCATTTGACCGTGGCGTCGCAAAGAAGACCCCCCGTACCCACAACTACTTGCCGGCTCCGTAGGGCTTGAATACGACCAGTAACCGGGGCAGCAGCGTCAGCGCGGCGATCAGGGCGATGAGCATGGCCAACCCCGTGAAGACGCCGAAGTAGATGGTGGGCCAGAAATTGGAGAACACCAGGATCGAGAAGCCGATGATGATGGTGATGGAGGTATAGTACATGGCATTGCCGATGCTTCCGTGACAGCGGTGCATGGCCTGGAGGTAATCCCTGTCTTTGTGAAATTCTTCCTTGAAGCGGTAGATGTAGTGAATGGTATCGTCCACGGCGATGCCGATGCTGATGGCGGCGATGGTGATGGTCATCATGTCCAGGGGAATATCCAGCCAGCCCATGACACCTAGCACCGCCCCGGCCGAAAGCAGGTTGGGAAACAGGGCGATGAGGGCCACCTTGAACGAGCGAAACAGGACCAGAAACATCGCCATCAGCGCCAGGGCCACGATCCCCAGGGTCTTGATCTGGGAAGAAAAGAGGCTCTGCAGCATGTTGTTGTACAAGACCATGGTGCCGGCCAGGTGGACCTTCTCCGGGTCCAGATTCAATTTGTCCACCAGGTCCTTTCGGATCTGGTGTAGCAAGGCGTTGCGTTTCAAGCCCGGGAGCGAATCCACGATCCGGACCGAGAAACGAACTTCATCGTTGTCGATGGACACGTAGGGCTTCAGGATCAACTGCTTGAACTCATCGGGCAGCTTGGTGTAGAGCACGGCCATCTCGATGCTGTCCAGGGACTTGCCCTTGTTGAGCCGCCGGCCGATCTTCAGCAGGGTGCCCAGGGAAAGCACTTTGCCGGTGGCCGGCAGTTCCTCCAGGTAGTCGTGTATTGATTCCACCTTTTTCATGCGCTGGTCGGTGAACCAGTACTTGTCCAGATCGTCTTTTTGCGTCCCGGCTGTCTGGGGTTCGTCCTCCTCGGCGAAGAGATCTTCATCTTCTTCGAAATTCCCGAAGTCCACTTTTTCGAACTGCACGATCACATCCAGCGGTGTCGTGCCGCCCAATTTCCGGTCGATGACCTTCATGCCCTGGTAGATTTCGGTGGATTTCTTGAAATAGTCGATGAAGCTGTTCTCCACCACCAGCCGGGATACGCCCAGGACGCTCACCACCGACAGAACGATGGTGGCCACCAGAATCAGGGTGCCGTGTTTCTCGGTAAAGTTCGCCATTCCGGGGATGAGCGCGAATCCTCCCGATTCGGGGCCGGCCGGCGATCTGGGCTTTTTCAGCAGCACGATGCCGCTGGGAAAGAGAATGAAGGTGAGCAACAAAGAAACCAGGATGCCGGCGCTCATCATCCATCCGAAATGGATCACCGGTTTGATATTGGACAGCAGCAGCGAGAAAAAACCGGCGATGGTGGTCAGGGCGGCGTAGAGGCAGGGGGTGAACTTCGTCCGGACGGTGTCGCGCACCAGGGTGCGTTGATCCGCCCCGGGATGGGTGACTTGGAACTCACGGTAGCGTACAATCAGGTGGACGGCGATGGCCAGGGTGATGATCAGTTGCAGGGAGATGAAGTTGGAGGAGATCACCGTGACTTCCCAGCCGAAGGCGCCCAGGATGCCCATCATGGCGACCACCGACAGAAAGCAGCAGAGCATGGGCAGGACCACCCAGCGGATGCTCTTGAAGATCACGCCCAGCATGCCCACCAGGAGGATGAACACGCCGATGCCGAAGGTGCGCAGGTCGGACTTGATAAAGGTGATCATGTCGTCGGCGATCATGGTGATACCGCCCAGAAAGATCTCGGCCTGGTCGTGATAGCTGCCCATGGTGGCCCGAACGGTCTTGACCAGCCGATGCTGCCGGCCGCGAACTGCGTCCAGGTGTGTGTCGATGGCCGCGATGACCCCATCCAGCTCGGCCTCGTCGGCAGGGGTCCATTGGGCGGTGTCACGCTTTTCGTACAAAGTATTGCGTTGGCGCAGCAGGTCGCGATAGACATCGTCCCTTTCCAGGTTGACCACGACGGCCGTTGTTTTCATGTCCCGGCTGACGATAAGATCGCGGTAGAAGGGGCTCTCCTGCAGTTCCACCTTGGCCAAGGCCTTATCGGTTTCCGGAGACGACAGGGTCGGCAAGGACCCGGAGAACTCGGCGTAGTCGATGGGCGGACTCTCCAGCAGGGGTACGTCCAGGATGGTCAGCACCGACGAGACCCCTTCGATCTTGGCCAATTCATCCCGCAAGCGGCCCAGATGGGCCAGGTTGGACTCGTCCAGCAGATCTCCCGACTTGGGCGAGTAGGAGATCACCAGAAAATCGGATACCCCGTATCGGTTCCATACCTGGCGCGAGTAACGCAGGTCTGCGTCGTTCTCCAGGAGCAGGGTCTCGGCCGAGGCATCGATCTTGAACTGCAGGGCCTTGTAGCCCAGCAGGAGGGTGGCCAGGGTCAGGCAGGCGATGATGAGCACCGGGTGGTCGAGCACCAGTTTGCTGTAGGTTCGGATGGTCCTGTCGGCCAGGCGTTGAATCGCGTTCATGATGGTCTCTTTCCTAGTCGGCCTCCGCATTGACCAATCGGGCAATGCGAACGATTTCCGGTTCGGTCAGTTCAGGGAACATGGGCAGGGACAGAACCTCGGCGGCGAGGGCCTCGGCAACGGGCAAGTGCGATCGGGAGACCGCGCTGCCGGCGAAAAGTTTCTGACGATGCAGGGGCACCGGGTAATAGAGGGCGCAGGCGATCTGATTTTCCTTCAACCGGGCCATGATGGCATCGCGTCCGGGGCTGCGCAGGGTGTACTGGTGGAAGACGTGGCGGCAGTCCGGGGCTTCCATGGGCGCGGTGATGTCCGGGTGGGAGATATATTCATTGTAGCGGGCCGCATTGGCGCGGCGGGCGGCGTTCATCTCGTCGATGGTTTCGAGCTTTACCCGCAGGATGGCGGCCTGGATTTCGTCCAGGCGGCTGTTGTAGCCCACCATGGAATGGTGGTACTGCCGGCGCGAACCATGGTTGCGCAGCATGCGGATGAGATCGGCGACGGATTCCTCCTGAACGACGACCATGCCGCCGTCGCCGTAGCAACCCAGGTTCTTGCTGGGAAAGAAGCTGAAGCAACCGCAGTCCCCAAAGCTGCCCACTGCCTGGTCCTGAAAGGTGGCGCCGAAGGCCTGGGCGCAGTCTTCGATCACCTTGAGACCATGGCTTCGGGCCAGGGTCATGATGGCATCCATCCGGGCCGGATGGCCGAACAGGTGGACCGGTACGATGGCCCGGGTGCGATCCGTGATGCAGGCTTCGACCTTGTCCGGATCGATATTGAAGGTCCGGGCATCGACGTCGGCGAAGACCGGTACGGCGCCGATTTCGAGGATCACCTCCACGGTGGCGATGAAGGTGAACGGCGTGGTGATGACCTCGTCCCCGGGACCGATCCCGCAGGCCCGCAAAGCCAGTCGCAGGGCATCGGTGCCGTTGGCCACACCCACTGCGGCAGACACGCCGTGATAGGCCGCGATCTCCTCTTCAAGGGCGGCGACATTGGGGCCCAGGATGAACTGCGTGTTTTCCAGTACCTGCTCCAGGGCCGCATCGATCTGCGGCTTCAGCCGGGCGTATTGCCGCTTGAGGTCCACCATGGGAATCATGGGCCGATCCTCTCCAGGTTTGCGCGCATCGTATCGATGATTTCGATTCCCAGGGCCAGTGAGGCCCGGCCCTCTTCGCCGGTGACCGCGGGCGGCCGCCGGGTGCGTACCGATTCCACGAAGGAACGGATCTCGGCTTCCAGGGGATCGTAGATTTCGATATTGACCGGATTCTGGCCGATGATCGGTTTTCCCTGATCGTCGAACCGCCGGAAGAGCGAGTCCAATTTGCGTTTGGCGAAATCCACCGAGTTGTAGCCGTCGGCACTGAAGAAGCGGATTTTCTGCATCTGTTTGTCGGTCACCCGGCTGGCGGTGATATTGGCCACGCAGCCGTTTTCGAAGGTCACCCGGGCATTGGCGATGTCCACTTCCTCGGAGAGGACCGATACCCCGGTGGCGTCCACCTGGATCACAGGGGAATTCACGAAGTGGAGGATGATATCCAGGTCGTGGATCATCAGGTCGAGAATCACATCCACGTCCGTGCCGCGGGTGAAGAACGGATGCAGCCGGTGGGCTTCGATGAACAGGGGGCGTTTGAGATACTGCCCCAGCACCTTCACCGCCGGGTTGAACCGTTCCACAAAGCCGATCTGCAAAATGGCGCCTCTGTCGCGTGCGATCCCGATGAGCTCGTCGGCTTGTGCCAGGGTCTGGGTAATGGGCTTCTCCAACAGGACGTCGATGCCGTTGCTGAGAAAATCCCGGGCCGTTTCGAAGTGGGCTCCGGTGGGTACGGCGATGCTCACCGCATCGACCTGGCCGATGAGTTGCCGATAATCGGTATGGGTGCTGCAGCCATAGCATTCGGCCGCCCCCTGGATGCACTCCTCCCGGATATCGACGGCCCCTACGATCTGACACGTATCGATCAATTGGTATTTCTGCAGATGGTAGTTGCCCAGATGGCCGATGCCGACCACCCCGATCCTGGTTTTGTTCATGTGAAACCTGTTTCGCCGGAGAGTCGCGGACGGAACCGTGCACTCACCGGCGATGGATATGCTTGATGGTTCATTCCTTGGCCGCCCGGCAATGTCCCGGCGGACGGTGGCCGCTGGGCAGGGTTGTTACCACAAACCGGCCGACCCTGCCAGTCCGTGTTTGTCGTATGGTCCATGCCGGGGATTCATGTATCCAGTCCGCCCATGCATTGCCAAATGACGTTTGCGGGTCAATAGTCCGGGTAGCAGAGGCCCTTCTGGAATTCGGGATTGTCCAGCCGGTCATCTATGTCGACATCGAAAAAATCGGCGATGGGCTGCAGGATTTCCGGATGGTTGCCCTGAACCTGGCGGGCCACGGAAACCACGAAATCCAATCCCTTGCGGGTCATTTTGCCCAACGGCCGCCGGCAGGGGCCGGAGGGCATGCCCAGCAGGGCCATGAAGGTCTTGATGGCCATGGGGTTGCGCGCCCGGCAGGACACCGGACCGAATGGGGTGGTCTCCCGGGTCGTCACGACCACCAGGCCGAACAGCGGTTCCAGGGCGGTCTTCAATTCCTCGGCACCTTCACGATCGCCGGTTCGCAGCAATTCCACCAGACGCGCCATGGCCCCGGGGGCCACGTTGCTGGCCACGGAGATGACTCCTGCCGCACCGATCTGTTCGTCGGTCATCATATCGAAGAGCATGGCGTCGTCACCGGAAAGAATTGTAAAATCGGGGCCGCAGCATTCCCGCGTACGGCGCATATTGGCCAGATTGCCGGTGGCTTCCTTGACCGTGCGTACGTTGGGATGATCCTGGTGCAAGAGGGCCAGGTCCTCGGGCAGGAGCTGGGCCCCGGTGCGACCCGGGATCACATAGGGGATCAGGTCCAGGTCGGGCAATTGTTCGGCGATGGGCGCCACATATTCGCGGCGGATCTCCAAGGAACTGGGGCCGTTGTAGTAGGGGTCCACCAGCAGCGCGGCATCCACGCCTTGTTTGGCGGCGTGGGTGGTGGCGGCCAGCGCTTCGGCAGTACTGTTGGATCCGGTGCCGGCGATGCTGAGGCAGCGGTTTCGGGTCTCCCGGGCCACGATTTCGACTACCTTGTCGTGTTCTTCCCAGGCCATCGTGGGGCTTTCGCCCGTGGTGCCCACCGCCAGAATTCCGGTGATGCCGGATTGGATTTGAAAGGCCGTCAGTCTTTGCAGGCCTTCGCGATCGATCTGGGATCCGTCGTTCGTGAACGGGGTCACCAGCGCGGTATAACATCCAGATTTCATCATTCCCCCTTATTATTGGGATTCTACTTGTTGTAATCAGGTAAACGGAGTTGGACCGGGCGCGGTGTCAGCGCTTATTGACCAGGTTTTGACCGCCATCCGCGCAGGACCAGGCATTCAAAACCCGAATCGCTCCTTTGGGTTGAGAGGGCAGAAATGTATCCGTGATGATCAAGGAACAGCCTCCGGAACATGGAATTGAAACCTGTTGCAGGCTACTAGTAAAAAACCGCTAGTGCGGTGTCAAGCGCAAATTCTTCGGCGGCCGGTCCACGACGCGGTGAACGCCCGGACGGCGTCGGCCCGATGCCGGCGGTCCGGGCGCATCGATCCGGAAAACCCCTTGACAATGCCAGGGCCGCATAATAGCGGTATTCACTTTGGACCCTCGGGTTCGACATCAATGAGTGAGAGGATGATCGACCATGTCAAAACCAGCAAACGCCGATGAGTTCATCGCCCGGCAGCGGGCGGCCATCGCCTCCAATCCCGAATGCGGCAATTCCCATTACAATCTGGGCGTGGCCTTGATGGGCAAGAAACAATACGACGAGGCCGAAAAGGAATTCCTGGCGGCCATCGAATGCAGTCCTTCCCTGGCGGAAGCCTATGTGCACATGGGCGGCCTCTGCCTGCAGCGGGGAGATCTGGATGGATGTCTCGACTGGAATCGCCGGGCCACCAGGGCCCGCCCCGGCTTTTCCGAAGGATGGGGCAATATCGGTTTCGTCCATTTGCAGCGAGGCGAGGTGGACGAGGCCATCACGGCCTTTAAGAAGGCCACCACCTTCAACTTCCGGTATGTTCAGGCCTTTGCCTCCATGGCCACGGCCTATCTGCTCAAAGGCATGATCGATGAAAGCATCGAGGCCAGCGAGAAGGCCTTGAAGCTGGCCCCGGATTTTGCCGTCGCCCACAACAATCTGGGGATTGCCTACCTGCAGAAAGGCGACAAGGAGAAGGCCGGGCCCCATATTGACAAAGCCCGATCCCTGGGCTACGAGGTGGCACCGGAGATTCTGGCCGAGCTGGAGGAGTAGAGGGGCCGGTTCGGATTCGAGTTTCAACGTCGGGGGATGAAGGGCCGCCCCCGATCCTGCGTACCGGGCTTTCCATCCATGCCGGCATCCATTCCTTTTATATTCCGCCTCGGTCCTGGTGAACCCGCACTTTCGCCGGAGAGCGATCTCTGGTCCGTTCCCCTGCCCATGTCACGCCATGCCTTCGCGGAACCATCGCAAGTGGGGGATGTGTCCGGATCGGTTCGTTACGGAGATTATTTTACTGCCGCCCATGATTTCTTATCCAACCAGCATTTCGAAGTCCTCACAGATGCAGCCGGCAGGACCCTGAAACGGCAAATAACGGCCGACGATATCCAGCGAATTGAAATTTCTCTGTTGAAACACGGCGCATTTTACCACCCCGCCCATGTCGCGGTGACTGTCGGAGACCGGTGCCGGGCGCTGGTGCTGAACGTCGCCGTGTCCGAACCGGGACGAAAAACCATGCCAGGGGAACATCGCAGCCTGGTGCGGCTCAATCGGAAAGCCAATGCATTCTTCTGGCCCCGGGTCTTCGGCCTCGGCCGGGGGCGGACCTCCACCGGCGGTCTCCTGCCCATGTTTTTGGGAGAGTGGCTGACGGGTTATTACGAGTTTCACCTGCCTAGGTGGTCTCCATCCGGCCGGGCCGTCGTCGAAATATGGGATACCGAACGCGGCCCGTACCCGCTTTCAGGAGCGCCGGTGTTGGAATTGCTCCGCCACGCGGCCCGGATTTTGTCTTATGCCTACAACCCGTTGACCTTCGAGGCCATCCTGGACTGGCACCACGCCGCCGGGGATTTCGTGGTGCGCGTCGCAAGGGACGCCGTCGATGTGCGTCTGATTACGGTGCGCAACTATGCCCCCTTGATCCGCAACCCGGAGCCCGACATTGCCGATATCCTCGACGGCCTCCTGACCTTTCTGGTGGCTGCCTCCCTGCGGCTGCGCCTCGATCGTCAGGAGGGGATCGGTGCGCCGGCGGTGTATCCGGGGGAGGTGGTCCCGGCGATTTGCGAAGGCTTCTGGCAGGGGTTGCACATGGCCGCCGAATCCCGCGAACTGCCGGCCGATCTGATTCCCGCGGCCAGAACCTATTTCGGTGTGCACGAACCGACACATCTGGCACCCCTGGCGGAGGCTGTCCTGGCCCATTATCCGCAGGGTTCCGAGGATGCCGCGGCGATAAAGGCCATGGCAGGGGAACATCTGACCCTGCTGACCCGCGCCATGGTCCGGGATTGAGGACCCGGGAGTCTCAGCCTGCCTGCTACTACATGATGTTTTGAAAATGATGGGATACCACAAGATCCTGGGGGCAAGGCGAACGTCTGCCGAATCTGCTCCCGAGGCCCGCCGGGCCGGGCTTTTTTATTGACAAGCCAGGCGGGATCATTTTATATCTCCTCCTTCGTATTCTATGATGACCCAAATTTTTCAGTACCGAAAATCAGCTACAGATATAACCCGAACAAATTGGAGAGGAGGTGGCTTTTCTTACGGTTTTTAGAATCTAAGTCAGGTATTTATTGAGACTTCGCATTAACCTAATGGAGGTAAAAAGATGGCAAAACACGAAACCCCATTGTTGGACCAGCTCGAGTCTGGACCATGGCCTAGCTTCGTGTCCGACCTGAAGCAAGAGGCTGAGAATCGCGCCAAGAATCCCAACAACGTCGAGTACCAGGTTCAAGTCGATGTTGTCGAAGATATTCTGGGCGTTCTGGAGCTGTCCTACAAGCATGGACGGACTCACTGGAAACACGGCGGTATCGTAGGCGTCTTCGGTTACGGTGGCGGCGTCATCGGCCGTTACTGTGACCAGCCCGGGATGTTTCCCGGTGTGGCCCATTTTCACACCATCCGCGTTGCCCAACCCGGCGGCAAATTTTACAAGACCGATTACCTGCGTCAGCTCTGCGACCTTTGGGACATGCGCGGCTCCGGCATCACCAACATGCACGGTTCCACCGGCGACATCGTCTTCCTGGGAACCACCACTCCCCAGCTGGAAGAGATCTTTTTCGAACTGACCCATAAGGTGAACCAGGACCTGGGCGGCTCCGGCTCCAACCTGCGGACCCCGTCCGACTGCATCGGACAGGCCCGTTGCGAATATGCCTGCTACGACACCCAGGATCTGTGCTACGACCTGACCCAGGAATACCAGGATGAGCTGCATCGTCCGGCCTTCCCGTACAAATTCAAATTCAAGTTCGACGGATGCCCCAACTGCTGCGTGGCCTCCATCGCCCGTTCCGACCTCGCCTTCATCGGCACCTGGCGGGACTCCATCAAGATCGATCAGGAAGCCGTCGCCGGCTATATCGGCGGTGAAATCGCGCCCAACGCCGGTTCTCACAAGGGCCGCGACTGGGGTCCCTTCGACATCCAGAAAGAGGTCATCGACCTCTGCCCCACCCAATGCCTGATGATGGACGGAAAAGAGCTGAAGATCGATTACAAAGAGTGTAACCAGTGCATGCACTGCATCAACACCATGCCGCGCGCCCTGCATATCGGCGACGACAGGGGTATTTCCCTCTTCGCCGGCGCCAAGGCCCCGATCCTCGACGGCGCCCAGATGGGTTCCCTGATCGTTCCGTTCGTCAAGGTCGAGGCCCCCTATACCGAGATCAAGGAAGAGATCATCGAGCCGATCTGGGACTACTGGATGGAAGAAGGCAAGAACCGTGAACGTCTGGGCGAATTGATGAAGCGCCAGGGCCTCCAGAAGCTGATCGAGGCCATGGGCAGAGAACCCGATGCCCGCATGGTTCAAGAGCCGCGCCACAACCCCTACATCTTCTGGAAGGAAGAAGAGGTTGAAGGTGGCTGGGACCGCGACGTGGATCAATTCCGTAAAGACCATCTAAGATAAGGGGGCAAAAATGGCATTTGTTTCTTCAGGATATAATCCCGACAAACCCATGGAGAACCGGATCACCGACATCGGTCCGCGCAAATATGATGAATTCTACCCACCGGTCATCGCGGCCAACAAGGGCAAATGGCTCTATCATGAAATTCTGCAACCCGGCGTCCTGGTTCACGTTTCCGAGACCGGCGACAAGGTGTTCACCGTGCGTTGCGGCGGCGCCCGCCTGATGTCCGTGTCCCACATCCGCGAAATCTGCGATGTCGCCGACAAGTATTGTGACGGCTATGTGCGCTGGACCACCCGCAACAACGTCGAGTTCCTGGTGAGCGACGAATCCAAGGTGCAGCCCCTGGTCGACGACTTGGGAAGCCGCAAGTTCGCCGGCGGATCGTACAAGTTCCCCGTGGGCGGCACCGGCAACTCCATTACCAACATCGTGCACACCCAGGGCTGGCTGCACTGCCACACCCCGGCCACCGACGCCTCCGGCCCGGTGAAGGCGGTGATGGACGATCTTTTCGACGAGTTCAAGAGCATGCGCATGCCGGCCAAGGTCAAGATTTCACTGGCCTGTTGCCTGAACATGTGTGGTGCCGTTCACTGTTCCGATATCGCCATCCTGGGCTACCACCGCAAACCGCCCATGCTGGACCATGAATATCTGGACAAGATGTGCGAAATCCCGTTGGCCATCGCCGCCTGCCCCACCGCAGCCATCAAGCCGACCAAGGTCGAGGTCAAGGGGGAAAAAGTGAACTCCGTGGCCATCAATACCGACCGGTGCATGTTCTGCGGCAATTGCTACACCATGTGTCCCTCCCTGCCCCTGGCGGACAAGGAAGGCGACGGTATCGTCATCATGGCCGGCGGCAAAGTGTCCAACCGCATCAGCGCGCCCAAGTTCTCCAAGGTCGTTGTGGCCTTCCTGCCCAACGAAGCCCCGCGCTGGGAGCAGACCGTCGATACCATCCATAAGATCGTCGACGTCTATGCCGCCGAGGCAAACAAATACGAGCGTCTGGGCGAATGGGCCGAGCGTATCGGCTGGGAGCGGTTCTTCGAAAGAACCGAACTGCCGTTTACCCATCATCTCATCGATGACTTCCGTGATCCGGCCTACTACACCTGGCGCCAGACCACGCAGTTCAAGTTCTAAAAGGATGATATTCGCGAGCGGAGGGCCGCCAGCGGCCCTCCGCCGCACACGAAAGGGTAGCTACATGGCAATGGATTACGAAGAGGCTAAGGAAAGAATCGTCACCGGATTGACCAAGAAACTCAAGACCAAATCCAAGTTCTACTTCAATGATCTGGCCAAGATCCTGGAAACCAAACCCCGTGAGGCCAAGAAATACGTCAATCAGATGGTCACCGAAGGGGTTTTGGAGTATTGGTCCAGCGGCAGCACCTCCATGTACGGACTGCCGGGGACCGGCAAGCAGGCTGCAGCCGAAGGCGAAGATTAGATCTTCGATTCGGCAACTCGCAGATGATTTGAACTAGATCTTTGAGACCGCCCGGAACAGCGAAGATGGACAATGGATCACCCGGCATTGTCATTGCCGCCCTGCGCGGCGGTTCGGGAAAGACCATCTTCTCGGTGGGGATCATCGCGTCCCTGTGCCGACAAGGCGTTTCGGTCGCGCCTTTCAAAAAAGGTCCAGATTATATCGATGCCGGATGGCTGGCCCTGGCCGCCGGCCGGCATTGCTATAATCTGGACACCTTTCTCATCGAGCCCGCGATCATTACCCAATCATATCAGGACCATTCCCGGGATGCTGAGATCTCCGTGATCGAAGGCAACCGCGGTTTGTACGACTGCATCGACACCGGCGGCGAAACCAGCACGGCCGAACTGGCCAAACTGCTGGATCTGCCGCTGATTCTCTGTATCGACGGTACCAAGACCACGCGCACCATGGCGGCGGTGGTCACCGGCTGTACCCAATTCGATCCAGGCCTCAGGCTCGCGGGCGTGCTGCTCAACCGCGTGGCCGGACCGCGGCACGAACGAATCCTGCGAGACAGCATCGAATATCATTGCGGGATCCCGGTGCTGGGGGCCTTGCCCAAACAACGCACCCAGCGCTTTCCCGAGCGCCATATGGGTCTGGTGCCGACCTATGAGCATGAATGGGCCCACGAGGCCATTGCCTTCATCGGCGGACTGGCCGAAAAGTATGTCGACCTGGAAGCCTTGCGGCAGGTGGCCTCCGGCAACTATCGATGGGTTCCGGAAGCGCGCGAGCCCCAGGTGTGTAGCGACATCCGGTTCAAGGAGGCCAGCGATAAAAGGGCGCCAGAGGACCGGGAAACACCCGTCCGGAAGGAGCCGGCCATTTCCATGCAGGCGCTGATGCCCAAACCGCCTTCACCGGCAAGCCACCGGCCGCGCATCGGTGTATTGCGCGACTCGGCCTTCCAGTTCTACTATCCCGAGAACCTGGAGGCACTCGAGAGTTCTGGCGCCCAATTGATATTTACCAGCCCCTTGAGCGACTCGGAGCTGCCTCAGGTAGATGCGCTTTATATCGGCGGTGGGTTTCCCGAAACCCATGCCGCCCAATTGGATCAAAACGAGGTGTACCGCCATCAAATCAAGTCCCTGGCGGACAAAGGCCTGCCCATTTATGCGGAATGCGGAGGGCTGATCTATCTGGGAACCGAATTGGTCATCGACGCAAATACCTATGCCATGGCCGGTGTGCTGCCCATCTCCTTTGGTTTTTCCAAGCGGCCCCAGGGACACGGATACACGATCCTGACCGTGGACCGTGAAAATCCCTATTACACTGTCGGCGATCGAATCAAAGGGCATGAATTCCACTACTCCACGGTCAAGGTCCTGGGTGACTTGGGTGATTCCACGTCATTTGCCATGCAACGCGGCAGCGGAATCGACCAGGGCCGTGACGGCCTGTGCTACAAAAACGTGCTGGCCACCTATACCCATGTCCACGCCCTCGGCACCCCCCAATGGGCTCCCGCGTTGGTGGACCGGGCCCGCCACTTCCGGCATTCCAACACGCCCTGATCCGTTTGTCCGCGCCCGGCTCTTCCGGCTAGCAGTGCTCACGAAGAATTCGCATTTTCCGAAGGCCGCATCGATCCTTGTCAGATGACGGTCCCGATGGTAGGATTGTTTTTATTGGAGATGCACAATTTCCCATCGACGGCGAGCCCATCGCACCCGCAGAACGTCATTTCTTCCGATTGCTGATCTGCCACCCCATTCGGCGCGGATTTCCCCAGCTTGGCCCATTGTCAATCCCAAACCAAAGGAGGTCGTCATGGCGGTCAAAGTATTAATCAAACGACGGTTTAAAGAAGGTTATTTCAACGAGATCGAAAAGATGATCAAAGTTGTGCGCTATGGGGCCATGGATCAGAAAGGGTATATCTCATCGGAAACCATGTGGGACCATGAAGATCCCTTCCGGGTGGTGATTTCTTCCACCTGGCGCTCCAAAAAGCACTGGTCCACCTGGAAAAACAGTCCGGTGCGCGAAGCCAAAGAGAAGGAGTTCGAAGCCTTCCTGGACGGCGAGACCCAATACGAGCTTTTCGATCTGGGCATGTATCCGCATTGATACAGCAGGCATGGAATCGAAACCGAGCCATGGCTTTTTGCCCGAGGGGCATTCGCATCGATGCCCCTTTTTGCTTGCCTGCATCGGGTTCGACACCGGGGGACTTGGACCACCCGGGCTGGTCTGGTATTTTCCTGTGGCCGGTGCTGTAAGGTTTGATCCTGTATTGCGGACCAATCGCTGAATATTTTCTCTTTTATCCAATTTTCCGTTTCGCGCATGCCATCATCGTCTCGATTGGACGAACCGAGGCCGAGCCAAACCCAATCAGGAAAGGAAGCCCAGATGAGTTCCCGATACTATTGCAGCATCGACAATTTCATGACCGGGCTGGAGCGTCGCAATCCCGGTGAAACCGAATTCCACCAGGCCGTCTATGAGGTGGCCCAGGACATCATTCCTTTCCTGAACGATCATCCGGTCTACCGGGAGCACCGGATCCTGGAGCGGCTTACCGAGCCCGACCGGATTATCATCTTCCGCGTGGGCTGGGAGGACGACGACGGCAACGTCCGCGCCAACCGTGGCTACCGGGTGCAGCACAGCAATGCCATCGGCCCTTACAAGGGTGGCATCCGATTTCACAAGGACCTGACGCTGAGCATCTTGAAGTTTCTGGCCTTCGAACAGACGCTGAAAAACAGCCTCACCGGGCTGCCCATGGGCGGGGCCAAGGGGGGCTCGGACTTCAATCCCAAGGGTAAGTCGGATCACGAGGTGATGCACTTCTGCCAGTCCTTCATGACCGAGTTGAGCCGTCATATCGGCCAGTTCACCGATGTACCCGCCGGCGATATCGGTGTGGGCGCCCGGGAGATCTCCTACCTGTTCGGCCAGTACAAGCGCATGCAGAACGAGTTCACCGGCGTGATGACCGGCAAGGGGCTGGCTTTCGGCGGCAGCCTGGTACGCACCGAGGCCACGGGCTACGGTGCAGTCTACTTCATGGAGAACATGCTGGTGTCGAAAGACCAGGGGCTCCAAGGAAAGCGCGCGGCCGTTTCCGGTTCCGGCAACGTGGCCCAGTTTACCGCCCAGAAACTCATCGAACTGGGCGCCCGGGTAATCACCCTTTCCGATTCTTCCGGATTCATCCACGATCCCGACGGCCTCGATTCCGAAAAACTGCACTTTGTTCTCGATTTGAAGAACAACCGACGTGGGCGTATCCATGAGTATGCTCAAAAATACGGCGTGGAGTTTTACGAAGGCCGGCGGCCCTGGCAGGTGCCCTGCGATCTGGCCTTTCCGTGCGCCACGCAGAATGAAATAAGCGAACAGGATGCCAGGGATCTGGTGGACAACGGCGTCGTGGCCGTGTGCGAAGGGGCGAACATGCCTACGGTGCGGGTCGGCGCGGACATCTTCCACCAGGCCGGGATCCTCTATGCCCCCAGCAAGGCGGCCAACGCCGGCGGGGTGGCCGTCTCCGGCCTGGAGATGACCCAGAACAGCATGCGCATGTTCTGGTCCCGGGAAGATGTGGACCGCCGCCTGCACGGGATCATGACCACCATTCACGACAAGTGCGTGGAATACGGCCGGGAAGGCGACCACATCAACTACCGCAAAGGCGCCAACATCGCCGGTTTCATCAAGGTCGCCGATGCCATGGTGGCTTTGGGGGTGATGTAATAAGTCCTCCGCTGCACCTAACCGGCTTCAAAATATGACGACGCGCATCGAGGCCTGTCAAAGGGCCAAAATCCCCTATCATATTGGGGCATTTCCCCCTCAGGACAACTGACTTCGTCAATCGATCAGCTTCATACCGATGAAAATACAGATGGTTAAGTGTGCGTACGTGCTTTGGTACGCCTCTTGCTGAGTAATCCTTGATTTCTGATGACGCCAAACGAAGTTGACAATACTGGGCCATGACCGAAACGATTGCAGGGAGCTCAAAATGGAAAAGCAAAATTGTTGGGAATTCAAGAATTGCGGAAGAGAACCCGGCGGTATGAACGCGAAGGAATTAGGTGTTTGCTCGGCAGCCACCGAGGCAAGATTAAATGGGATTAATTCAGGGTATAATTCAGGACGCGCCTGTTGGGCCGTAGCGGGAACCCTTTGCGGAGGCAAAGCGCAAGGAACTTATGCACAAAAATTATTCGCTTGTCTGGAATGTGATTTTTATAAAACCACCGTGCATGAAGAAGGCCTGAACCATGTGAGCCTGGGGGAGATGCTGGAAAAATTAAAAGAACCCGCTTAAACTGAAAGTTAGTCAAATAGAGAGCCCATTCCGGAAATTGCAACCACGGACCGATGTCCCTCCGGCGCCTATTCGCTCTTGCAAATCCTCCCGTTTTTTGGTCAACATGGCTGTCGCACCAAGTGGAAGCACATCCAAATGAAGACATTGAGGTATCCGCATGAATGACGACCATGGCAGCCATCCGGGGGATTCGCCCGAGGAGATGCATGAAGAGAGTTTCGCCGAGATGTTCGAATCTTACTCCGCAGGGATGAACGACGATATCGGCGTGGGGGACAAGGTGCGGGGTAAGATCATCGCCATCAGTGAGTCCACCGTATTCGTGGATACCGGAACCAAGGCCGACGGCATCGTCGAAGCGGAGGAACTCAGGGATGACGAAGGGCAGTTGCCTTACGCGGTGGGCGACGAACTGGAATTGTTCGTGGTCGCGGCCAGCGAAAGCGAAATCCGGCTTTCCAAGGCCATCGCCGGCATCGGCGGCCTGACCATGCTCCAGGATGCCCATGCCAATGAGATCCCGGTGGAGGGCAGGGTGGTGCAGACCATCAAAGGCGGTTTCCAGGTGGAGGTGCTCAAACGCCGGGCCTTTTGTCCCATCAGCCAGATCGACACCCAGTATGTGGAAAATCCCGAGGCCTATGTCGGCCAGACCTATTCGTTTCGCATCACCCGGCTTACCGATGGGGGACGCAACATCGTGCTGTCCCGCCGCGACCTGCTGGAGGCCGAACAGCAGAAGGTACGCAAGGCGTTCATGCAGGAGCTGGCCGTCGGGCAGATTTATTCCGGTCGGGTCACCCGCCTGATGCCTTACGGCGCGTTCGTGGAATTGATTCCCGGCGTCGAGGGCATGGTGCACATCTCCGAGTTGAGCTGGTCGCGGTTGGAAAAGCCGGAGGAAGCGGTGGCTCCGGGAGACAAGATCGAGGTGCAGGTGTTGCGCATGGAACCGGGGGACAAGCAGTTGAAAATCGCCTTGTCGGCCAAGCAGGTCACCGGCGACCCCTGGGAACGTGTCGCCCAGGAGGTGAGCGTCGGCGGCAAAATGACCGGCAAGGTCACGCGTTGCGCCCCGTTCGGCGCCTTCGTCGAGCTGCGGCCGGGCATCGAAGGGTTGGTGCATATCAGCGAGATGAGCTATACCCGGCGGGTGCTCAGTCCCGAGGAGATCGTGCAGCCCGGCCAGTCGGTCTCCGTCATGGTCAAGGAGGTGGACCCTGCCAAGCGTCGCATCAGCCTCAGCATCCGGGATGCCGAAGGAGACCCCTGGCTGGATGTTACCGACAAATTTACCGCGGGCCAGCCGGTGCGGGGCACGGTGGAGAAAAAGGAGTCGTTCGGACTCTTCGTCCAACTGGCCCCCGGCATCGTGGGCCTGCTGCCCCGGTCGGTCATCAAGCAATCGCCCCAGGCTTCGCGAATCGAGACCCTCAAACCCGGTGATTCCATCGACATACAGATCGCCGTCATCAAGGCGGATGAGCGTAAAATCTCACTGGCACTGGCCGATGGCGGGGACGAAGGCGACTGGCGGCGGTTCTCCAATCCATCCAAACCGGGCGATTCCGGCTTGGGGTCCCTGGGGGAGATGCTGTCGGAAGCCCTGAAAAATAAAAAGAGATAAGACCGCGTGATGCGGGTGCCGGCGCCCGGCGTCATCCGGCCGAAGGAGTGGCGGCTATGTCCGAAGACCAATTGTACGATCTGATCATCGTGGGCGGCGGTCCCGGCGGACTGTCCGCCGGCATTTACGCCATGCGGGCGGCCCTGAAAACCGTGCTGGTGGAGAAGGGTGCTCCCGGCGGCCAGATCAATCTGTCCGATGAAGTGGAGAACTATCCGGGGTTTGCGCACATCAGCGGCGCCGAACTCTCCATGAAGTTCGCCGAGCATGCCCGGACCTACGGCATCGAGGAGCGCAATGACGAGGTCACCGCAATAGAGCCGGGACTCGATTTCCACACGGTCCGTCTTTCCAATGCGGAGGCGATGAAGGCGCACACCGTGATTCTTTCCACCGGCGGCTCCCCCCGCAAGCTGGGCATCCCCGGCGAAGACGAGTACTATGGCAAGGGGGTCTCCTATTGCGCCGTCTGCGACGGGTTTTTCTTCCGCGGCAAGGAAGTCATCGTGGTGGGCGGTGGGGACAGTGCCTGCGAGGAGGCTCTCTATCTGGCCAAACTGGCGTCCAAGGTGTATCTGGTTCACCGCCGCGACGCCCTGCGGGCCAGCATGATCCTGCAGCAGCGGGTCAAAGAGGATTGCAACATCGAGATCCTGTGGAACAGCGTGGTTACAGAGATCAATGCGTCGGCCGATGGCGTGGACGGCGTCCGTGTGCAGGACACCCAAAACGGAGAGCAGCGTCGGATGACCATCGACGGGATCTTCATTTTCATCGGCTTCGAGCCCAACAACCAGTTGGTTCCCGCCGGTACCCGCATGGACGCCGATGGTTTCGTGGTCACCGATGAAAAGTGCGAAACCAACACGCCGGGAATCTATGCGGTGGGAGATCTGCGGCAGCGTTATGCCCGCCAGATCGTACTGGCCGCCGGCGATGGCTGCCTGGCCGCCCTGGCTGCCGCCCACTATGTGGAGGTGCGCAAGTCCAAACGGGCCGGCGATGCCTGCGAGGCACCCGCAGGATTATTCCAAAACAGTTGAGCATGCGGCCGTCCGGAGCAGAGAGACGCTGCAACCGGTACGCCGGAGATCGTGGGTTGCATTACTTAAGTGATGAGCCTATATTGATAATGTCTTTGATGCGTAATTGACTGCGAGGCGGATATGGCCAACGACGATGCATCCGACATTTTCGACTCCTTCGATTTCCCCGGCGCCACCTTCAACGACCTGCGCGGGCGGCAGTCTGTCCGCGCCACCTTCAAGCTTACCTCCGGCTGTATCAATGCCATCAGCATCGTGGCCGCCCAGATGGGCATCAAGCAAAAGTCGCTGTTCGACCATCTGTTTCAGGACACCGACACGCTGAGCGTCATCGCCAGGAAATTCAGCAATGCCCGCCTGAAATCCGCCGACCGGGTCCAGAAAACATTTGTCATGAGCCGCAACGCCCTGCTGAGCCTCGAAGATATCGCCCAGCATTTCAACGCCCCCCGGGATGTGCTCATCGAGATCTCCGTCCAGCGGCTGTTGCCCATCATCACCAAGGAGCGCAAGCGCCACGCCAAGCGCAAAGCCATTTTCGAACTGGTCACCCGCCATCTGGAGCAGGGACGCAAGCTGCTGAAGGACGCCTTTGCCGAGCTGGGCGAGGAGGACCTGCTCACCGACCGGCTGACCGCCGTACTGGGTATGTACGAGAGCGCCCACAAGCAGATGGACGGTTTCATGCAAAGAGGCAAGAACATCGAAGCTTTCGAACCGCGCGACTTTCAGAAGGTCGATATCATTTTCGAAGACGAGTGACGAACCCGCCGCGTTTTGGCGTTGACATTAAATGCCTAGTTTATTACAAACCTCGCTGAGTAAAGTTCTATCTCAATGATTTGAGTCACTTATAACCATCAACCCCAGCGCCCGAGCAGAAGTACTAGCCAAATCGATCTTCCCGACGGAGTCAGAGATCCATTTGACTGCCGGAGCTTTGGCCGGGCCGGTCTGGGGAGAACCGCGCAGACAAAGGAGGAAGGGGATCGTGGAGATACTGGTATTGCTCAAGCAGGTACCGGCCACCGAGTCATTGATCGCCATCGCAGGCGACGGCGTGTCCATCAAGACCGATGGCTTGAAATACGTGATCAATCCCTATGACGAGCTGGCCGTGGAAGAAGCCCTTGCCATCAAGGAAGCCCAGGGTGGCGCGGTGACCATCGTTTCGGTGGGTCCGGCCAAGGCGGCCGAGGCTGTCCGCACCGGTCTGGCCATGGGGGCCGACAAAGGCGTCCTCATCGATCCGGGCGACCTGAACTGCGACGGATTGTCCGTGGCCAAGATTTTGGCCGCCGCCATCAAAGAGATGTCTTTCGATCTGATCGTCGCCGGCCATCGTGCCGTGGACGACGACAACTACCAGGTGGGGCCCGCCGTGGCCCAACTGCTGGGCCTGCCCAACATTTCCATGGTCATCCGGGAAACCATCGCCGGTGGCAAGATCACCTGTACTTGTACCGTGGAAGGAGGCACCAAGGAGGTGGAAGCCTCCTTACCGGCCTTGATCACCACCCAGCGCGGACTCAACGATCCGCGCTATGCGAGTCTGCCTGGAATCATGAAGGCCAAGAAAAAACCGCTGGAAACCAAGACCCTGGCCGACTTGGGCCTCGATCCGGCGGCCCTGCAGGCCAAACTCGTGGTCAAGGCGTTCCACACCCCTCCGGAACGCCAGGGCGGCCGCATCATCGAAGGAGATTCCGTACAGGACAAAGTCGTACAATTGGTCAAGGCGTTGCGCGAAGAAGCCAAAGTCATCTGACCACCGCTTCGGTCGCCACGCATGTCGATCGTTCACCCTTGGATCTCAACGGGCCGGGCATTCAGACAAAGGATATTGCGCGGGCGTCTCTCCCGCCGATGGCCAGCTTCCCGGTTCCCGGCATCTGAATGGATAAGGAGTCAACCATGACGGTTTTCGTAGTTGCAGAACGTGCAGACGGCGCTTTTCGCAAAGTGACCTTCGAAGCCCTGACCGCCGCCCGGCAGCTGGGCGGCGAAGTTCAGGCGGTGCTTCTGGGCAGCGGCGTGGAAGCATCCGCCGCGGAGCTGGGGACCTACGGCGCCTCCAAAGTAATGGTGGCGGATGATGCGGCCCTGGCGGAATACACCGTGGACGCCTATACCGATGTGCTGGCCGAAATCTTCGGCGCCGCCGGCCCGACGGCGGTCATCATCGGTGCCACCTCCCAGGGCAGGGAGCTGGCCGCCCGTTTGTCTGCCAAGCTGGATGCCGGCCTGGCCACCGATTGTGTGGCCTTGCGCATGGAGGGCGACCAATTGACGGCGGTGCGTCCCATGTACGGCGGCAAACTGCTGGCCGATGTGACCCTCGAAGGAGCGCCGGCCATCGTCGCCCTGCGGCCCAACATCATCACCGCCGAGGCCGCCCCCACCGATGCCGTGGTGGAAACCGTGGCGGTCAATGCCGGAGAGGGCCTCACGCGCGTGGTGGGCAAGCAATTGGAAAGCGGCAAGATCGATCTCACCGAAGCCGAGATCGTGGTCGCCGGCGGCCGCGGCATGGGCGGTCCCGACTATTCCATTGTCGAAACCCTGGCCGATGTATTGGGCGGCGCCGTCGGCGCATCCCGCTCGGCCGTGGACGAAGGCTGGCGGTCGGCATCGGATCAGGTGGGCCAGACCGGCAAGACGGTATCGCCCAACTTGTACATTGCCTGCGGCATCTCGGGAGCCATCCAGCATTTGGCGGGCATGTCCTCGTCCAAGGTGATCGTGGCCATCAACAAGGATCCCGAAGCCCCCATCTTCGGGAAAGCCGATTTCGGTATCGTGGGTGACTTGCATGAGGTCGTTCCGGCATTGACCGACGAAATCAAGAAATCGATCTAGGGTGCCCGGATTCCAGGGAAGGTTCGAGTCGAGGGTTTGCGGTGCACCGAATTTCATTGCCGGTGCGCGGTGACCGCGCTGCCATCAGGCTGCCGATGTTCCGGCAGCCTTTTGCGTTGGCCTCCCTGGAACCGGGAGATCAGATGAGACCATGGACAAGACCGTTTACATCGAAAGCCTCGGTTGCGCCCGCAACCAGGTGGACAGTGAAATGATGGCCGCGCGCCTGGCGGAAGCCGGCTGGCACCTGGCCCAGGAGCCGGAAGAGGCGGAAGTGATCGTGGTCAACACCTGCAGCTTCATCGAATCGGCGGCGGACGAGTCCATCGATACGATCCTGGCCTTGGCGGAACACAAGGTCCGGGGCACCTGCCGAAGGCTCATCGTGGCCGGATGTCTGCCCGAACGGTACCGGGGCGAATCGGCCGATGCGCTGCCCGAGGTCGATCTGTTCCTGGGTACCGGGGCGTACGACCAGGTGGTGGCCGCGGTGCGGGGCGGCATGGCCCGGGGCACCTGCCTGCTGCCCGATCCCGACGGCATCGACATCCAATCGCCGGTGTCGCGCAGGCCTTTCCAATCCCACGCCGCCTACCTGAAGATTGCCGAAGGATGCAACCGGCATTGTACCTTTTGCGTAATCCCGAAATTGCGGGGGCGTCAAAAGAGCCGCGACCCAGAGGCCATCCTCGGCGAGGCCCGATTCCTGATCCAGAACGGAGTCCGGGAAATCACCCTCGTGGCCCAGGAAACCTCGGCCTACGGCGGCGATCTGGGGACCGGTGTGGATCTGGCCGGTCTCCTGGCCCGGCTGGCACCACTGGACCCCACCGTCTGGATCCGCTTTCTTTACGGGCATCCCCAGACCCTGGGCGACACATTGCTGCGAACCGTCGCCCGCTTCGACAACATCTGTCCCTATTTCGATGTCCCCATCCAGCATGCCAGCGACCGCATCCTGCGGGCCATGGGTCGTGGATACAGCGGAGCGGACCTCGACCGGTTGTTCCTCCGGATCCGTGCCAGCGTGCCGGATGCCGCCCTGCGGACCACCGTGTTGGTGGGTTTCCCCGGAGAAACCGAGCGGGATATCGACGCCGTCGTCCGCCTGATGGATCGGGTGCGATTCGACCATCTGGGCATCTTCGCCTATTCGGATGCAGAGGATCTGGCCTCCCATCCACTGGCCGACCATGTGGCATCCGAGATCGCCCGAAAGCGCCTGGAACGCCTGATGGCCCTTCAGCGACGAATTTCCCGCGAACGTCTCGAGCGCTATGAAGGGGAGTGCCTGCCGGTGATGGTGGAAAAGGATGCCGAACCGGGAATCTACCTGGCCCGGACCAAATTCCAGGCACCGGAAGTGGACGGATGCGTGCTGGTGAGGTCCCAGGCGCAATTGCTTCCCGGAACCATGCTCCCGGTACGGATCACGGAAACCCTGGATTATGACCTGATGGCCGAACCCGATTCCCCAACCTGATGTGAAGAAGCCTCCATGAACGATCTGAAACAAAAGATTCTAACGGCGGTGGAAACGGACCTGGCTCTTATCGAGGACGCGCTGGCCGATCATCTGAAACCCCACTTCGAACTGGTGGGCCGGATTGCCGGCCACATCCTGTTTGCCGGCGGCAAACGTCTGCGCCCCCTGTTGATGATGCTGGCCGCGCGGCTGTGCAAATACACCGGCGATGGACCGGCGAAATACGCCGTGATCTTCGAGTACCTGCACGCCGCCACCCTGCTCCACGATGATGTGGTGGACGGCGGTGCCATTCGCCGCGGCGCACCCGCGGCCCACCACCAATGGGATCCGCCCAAGGCCGTGCTCACCGGCGATTTTCTGCTGGCGAGGGCCCTCTCCCTGGCGGCCGATACCGGATCGCCGGAGGTAATTCGAACCATCGCGGCCATCACCGAACAGATGTCCCAGGGAGAAATCGAACAACTGGCCCGCATCGGCGATACGACCCTGGATGAATCCCAATACCGGGAAGTCATCCGTTGCAAGACCGCGGTGCTCTTTCAGGGCGCCTGTCGCACCGGCGCCCTCATCAGCCGGGCCGAGCCGCGGCAGGTGCAGGCGCTCGGCGATTACGGCCATCATCTGGGCATGGCCTTCCAAATGGCCGACGATCTGCTGGATTACACCCTCGATTCCAACGTCCTGGGAAAGCAGGTGGGCGCGGACCTGCGGGAAGGCAAACTCACCCTGCCGGTAATTTATGCCCTCGACCGGATCAGCCGGGAGGACCGCCGATGGCTGATCGCTATGCTGGAGGCGCGCTCCTTCACGCCGGCTCAATTCCAACGGCTGATCGACTTGCTGAAAAGCTGCGGCGGCATCGACTACACGCGACAATGCGCCCGGGACCATGTGGCCGCCGCCATCGGCGCCCTGAATCGGTTCGATGGGAACGGGACCCGCAATCTTCTCACCGATATCGCTCAATATGCGCTGGTCCGCTCGGTGTGAGGTTGCCCCCACCGGTCGTCAATACCGACGAATCCGTCGATCATCGGACCCATCCATGCTATATTGGCTTCCATGATAAGGAGGAATTCCATGCAATGCCGGATCATTCGGAGACCAGCCCTGTGGGCCGCCCTTACGATCATCTCCCTTTGCTTCATCCCTGTTTCCGGGGCAGCCGACGCCGGTGACCAGCGGGTCGTCACGGTCCATGCGGTTGGCGGCAGCCTCATTCAGGGCGCCGACACGTCGGCCAGCCGGGAAGCCGCCATCGCCGACGGCCTGGTGGCCGCCATCACCCGCGTCCTATTGGATCTGGTTCCGGACAAGGTGGCGGTGGGCCATTTTCAGGTGCTGAGCGATTCCATTCTGGCCAACCCCGATCCCTACATCCTCAATTACGAGATGCTCACCGAATCCATCGGTGCCAAGCAGTATCGGGTGATGGTGAAGGTCAATGTTTCCGTGGAGATGCTGAAGCGCGGGCTGAAAAAAGCCGGCATTCATCTGGGCCGCCGGCCTTACCCGCAAGTGCTTTACTGCATTGCCGAGAAGGCGGCCGGCGCTGCCGAATTTCAGTATTGGTGGGGCGGACACGGCGTCTGGGTCTCCGGTCCCGCCGCCGATGCCCTGCAGAAGGGCCTGGCCGCCAAAGGATTCGGCCAGGTCCGCCCGGAAGCGGTGGCCGATGGTGGGCTGCCCCTGGAGCTGGGAGTCGCCGGCGCCGTCCAACTCGGACGAAAGACCGGCGCCGACGTGGTCATCGTCGCCCAGGCCGTGGCCGAAGCGGCGCCCAACACCATGGGGGCGACGCTGCAATCCTTTCGGGGGACCATTTCGGCCCGGGCCTATGCCGTATCCAGCGGCCAGGAGATGGGCCAGGCCTTTCAGTACGCCCTGGCCAGCGCAGACAATCCCGATGCGGGCAGCGCAGAGGCTCTGGGCAAAGCCGCCGCATCGGCCGCCGAAGACCTGGCGACCGAGGTCGCCCGGGCATGGTTTGACGCCGCGGATACGGCATCGGCCGTGGAGATCCGGGTGGCGGGCATCAGCGGTAACGTGGCCAGTTTCGTCAAGTTCCGCGGCGCCTTAAGCTCCATGTCCGGCGTGGACTCCGTGCAGCGAAAAGAGATGCAGCACGACCAGGCCGTCCTGCTGGTGAATTATCAAGGCAACGCCCGCGCCCTGGCCGATGCCTTGCTGCGCCAGAGTTTCGAGACTTTCGGACTGAACATCAGCGAGCCCCAAGGCAATATGATCGAGGTGCAACTGATCCCGCGCTAGCCCCGACGCACCGACGGACGCCGGAATCCGCTTTGCCCGGGGTTCACGGTCACGGGTCGGCTTAGGCGACGGGAATAGCGATTTCGACTCGCTGCATCTCCATTATTCGAGAGAGACGATGGTTCCATTGCAACGACACACCACCACCTTCAGCATTCCCAACATCCTGACCCTGCTCCGGATATTGCTGACGCCGCTGTTCGTGATCTTATTGCTCCGGGACATGTTTTCTTACGCCTTGCTGGTATTCGCCGCCGCCGGTCTGAGCGACGGCCTGGACGGACTCATCGCCCGCTACATGAATCAGCGTACCGTGTTGGGGGCCTACCTCGATCCGGCCGCGGATAAATTGCTGCTCTCCTCGGCCTTCATCGCCCTGGCCGTGCTGGACGTCCTGCCACCGTGGATTACGGTGGTCGTCATCAGCCGGGACGTATTCATCGTTCTGGGTCTGGCCATACTGACCCTCACCGAGAAGAAATACACGGTCAAGCCGACCTTGGTGAGTAAATGCACCACCACCGCCCAGATCATCATGGTCCTGGTATCGCTCTACGATCCCCGTCAATTGAAACTGGCCTGGCTGCATCCGACGATCATGTGGTGCACCGCCGGATTTACCATTCTTTCCGGACTGCACTACATCTACATCGGCATGAGCATTTTGCAGGAACCCAACGGCAGCCGCAATCGCTAGGACGGCAATTGCCCTGTAATGTCGTAGCTTTGGCCTTGACAGACCCCTGCCCCGGTGCTAACAAGGCACCACACTTCAGGCGCGTAGCTCAGGGGGAGAGCGCTTCCCTGACACGGAAGAGGTCGTTGGTTCAAATCCAATCGCGCCTACCAGATCTCAGAGGGATTACGATTTCCATCGTAATCCCTTTGTGTTTTCTGCGACCTAATATTTACGCCCGGTATGAACCTTTTTACTCATTTATTGGGTGAACAATTCCCCCGGCGCTGGTGCCCCATCGGGCCGTGTGGATGGTAACCAATTGATATAGAACATAAATAATTAAGAGTGGGGATGATGGCATGCGCTTTGTATAATAGTTATATTCCGATGATGAAAAATTGCCGGAGCCCGATCCTCCGGCAGAGGCTTTGGTTGCGATGCGCACTACGATACCCGATAAAATGCCTCCCGGCATATTGAAGGAGCGCCGTTCCGGTGTGGACCGGCGTGCCGGGCGGTGGGGCGATCTCCTCTGGCTGCTCAAGACCGGCCACCGGAGGCGGTTGCGGCGCCAATCGGACCGCCGCCGCCTGCTCCTGTTGGATCACTACAGCCCCCGACTCTTCTATGCGCTCGTCCTGGTATTGTTACTCAGCGTGGCCGATGCGCTTTTGACTCTCTGGCTCGTCGACTGTGGTGCCCGGGAAGTCAATCCCATCATGGCCTACTACCTTCGATTAGGTCCCACGACCTTCATGTTGGCAAAATATCTGTCCACGTCCTTCGCTGTCATAATCGTGGTTCTGCTGCATTATGTGTTCATCCGGCGCCTGAACATCCAGTTCCGGGCGTTGATGAATTTATTTGCCGGCTGTTTCGGCTCTGTGGTCCTTTGGGAATTGTATCTGATTTCCCGCTTGATGCGCTGATACATCCATGCCGTATATCGGTCCGCCCGGAAGGCCCCGGTCCCTTCTATCCCCTCAACTCCAATCCGATCAACAATAAGGTGAGCAGGCCCATGGCTGCGGCCAAACCGCCGTTCCAGGGCGTCGCCGGATACTCGGCCAGAGAGTGGAAACGGCCGTGGAAGCCCCGGCAGATCATGGCGCGGTGAACCCGTTCGGCGCGTTCCGAGGCGCGTACGAAGAGCATGCCCACCAGATAGGCATAGGTACGATAGGTGTGCAGATTGCTGCGCGGCCGGAAGTTGCGCATCTTGGCCGCGCGAAAGAGACGCTGGTACTCCTGTTCGATGACGAAGATGTAGCGGTAGGCCAGCAGAAGCAGCTGGACCAGTTTGGCCGGCACGCGCAGCCGATTGAGGGTATGGCCCAGGGTGGCGATGGGCATGGTGGCCACCAGGGCCATGAATACCAGCAAAATGGTGAGGGTTTTCAGCGTGATCTGCAGGCAGAGGGCCACGCCGGACCGACCGATGGTCAAGACCCCCAGGCGGACCAGGGGTTCGCCTCCCTGGGTCAGGGGCACCAGGATCCAGACAAGGGCCAGCAGGGCCCCGGCCGCCCCCAGGCGCTTGAACAGCGGCTTCGCCGGCAGCCTGGCCAGGGCCACCAGAACGGCGGAGGCGATCAGGGCCGCCCCCAAGGCGCCGGGCCGGTGCATCAAGGCCACCGTAAATGAAAAGACCGTGGCCAGGACGATCCGCACCCCTGGAGAAGTTCCGTGGATGGGCGTCGTTCCCTGGGCGAATGGTTCCTGAATCATGGTTCCCCGTGGGCGGTCCTATTGTGCCCCTGAATCGTTTTTCCGGTTGCGCTGGTTCAGATAAGCGGCCAGGCCCACCAATCCCAGGATATACCCCAGGCCGCCCATGATGTCCCGCAGTCCCCAGGCCGGATCGGCCAGCTGAGCACGCAGGGGGGCCAACTGCTTTTCCAGGCCGCGTTCGACCATATGTTCGATGGCTTCGGCATCCAGAGGGGTCGCCGTTCCCTGGGCGGTTGCATCGACGGCGGCAGGGGCGGGCGGGTCCGTGGACGCCGGGGATTTGAAGCCCAGCTCCTCGGCCGACACCGTCCACCGGTTGCCGTGGCCCATGCCCGCGGTCAGGATGACGGTGAGGGTTCGGGCTCCTGCAGGCACCGGAAAACTGAACCGGCCTTCCCGGTCGGTGATGCCCTCCGCCACGGTCCGGCCCTCTTGATCCACGGCTTCGATCCGGCCTTCCTTGACGCGTTTGCCGCCGCTGAATTTTGACTCGGTATGGACCGTTCCTTCTTCGACCCATGCGAAAACGGTCACCTTGTGCGCATATGCCGCACCCGGGAAAATCGATAATGCTCCCACGAGGAGGATGACCAGAACAGGTTTCATCGCTGGGTCCCTTTCACTTGGGTTTGATCGAACGGGCGTCCCGGCAGCAGCTCCGGTTTGACTTTGAGCAGAAACGACACACAGATGGCGGTGACGATGCCTTCGATGACCATGACCGGTAAATGGGCGGCCATCGCCACGCCCGCCACCACCAGGAATCCTTCATCGGTGTAAATCAGGCTGGCCGCCATGAGCAGTGCGGCCAGAATGATGGCCCCGGCGCCACAACAGAATGCGGCCGCCTTGCCCTTCCAGCCCGCCAGGCGAATCCAGCGGCCGCACGCGAAATGCATGGTCACCGCCGGCGCGGCCATGATCATGGTATTGATTCCCAGAGTGGTGATCCCGCCGAATTGGAAGAAGATGGCCTGCAGCGTCAGGGCGGTCAAAATCACCGGGAAAGCGCCCCAACCCAGCAGCAGTCCGACGATGCCGTTCATGATCAGGTGCACATTGGCCGGACCGATGGGTACATGGACCAGCGAGGCCACGAAGAAGGCGGAGGCCAGGATTCCGGCCTGGGCGATCCGGTCGTAGTCCAGTCGCTTCAGTCCCACGGCCGTGCCGGCCGCGGACAAAGCAGCGCCGGTGATCAGTACCGGGCCGGAAAGATAACCTTCGGAGATGTGCATCGCGTTTCCAATGGTGGATGGCTTGCCGAGGCACCATGGTTACCCCAGGCGGGCCATGATGTCAAAGCGCCGTTGTGAGTCTATCGGTTTGCGGGCCAGGGAAGAAATTGCACCCAGATCACAGCCCCCAACTCCACCTCCTTGTCCTCGCCCTCGTGGTCGATGGTCCGGTCCGATGCATTCAAGGCGGCGAATCCCCACCATCCGGCCGCGGGAACGGAATAGGTAAAGAGACCGGCGCCGTCGGCCTTGACGGTCTGGGTCACCATGTAATCGGTAGGGGCCCGGGTCTTGCCATCCTGGTTGTAATATTCGACCTCCACCACCGAGTGGGGCACCGGCTTGCCATCGAGCTTGACCACTCCCTGAAACACGTTGCCGGCATAGAGTCCGAAGGGCTTGCACAGCGGCACGATTTCGGTTTTCAGCCCGATTTCCGCATCCCAGCCCTCATCGTCCCCGAAGGCGGCCACCACGGTTTTGGTGTAGTGGATGATGAAGAGATCTTCGGCCGGTTCCCAGTAAGGCGTGGGCTCCATATAAAAGGTATAGATCCCCGGACGCCGGATCGCATGGTCCAGCCGCCAGGCCGTGTGCCCCATGACCTTTGTCGGCTGAAGCTTGTCCCGCAGGTCGATGTCCCTGCCGCCGATCACAACGCCGGCCCTGGCAGGCAGCGCCAGGTTCATGCCGATCACCTCCATGGGGTGGGAAAAGCTGAAGGTTACCTGCACGGTGCGGGAATCCGTCTGCATCACCATGGGATCCGAGGGGATCACCATTCCGAAGTGGGCTTCCGCCGTTTGGGCGCCCCACAGGATCATTGCCGCCAACACCAGGCCCAGATATGGTTTCGCCATCGATCGGGTTCCTCCCTTGCGGACGTGACCGCAATGCACCGCCGCTGTCCGGCGGGGGGTTGCGCAAGCGTCCGCCAATTTGAAGGGTATGATGGATTTGATGGTAATGGGGTTTATCGCGGAACAGGCCGCAGCCTGAAATCGACTTTTTTTAATGGAAATGGAGGCGAATGTCAAAACCAATTCGGCAAGACTGATGAACGACCTCCTGCCCGTTGCGCCGGCTTCTCCGCTCGGATACATGCCACTGCCCAGAACCCCCGGTCGGCCCGGCTTGACTTGAATGTGAAAAGTTCTTATTAACCTCCAGCTTATCCGACGGAGGCGACCCCGTGCAGACCGCGCCGGCCGCGTTGACCCATTCGCCGGAGTATCCACACCAGAAGAGGAACGGCCAAACCACCCATGAAGAACCAGATATCCGCACTGATTGCAGCCGCTGCGCACAAAGCCCTTGCTTCCGGCGCCCTGACCCATGCCGCGTTTCCGGATGTCGAAGTCGAGGAGCCCAAAATAGAAACCCACGGCGACTTTGCCACCAACTTCGCCATGCTGTCGGCCAGAATCCAGAAGATGGCGCCCCGGAAAGTCGCCCAGGCCGTCATCGATCACCTGGAGGACCGGGACGCGATCTTGTCGCGGGTGGAAATTGCCGGACCGGGATTTATCAATTTCTTTATCAAACCCCAGGCCTGGGCGCCCTTCGTGGGCCGGGTGCTGGCGGCGGGCGGAACCTATGGCGCTTCCGATTTCGGACGGGGAAAGAAGATTCAAGTGGAGTTCGTCAGCGCCAACCCCACCGGTCCGCTGCACGTGGGCCACGGTCGCGGAGCGGCCGTGGGGGACAGCGTGGCCAGGATTCTGGCCTTCTGCGGGTACGATGTCCAGCGGGAATACTATATCAATGATTCCGGGCGCCAGATTCAAACCCTCGGCCGGTCGGTCTGCCTGCGTGCCAGGGAGCAGCTGGGAGCGACCGTCGATTTTCCCGATGAGTGTTATCAAGGGGATTACATCCGGGACCTCGCCCGTGCCGTTATCGACGATCGGGGCGAGGCCCTGTTCGATGACGAGGATGCCGCCGTGGCCCATTGCGCCCGGTTTGCCGCCGGGACCATCGTCAACGGCATCCGCAGCGACCTGGAGAAGTTCGGGATCGGATACGATGCCTGGTTCAGCGAGCAGGGACTGTATGATCGCAACGAAGTGGACCAGGCCCTGGAGGAGCTCAAGGCCCGGGGGCTGGTGTACCAGCGGGAAGGGGCCTGGTGGTTCCAGAGCAGCCGGTTCGGGGATGAGAAGGACCGCGTGGTGGTGCGCCAGAACGGCCAAACCACCTATTTCGCCTCGGACATCGCCTACCACCGCAACAAGTACCGGCGGGGCTTCGACAAAGTCATCGATGTGTGGGGCGCCGACCACCATGGATACATTGCACGCATGACCGCGGCGGTGGAGGCCGGCGGTCGGCAGCGGGACCAGTTCGAAGTCATCCTGGTGCAACTGGTCAACTTGCTGCGTGGGGGCCAACCCGTGGCCATGTCCACCCGGTCCGGTGAATTCGTGACCCTCCAGGATGTGGTGGAGGAAGTGGGCAGCGATGCCGCCCGCTTTATCTTCCTGACCCGGGATTACGAAAGTCCCCTGGATTTCGACCTGGAGGTGGCCAAACAGAAGAGCAACGACAATCCGGTTTACTATGTCCAATACGTCCATGCGCGGATCGCCAGTATTTTGCGCAAGGCGACCGATGAGGGTCACCCCCGGACGACCTGGATGGACGCCTTTGAAAGACGCCTCGTGGAAACCGAAGAAATCCAGTTGATCAAGGCCCTGGGGCGCTATCCCGACGTCGTGAGCGCCAGTGCCGAATCACTGGCGCCCCATCGGGTGACCTATTATCTGATGAACCTGGCGTCGCTGTTTCACTCCTACTACAACAAACACCGCGTGCTCGTAGAGGAAGCCGAGCTGGCCGAAGCCCGGCTCTGCCTGGTGAAAGCCGTGCAGACGGTGATCCGCAATGGCCTGGACCTGCTCGGGGTGACCGCCCCCGAGAAGATGTAGGGAGGGTAGTTTGGCCAAGGCATGCAGCGGGACGATTCAGATCTCACGAAGGGGGGTGCTGGTATGGACCGGCCTGTTTCTCTTTGTCGCCGTCTGGATGTTCGTGCTGGGGATCATGGTGGGCCGCGGCACGGCACCGGTGGACCTGGAAAAGGACAAACTGGTTCAGGAACTGGCGGCCCGGAAGGCCGAAATATTGGCCCGGGAGCGTTCCAGGGTCGAAGAGCAGGTGTCGGGGGAGCCGGGCGAGCAGCCCCAACTCGGATTCTATGAGGCACTCAAGAACCCCGGGGATGAAAAGCGGATGAAGATTCCCGATCTGCCCAAGCCGCGACCGGAGGCCGTTGCCGGTTCCGCCCCCAGGCCGGAAGAGAAGAATGCCGCGGTCAAACCTCCGGCGCCGGTGGAAAAAGCGCCGCCGACCACCGACCCGAAACCGCAAAAAGCCGCTCCCGCGCCATCATCCTCCGGCGACCGGTTTACCGTTCAGGTGGCGGCGGTCCAGGATGTCCAGGGGGCGACCGGACTCGTGAACCGGCTGCGGAAGAAGGGGTATCGGGCCTACCAGATCCGTAGCGAAGTGGCCGGCAAGGGGGTATGGTACCGGGTGCGGGTGGGGGCCTACCCGTCCCGCCAGGCGGCCGAAGCGGCCATGAAAAAATTGAAAAACGACCGATATAAGGGTATCATCGTCCATACCCGGTAACCGGCCGGCGATCGGCAATCAACCTTCGGTGGCGGGGCGACCTGCTTGTTCCCCCCGAACCGAATCATCCATCACAGGGAGAAGCGATCCATGAAGCTGACTCCGGAGCAGGTGCAGCATGTGGCCAGACTGGCGCGCCTGGAAATCGATCCACGGAACGTGGAAAAGCTGGCCGACCAGCTGGCGGCCATCTTGGAGTATGTAAACAAGCTGGGCGAGGTGGACACCCGCGACATTCCGGCCACCACCCATGCCATTGCCTTGACCAATGCCTTTCGAGACGATGTGGTCCAGGACCATCTTTCGCCCGAGGAGGCCCTGGAAAATGCCCCGGAAAGAGAAAACGGCAGCTTCGTCGTGCCCAAAGTGATCTGACCCGAATCGAAGAAGATGTGCATTTCAATGTTCAAAGCGTGCCCCAATTGCACCGTTGCCTGGCACCGGCGCAATGACTTGCTGGCCGACCCGGATCTGGAGTTGGTGGGTTACCAGGTCAATTTCGAATCCCTTGCGGCGGGAATTTTTCTGTTCAACCATAGCTGCTTGGGCACCCTGGCCGTTCCCGCCGAAGAGTTTCGGGATCTGTATGATGGGCCGGTATTTACCCGCAGGGCCACCGGCGGGGCCGATTGTCCGGGGTATTGCCTCCATGTAGATGAGTTGAGGTTCTGTCCGGCCGAATGCGAATGCGCCTACGTGCGCGAAATCCTCCGGAAGATCCGGAATTGGCCCAAGCGAAACCGGTAGGGGACCGTTTCCGCCGGTGGATGACCGGCAACGGCACGTCGCCGGGCCACGCCGGGCCAAGGGTAAGGAGTGGAACCATGCGATTGCATACCCTCACCATCGTCCGTGCCCACGAACTGCTCAAGGACCGCGAGATCTCCTCGCGGGAATTGACCCAGGCTGTACTAGACCGCATTGGCGTGGTGGAACCCAGGGTGCAGGCCTATATATCCATCACGGCGGAGGAGGCGCTGGCGGCCGCGGACCGGGCCGATGGGGCCATTGCCGCAGGCGAAATGGGTCCCTTGACCGGCATCCCCCTGGGGATCAAGGACCTGATGTGCACCAAGGGGGTCCGGACCACCTGCGGATCGCGGATGCTGGAGAATTACGTGCCACCGTATGATGCCTTCGTTATCCAAAAGCTCAAGGCCCAGCGCGCCGTGATGGTGGGCAAACTCAACATGGACGAATTCGCCATGGGCTCTTCCAACGAGCATTCCGCCTTCCATGTCACCCGCAACCCATGGGACACCGAACGCATCCCCGGCGGGTCCAGCGGCGGTTCGGCCGCGGCCGTGGCCGCGGACATGTGCCTGGGGGCCCTCGGATCGGACACGGGCGGGTCCATTCGGCAACCGGCCTCCCACTGCGGGGTGGTGGGCATCAAACCCACGTACGGAAGGGTCTCGCGGGCCGGGCTGGTCGCCTTTGCCTCCTCGCTGGACCAGATCGGCCCCCTGAGCAAAACCGTGGCCGACAGCGCGGTGATCCTGCAGGCCATCGCGGGCCACGATCCGGCCGATTCCACCTCGGTGCCCGATACCGTTCCGGACTACCGAGCCGCATTGGACCAGGATATCAAAGGGCTGCGGGTGGGAATCCCCAAGGGCTATTTCGATATTGGCGGCCTGGACGACCAGGTGGCCGCCGCCGTCCAACAGGCCGTCAAAACCCTGGAATCCCTGGGAGCCGTCGGCGTGGAGGTCGAGCTGCCCCATACCGAATACGGCGTGGCCGCCTATTACCTCATCGCCCCGTCCGAAGCCAGTTCCAACCTGGCCCGCTACGACGGCGTCAAATACGGGTTGCGCGACGGCGATCAGCGGGAATTGTTGCCCATGTACCGCGGCACCCGCTCCAAAGGGTTCGGCGACGAAGTGCAGCGCCGCATCCTCATCGGCACCTATGCCCTTTCCGCCGGCTACTATGACGCCTATTACCGCAAGGCGTCCCAGATCCGCACCCTGATCCGCCGGGACTTCGAAGCCGCCTTCGAACGATGCGATGTCATCGCTTCGCCCGTGGCGCCCACGCCGGCGACGCCCATCGGCGCGCATGCGGGCGATCCGTTGGCCATGTATCTATCGGATGTGTATACACTTTCGGCCAACCTGGCCGGCATTCCCGGAATCTCCGTGCCCTGCGGCTTTTCCACCGAGGGGCTGCCCATCGGATTACAGCTGCTGGGGGGGCATTTCCAGGAGGCGGAGCTGCTTCGGGCCGCCCATCAATTCGAACAAGCCACCGACATTCACCTGCAGCGGCCGGCGCTGGGATGAACGTCTCGACTCCAACGAGGAGAAGCACATGACCATCATGCCTGAAGGTGAAGACCTTCGCAACGCCGTAAAATGGATTTCGGAGATGCGTCAGACCGAACCCGATCGTAACGACCGCAAGTTGGTGGATGAAGCCTGCCTCCGGTTCAACCTGTCTCCCAAAGATGCCCAATACCTGAACCGGTGGACCAAAGGCGAGCCGGATTCTTCTATCTGAGGATAGCGGAGCGAAGGTTTCCACGGGGACCGTGCCATGAAGCGGATCCGCATCCTGCCTGAAATTCTGGCCAACAAAATCGCCGCCGGCGAGGTGGTGGAGCGACCGGCCTCGGTGGTCAAGGAACTGGTGGAAAACGCCCTGGACGCCCAAAGCACCCGCATCGTCATCGATATCGATAACGGCGGGCGCTCGTCGATTCGCGTGGGGGACGACGGTACCGGCATGCACCCCGACGACGCCTTGCTGGCGCTGGAGCGGTTTGCCACTTCCAAGATCCACTCCGACCAGGACCTGTATGCCATCGAGACCCTGGGATTCCGCGGCGAGGCCCTGCCCAGCATGGCCGCCGTGTCCAAGATGACCCTGGTGACCCGGCCCCGCGGGGCCGACACCGGGGTCGAGGTGCGGATCCACGGCGGCAGGATCATGGACGTGACCGAGACCGGCGCGGCACAGGGCACCGTCGTAAGCGTGGAGCGACTCTTCTACAATACGCCGGCGCGACGCAAGTTTCTCAAGACCATCCCCACCGAGATGGGCCATATCGCCGACACCGTGGCCGGCATGGCCCTGGGCCGACCCCGGGTCCATTTCAAGCTGACCCACAACGGCCGGACCGTCAAACAATGGACCCGGACCTCCGATGCGCGCACGCGGGTGGCCGAGGTGCTGGGCCAGGTGGCCGCCGGGGATCTGATCGAATTGAAGGCCGACGCCGGACCGTTGCGCCTCAACGGTCACCTGGGACCCGCGCGTCTGGCGCGCAGCACCTCCCGCGGGATCTATCTGTATGTAAACGGCCGCCGGGTGCGCGATCGCGTCATCCAGCATGCCCTGTTCGAAGGGTACGGCGGCCGCCTGATGAAAGGTCGCTTTCCCCTGGCCGTCCTGTTTCTCGAGCTTCCCTTCGACCAGGTGGATGTCAATGTCCACCCCACCAAACATGAAATCCGGTTCGCCGACCAACGCCGGGTACACCGATTCGTGCATCAACAGGTGGCCGACACCCTGGGACGTACCGACCGGCGTTTATGGGCCGCCGGGACGGAGCCCGTCGGCGAGTCTCCGGCGGCCGTGGCCCAGCCCGTGCCGACCTATCGCATCGAAGCGCCCAAGCCGCCGGCTGCGGAAAATGCGGACGCCCGGACCTTCGACTATTCCTCACCCCCGGATGGAGCCACCGACCGGCCCATGGCCAAACCGGTCCGGACGCCTGGGGCGCAAGTGCTCACCGCCGACGATACGGAGGTCCGCCGGTCGACCCACGACGTCCAGCAAAAGATCTGGGACCGTGAGGGCTTTGCCGATCTCCAGGTGATCGGCCAATTCCAGGGCACCTATCTCATCTGCCAGGGAGAGGGGGGGTTGATCCTCATCGACCAACACGCCGCCCACGAGCGGGTCGTATACGAACGGCTCGGCCGGCGCACCAGCGGCCGCATCGAATCCCAGCGATTGCTCATGCCCGAAACCGTGGAGCTGGGCTTTGCCGGGGCCCGCGTTTTGGGCGAACTGATCCCGCGGCTCGACGAGATGGGCCTGGAAATCGAACCTTTCGGGGGGACCACCTTCGTGATCAAATCCGCGCCGGCCCTGCTGGATGATCATAATCTTGGGCGGCTGGTGGCCGATCTGGTGGACAAGGCCGTGGAAACCGGCCTGAATCGCGGGCTGGAACAGGTCTTGGACGAGTGCCGCAAGGTGATGGCCTGTCATCGTGCCGTTCGCGCCAACCAGCGGCTGACGGACGAACAAATCCGGCAATTGCTGGACCAGCTGGACCGCTGCCGGGAGCCGTCCCATTGTCCCCATGGACGCCCCACCTGGATCCAATGGACACCACGGGACCTGGAAAAGGCCTTCAAACGGATCGTATGATGGGAAAAGCCGGTCGATGAGGTCGGTGACGGCGAAAGCAGGACGCGTGTCCACCATTTCGGGAAAGCTGGGAATATAGAAAAATACAATGATAACAGAAATATAAATTATTTCTGAGAAGAAAATCAAGCAGTTCGCCAATCCCGGGCGAAATTGTTAAATGCTTATAAATACAATTCGTTATCGTCCGCAAATCTGCTCGGGAATTGCCAATTTTATTTCAAAAAGGCCTGATTTTTTCTTTTTTTAGTTGTCGACAATTGTTCAAAATAAACGCAACTAATTGAATATTTAATTAATTTAATTTTAATGGAGAAGTAATTTATTTGCTTGACTTTTCATTTTGGCCTTGTTAGAAATGCCGCATATTTTTGGTTGCCGGATTTAACCGATGATCAGCCGAAAGCCGAAACGAAGCTGGATTTCCGATTTGAAGCGAACTATCCGTAAAAATTGGACGGCGTCATGAGAGGAAACGGTTCACGATAGGCCCCGTCGGCTGAGGGCTCGGTTTGTTCCGGCGCTTTTAATTTGGGGGTTTGGCGATTCCCAAAACACATTATGTTTGTCTTAAGGAGGACAACAGATGAAGAAATTATTGGTAGTTTTTTTGGTGCTGGCACTCGTTGGTCCCGCAATGGCCGACGATGCCCTCGATGCATCGGGCTCCATGCGCGTGGAAGCGTATTCCATTTCCAACAGCGATTTTACGGATTCTGACGCTTCTGACCTGAATTACTGGGATCAACGCTTCAGACTGCAGCTCAAGATGACCCCCGCCGACGGCGTCTCGGCAGTCCTGCGGACCGACATCACCGAGGATACCTGGGGCAAACTCAACGGGACGAACCGCCCGGGTCTTGCCGTCGGAACTACTGCCACTGATGGCGATCCCGCCGTTACAAGCGCCAGCGCCGCCAACGGCATCCTCATGATCGACCGTGCTTATCTCAGCATCGACAAGAGCATCGTGAACATCACCGGCGGTCTGAACACGTTCAACCTGGGTCAAGGCTTTGCTTACAACAACCAGAGCCAGGGCATTCAGTTGACCGTCAAGACTCCGCTGACGGTCCGCGTGGGCTTGACCAAAGAGAGTGAAAACGGCAGCAACGCCGATTCTGAAGACACCGTACCCGATTCACAAGACACCGACACCTATTTCGCCGAACTGGGCTTCAAGAACGACATGATGAGCATCAACGTCTTCTACGGCGCTGTAATCGACGGCCGTGACGGCGATCAGTTTGAGCCCAACGTAATCGGTGCTACGTATCAAGGCAATGTCGGTCCGGTCAAAGTAGTGGCCGAGCTCGATTTTTTCGGTGGTGACGACGGTGCCGGCGGCGACCTCGTAGGTACTCAGTTCTACGGCGAAGCCAGCATGGCGCTGAGCGACCAGCTGACTGTGGGTACCCATCTGGTCTATGCCATGGGTTCTGATGATGCCAGCGAAACCGTGATTACCAATGTCACTACTTTCGCCGACTATATTTATCCTGACTATTATCTGCCGCACCACGGTCCTGGATCTTTGCAGCCCCTCGGCGATGGTTTCTCCGTCGGTCCCAACCAGGGCGCCATCGGCATCGGCCCCTATGTCACGTACAAGGCCATGGATGACCTGACCGTAGCCGCCAAAGTCATTTACCTGGCCAAGGCCGAAGATGCCATCGATCCCACCGTTGAGATCGACAGCGCGCTGTTTTACAGCGTCGGTGTCAGCTGGGCGTTGGCTCCCAAGGCCGCACTGGATTTCGGTTATACCGGCACCAGCGTGAATGAAGGCGAGGATTTCGCAGGTGATGTCGAGACCTACGGCGCATTCGGTGCGATTCTGTCGGTCTCTTTCTAATTGATACCGCAGCTTCGGCTGCAATCGATTGATTGTTGAACTTTAAGGCCCGCCTTATCCGGCGGGCCTTTTCTTTTCCGGAATCAGGTGCTATTGTCCGCAGGTCTCCGGGGGGCGGCAATGCCGGCACCCGCAGGTTGGATGAACAATCGCGTTAAAAATTGCTTTGATGAGGAGAACCGCATTGAATTCATTCGTGTTGCGTTCCGTGATGCTGATTTGGCTGACCCTGTCGATCAATGGTCCCGCCTGGTCGGAAGTTTCGGATCATATCAGCAAGGTCTTGATACTACCGCCGTCTATCCATGGTCCCACGGAAATGGCCTACCTGCGCCAAGGGTTGGTGGATATGCTGAGCACCCGTCTGGCCGAACCCGGAAAGGTCGTGGTTGTATCGATGGGAGAGGCCTCTTCCAGCGGCGGTCCGTTTACCGCGGCCAGTGCCTCCGCCCAGGCGGGCCAGGCCGGTGCCGATTTCGTGGTATTCGGCAGTCTGACCTTGCTTGGTAACGGCGTCAGCACGGATCTGCGGATGGTCGATGCCAGCACCGAAGCCGTGGTCCTGGCCTTCAGCCGATCCGGTTCCGATCCTTCGAGCATCCTAGAGCATGCCGATGCCTTTGCCGTCGAGGTCGGCCAAAAGGTTTTCGGTCGCTCGGGACCGGAACGGACGGAAACCCAGTCGACCGCAAGTCCGCCCGAGGTTGGCAAGCCGGTCGCCGATCCAACCCATCAACATCCGGAAAAACTCCTCCAACAGCCCATGACGTCGGGGGAAGACGGGCATATCGGTGAAGCAGAATCAGGTGCGGCCATGATCGGCGCCGCCCGTGCGGTCCGGGGCCCACGGATCGATGGTCAGGTGCAAGGCATCGCCATCGGCGACGTCGACGGCGACGGTGCCATGGAGACCGTAATTGCCGGAAAGAGTCGATTGTGGATCTATAAGTTTATCGATGGTCGTTTCGTCAGGATGGCGGAGGAAGACGGCAGCGGAAACTATATCGGGTTGGATACCGCGGACGTAAACGGCAACGGCAAGGAAGAGATTTTCGTTTCCAACTATATCGACGAAGGCGGCAGATTGAGCGCCTTTGTTCTCGAGTATGACGGTCACGACTTCAAACGCATTGCGGAACGGTTGAATTTCTATTTCCGGGCGATCCATGTGCCAACGCGCGGACGGGTGCTTTACAGCCAGAAACACGGGCTGGACACATTGTTCCATCGAGGGGTTTATGAAATCGTCTGGGAAAATGGAGAATACCGCCAGGCTTCCCGGTTAAAGCTGCCTCGGGAGCAGAACATCTATGGCATGGGACTGGGCACCATACCCTCATCCCCTGAACAGCTCATATTCGCCTACGACTCCAGTACGCGACTGCAAGTCATGGACGGCACCGGGAGACAGGAATGGGTAAGCACCCGCGGATACGGTGCGGTGGCGACTTTTGTAAAGACGAGATCCCAGGAAGATCTATCGGGCTACGATTATCACTATATCGGCGGGCGCATAGAAATGGTGGACCTGGACGGCGATGGAAATGAAGAAGCCGTTGTGCTGCGCAATGAAGACATCACCGGTAATATCACCAAACGGACGCGCCTGTTCAAACACGGCCGGATCGAGATCCTCAAGAGCGATGAACTCGGTATGAGCCCACGTTTCCAAACACGATTCCTGCCCAAATATATCAGTGATTTTGCTTTGGCCGATCTGGACCGGGATGGAAATCAGGAGCTGGTGGCCGCCGTCGTACAGAAATCGGAAAATATCGCATCCACGGGCCGAACCAATATTATCCTGTTTCACCTCGATGGTCTGACGGCAGCCGGCAAATGATTGCGGGGAATTCGTATCCGTGGGTCGGTATCAAGTTGCAAGCTTCTGCTGTAGGATCCGATTGACCACCTTGGGATTGGCCTTGCCCTGGGTGACTTTCATCACCTGGCCCACGAAAAAGCCCATCAATTTTTTGTGACCCGCTCGGTACCGGGCCACTTCCTCGGGATGGTCGGCGAGGATTCTATCGATTTCGTTTTCGATGGCGCCGCTGTCCGATACCTGGGCCAACCCCTGTTCATCCACGATGGCCTGGGCCGACTTTCCGCCGGCAGCCATCTCCTCGAAGACGGTCTTGGCGATCTTGCCGGAGATCGTATCCCTTTCCACCAGGTCCAGCAGCCCGGCCAGGTCGTGAGCGCCGATAGGGGATTGTTCGATGGTCCAGCCGTTGGCGTTGAGCAGGCCAAGGAGGGGACCCATGATCCAGTTGGCCGCCTGCTTGGGCTGTTGGATCCCGGTAAGGCAGTCCTCGAAATAGTCGGCCAGTTCGCGGCTGGAGGTGAGCACGCCGGCATCGTATTCGGGCAATCGATAGTCGGACACGAAGCGGGCCTTGCGCTTGTCCGGCAATTCCGGCATGGCGTCGCGGATCTCCCGCACCCATTGTTCGTCGATCACCAGCGGCAGAAGATCGGGATCCGGAAAATAGCGGTAATCGTGGGCCTCTTCCTTGCTGCGCATGGAGTGGGTGACGCCCTGGACCGGGTCCCACAGTCGCGTCTCCTGGATCACTTCGCCGCCGTCCAGAAGGATTTCGGTCTGGCGGGCGATTTCGTATTCGATGGCCTTCTCCACATTCTTGAACGAGTTGACGTTCTTGATCTCGGTGCGCGTGCCGAAGGTGTCGCTTCCCCGGGGCCGGATGGAGACGTTGGCGTCGCAGCGAAAGCTGCCCTCTTCCATGTTTCCGTCACCCACGCCGATCCAGCGGATGACATTGCGCAGCACCTTCAAGTAGGTCCCGGCCTCCCGGGCCGACCGCAGGTCGGGTTCGCTGACGATCTCCATCAACGGCGTTCCGGTGCGGTTCAGATCCACGAAACTGATGGGGCGGCTCTCGTCGTGGATGAGCTTGCCGGCATCCTCCTCCATGTGGATGCGGGTCAACCCGATCCGACGGGTGACGCCGTCCACATCGATATCCACGTGTCCGTCAACGGCGATGGGCTGTTCGTATTGGGAGATCTGGTAGCCTTTGGGCAGATCGGGATAGAAATAGTTCTTGCGGGCGAAACGGCTCTCCCGGGGGATGGTGCAGTGGGTGGCCAGGGCCATGCGCAGGGTGCAGGCCACCACCTTCTTGTTGAGCACGGGCAGCACCCCCGGCATTCCCAGGCAGACCGGGCATGTGTGGGTGTTGGGCGGCGCGCCGAAGGCGGTGGAGCAGCCGCAAAAAATCTTGGTGTCGGTTTTGAGCTGGGCATGAACTTCCAGGCCGATGACGGGTTCGAATTGCATGGTTCACCTTCTTCAATGACGAATTTAGCTGTGTAGGAGCGATATTCAACACCAAGCGTCCAGACCGGTCAAGGGATTTCATCCCGGCTCGCAATTCGAACTGAAAATGGAATGCGGTGAGCTTGATTTATTCAGAATTGCAGCATCCCGGCCGGTTCTCTTGTATTGTTTCCGGGGATGGTGTAGCGGATAGGGTTTCGAATCGTTCTGTATCCGAATCAGAGAGGCATCATGCGCTACTTCTTGTGTGTATTGGGGATGGTGATGATCGTGGAGGGGCTGCCCTATTTTGCCTGGCCCGACAAGATGAAGGCCTGGCTGCTGAAAGTGGTGGAGATGCCCGACGCCTCCCTGCGCCGTCTGGGATTCGGATTGATGGTAATCGGGTTGTCGCTGGTCTTTTTCGGTCGCTTATGAGCCAACCATTTCGTTCCATTAACGGTATTGCCTAGGACGCTCATCGTGTATTCCCTCGACGACTATGACTATGACCTGCCGCAGGGCCTCGTCGCCCAGGAGCCCATGGCCCGACGGACCCATTCGCGCCTGATGGTCCTGGAGCGCGGCGAATCCCACTTGAATCACCTGCGGTTCGAAAACCTGGTGGATCTCCTGCACCCCGGGGATGTGCTCGTACTCAACGACACGCGGGTGATCCCGGGGCGCCTGGCGGGTCGTAAAGAGAGCGGCGGTAAGGTGGAAGTGCTGGTACTGGATTATCCCCGGGGCATCCAGACCGGCGAATTCGAGTGCCTGGTGCGGGCCTCCCGAAGGCCCAAGGCGGGCAGCCGCCTGTTCTTCGACGGGGGTGCCGCCGCGACGGTGGTGCGATGGACGGCCCATACCGGTTTTCTGACTTTCGACGGCCCCTCCGACCTGGAAACCTTGCTGGATACCTTCGGCCACATGCCCCTGCCGCCCTATATTCAACGGCAGGATACCCCCGCCGACCGGTCCGCCTACCAGACCGTGTATGCCCGCCACAAGGGGGCCATCGCCGCGCCCACCGCGGGTCTGCACTTCAGCCAAACGCTGCTGCGGCGACTGGAGGAAAGAGGAGTCGGAATCGCCTATCTGACCCTGCACGTGGGCTACGGCACGTTCGTGCCCGTGCGGGTCGACGATATTCGCGACCACGATATCCATGCCGAATGGTATACGCTGACGCCGGCCATGGCGGACAAAATCAACGTCGCCAGATCCAGTGGGGGACGGTTGGTGGCCGTGGGGACCACATCGGTGCGCACCCTGGAGTATTGTGCCGACGACGCCGGCCGGGTGCGGCCGGGGACCGGCATGTGCGATCTGTTCATCTACCCGGGCTACGCATTCAAGGTGGTGGACGCCATGGTCACCAATTTTCACCTGCCCCGGTCCACGCTCCTGATGCTGGTATCCGCCTTTGCCGGTCGGAAACGGATTCTGGAAGCATACGCCGAGGCGATCAAGCGAAGATATCGATTCTACAGCTACGGCGACGCGATGTTGCTTTACTAATTGTTTTACGTCTTATGTGTCAGGTTTTAGGTGGTGGATTTCTGCCGATTTTATATGGGGGGGTTGACATGGCGTATCACTCATATGAGGACTTGGACGTTTGGCGAAAGGCCTGTCACTTGCTGTTGAATTGTACTCAATGTTGAAGGAGTGCAAAGATTATGGTCTCAAGGATCAGATGACGCGTGCTGCCGACTCCATTGCCAGCAATATCGGAGAAGGTGCGGAGCGGGGTTCAACTGCAGATTTTATCAGGTTTTTATTTATTGCCAAAGGATCGGCTGCGGAGCTCAGAACGCAGATATATATCGCAGCAAGAATCGGCACTGTTTTCCCGAAATCAAACGCAAGAGATTTGATTGCCGAGCTCAAATCCATATCGAGTATGTTGTATCGCATGATCGAATCACTGAAAAGAAATCGGCAGAATTCATTCACCTGAAGCTGAACCGATTTAGGTCTTAGGTTTAAGGTGTTAGGTGGTGGAATTGTGCCCATTTTATATGGGGATTGCGATGGCGTATCATTCACTTGAGGACTTGGATATCTGGCGTAAGGCGTATCATCTGACCATTGTATCACATGGCCGACTCACTGAAAATAAACCGGCAGAATTCATTCACCTAAAACCTAACACTTAACACTTAAAACTATATTTCAAATGCCCCTTTTTCAAGTCACAAGCAAATGTACCCGGACAGCGGCCCGAGCCGGCGTCTTGAAAACCGGACACGGAAAGATCGAGACGCCCGTCTTCATGCCCGTGGGCACCCAGGCCACGGTCAAGGCGGTGACCCCCGAAGAGTTGACCGATCTCGGCGCCCGGATCATCCTGGGCAACACTTACCATCTCTATTTGCGGCCCGGCACGGAGGTCATCCGGCGCTTCGGAGGGCTGCACGATTTCATGCACTGGCAGGGGCCGATCCTCACCGACAGCGGCGGATTCCAGGTCTTTTCCCTGGCCAAGCTGTCCCGGATCACCGAAGAGGGCTATCGGTTTCAATCCCACCTGGACGGCGGCGTCCGCCACTTGCTCACGCCGGAAAAATCCGTGGCGGTGCAGATGGACCTCAACAGCGACATCATCATGTGTCTGGATCAGTGCATCGGACACCCGGCCCCCCGCCGGGCCGTGGAGGAGGCGCTGCTCCTCACCGCCCGCTGGGCCAGGCGCTGCAAAGACCATTGGGCGGCCCACGGCCGGCCCAACTCCCTGTTCGGCATCGTTCAGGGAGGAATGCATGCCGACCTGCGCACCCGCTCGGTGGAAGAGATCGTGGCCATCGGCTTTCCGGGATACGCCATCGGCGGACTCAGCGTGGGCGAACCCAAGGAATTGATGTACGCCATGGCGGCCCACACGGCGCCGTTGCTGCCCGAAGATGCGCCTCGCTATGTCATGGGGGTGGGAACGCCGTCCGATCTGGTGGAGATGACGGCCATGGGGGTGGACATGTTCGATTGCGTCATGCCCACCCGCAATGCCCGCAACGGGCAGCTCTTCACCCGTACCGGCACCATCAACATAAACAACGCCGTTCACCGCGCCGCCACGGAGCCCATCGAACCGGGCTGCGACTGCTACACCTGCCGCCACTATAGCCGGGCCTACCTGCGTCATCTCTATCAGGCCAGGGAGATTCTGGCCCACCGGCTCAACACCCTGCACAATCTCCATTTTTATTTGAGGCTTGCCAAAGAGATGCGAGGGGCGATAAAAGAAGGCAAATTCGAACGCTTTCGGCGGGAGTTCCATGCCCGGCAGCAGACCACCCCGCTTGAAAAGCACTGATACGATCAAAATCAGGAGATTGTCATGCGAGAAAAAATCGAAGCCGCCATCGAGAAGATCCGGCCCATGCTTCAGGCCGACGGGGGGGATTTGGAACTGGTCGGCGTATCGGAAGACGGCATCGTCCAGGTTCGCCTGCAGGGTGCCTGTTCGGGCTGCCCCATGTCCCAGATGACGCTCAAGAACGGTGTGGAACGCATCCTCAAACAGCATGTGCCCGAAGTCAAATCCGTAGAAGCGGTCTGATTCCGTCATTTACCGAGGTCCGTCGCGAGGCGGCAGAAGGGGAGGCGATACAGCGCCTGCCGCCGGTTGCCCGGTTCCCGGGGTTTGTACACTTGCACGCCAACTCATTGAGGAGATCATTGCCATGACCGTTGCCCGCAAGATGGTCGCCGTAATGGAGCAATCCTCCTGGATCCGCAGGATGTTCGCAGAAGGGGCAGAACTCAAGGCACGGCATGGCGCCGAAAAGGTCTTCGATTTCAGCCTGGGTTATCCCAATCTTCCGCCCCCGGATGAATTCGGTGATGCCCTGATGGATGTCGTGACGACTTGCGGACCGGGCAGCCATTGCTACATGCCCCAGCCAGGATATCCCCGGGTATGCCAGTCGGTGGCGGAATACCTGACCCGGGAGCAGGGCGTGGCGGTGGAAGCCGGCGAAGTGCTTATGACCTGCGGGGCCGCCGGGGCCTTGAACGTCATCCTCAAGGCCCTGCTCGATCCGGGCGACGAGGTCATCGTGCCCACTCCCTGCTTCGCGGAGTACCGGTTTTATGTGCAGAACCACGGCGGCGGCGTCTGTACCGTACCCACCCATGGAGACTTCACCCTCGACCTCGACGCCATCGCCGCGGCCGTCAACGCAAAGACCAAGGCCGTGCTGATCAACTCGCCCAACAATCCCACCGGCCGGATCTATTCGGCCGAAAGCCTGGCCGCGCTGGGCCGGTTGCTCCGGGACAAGGGACGGGAGCTGAATCGGATCATCTACCTGATCGCCGACGAGCCCTATCGAAGAATCGTCTTCGACGCACATCAGGTGCCCTCCATATTCCATGCCTACGAACAGAGTATCGTGGCCAACTCCTATTCCAATGAACTGTCCATCCCGGGGGAGCGCATCGGATACGCCGCGGTCAATCCCGCGGCCTCCCACAAGGCCGATATCATGGCGGCCATGGCCATGACCATCCGGATTCTCGGCTTCGTCAACGCCCCGGCGCTGATGCAGCGGGTGGTTGCCGAACTGCAGGGGCTGCGCGTGGATGCCGGCGGCTACGCACGCAAGCGTGCCCTGTTGTGCGACGGCCTGGCCGACGCGGGCTACGAATTCGCCGTGCCCTCGGGCACCTTCTATCTTTTTCCCAAAACCCCCATCGGGGATGACGTTGCCTTCGTGCGCGAACTGCAGCAGGAGCGGATCCTCGTCGTTCCGGGCAGCGGATTCATGGGGCCGGGCCATTTCCGCATCGCCTTCTGCGTGGCGGACGAAACCATCGTCAACGCCATGCCCGGTTTCCAACGGGTGATGGCAAGATACAGATAAGCAGGTCGAATGGCGATGCCCGTTCCGGCCGGACCAACCGGCGAACCGGCCGACCGGTAAACCAGGAAAAACAAAAACGGGTGACCCCAGGGTTCAACCCGGCATCATCTTCAAGAATCGAAATAGGGAGCGACGCCAACATGAAGATTCTGAAAATCGACCATCTGGGAATTGCCGTAAACAGCATCGACGACGGCAGATCGTTCTGGTCCGACGTCCTGGGATTGAAGTTCGAAGGCAGTGAAACCGTCGCCGAACAGAAGGTGACCACGGCCTTCTTCCCGGTGGGCGAAAGCGAAGTCGAACTGCTGGAATCCACGGCGCCCGACGGCCCGGTGGCCAAATACATTGAAAAGCGCGGCCAGGGGATCCAGCATGTGGCCTTTCGCGTGGAGAACATCGACGCGGCCCTGGAAGAACTCAAGGCCAAGGGCGTGCGGCTCATCGACCAGACCCCCCGGATCGGCGCCGGCGGCGCCAAGATCGCCTTCCTGCATCCCAAGGCCACCCAGGGGGTCCTGGTGGAATTGTGCCAGCGCGATTGATCCGGTTGCTTCCTGCCGACAACCCGCCTTCCCAGTGAAGATCGATAAAACCGCCGCCGCATCCTATGGCGGCATCCGGAATCGATTTGCCCTTGACATCCCGGATATGGGGGGATATAGAGGGATATCCATAACATTGTTACCTTTTTTGTAAATTATGCGAATGATAGTAGACAATAAAGATAATAAATACATCTAGTTAGGTGTTTTATAACAATGTTCACATCTCTGCGCCCAGAAGTCTATTCCCGCCTGGAAGCCGCCGTCCTCGATGTTTTTTCCAACGCCGATTTTCACAAGGCCAATATTCGCGACGTGGCCAAACGCGCAGGGGTCAGCTTCAGCACCATTTACAAACATTGCGGCAGCAAGGAGCGGCTGGTGTTCGCCTTCGTGGATATCTGGCTGGGAAAGCTGACCGAGCGGATCAGCGATCACCTGCAGGGTATCGAAGACCTGAAAGAGAAGCTGCGCAAGGTCCTCTGGCTGCAGCTGGATTACTACGAGCGCAACCCCGGACTGGGGCGAATCCTGTTCATGACGCTGCCGATGGCCACCTGGATGGCGGATAAGACATTTCAACAGAAACGGATGATCAATCTCTACCTGGAAGTGATCAAGAAGGGGCAGCAGGAAGGCGTGCTCAATCCCCATGTGCGGGCCGGCGTGCTGCTCGATTTCATGCTCGGTCTGGTTCAGCGGTCTTTTGTGATGTGGGTCCAGCGCGGCCGGCAGGAGAGCCTCGCCGGACAATCCAGTATGTTGTTTGACATGATCTGGCGGGGCATTACCCATCCGCAGACGGATCCCCGCCAGCTGTAAGCGCCCGTACCGTAGTTGCGAAGGCAAATACTTCCTCCTGACCGGGAGTAAATGACCGTTCTTTGCCGGAATCGCCGCGTCGGTCCCGCGGGTTCGATGCCTACTCACCAAAGGAGAAAGCCATGTCCGATCGTTCCGACATTAACCAATGGAAGGAATTGGCCGCCAAGCAACTTCGGGGACGGCCGCTGGAAGATCTCACCTGGGAATCCCCCGAGGGTATCACCATTCCACCGCTGTTCACCGCCGGGGATCTGGAAGGCCGGGATCATGTGGGCCCCCTGCCCGGGTTTGCCCCCTATGTCCGCGGCCCCATGGCCACCATGTATGCCGGCCGGCCCTGGACCATTCGTCAATATGCCGGCTTCTCCACGGCCAGGGAGTCCAATGCGTTTTATCGCCGCAACCTGGCCGCCGGCCAGAAGGGGCTTTCCGTGGCGTTCGATCTGGCCACCCACCGCGGCTACGATTCCGACCACCCGCGGGTGGTGGGCGATGTGGGCAAGGCCGGCGTGGCCATCGATTCCATCGAGGATATGAAGATCCTCTTCGATCAGATTCCCCTGGACCAGATGTCGGTCTCCATGACCATGAACGGCGCGGTGATCCCCATCCTGGCCATGTATATCGTGGCCGCCGAAGAGCAGGGGGTCCAGCATGCCCAACTCACCGGCACCATCCAGAACGACATCCTAAAAGAGTACCTCACGCGCAACACCTACATCTACCCGCCGGTGCCCTCCATGCGCATCGTCTCCGATATCATCGCCTTCTGCTCCCAGGAGATGCCGCGCTTCAACACGGTGAGCATCAGCGGCTACCATATGATGGAGGCCGGCGCCAACTCGGTGCTGCAGACCGCCTTCACCCTGGCCGACGGCCTGGAATACGTCCGCGCCGCGTTGCAGGCCGGCTTGAAGATCGACGAGTTCGCCCCGCGGCTCTCTTTCTTCTTCGGTGTGGGCATGAACTTCTTCATGGAAATCGCCATGCTGCGCGCGGCACGCTTCCTGTGGCATGAACTGATGAGCCAGTTCAATCCCACCAATCCCAAATCGAGCATGCTGCGCACCCACGTGCAGACTTCGGGCTGGAGCCTCACCGAACAGGATCCCTATAACAATATCATCCGCACCACCCTGGAGGCCATGGCGGCGGTACTGGGAGGCACCCAGTCGCTGCATACCAACTCCTTCGACGAGGCCGTGGGGCTGCCCACCGATTTTTCGGCCCGCATCGCCCGCAACACCCAATTGGTGATCCAGGAGGAGTCCCAGGTGTGCCATGTGATCGATCCCCTCGGCGGTTCTTACTATGTCGAGGCCCTGACCGGTGCGATCATCGACCAGGCCCGCAAGATCATCCAGGAAGTGGAGGAGTTGGGCGGCATGGCCAAGGCCATCGAGACCGGCATGCCCAAGATGCGGATCGAAGAGTCGGCCGCACGCCGCCAGGCCCGCATCGACCAGGGGCTGGATGTCATCGTGGGCGTCAACAAATACCAGGTCGAAGACAAGCCGTTGGATGAGGTGTTGGAAGTGCCCGAAACCGTCAGGGACGAACAGGTGGCCCGTCTGCAGGCGGTCCGCCGGGAGCGCAGCGCGGAGAAGGTCGAGCAGGCCCTGGCCGGCGTGGTCCGGGCGGCGGAGAAGGGCGACAACCTGCTGGCCGTCGCCCTGGACGCCGTTCGGGCGCGCGCCACGGTGGGGGAGATCTCCGATGCCATGGAGAAGGCCTTCGGACGCTATGTGGCCACGACCCAGTGCATCTCCGGGGTCTACGCCGCGGAATACCAGGACCAGGCGGTGATCGAGGCCCTGCGCAAGCGCACAGATCAATTCAGACAACGAAACGGCCGGCGGCCGCGGATCCTGTTGACCAAGATGGGCCAGGACGGCCACGACCGGGGCGTCAAGGTGGTGGCCACCGCCTTCGCCGATTTCGGTTTCGACGTGGATATCAGCCCCATGTTCCAGACACCCGAGGAAGCCGCCAAGATGGCGGTGGAAAACGACGTCCATCTCGTCGGCGTCTCCAGCCTGGCGGCCGGTCACAAGACCCTGGTGCCGCAGCTGGTATCGGCATTGGAAGCGGCCCAGGCCGAGGATATCCGTGTGGTGGTGGGTGGCGTTATTCCGCCTTCGGATTATGATTTTCTCAAGCAGGCCGGCGCCGTCTGCGTCTTCGGTCCGGGTACGCCGCTGATCCAATCGGCCAACCAGGTGCTCAACGCGCTGGAAACCGGATCTTAGGGCAAGGTGCAGGATCTCGCGTCATGGCGAACCATCCAATAGACTATTATCAGGAAGGGATCCTCAAGGGCGACCGGCGTGTTCTGGCCAAAGCGATTACCCTGGTGGAGAGCATCCTGCCGGCCCATCGCCTCCTGGCCCAGGAGTTGATGGACGGCCTGCTGGACCGCACCGGCAAAGCCGTCCGGCTGGGGATCACGGGTGTTCCCGGCGCCGGCAAGAGCACATTCGTGGAAAGTTTCGGCATGATGCTGCTGGGCCGCGGTCACAAGCTGGCGGTACTGGCCATCGATCCCAGCAGCGCACGTTCCGGCGGGAGCATCCTGGCAGACAAGACCCGCATGGAACGGCTTTCGGTGGAACCCGGCGCCTTCATCCGGCCCTCCCCCTCGGGGGGCACCCTGGGCGGGGTGGCGCGCATGACCCGGGAAACCATGTTGCTATGCGAGGCGGCCGGATTCGATGTGGTCATCGTCGAAACGGTCGGCGTCGGACAAAGCGAAGTCACGGTGGCCGGAATGGTGGATTTTTTCATGATTCTGATGATTACCGGCGCGGGCGACGAACTCCAGGGAATCAAGAAGGGAATTCTCGAACTGGCCGATGCCGTGGCGGTCAACAAGGCCGACGGCGACAACATCGGACGGGCCGAGACGGCGCGCAAGGAACTCGAAATGGCCATGCACCTGACCCTGCCGCGGTCCGGCACCTGGACGCCGCCGGTGATGACCTGCAGCGCCGTCACCTCCGCGGGGCTGGAAGAGATCTGGGCCGTCGTCAATGACCATCACCGGCGCCTGACGGCCACCGGCGAATTGGAGGCCAGGCGCAGGGATCAGGCCCTGCAATGGATGTGGGCCCTGATCAAGGAAGGACTGGAAGAGCGTTTCCACCGGAACCGGGAGGTCGGCAAGCACCTGGAAGCCACGGTCGCCAGGGTACGTCAGGGGCAGATCGCCCCAACCAGCGCGGCCCAACAGCTTCTTTTTTTGCTTGACAACCATCGGCCAGATTATAAAACCTAAACATTTTATGTTATTTGGGCCAATCCGAAACCTCCTGTTTGTGGAAGACAAATTGTGTTGCAATCAAACGGTTGAATCGGTCGCCGTACCATTATCAATTCGGCGGGGAAAGGAACGCACAATGGGGAATGTGGAAGATAAAATCAAGGCGCTGGCCGAACGAGAGGCCAAGGTTCGCGCGATGGGCGGCGACAAGGCCGTGGCCAAGCACAAGGAGAAGGGCAAGCTGACGGCCCGCGAGCGGATGAACCTGCTGTTCGACAAGGGCACTTTCCGCGAGATCGACATGTTCGTGGAGCATCGCTGCACCAATTTCGACATGGGAAATATTGAGATATCTTCCGATGGAGTGGTCACCGGCCACGGTCTAGTGGAAGGCCGTCCGGTATTCGCCTTTGCCCAGGATTTTACCTCCAGGGCGGGCAGCCTGGGTGAAATGCACGCATCCAAGATCTGCAAGGTGATGGATCTGGCCCTCAAGGCGGGTGTCCCCTTCGTGGGGATGAACGATTCCGGCGGTGCCCGCATCCAGGAAGGGGTCGATGCGCTGCGCGGCTACGGCGATATTTTCTATCGCAATTCCGTGGCATCGGGCGTGATCCCCCAGATATCGGCCATCATGGGTCCCACGGCCGGCGGCGCCGTCTACTCTCCGGCCATGACCGATTATGTCTTTATGGTCAAGAACAGCAGCTATATGTTCATCACAGGCCCCCAGGTGATCAAGTCGGTCACCGGCGAGGAGATCAGCTTCGAGGATCTGGGCGGCGCCATGGCCCACAACGAAAAGAGCGGCGTGGCCCAGTTCGCCTGCGAAAGCGACCAAGACGCCATCGGCCAGATCAAGAAACTGCTCTCCTTCCTGCCGTCCAACAATATGGAGGACCCCCCCCGGATCGATACCGGCGACGATCCCAAACGAACCGACAAGGCGCTGAACGATATCATTCCAGACAACCCCAACCAGTCTTATGACATGAAGGCGGTCATCGCCTCCATCGTGGACAATGGGGATATTTTCGAGCCCCATCAATATTTCGCCAAAAACATCATCGTCTGCTTCGCCCGGCTCAACGGCCGCACCGTGGGCATCATCGCCAACCAGCCCAAGGAGCTGGCCGGGTGCCTGGATGTGGACGCATCCGACAAGGCCACGCGCTTTATCCGCTTTTGCGACGCCTTCAACATTCCGCTGCTCACCATCGCCGATGTGCCCGGCTATCTGCCCGGCAGCCAGCAGGAGCACGGCGGAATCATCCGTCACGGGGCCAAGCTGTTGTGGTGCTACAGCGAGGCCACGGTGCCCAAACTGCTGCTGATCACCCGCAAGGATTATGGCGGTGCCTACATCGCCATGTCTTCCCGGCACCTGGGCGCGGACATGGCCTTTGCCTGGCCCACCGCGGAAATTGCCGTGATGGGGGCCGGGGGGGCCGCCAACATCATCCATCGCAGGGAGATCAACGACGCGGATAATCCCAAAGCCAAACGGGTGGAGAAGATCAAGGAGTATGAAGGACTGTTCTCCAATCCCTATGTGGCCGCCGGCCGCGGATACATCGACGCCGTGATTCTACCCAGCGAGACCCGGCCGCGGTTGATCGAGGCCCTGGAGATCATGTGCACCAAGCGGGAGCTGCGACCGCCCAAGAAGCACGGCAATATTCCAATGTAGAATTCACCGTACGCCAACCGCCAACCCCATAGGTGATGGAATGGAAAAGATGGAAAAAAAGATGGCCGCTGCCTTAGCAGCCGTCAGTGCCTATATGCAACAGGAGCAGGAAGCCTATGCCCATGCGTTGGAGGCCGCCATGGAGCCTCCGATGCCACCCGCCGTCGAGCTGAATCACTGGGGACAGAGCGGACGTCAGGGAATGATGGCCATGCGTAACCTGATGCAAATGAAAGCGTTTGCTCGCTTCCGATAGATCTTACCGAGTAACGATTTAGCCAGAGGAGACCTGAACGATGAGCGACCAAGTCAAAATGACCACCATGAATTACGACAAGAACCGTCCCAAGGCGGAAAACCCCATCAAGATCATGGACCTGAGCCTTCGCGACGGTCATCAATCCCTGTTCGCCACCCGTGGCCGCACCGAAGACATGATTCCCGTAGCCGAGCTGATGGATCAGGTGGGGTTCTGGGCGCTGGAGACCTGGGGCGGGGCCACCTTCGACACCATGCACCGCTTTCTCAACGAGGACCCCTGGGAGCGCATCCGTACCCTGAAGCGCTATTTCAAGAAGACCCCCTTTTCCATGCTCCTGCGCGCCCAGAACCTGGTGGGCTACCGCAACTACGCCGACGACGTGGCCAATGCGTTCATGGACCGTGCCTGTGAAAACGGAATGGACATCTTCCGCACCTTCGATGCCCTCAACGACTACCGCAATTTCCAGACCGTCGTACCCAAGATCAAGGAGTACGGCAAGCATTTCCAGGGCTGTATCTGTTACTCCATGACCGAACCGCGGCTGGGCGGGGAGGTTTACAATCTGGATTACTACGTCAACAAGGCCAAGGATCTGGAAGCCATGGGCGCCGACTCCATTTGCATCAAGGACATGGCCGGCCTCATCGCGCCCTACGATGCCTATCAGCTGGTCAAGGCGCTCAAGGAGGCGGTCAAACCGCCCATCCACCTCCACAGCCACTTTACTTCCGGTATGTCTCCCATGAGCCATCTCAAGGCCATCGAGGCCGGCGTGGATATCATCGATACCTGCATGTCGCCCTATGCCTACCGCACCTCCCATGCCGCCGTCGAGCCCCTGGTGATGGCCTTGCTGGGCACCAGCCGCGACACCGGGTTCGATATCAAATTGCTGGCCCGGATCAACGAGATCTTCGAGAAGAAGATCATGCCCAAATACAAACACCTGCTCGACGATTCCAAGATGTCGATCATCGACATCAACGTGCTGCTGCACCAGACGCCGGGCGGCATGCTCTCCAACCTGGTGAACCAGTTGCGCGACATGGACGCCCTGGACAGAATCGACGATGTCTACAAGGAGTTGCCGCGGGTGCGCAAAGAGCTCGGCCAGATTCCGCTGGTGACCCCCACCAGCCAGATCGTAGGGGTCCAGACCGTCAACAACGTGCTCCACGACACCCCGGAAGAACGCTACAAGATGATCACCGCCCAGGTGAAGGACCTGTGCTACGGCCTCTATGGCAAGACGGCCGTTCCCATCGACTCGGAATTGCAGAAGAAAGCCCTCAAAGGATATGACCGCGGAGAAGAACCCATCACCTGCCGTCCGGCCGAGGTGCTCGAGCCGGAGCTGGAAAAGGCCAGGGAAGAGATCGGCGACCTCGCCGCGGACATGGATGATCTGGTACTCTATGCTCTCTATCCGGTCACCGGTCGTAAATTCCTGCAATGGAAATACGGCGTGGAGGAGGCACCGGCCAGCGTCAAGCCCATCAGCATGGAAGAGGTAAAAAAACGCGATGAACTGATCAAGAAAGCCAAGGCCGGTGAGCTGATCGAGCGCAAACCCGGCACTCCACCCAGGGGCGAAAACATGCGCACCTTCAACGTCTTCGTGGACAACGAATACTTCAACGTCGAAGTGGAACCCACCGGCGGTGCGCCCGTGATCACCCTGCCGACTGGAGGCATGCCCATGCCCGCGCCGGCCGCCGCACCGGTTGCTTCCGCGGCACCCGCACCGGCCCCGGCAGCAGAAACCCCGGCGCCCACCCCGGCCCCGGCCGCCGAAGCCCCGGCGCCCGCTCCAACCGCCGCGGTGGACGGCACGCCTGTTTCTGCTCCCATGCCCGGTATGATCGTCAGCTACGAAAAGAACGTGGGCGACGCCGTCAGCGAAGGCGAGACCGTCCTGATTCTGGAGGCCATGAAGATGGAAAATGCCCTGCCGGCACCGTGCAGCGGAACCATTCAGGCCGTAAACTACAAAAGCGGCGACACCGTCGCCAAAGGCGATATCCTCTGCATGATCGGATAGGCCGCCGTTTTTCTACCAACGGTTCCCAGCGCATGGGGTCGCACGCGGACGCTCCACCGCCGACCCCATGCGCCGCCCGCCACCAGCCCCCCCTGGATGTGACTGCTTTTCTCCGGGCGAGTTATCCGAATCATCATCAATCCTCCGATTCAGGAGTAGAGAGAGGCCATCTTATGAAAATCCATGAATACCAAGCAAAAGAACTCTTCCGCAAATCCAGCGTCGCCGTACCCCAAGGCAAAGCGGCCTTCACGGCGGCGGAAGCCCGGGCGGCGGCCGACGAACTGGGCTCCTATCCGATGGTGGTCAAGGCGCAGATTCACGCCGGCGGCCGCGGCATGGGCGGCGGGGTCAAGGTCGTCCGGAACAGGGAGGAATTCGATGCCGCCGCCGATGCCATCCTGGGAATGAACCTGGTCACCAAACAGACCGGTCCCCAAGGCAAGCGGGTGAAGAAACTGCTCATCGAACAGGGATTGGACATCGCCAAGGAGCTTTACCTGAGCATTTTGCCCGATCGGGCCACGGCCAAGATGATCATCATGGCCAGCGAGGCCGGCGGCATGGACATCGAGGAGGTGGCGGAGAAGACCCCGGAGAAGATCATCAAGATCTATGTGGATCCCAACGTCGGGATTCAGGGGTATCACCTGCGCGGGGCCGCCTTCGGCCTTCACCTTCCCAAGGAGGCCATGAAGCCGTTTACGGTGCTGCTCCGCAACTTGTTCCAACTCGCCGTGGGTTACGATTGCTCCCTGGTGGAGATCAATCCCCTGGTGCTGACGGCGGACATGGAGGTCGTCGCCCTGGACGCCAAGATGGATTTCGACGACAATGCCCTCTACCGCCATCCCGATGTCCAGGAGTACCGCGACCTGGATGAAGAAGATCCCACCGAAGTGGAAGCTTCGCAATACGGTCTCAACTACATTCATCTGGGGGAAGGCGGCAATGTGGGCAACATGGTCAACGGCGCCGGTCTTGCCATGGCCACCATGGATTGTATCAAGTTTGCGGGAGGCAAACCGGTGAATTTTCTCGACGTGGGAGGAGGCGCCAGTGCCGAGCAGATCGAAAACGGCTTCCGCATCCTGCAAAGCGATCCGAACGTAAAAGCCATTCTGATCAATATTTTCGGCGGCATCCTGCGATGCGACCGGCTGGCCAAGGGCGTGGTCCAGGCGGCCCAAAAAGTGGGCATCCGCGTTCCGGTGATCATTCGCATGGAAGGCACCAACCTGGAAGAAGGCCGCAAAATTCTGGCGGAATCGGGACTGGACCTGATGAACGCCAGGGACCTCAAGGATGCCGCCGAAAAACTCAGGCAGGCGATCCAGTAGCCGACTCTTTCAGCCCGGAACAGATAACCCATTCGCGAGGGAGAGAACCGTGAGCATATTCGTCGATCAAGAGACCAGGCTGCTGGTCCAGGGCATCACAGGCAAGGAAGGGCAGTTTCACACACGGGCCTGCGTGGAGTACGGAACCAAGGTCGTCGCCGGTGTCACGCCCGGCAAGGGCGGCCAGAACATGGACGAGATTCCGGTATTCGACACCGTGGCCGATGCGGTGGCCGCCAGCGGCGCCACGGCCAGCATGATTTTCGTGCCGCCGCCATTTGCCGCCGATGCCATCATGGAGGCGGCCGACGCGCTCGTGCCGCTGATTGTCTGCATCACCGAAGGCATTCCGGTGATGGATATGATGCGGGTCAAGAATTTTATCAAAGACAAACCGGTGCGCCTGATCGGACCCAATTGCCCCGGCATCATCACTCCCGGGGCGTGCAAAATCGGAATCATGCCGGGCAATATCCACCGTCCCGGCCGGATCGGCGTGGTCTCCCGATCCGGCACCCTGACCTATGAGGCCGTGCATGCGTTGACCCAGGCCGGCCTGGGGCAGACCACCTGCATCGGCATCGGCGGCGATCCGGTGAACGGCACCCATTTCATCGATTGCCTGGCGGCGTTCCAGGCGGATGGGGCCACCGAGGGCATCGTGATGATCGGCGAAATCGGCGGCGATGCCGAAGAACGGGCCGCCGCCTTTATCCGGGCCAGCGTGACCAAACCGGTGGTGGGCTTCATCGCCGGCCTGACGGCGCCTCCGGGCCGGCGCATGGGCCATGCCGGCGCCATCATCAGCGGCAGCAGCGGCACCGGACAGAGCAAGGTCGCGGCGATGAAATCCAACGGCATCACGGTGTGCGAGAACCTGGCCGACCTCGGGGACGTGTGTGCCGAGACATTCAAGTAGGTGGGGTTGTCCGGTTATCCGGTTGGCCAGTTGGCTGGTTGGCCGGTGGAAGATCAATCCCCTCAAATTAGCTTTTTAATGTATCTTACGAAATATCGGGTTACGGTGGGTCAAGTGGCCAACTTCTATTGTCATGCGGCACCGGTTCGTGGGGCGTTTGTTGATTCATTCGGTCTGACAGAGGACGTGCCGGACAACCGGGCAACCGGCGAACCGGCCAACCATGCATATGCATGAAATGGGCATTGCCGCGGAAATTCTCCGCATCGTCAATGAATCCATCCCCGGGGATATGATCCATCCCAGGGTGGCGCGCATCAATCTCCGGGTGGGCCGGCTCAGCGCCGTCGTGCCGCAGAGCCTGAAATTCTGTTTTGAGATCGCCGCCAAGGATGGACCCGCCGAAGGAGCCCAACTGCACATCGAGGAGATCGCGGTAACAGCCCGCTGCAATGACTGTGCAAATCTCTGGGAAATCGACGCCCCCGCCTTCCAATGCCCTCGATGCGACAGTGGCTCCCTGGAGTTGCTGTCCGGCCGGGAATTGGATATCGAGAGCATCGAATTGGAGGAGGAATAAGACTATGTTTGCGCTTTATCGAACCCGGCGCGTGCATCATCATGACCCCAAACGTCCTCATCCCGGTCACGGGGATGCAGCGGCGGGCGGCCGTCAGACCTCGTCCACCCGGCGGATTGAAGTGGTGCGCAATGTGTTGGATGCCAACAAAATGATGGCCGGGCAATTGCGCAGGAAGTTCGCTGAAAAAAAAGTCTATGTACTCAATATGATGAGTTCGCCGGGATCGGGCAAGACCACCACCCTGGTGCGCAGTCTGGGCAAGTTGATGCCGGAGTTGCGCTGTGCGGTCATCGTGGGCGATATCTGTTCCACCCACGATGCCGATAAGCTGGCCGAAAGCGGTGCGCCGGTGGTTCAGATCAATACCGACCAGTTCGGTGGCGAGTGCCACCTGGCCGCCCATGTCATCGAGACGGCGGTGGCGACACTGAACCTGGAGGCCATCGACCTGCTGATCGTGGAGAATATCGGCAACCTGGTCTGTCCGGCGGAGTTCGATATCGGAGAAGATCTGCGGGTGGTAATGCTCAGCGTCACCGAGGGCGAGGACAAGCCCGTCAAATATCCCCTCATGTTCCGGGTGGCCGACGCCGCGCTGATCAACAAGGTGGACCTGTTGCCCTACCTGGAAGTGGATATCGAGGCCGTCCATGCCAGTGTGCTTCAGGTGCATCCGGGGATACCCATTTTCGATATATCCGCCCAGACCGGGGAAGGTCTGGAGGATTGGATGTCGTGGCTGCGGCGGCGGGTCCGGGACAAGCTGACGAAGAACGACGGGTGACGTCGCCCATGCGGAGTCGGTTTGCCGTACCAAAACAACGGTTGCTAAGGGTTCGCGCAGAAATAAGTTTCCCATTTTAGGTGTTGAGGCGCCTGTCTGGCAAGGCGCCCACGGGCAGGATGCGTCGGCGCATGAAAATGTGAAGTCATATTTGGGCGAGCCCTTCGCCTTGATTTTGGTTATCGATCCGCAAAGAAAACCGGGTCCCAGGGGACCCGGTTTTCTTTTTCCCGTTCGCTGGGATTGGGACCTTATTTGACGGCCGGGGGTACCGTTGCACCGGCCACGGGCTGGGCGGCGGGTTTGGCATGGTTCTTTGCGGCGGCCTCCAATAGAAGCAGACGTTCCGCCTGGGATTTGACCTTGGCCTGCAGGGTGTCGATTTCTGTCTCCTGTTTACGCACGAGATCCCCCTGTTTCTTCAAATCGTCGAGTTGGGACTGGAGGGTCCTTTCCTTCAAGGTCAGGTTGCGCTTCAGCGCGGCCCGCTCTTTCTTGATTTCCGCGAGTTGGGCATCGGCGGTTTTTTTGAACTCTTCCAATTTGGCGGTGTCCGCTTGGGCAGAAGATGCCGGCATCAGGCCGTACAGGCAGGTCCAGTCCTGCAGGCAGTTCGACAGGGTCTTGGAAATGCCGTCTGCCGTCTCCAGCCAGTTTTGAGGATCGCCATAGGAGGACGCATAGGCATTCCATGCCCGCCAATAGTCAACTCCCTGTTTGAGCCAGTCGTCCGCCTGTTGGAGAACTCCGGTCATGTCGCAAGCCGCGATGGTTTCGCGCATCAATGCCTGCCATTGTGTGGTCGCCATGTTCTTCTCCTTCTTTCTTGGGGCAAAAATTCGGTTGAATGAAATTGGACTCTATTCCAAAACATAGGTTCCGGGTGCCGGTGAAATCGGTGGATACCTTGGCGAACCCATGGGAGGCGGCGGGACACGTCCGCCGCTTCGTGGCTGGAGCCACTCCAGCCAGTGCGGCCACCAGGATCCCTGTTGAAAAGTCCGGGTATTTCTCCATTTTTGAGGATCCCGCCTCCGGGTGGCGGCGCCGGCAGCGAATTTCTTCTTGGACCAGGCCGAGGGCGGGTTGACGATTCCGGTGATATGGCCCTGGTCGGCCAGTACATATTGGACGCGGCCGCCGAGCATCCCGCAGGATTTGAAGGTGGCCGTCCATGGGCAGATATGGTCGTCCGTGGCGCCCACCACATAGGCCGGCTGCACCACCCGGCGAAGATCGATGGGGCGGCCGCCGAGCGTCAGGCCATCGGGACGGGCCAGCCGATTCTCCAGGTAAAAGGAATGGAGGTAGAATCGGCACATCGCCTCCGGCAGATGGGTGCTGTCACTGTTCCAGAAGAGCATGTCCGAGCGTGGCGGCGCTTCTCCCATGAAGTAGCGGCCGGCCGCATGGCGCCAAATCAGATCTGCGGGGTGGAGCAGCCGGAACGCGGCGGCGATGTTCTCCTTTTCCAGGCGCCCCTTGGCCGCCAACAGATGTTCCAGGGCGGGCATGGAGGCCTTGTTGATCAGCGCGGCCAGGTCGCCGCAGTTTTGGAAGTCGAGAAGACTGGCGAACAGGGTGATGTCGGCCACCGAGGTCGTCTCCGATGTTCGCGCCAGCCAGCCCATCATGGATGCCAGGAGGGTGCCGCCGATGCAGTAGCCGGTGGCATGCACCCGGGGAGACCGGGTGATCTCCCGGGCGACCTCGATGGCCTGCAGGGCTCCTTTTTTCATATAGTCTTCGAAGGTAGTCCGCCGCATGTCCGGTGTCGGGTTCTTCCAACTGGTGATGAACACGGTGCGGCCCTGGTCGACAAGATAGCGTACCAGGCTGTTTTGCGGCCTCAGGTCGAAAATATAGTATTTGTTGATCCAGGGCTGGATCATCACGATGGGTGTTTGCCATACCGTGGCGGTCTGCGGGGCATACTGGATGATCTCCACCAGTTCGTTGCGATGCACCACCTGCCCGGGGGTCGTGGCCAGGTTCTCCCCCAGGGCGAATTCCTGGCGGTCGGCCGTGCTCACCAGGCAATCGCCGTGCTGCAGATCGTCACGTAAATTTCGTATTCCTTGCTCCAGGCTTTTCCCGTGGCTTTGGACGAAACGAAATACCGCCTTGGGATTGGTCCAGAAAAAATTATCCGATTTCAGCATGGCTCCGATCTGGTGCACCCAGAAGAGGGCCCGTTGCCGAACCTCGCCATCGACACCGGGTGCCGCCTCCACATAGGCCGTCAGCCAGTCGGTGAACGTCTCCTGAAATTGCCGCGTCGTGCAGGCCATGCTTTTGGACCACTGGTTGAGCAGGTCGCTGCCGCCATCGGGGGCGTCGGCCGCAGACGATTGCACGTGTTCGCACGCCTGTTGGCCGGCTTGGAGCATGGCCCTGGGTAATTCCAGGCACATCTCCATCAGCCCCTGCCGGTCATTTTGCAGCCAGGTTTGATTCACATCCAAAAAGGCATCGGTGATCGCCAAGGGATCCAGCCCGCTTTGGTTCGTCGTCATGACGCTCGGATCGCCGACTTAAACGGCGACGTTGTTCACCGCTTCGTCGAGGAAGGCGATGATTTCTTCCAGCCGGGTCTCGTCGGCCAGCATTTCCAGGGGGACTTCGATATCGAAGTCTTTCAACAGCCAGGTCTGAAAGTTGACCGCCGCCATGGAGTCCCATTCCGGCAATTCGCCCAGGGTGGTTTCCGCGGTGAATTCCATTCGGGCGCTTTCCGGAAATACTTCAACCAAACCGGTGGACAACTGCTCGATGGATACAGCCATTGATAACCTCCTCTTTGCAAAGGTTCGTTCGGGCGTGGTTTCCGCGTTCGGATCACAGCCGGATCAAGTTGGCGCCCCAGGAGAGTCCACCGCCGAATGCGGCGGTCACCACCAGGTCGCCGGGCAAGATGGCGTGAGAACGCCGGGCTTCATCCAATGCCATCAGCACCGAGGCGCTTGCCGTGTTGCCGTGGCGGAACAAGTTCATGAAAAACTTCTCCTCGTCGATGCGAAGTCTTTCCGCGATCTTCAAAACGATATTGACATTGGCCTGATGGCAGATGATGCATTTGACCTGCCCAATGGCGATATTGGCCTTGTCGAGCAGTGTCTCGATTACCTGGCTGCCCTTTTCCACGGCGAATTGGAAGACATCCCGCCCTTTCATGTGGAAGTAGGCAGACTTGGAATCTTTCAGATCGGCCAGAGGCATCATGGTTCCTCCGGCGGGCACACAAATGGTATCGTTGCCGCTGCCGTCGGTGGCCAGCACCGAATCGATGACCCCCACGGCTTCTTCATTGGAGGTAAACAGGATGGCGCCGGCACCGTCGCCGAAATAGGGGTAGGTGCTGAAATCGTTGGGATCGAGAAACCTGGAATAGATTTCAGCGGCTATGAACAGCACGTTGGCGCACATGCCGCTGCCGATCAAGGCCTGGCAGAGGGCGATGCCGAAAGTGCTTCCGGAGCAGACCGAATTGATGTCGAAGGCAAAGGCGTTTTGCGCCCCCAACCGGTGTTGCACCCGGGTGGCCGTCGCCGGCTGGATGCGATCCGGCGATGAGGTCGACAGCACGATGGCCTCCACCTGCTCGGGCCCGATTCCGCTTTCCCCAAGACAGTTCTCGGCGGCCAGGATGGCCAGGTCGGAGGTGCACTGGTCGGGCGATGCGTGGTGGCGGCAGAACACACCGGTTTTGCTGCTGATCATCAATTTGGCCCCCGACGGAAACTGGTCCAGGGCTTCGTTGTGGATGGTGTGCCGCGGTACGTGGCGGCCGGTGGATCTTATGGCGGCGTATTTCATATCGGTTTCCATGGGGTTTGCGGCGCAAGGGCCTGCCGTCTCGACATTCAGATGACATTGCCCAGTAGATAGCGTTCGACGCATTGGCGTATCTTGGGTGAAGGAATATGGTGCAGGTGCCGACTGCATTGGCGGCACAATTGAATCCCGTTGGACTGGGCCTCCAATCTGTGGGCCGGGTGCAAAGTGCCGCAAAGGTCGCAGAGCCTCTTTGGCAATTGCTCTTCGGTGGCCAGGATGTCGTGACTGCGGGCCAGGATTTGCGCTCCGGCGGCATAACGATCATCCAGCAGATGGATCCAGCGGATCCGGGCCAGGTAGGAGCGGTACCCTTCGGGCCCCGGCCGGCCCGGCATATAATTGTCCATGACGATGCAGACTTCGGACTCGGTATCCAGGGGTTGGGTCGCCTCGTAGCACAATCCGTCGTGGCTGTAATTGCATGCCCGGCTGGGGTGGAATCGTTCGGTGTTCAAAAGCGCATACTGGATCGGGGTCTGGCAGACGGTTCGATTGTCTGCCCGGGGGGTTACCTGCGTCATGACGAATCTCCTCCTCACAATGCGGCGATGGTCCTTCCAATCGCCGGCTGCAATGATCGGGGGGTGCCGCCTGCAACTGCCGGCGAGGCTGGATGATTAACGTTCGCTTCCCGTCCTCCAGGCCGTAACGGCGGTTCGGACAGGCAAAGACTCGGATCTGGTCGATGGTGACGGATCGAACACGGCCGCATCTTGCGGCTTACGGTACCGAAGCCGAATGGGACATCTGTTTGCTGTTTGGAGACAGAATTCGAAATGTTGACTGGTGAGCGACGATTCGAGCGATCAGGGGATCTTCGTGTCAGACTGCTTGGAATTGATCGTATTATCGGGTACGCCATGGCGCTTGTCAAGCCTAAATTGGCGTCCATTCGGTTAGACTTTTGTTGCCGGTCAGTTCGGAGGACGTATCTGATACAACCGTTCGTCGCCGTCCGAAGTCGCCAGGATTCGCGCGGTATCCATCCGGAAGAGACCCGACGACCCGATCCGGTTGACGGGCCGGGTCGTCGGCGATGATCGAGGGTCAGGACACGGCGACGTTGCAGGAGGAGCCCGCGGCTTTCGACCAGAAGGGCGACATCTTGCGCAGCCGTTCGATAATGGGGGGTAATTTGTCGATGATGAGATCGACTTCTTCTTCCGTGTTGTAGATGCTCAGGCTGAAGCGGATGGAGCCGTGGGCGGCCGTGAAGGGCACTCCCATGGCGCGCAGCACATGGGAGGGCTCCAGGGATCCCGAGGTGCAGGCCGAGCCGGAAGATGCGCAGATCCGGTATTCATCCATCATCAACAGAATGGCTTCGCCTTCCACGTATTCGAAGGCGATGCTGCTGGTATTGGGCAGGCGTCTTGAACGGTCCCCGTTGACCATGGAATTGGGAATCCGCTCCAGCAGGGAATTCTCCAGTTTGTCCCGCAGGGCGGCGACGCGGCTGTTTTCGGCTTCCATGTGATCGACCGCCAGTTCGGCCGCCTTGCCCAAGGCGACGATGGAGGCGACATTTTCGGTTCCCCCGCGTCGGCCGTGTTCTTGATGCCCTCCCATGAGAAAGGGCGCGAACTTGGTCCCCCGGCGCAGATAGAGTGCGCCGATCCCTTTGGGGGCGTGGAGCTTATGGCCGGAAAGGGAGAGCATGTCGATGTGGTTGTCGGCCAGGCCGATCGGCAGCTTGCCCACGGCCTGGACCGCATCGGTGTGGAAGGCGATGCCCTTGGCATGCACCTTTTCCGCAATTTCTTCCACCGGAAAAATGACACCGGTTTCATTGTTGGCCCACATCAGGCTGACGATGGCCGTGTCTTCGCTGAGGTGGTCGTAGAGATATTCAATATCGAGGTTGCCTTGGTTGTCCACCGGCACGAAGGACACCCGGTAGCCGTTTTGGGCAAGGTATTCGCAAAGATTCTTCACCGCCGGGTGCTCGACTTTGGATGTCATGATGTGGGTTTTGCCGGGATTACTTCTCAGTGCCGCCCAGATGGCGGTGCTGTCGCTTTCCGTGCCGCACGAAGTAAAAATGATTTCTTCGGGCTGGGCACCCAGCAGATCGCCGAGTTTGGACCGTGCCTCTTTTATCTTCATGGCCACGTTGCCGCCGAAGGTGTGCATGCTGGACGGATTGCCATAGAATTGGCTCAAGTAGGGGAGCATTTCCTCAACTGCTTCCGGGGCGACCCGGGTGGTGGCGTTGTTGTCCATGTAGACCGTGTTCATGCGGACACCTCCTCCACCACGAGGGTGTTGAGCACGAGTTCCTTGAGCTTGGATTCCACGTAATCCTTGAGGGTGACCTGGGACATGGTGCAGGACGCGCAGGTGCCGATCAATTTGACCAGCACGCGGTCGCCGTCCACATCCACCAGTTGAATGTCTCCGCCATCCTGCTTCAGGGCGGGCTTGATTTCGCGTTCCAGGGTCTGTTCGATCAGCTTGATCTTCTCGATGTTGGTCAGGTGCCTGGGTCTGGGGGGACGGTCCACCTCGGTGCCGTTGACCCGGGCGATGATCTCCTCGATATTATCGTGGCATTTGCCGCAGCCGCCGCCGGCCTTGATGTAATTGGTGATCTCTTCGACGGTCTTCAGGGAGTGCTCGCGGAGGGCTCTTTCGATCTGAACATCGGTGACCCCGAAACATTCACAGACCACGTTGCCTTCCGGTTTCTTTACCGGTTCTCCGAGGTAACAGGCGATGGCCTTTTCCAGCGCCTCCTGGCCCATGACCGAACAATGCATTTTTTCCTTGGGCAGGCCGCCCAGAAATTCGGCGATATGCTCATTGGTGATTTGCTGGGCTTCCTCGATGGTCTTGCCGATCACCATTTCGGTCAGGGCGGAAGAGGAAGCGATGGCGCTGGCGCATCCAAAGGTTTGAAATTTGGCGTCTACGATCCTTTGGTTTTCATCCACCTTGATGCTCAGTTTCAGCGCATCCCCGCATGCCAGGGAACCGACTTCACCCACCCCGTCCGGATTTTCGATGTCGCCGACATTGCGCGGGTTGATGAAGTGTTCCCTGACCTTGTCCGTGTATTCCCACATGGTTACCTCCCGATGACGTCCGTGACTAGGACTGGATTGACAGATGCCGCTTCGCGTGAGGGCTGCAAACGGATAGATAATAATCATGAATTTGCATATGAAAAGGAGAATGCGGGGCTTGTTTCGGGACCTTGGATGATGTTATCCTGATTTCATCGAAGCATCTGCCAGGAGACAATGCCCATGGCGATCCGCAGAGCCGCTTTTGCCGGCAGTTGGTACCCCCGGCGTGCCGCCGCCTGCAAGGAAGAGATCGAGGCGTTTATCGCCCAGGGTCCCGACCTCGAGGACGATTCGGAAGACTGGCTCGGCGGGATCGTTCCCCACGCCGGTTGGTATTTCAGCGGCCGCATTGCCTGCAACGTGATCCGTGCCTTGAGGGCGCCGGCGTCGCCGGACCTGGTGGTGGTGTTCGGCATGCATCTGCATGTCCATTCCCCCAACTACATGATGCCCCGCGGCCAATGGGAGACGCCTTTCGGACCCCTGCCCGTAGACGAAGAGCTGGCCGATCATCTGCAAACCCGCTTCGACTTCGAACTGGAAACCACCGACCGCTTCATCCAGGACAACACCATCGAGTTGCAGATGCCCTTTATCAAGCACCTGCTGAACCCCGGGGCGGTATTGGCCATGGGTGTGCCGCCCGCCGCCGCTTCGCTGGAGATCGGTCGCGCCGTGGCGGACTGGTCGCGGAAGCATGGCCGGCAATTGCGCATCATCGGATCCACCGATCTGACCCATTACGGTCCCAATTACGGTTTCGAACCCCACGGCAGGGGCACTTCCGGCCTGCACTGGGTACGCGAAACCAATGACCGCCAATTGATCGATGCCGCCATGTCCATGGCACCGGAGCAGGTGATGGAACAAGGTCTTCACCACCAGAATGCATGCTGTTCCGGCGCGGCCGCCGCGGCGGTTGCCGCGTTGGTCCGGATGGATGCGAAAAAGGCCCGGCTCTTGGACTACGCCACCAGCCACGACAAGAGCCCGGGAGATAGTTTCGTCGGCTACGCCGGAATTGTGTTCGCCTGACGGTGGTTCATTGAATTGGGACGGCCATTCTCCGTTGACGCGAGTACTTTGCCGTGCGAAGAGATACAGCCCCGATCCTACACAATCGGCCCCGCTCCCTTGCCATCAAATTGAGGCCTCGCCTCCTGAATTGATCGAGCCCTGCATACTGTCCTCTTTTCGCGTTCCTTTATCCAGGGAAATTCCATATTTTCGCACCTAGTTTGAATCACGAATAAAAACGAATAATTCGGGTGTTACTCGGCCCGGGCCGTTGCGGCAAGAGGATAAAGATTTAATTTTGTCTACGGGTTGGCCGATAATATGCAAGGGCAATGTTCCGAGGTTTTCAAGCGATACGCCGGATGAAGCACATTCACCGGAATCAAGCGCAAAACCGATCCATTGGGACGATGCGCAGGAAAAAGGGCGGTCAATTCAAATCAATGAGGTGTCATCATAATGGCGATATGGACATATTTGCGAGACTTATGGACCCGGCGGAGGGCGCCGAAGCCGATGGAATATATCGAAGAAGCACCCGACAATGGGACGGCCGATCTTCGGCAAGATCAGACGGCGACCTATCTGAGAGAGATGGAGGATGAGATCGATCTCTCCTCTCACCAGAATTTGGAGGCCTATGCCCGCGATCTCAGCGTCACCAAGGAATCCATCGAGCGCTGGGTCTCCTCGGGATTGCTCATGCCGGAGGAGATGAAAGTGGCTGAAAAGCTTCTGAAAATAATGCGCAAAAGCTGACCCCGACCCGGTAAGGAATGACTATCGGTCCATCAGCCGTTTGGAACCACAGGGAAAATTTGGAGGCTGGCCGTTTTTTTTCTAAAGTTCGACCATTAAAGGCCGATAGGCATAACAGAGACTTCGCGGGGGAGTCTCCGAGATATATTCATTTATATCTTCCTTTAGCCGGCGGGGCGGCGTGAGCCGCCCCGTTCTCTTTTCGCGCCCCCCTTCCTTCGTTTATCCTCCTGGAGCGGTACCCTTGTCGTCGCATCCAGCCAGCATCATCTCCAGCGACATCGGTTGTCGCCGAAATCCGGCTGCTTTTTTTGCAAGATCGGGGGTTATTTGGACTTGCGGTTGTTCTTGGCGATTTTGGCCCAGGCATCCCGCAAGGGCACGGTGCGGTTGAAGATCAGCCGATCCTGGGCGGATTCCTTGCCGTCGATGCAGAAATAGCCCAGCCGTTCGAATTGATAGAAATTGCCAGCCTTTGCCCGGGCCAGATCCGGTTCCAGTTTGCACCCGTCCAGGGTTTCCAGCGAGTCGGGGTTGATGAAGTCTTTGAAGGTTTGGCCTTCTGCTTTTTCGTCGGGGGTTTCCTTTACGAAGAGCCGGTCGTAGAGCCGGACCCGGGCGTCAACGGCGTGGCGGGCGGACACCCAGTGCAGGGTCGCCTTCACCTTGCGACCATCCGGGGCATTGCCGCCACGGGTCGAAGGATCATAGGTGCAGCGCAATTCCACGATTTCACCGGTGTCGGCATCTTTGACGGCTTCCCGGCAGGTGATGAAGTAGGCATAGCGTAGCCGGACTTCCCTCCCGGGCGCCAGACGATAGAATTTCTTGGGCGGGTTCTCCATAAAGTCCTCCCGCTCGATATACAGCACCTTTGAAAATGGCACCATGCGGGTGCCGGCCGACGGATCCTCCGGATTGTTGACCGCCTTCAACTCCTCGCTTTGACCCGCCGGGTAATTGTCGATCACCACCCTGAGCGGGCGCAGGACACCCATCATGCGAGGGGCGCGGCGATTGAGATCCTCGCGGATGCTGTGTTCCAGCAGGGCGATATCCACTGTGCTATTGGCTTTGGCCACGCCGATGCGCTCGCAGAAATTGCGAATTGCCTCGGGGGTGTATCCCCGTCGGCGGAAACCCGAGATGGTTGGCATGCGCGGATCATCCCAGCCCGAGACCAGGCCCTCTACGACCAGTCGGATCAATTTGCGCTTGCTCAGTACCGTGTATGTCAGGTTGAGACGGGCGAATTCATACTGGTGGGGCCGGCATTCCATCTCCAACTGATCCAGGACCCAATCGTACAGCGCCCGGTTGTTCTCGAATTCAAGCGTGCAGATGGAGTGGGTGATGCACTCAAGGGCATCGGAGATGCAGTGCGTGAAATCGTACATGGGATAGATGCACCACGTGTCGCCGGTGCGGTGGTGGTGCGCCTTGCGGATGCGGTAAAGCGTGGGATCGCGCATCAGCAGGTTGGGGTGGGCCATATCGATTTTGGCGCGCAGGACGTGGGTGCCGTCTTCGAAATCTCCGGCCCGCATGCGCCGGAAAAGGTCCAGGTTCTCTTCCACCGGACGATCGCGGAAAGGGCTTTCCCTGCCGGGTTCCGTGAGAGTGCCGCGATACTCCCTGATCTCATCGGCGCTCAGGCTGTCCACGTAAGCCTTGCCGGACTTGATCAGCTGCAAGGCGAAATTGAAGAGCTGCTCGAAATAATCCGAAGCATAGTAAAGACGGTCGTCCCAATCGAATCCCAGCCAGCGTACATCTTCCTTGATGGAGTCCACGTACTCCACCTCTTCCTTGGTTGGATTGGTGTCGTCGAACCTCAGGTTGCAGGTGCCGTTGTAGGACTTGGCCAGGCCGAAGTTGAGGCAGATGGATTTTGCGTGGCCGATGTGCAGATAGCCGTTGGGTTCCGGTGGAAAGCGGGTCGCCACACGGCCGTCGTGTTTGTTGTCGGACAAGTCCTTTTCAATAATTGCACTGATGAAATTTGTGGAGGCTGAGGCAATGGTATCGGCCATAAGGCTGGTCTCCTTCTGTACCGGGATAGTATTTTGTCTTCGGGCCCTGACGTCGCACGAGTGGCCCCTGTAAAAAGGAAATATGTGCCAATCATTGATATTTGGCAACAAAAAAGGGCCACGCATACCGCGTAACCCTTTGATTTTTAGTGGCTGAGGGACCAGGATTCGAACCTGGGCTGACGGAGTCAGAGTCCGTAGTCCTACCACTAGACGATCCCCCAGCATTCAGGACCGGAAAAACATAATGAAAATCGAAATCTGAGTCAAGAGGATTTTGCCCCGGCTCACCGGCCGCCCCCCAAAAAGATGTGACCTTTTTTTATGTCGTGCGTAGATCATTACAATACGATCGTATGTTCCAACGATATTCTTTCCACCATCGGAAGTGACACGTAACCCACAAGTTAACTGAAATTAAAAGCAAGGGAGGTAATTATGTCTATGCGGCGGTATTCGTTTGTTATGGTTTTGGCGGCACTCTTATGTTGCGTCAGCCTGGCGGTTGCCGGTGACCAGGACCGTGACCGGGATCGTCTGAAGGACGGTTCCTGCCAGGACGATGTCATCGGGAGCGGCACCTGGAAAGTCGTCGCCGCCGGCCAGGACCGCGACCGGACCCGGGATCAGGACCGTCTTAAGGACGGTTCCTGCAGAGGATAACCAAAAACAACAAAGCCACAGAGGACACAGAGCGGTCCCAGCGATTTTGTCTGCCGTCTCTGTGCTCTCTGCGGCCAATATAAATTAACGGACCCAGCGGGCTGGATCGATCAGCGCCCCTTACCGCCGCCTGCGCCATGACCGCCACCTTTTGAGCCATGACTGCCGCTCCCTCCGCTGCCGCCGGAGAGGCTGCCCCCGCTTCGCGTTCCCCACATCCCGGTTCTTTCGCGGCGGGTCCTGGTTTCCTGGGTGGGACTGGGATGCATCCGGCGGATACCCATCAGGCGATGGGCCTGGGTAACGGTTTCCTCGCCCCGTATGATCCGCAGGGCATGCTCCACAATTGCGGAAGATTGGATATTATTTGCCTTGGCCGCTTTGATCATCATCGCCAGTTCCAGAGGAAAGCCGTGGAAATGATTCTGTTCGATGCCGGCGGATGCAATCCGGTTTGCTTCCACCGGGTCGAGACCGGCCTGCTTGGTGACGACATAAAAAGTCATGGCCTCGACTTTCTGGCCTGGTTTAGCGGGTTGCCAGGATTGGTATAACCGGCGCATTTCACCTCGAGTCATACCGGCTGAAAGCAGTTCGCTCAATCGGATGAGTACCCGCTGGTGCCCGGTGGATGGGCGTTCGGAATTTTTCTGGAAATCACCGGCTGTCAATGCGTCGGTGAATCTCAGGTTGTCGGCCATATGCCCCAGGGCCGCCTCGATTCGATTGGAATCAATTCTTTTGGACACCCCTTCTTCTATTTTATTGATCAACGGCGCCGTGGGAAGCGCATCCCGGGCGGCGTTTCGCACCTGGATCAGCCATCGGACCGTCTCTTCATCGCTCAGTCCATTGCGCCGGGCAGCCTCCAGGATGCGGTCCAGGCTTTCGCTATCCAAACTTGCGGCACGGTCCAACCGCAGCTCGTTTTCCAGCGGACCGGCACTTTCCGCGTGGGTGATGCCGGCATTGCAAAACCATAAAAGAAGGAGGATCGACAGGCTGCATTTAAATACGGTTTTCATCTGAGTTACCATTCTCGATGGTTACAATGGAGTTGCGCGTTCCGAATTCATCTTCCTGCTCCCATAAGGCGCGGGGGTCGGCAATGATCCAGGCATCATCGACCATGAAGACGTAGGCGTACCGTCCGGGTCGCAATTGCATGGTCAACTGCCAGGTGCCGTCGGATTGGTTGCGATGCATAAGATCATGCTCGGGCGACCAGTGATTGAATGATCCCAGGACAGCCACTTTTTCGGCCGATGGCCAATCCAGCACAAAGTTGATGCTTTTTGTATCTGTACGGGCGTGTACGCCATCCGGCGAATGGATCCCGGGGGAGAGCCAGAAGGTTCTGGCGGCGATTCCGATGGCGATGAGGACCGTTGCCATGGCTGCGGCGGGCACGGGGCGTATCTCCACCACCGACGGGACGGGCAGGCGCAACCGGAGCCGGCGCCAGAAACCCGGTTTTTTGGGAGATATGCGATTCATGACCCCCCCGGTGAATTCCGCGGGCGGCGGTGTGTCGGGCAAACGGGCGATCTGGTTCGTCAACCACTGGTATTCCCGATCTCTTTTGGGGTCTTGGCGTTCCATGCTCAATTGTCCTCGCTGGCTTGTTGCGGACGATTTTTAATAGAATCCGGGGATTCCTGGAACAGGCGCCGCAGCTTTTCAAGCCCCCGGCTGATTCGCATTTTGGCGCCGCTGGTGGAAACCCCCAGCGACTTGCCGATATCCGCCATGGATAGACCTTCATGAAAGCGCAGGATCAGCGCCTCCCGGTACTCATGGGGCAGCCGTTCCAGGCAAACCCGCAACCGGCGGGCGTCCAGTAATACGGCCAGGCGTTCTTCCTCGGCGGTCACTTTTACCGGGCTGCTTTTTTCTATCTGCCTGATTGCATCGGCATGGCCGACGGCGTGCTGCTGCCTGCGCCAGTGATCCCGAGCCAAATTGGCGGCAATTGCATACAACCACGGAAAAAATTTTTCGCTCAATTTGAACTTTTCCAGGCGCTCATAGGCTTTTACAAATGCCTCCTGGGCCAGGTCCGCTGCCGTTTCCCGGCAGCCTGTCATCCGGAGCAACAAGCTGAAAATCGGACGCTGATACCGATTGATCAAAATGGCATAGGCCTGGGCGTCGCCATCCAGGATATTCCTTATCAGCTGATTTTCTTTCAACTCGAACGGCCGTCCCGGGTTACGTTGCGCCGGGCATATCTGTTCATGATTCGCTTTTCCTAATTAAATATACGTCGCCTGCAGCCCATTGGTCACCGGTTGCCGGTTAAATTGGAAATTACTCGATAATGGCGACGGCATTGCGCTCTCCGAAGCCATCGGTTTCGGCAAGCAGGGCATTGGGATCCACCACCCGATCCCTCCCGTTGACCACATAAGTGTAGCGGTAGACACCCACGGGCAGCATGAGATAGATTTTCCAGACACCTTTCTGCCGGCGCATGCAATGGGAATCCGGTGACCATTGGTTGAAATCGCCGCTGATACAGACAGATTGAGCGGACCCTTCATAAGTGAACAGGCTGCGGCGGACGGCGCCGGCCTCGGAAAGCAGGGACGGCCCGGTGCATCCTTGGATCAGGATGATCAACAGCAACAGAATGCCTGACTTGGGTAAATTTCCCGTCATGGTCGTTTATTACAGTAATAAAAACCAGAATTCACCTTATTCGGCGTTCCGGGCCACCCTTTTTTCGATATATACGATGGCATCCTGGATCCGGGACAATACCCGTTGTTTGCCCAGTACCAAGATAATCTCAAAAATTCCCGGGCTAACGCTGGTGCCGGTGAGGGCTACCCGCACGGGTTGGGCTATTTTACCCAGCTTTACCTGGTGGGCTTCCATTAGAGCGACGAAGACGGCTTCCAGGCTTTTTTCGGTGAAGTCGTTCAATTCCGTCAATCTTTCCTGAAGCTCTTTGAGGGGCGCAAGGACATTGCCTTTGAGAAACTCTTTGGCGGCGGCTTCATCCAGGTCCATAGGATCGGAAAAATAAAACCTGGCCTGCGCACTCATATCCACCAGTGTTTTGCTGCGGGGTTGCAGGGTGGGGATCAGGGCGTTCAGGTACGCGTCATCCCGGGTGTCGATGGCCTGCTGACGCAGGAACGGTTTGAGGTGCGCGGCGATGGTCCGGGGCGCGGTGGCTTGAATATGGTCTGCGTTGAGGGCCTGGAGCTTGACGGGATCGAAGATTCCGGCCGATTTGCCCACATTTTCCAGTGAGAACTTTTCGATCAACTCGCCCCGGGTAAAAAATTCCTGGTCGCCGAAGGACCATCCCAGGCGGGCCAAATAGTTTATAAAAGCGTCCGGCAGCAGTCCCATGTCGCGGTATGCGGTTACCGAGGTGGCGCCATGGCGTTTGCTCAAGCGGGTGCGGTCGCTTCCCAGCACCATGGGAACATGGGCGAATTCGGGCAACGGCGCGCTCAGGGCCTGGTAGAGCAGGATCTGTTTGGGGGTGTTCATCACGTGGTCGTCGCCCCGGATGATGGTGTTGATCGCCATGGTGAGGTCGTCCACCACCACTGCAAAATTATAGGTAGGGGTGCCGTCGCTGCGCTGAACCACGAAATCATCCAGCTCATCATTGGCGAACACAATGCGTCCTTTGATCCGGTCCTCGATGATGGTTTGACCGTCTGGCGGGGCTTTGAAGCGGAGCACGGCCCCGGATTGCGGTCCCAGCCCTTTTTCGCGGCAGGTGCCGTCATAACGGGGTTTGGCGCCTACTGACTTTGCCTTTTCCCGCATGGCCTCGATCTGCTCCGGGGTGCAGGTGCAATAATAAGCGTGTCCGGATCTCACCAGTTTTTCAAGGTATTCACGGTAAACATCGGCACGTTGACTCTGGAAGAAAGGCCCCTCGTCCCAATCGATCTCCAGCCACGTCAGCGCATCGAAGATGGCCTGGACAGATGCTTCGGTGGAGCGAACCTGATCCGTGTCCTCAATGCGCAAAATGAATTTCCCCCCCGTATGCCGGGCATACAACCAATTAAAAAGGGCCGTGCGGGCGCCGCCCACATGCAGGTAGCCGGTGGGGCTGGGAGCGAAACGGGTGCGAATCGTATTCATGATGAGTTCTGAATCCTTTTTTAGATATATATTTCAATC
>JBNKDU010000095.1:0-12756 GCA_050288425.1 Desulfobacteraceae bacterium | reverse complement strand
TTCACCAGGTCCCGCGGCCAGACCTGGGGATAGATGATGCGCGCCATGCCGGCATAGGCCACGCCTTCGGACAGGGCCGACAGGTCGATGCCGCTGCGGGAGAGCAGCCAGCAACTGAGCAGGCCCAGCAGGTTGCCAATGGCCATTCCCCCGATCAGGATCAGGCCGGATTCGGTCAGGATTCCGCGCACAATGCGCAGGGGCCGCATGCCCAGCGCCTTGAGCAAACCGAATTCGCGCATGCGTTCGAACACGGCCATCAGGGTGGTGTTGACGATGCCGAATCCCATGGCCACGAAAACCACGAGAAACCAGATGAAGATGAAGGTGTCGTAAAGCTTCAGGATCGCCGTGAGCATGGAGAGCGCCTGGCGCCAGGTACGCACGGCCAGGTCCGTGCCGGCCAGACGGGCGCGCAGGTCGTCGGCCACTTTTCCGGCAAGGGCATGGTCCGGCAGGATGATGGCGACTTCCGAGACGGTGTCGCCCAGTTTGAGCATCTGCTGGGCGGCGCTGCGCTGGACGAAGACGAATTGCTTCTCCGTGGATTCCATCTCCGCCCGGAAGATGCCCCGGATGCGAAAGGCCCGCGAGGCGATGTCGCCGTCGGCATCCTGGGCCGTCAGGATCAGCTTGCGGCCGATGCGGGTTTCGAATCGGTCCAGCAGGGCCTGCCCCAGGAGGATGCCGGTGGCGTCATCGGGTTCCAGGTAGTCCCCCGCGACGATGCTTCCGGCAATAAAGGAGACGGGTGCTTCCCTCGACGGATCGATGCCCACCAGGGTGACGCCGGTGTTGTGGCGCGCGTTGCCGGCCACCGCATTGACCCGCACCCGCTGGCTCCAGCGGCTCCCCGGCGGCAGGTGACGCTCCAGGGTCCGCTCCAGTTCCACCGGCTTTGCGATGCGATATTCCACCACCGGGTCATCGGGATAGTCGCGCTGGTGGATCTGGATATGGCCGGTGAGGGTATCGATGCCGTTCTGGATCATTCCGGCGATGGTGCCGCGCATCAGGGCCCCCATGAAGATCATGCTCCACACGCCGATGACCACGGCGGTGAGGATCACCAGGGTGCGGCGGGGATTGCGCCAGATGTTGCGCCATGCGATTTGCAGGTCCATAAGCTGCCTCGGAGGTTCGATGGTCAGGTGTGGCTCATGGCCGTCACCGGGTCGAGACGCCGGATCTTCAGCGCCGGATACATGGCCGCCAGCAGGGTGATGAAAAACACCACCAAAGGTCCGGCCAGGGAGGTCACCCAGGTGAGACGGGGAAAGAGCCGGCTGGGGATCCCGTATTGGCGCGCGATCTCCGAAGTTCCGGCCAGATCGATGCCGTGGCTCTGAAAATAGAGTGTCAGCGCGCAACCCATCAGCACGCCGGCGGCGATGCCCACCAGGGTCATGCCGGCCGATTCGATGAGCACCAGCCGGGTCAGCCGCCAGGGCCGGATGCCCACGGCCATCATCACGCCGAACTCGCGGGTGCGCTCCAGGATGGCCATCAGGAAGGTGTTGAGAATGCTGAAGGCCACCACCATGATCAGGATCAAATAGGAGATGATCCCGCTCACCAGGTCCATGCGGATGGCCTGGCGCAGTCCGGGCATCAGTTCGTCCCAGTCCAGCGCCACCAGGCGCGTTTCGCCGTCCAGGGCCGCCAGCCGTTTCCGGATCGACGCCTTGATTCCCGGTACGGATGCCAAGTCGTCGGCCAGCACCACCATTTCGTGCACCGCCGGTCCCATGGCGAAGACCTCCTGGAATCGGGCGAGGGGGATCTGCACGGCGTTGCGGTCGAATTCGTCCATGCCCGAATCGTAGATGCCCCGTACCCGCGCCACGGTGGCCGCCACCGATCCGTCGCGGCCCTGGCCCAGGATGGTGATCTCGTCGCCCACGGCGACCTTCAGGTTGCGGGCCAGAAGCCGGCCCATCAAAGCGTCGGCCGGTCCGTCGGTCGTGGAATCATCGGCGAAATAGCCGCCCTGGCGCACGATATGGCCCAGGGTGGAGACCTGGGCCTCGCGTCGGGGCTCCACCCCCACCACCAGGACGCCGTAAGTTCTGCTGGCCGAGGAGACCAGGGCGAAGGCCTGGGCCCGGCTTGTGTAGGCCCGCACGCCGGGGGTCTGGTCGAGGATGCGGGCCGCCGGGGCGGGGTCGGGAATCACCAGGCGCATCTTCTTCTTGGCCTGGTATCCCGCGGCCTGGACCTGCAGGTGTCCGGTGTTGATCTTCACCGACGAGTTGATCATGGTGTCGTAGCTGCCGAACTGCATCGACAGCATGAAAATCAGCAGGACACAGGCGAAGGCGATGGCCAGCACGGTGAGGATCGTGCGGCGGGGATGGCGCCAGATATTGCGCCAGGCCATTTTCGCATCGATGAGCATGGCGTCATCTCCGGGCCGGTGATTTCAGGCGGTTGATGGTGAAGGTGGCGTCGGGCAGATCATCCATGAACTCCAGTTCGTGGTAGTAGAGCAGGGTGTACTGATCCGGCCGGTCGGTGTGGCCCATCTTCCACCGGCGGGGGAACAGGCGGTCCCCCAGCATTACGATCTGATCGGCCTCCATGCGCTTCACCGGCTGCAGGTCCTCGTCGAAGAACTCCTCGGAGAGTACGATCCAGTCATCCCGCACCTTGGTGATCTGCATGCCCCAGACCACCGGCGCCTGGGGTCTGGGAATGGATCGGATGACGTAGACCTTGTGGCCCTGATGGGTCTCCGTGCCGTCGAGGGTGTGGATGTAGTCATGGAGGATGCTGTCGCTCTTGGCCAGGTCGTTGTTGGAAAAATCGGATCCCATCCACGACTGCGACATCAGGGCCGGCGGCAGCTTGATCACGCGGTTCACCTTGGGGCTGTACGTCCACATGTCGCGCCCTTTTTTCAAGGTGCCGTTGTCCCTGTCCTTGGCCGGCGCGGTGATGCGGATCAGGCTGTCGCCGGCGCCCTTGGTCCAGGCCTGCATCTCCATGCGCCGCTCCCAGGCGGGGCGGTGGATCACCATCTCGACCACGGCCCGGGAGGCTTTTCCGCGATAGTGATCGACTCCGGCGGCGATGATCTCCTCCGCGGTCTGGGCCCGGGCCCAATTCACGGATTGGATTGCGGCCAGCACAAGGAGGAACCGGATACAATTACCGATCTTCATACCTACTCCTTTTGCGATGGATGTTCGAGCCCGGCAAGCAGCACCCGCATGTGGGCCCGGGAGGCGGGCAACGGATCGAAGTCGGGATCGAGCCAGGCCTGCAGCAGCAGGGCATCCCAGCTGCCGATGATGGCCGCGGCCAGCCTTTCGGGATCCGCGGACTTGAACTCGCCGCTTTCCATACCGTTACGGATCACGCCAGCCACCACCAGTCGAAAGTCGCGATAGGCATGTTGAAAAGCGGTCTTGAAACGGCGTCTCGTCGATTTGGCCGTTGTGGCCGACCAGAACTCCAGCACCAGGCCGTACAGATCGAGTCTGGGCAGCCACGACCGCAACAGGGTGTCGGCCATGTGCAGCAGCCGTTCGCCGGCACGGAAACCGATGCCGGCCGGCATGCTCCCCATCTGGGCTTCGGTATCGCACATGAGCTGTTCGAAGGTGGCGAAGAAGAGATCCTCCTTGCTGCGAAAATATTCGTAGATGGTGCCTTTGCCCACTCCCGCGGCCCGGGCCACCTCCTCGATGCGGGTGCCGGCGTAGCCCTGCCGGGCGAATACCTCGGTGGCTCCCCGTACGATGGTGTCTCGTCTGCCTGGTTCTGCCTTGCGCGCCATGATGCCTGCCGTTTTCCATGGGATGGCCGGTAAAAGTAAATACCGACCAGTCGGTCAAAAATTTAGAGTTCCTGCCGGTCTTTGTCAAGTCCCTTTTCCCCGGCTTGACAGCCTGGTGCCCGGTGGTAAACTGCCCCCGAACGTCGAGGATCATTGCCTGTGCCATCGAACGGAGCCGGAAGCGTAGGGCCCGCCTCTGCGCCGGCCGTGCGGCGAATACCGCCGACGGTGGGCAGAGCATAATCATCCAGGCGGGCACGGAGGCCCGCCTTACGAAGACCATTGTAGTTGCGGAGACGATCGATGAAATCAATGCACGAAATGCTTCTCCGGAAGGAACCGTTTGAAGAGATCGTCATGGGCAACACCGCCATGGTGCGGGCCATGGTGGAGGCCGGCACCCGGGTGGTGACTTCCTATCCCGGATCGCCCACGCCGGAGATCGCCGCGGCCATCGGCGCCATTCCCCCGGAGGAGCGGCCCTTCTACTTCGAGTTCTCCACCAACGAGAAAGTCGCCACGGAAATCGCCTACGGCGCCGCCGTCAACGGCCACCTCTCCACCGTGTTTTTCAAGAGCGTGGGGCTCAACGTGGCCGCCGACACCTTCGTGCAGTTGAGCCTGATGAATATCATCGGCGGCATGGTGGTGGTATTGGGCGACGATCCCGGGGTCAATTCGTCCCAGAACGAGCAGGACAACCGTCACTACGCCTGCCTGAGCTACACCCCCGTCATCGAACCGGCCGACCCTTCCGAAGTCTACCGATTCTACAAGGAGGCCGCCCGGTTGAGTCGGGAAAAGCAGATGCCGGTGATCCTGCGGCTGACCACCCACGTGTGCCATGCCAAGGAGAAGGTGGCCTTCGACGGCTGGACGCCCGAACCACGGGACGACACGCCCCGCTTCGACGTCGCCAACGGCCCCTATATTCCCATCGCCGATCTCGTGATGCCCATGAAGGCCAGGGCCCTGGAGAATCTGGAGGCGGTGCGGGCCGAGGCCGAACACTCGCTGCTGAACCGCCTCTTCGACCACGGAAACAAGGCCCGCGGCATCATCACCATGGGCCTGCCTTGCCTCTCCATCCTGGATGTCCTCAGGGAGACTGGGCGAAAACCGGACATTCTCAAACTGGGAATCGTTCATCCCGTACCCCGCAGGTTGATTGCGGATTTCCTGGCGTCCCACGCCGAGGTCAAGGTGGTGGAAGAGCTGGATGATCTTCTGGAGAAGGAGGTCAAGTCCATTGCCTTCGATGCCGGGCTGAAAACCAGGATTTTCGGCAAACTGGACGCCGACGATTGGATGGGCGAATACACCCCCGACAAGGTGGCGCAGGTGCTGGGCAAATGCTGGCCCGACCTGCTGCCGTCCCGTCCCGTCGCGTCGATTGGTCCGCCGGAGGTGCCGGCGCGGCCGGCCCAGATGTGCCCGGGTTGCGGCCATCGCAGTGCCTTTCACGCCATCAAGAACGCCCTGGCCGCCACGGACATCACCGTGGCCGACATCGGCTGTCACACCCTGGGGTTCCAGCCTCCCTACGAGGTCGGACAACTGCTCATGTGCATGGGCGCCTCCACCGGAATGGGTTCCGGCTTGTCCCTGTTCAATACTTCGCGCAAGGTGGTGGTCTTCATGGGCGATTCCACCTTCTTCCATGCCGGACTGCCCGGTATCATCAATGCCGTCTTCAACCGCCACAACCTCACCATGATCGTCATGGAGAACGGCACCACCGCCATGACCGGCCACCAGGACCATGCCGCCAGCGGCCGCAACTTCAACGAGCCAACCGACAAGATCCCCATTCGCCGGGTACTGGAAGGCCTGGGGGTCGATCCCATCCTGGAGGTGGATACTTACGAACAAGGACGCCTGACCGAACTGGTCGAGCAGGCCGTGGCGACGGAGGGGTTCAGCGTGGTCATCGCCCGCCACCCGTGCATGCTCAAGTTCACCCGCGAATCCCGCCGGAAACCCGGGTATCGGTTGCGGCAGGTGGACATCGACCCGTCGGCCTGCCGGCGGATTCACACCTGCGTGGCCCGATTCGGCTGTCCCAGCTTCACCCGGTCGGCCGACGGCAGCGTGCATATCAACACCGATCTTTGCATCGGAGACGGATCGTGCCTGCAGACCTGCCCCCACGAGGCCATCACCAAACCCCGAATCGTCGATTCGATGGAGTAGAGGCGGACCCATGGAGATCTTCAATATCTACCTTTCCGGCGTCGGCGGCCAGGGCATCGGCCTGCTCAGCGAAATCATCCTCCGGGCCGCCGACCATGCCGGCCACAAGGTCAAGGCCGTGGACACCCACGGACTGGCCCAGCGCGGAGGCATCGTGGTCTCCCAGATCCGCCTGGGCCCGGCGGTGCAAACCCCGCTGGTGCCGGAACTCCAGGCCGATCTGGTGGTCTCCCTGGAGCGCCACGAAGCTTTGCGCGCGCTGACCGGCTTCGCCAGACCGGGCGGTATTCTGATTTACTACGACACCGTATGGCAGCCGTTGGGCGTCCGTCTGGGGACCGCCCCACAGATCGATGGCCGGGAAATCGAGACCCTTTGCCGGAAACACTCCATCCGCCTGCTGAAGATCTTCCAGGAAGACCTGGCCGATTCACACATGCAGAACATCGTCCTGCTGGCCCATATGGCCCGGGAGAACCTGGTGCCGAAAATCTCGGCCGAGCACTACCTGGCGGCCATGGACGACCTGATGGCCGGCCAGATGCTGGAGAAGAACAGCGAACTTTTCCAGACCCTGCAACAGACGTCCTGACGTGGAGCGAACATTGGGGTGATCTTATCTCAGCGGATGAATGAGGGGGGCGCCGATCCTATTCTTGTAATCCATTGCGGGCCCAAATAGACCGATAATCGAAAACACCCATGGCGATGATATTGAATTTGACGATATCGAAGTTGGGACTCAGATCGAAATCCCGTGGTACGATGCGTGAATAATGGCGCATGACCAGTTTCGCGCCGTAAGGATTCCTGCTCACATCCTCGGTAGTATCCTTGTACGGGGACAGGGCGGGAACGATGGGATATCCCACCCTCTGAAACGCTTTGGCGATCATGCCGGAGCAGATGACTTCATATTCGGTGCATCCGCCCAGACAGGCTTTGATGGTTCTTTTCTTGAATGGATTCATGAACAGCGGCAGCGACAAAAGCGCCAAATCCAGTATGTTCTGATGATCGTAACGCTTCCCGAGGTTTCCAATCACTTCGGCAACGACGGACTCCAGGTCTTGCGCACCGATTCCGAAGGGCCGGCACACCCGAATGTTTTCGTCGCAGTATTTTCCCAAGGGCACGGCCGTAACGCCGCTGGTGGCATCGGCCTCGATCAGCATGTGCCGCCGATCCGGCGTGTCCGCCTTGCCCTCTTCGTTCCCCGCAAGCGCGTCCCCGACGTAGAAGGCCGAATGGCTCCAGGAGCTTTGGGTCAGAAGCTGAATGATGCGACTCACCCTGGAGCGACCTTCGACCAGCACCACATCTCCCTTGCGGATAACGCGGAGGAGATGGTCCATGTTATTGACGATGCGTTTCTCATACGCCTTGCGGGGGGTTTCAAGCCGACGCAGGAGCACCCTTCCCAGTGCTGTCAACCAGGCGTTTATCAGTTTTTTGGAGGAGGCAGTCATGTGTTTCTTCCACTGAGGGTTCGCGGCAATGGCGCCGAATCTCTCCAACCATTCCTGGAGCACACCCATCGCACCTTCGGCCGGTGAACTTCTTCTACCTCACCGCCCGGTCTTGATGGAATGAATTCGCTGACGAATTGTCCAATGAATCTAATCCTCCTTACAAAATCCTGATTCTATCAAACCGCGAAGAAATGGCATCCGGTTCGAACCCCCGACTCCGGGGATTGGCCGGGCCTAGACCGAACCGGTGACCTGGTTCGCCCGACCGGCGGTTGTGGACAGTTCGCAGATCATCATTATCCTTTCAACGAGGCCATTTCAATCAAGCCTCGTTTCTTTCAATTGCATAAATTCGACGATCATCGGGAAAGGCCTTCTGCAGATTCGACTCGAAAATGGGGTGTCGTCTCAAAATAAAGGCCAGCCTGTTGTCGATTCATAGCCTCGGCAAACGACGATCCGGTATCGAAACCATGGCCGTTTGCAAAGGAGAAGACCCAATGAAAAAGAATTTACGGCTTCCAGGCGAAGCCCGGGAAATACCGAAGTCGAGGGCAAGGCGGTTCCTCTGGACCCTCCTCGGCATCGTCATCGTGCTGCCCTTTATCGGCGGCATCGTGGGAATCAAGATCTTCCAGTTCAAGGCCATGGGCGATGCCAATGCCAAGCAGATCATGCCGCCCCAGGCGGTGAACGTGGTCCAGGTGCGCGAAGAAACCTGGAAACCGAGCCTTTCTTCCGTGGGAACGGTGGCGGCGGTCCAGGGAACCGTCGTCAGCACCGAAGCGGAGGGGGTCGTGCGTGAAATCGCGTTCGAGGCCGGCTCCCTGGTGAACGCCGGCGATGTGCTGGTGAGGCTCGACGCCGATATCGAACAGGCCCAATTGCGGGCGGCCGAAGCCGACGCGGAATTGGCCCGGGCGACCTTCGAGCGGGCAAAGAAGCTCATCGGGCCCCATGTCATCTCCCGGGCCGATTTCGATGCGGCCGACAATGGCTGGAAACAGGCCAAGGCCCGGGTGGACAACATCCGGGCGGTGATCGCCAAGAAGAACGTGCGTGCCCCGTTCACCGGCAAGCTGGGCATCCGACGGATCAGCGTCGGCCAGTTCCTGGCCAAAGGCAGCCCGGTGGTCTCCCTGCATTCCCTCGATCCGGTCTATGTGGAATTTTCCCTGCCCCAGCAGAAGCTGGGGAGCCTGGAGGAGGGACTCAAGGTGATCGTCTCCGCCGACGCCTTCCAGGGGCGGCCGTTCGAGGGCATCATCACCGCCATCAATCCGGAGATCGACTCCACCACCCGCAACGTGCGCATCCAGGCGACGCTGGCCAACCCCGACGGGCGGCTGCGGCCCGGCATGTTCGTCACCGTCGATGCTTTCCTGGACGAGTCGCAACAGGTGCTGCTGATTCCCGCGGCCGCGGTGATGCATGCGCCCTTCGGAAATTCCGTCTACATCGTCGAGGAAGGCAAGGCGGCCGGTCCGGACGATGCGAAAGCGCTGGTGGTCCGGCAGCAGTTCGTGCGCCTCGGCCAGCGGCGGGGCGATTTCGTCGCCGCCACCGAGGGTGTCCAGGCCGGCGAAAGAATCGTCGCCACCGGCACATTCAAACTGCGGCCCGGCATGCCCGTGATGATCGACAATACCCTCGCGCCCCAGTTCAAACTGGCGCCGACGCCCGACAACACCTGAGAGGAGATCATCCCATGAAAGGACTGACCGATATCTTCATACGGCGCCCGGTCCTGGCCATGGTGGTTACCATCGTGATCCTCATGGCCGGCTTCCAGGCCTGGAAAACGCTCAGCGTCCGGCAATATCCGCGCAGCGAAAACGCCTCGGTGGTCATCTCCACGGTGTATGTGGGGGCCAGCGCCGAGCTGGTGCGCGGCTTCGTCACCTCCCCGCTGGAGCGCTCCATCTCCTCCGCCGACGGCATCGAATACGTGGAATCCAAGAGTCTGCTGGGCCTTTCGCTGATCACCGCCCGGCTCAAGCTCAACTACGACGCCACCAAGGCCCTGGCCGACATCACCGCCAAGGTGAACCAGGTGCGCAACGAGTTGCCGCCCGAGGCGGAAGTGCCTTCCATCAGCGTGCAATCGGCCGATTCGGAGTTTGCCGCCGCCTATTTGAGCTTTTCATCCGATACACTGACCCAGAGCGAAATCACCGATTACCTGGTGCGGATGGCCGAGCCCCGCCTGGCCGCCGTGACCGGCGTCCAGCGCACCGAGCTGTACGGCGCCCGCACCTTCGCCATGCGGGTCTGGCTGGATCCGGCGCGCATGGCGTCGTTGAACGTCAGCCCCGCACAGGTCAGCGCCGCCCTGGCGGCCAACAACTATCTCTCCGCGGTGGGCACCACCAAGGGCGCCTTCGTTCAGGTCAACCTGACGGCCAACACCGATCTGCATACGGCGGACCAGTTCCGGCAACTGGTGATCCGGCGCGAGAACGATACCATCATCCGGCTCCAGGATGTGGCCAAGATCGAACTCGGCGCGGAGGACTACGACACGGAAGTGACCTTCAACGGGCAAAGCGCCGTATTCGTGGGCATCCATGCCCTGCCCAACGCCAATGTCATCGACGTGGTCCAGCGGGTGCGCCAGGAGGTGGATGCCATCAAGAGGGACGCCCCCACGGGCATCGACGTGGGCATCGCCTATGACACCTCCGAGTACGTGAGCAACGCCATCCACGAGGTGGTGGGCACCCTCACCGACACCCTGCTCATCGTGGTGATCGTCATCTTCCTCTTCCTCGGATCCTTTCGCTCCGTGCTGGTGCCGGTGGTGGCCATCCCGGTCTCCCTCATCGGCGGGGTCTTCCTCATGCAGGCCTTCGGCTTCACCCTCAACCTGTTGACGCTGCTGGCCATCGTCCTGTCGGTGGGCCTGGTGGTGGACGACGCCATCGTCATGGTGGAGAACATCGAACGCCATATCCGATTGGGCCAACCGCCGTTCCAGGCCGCCCTGATCGGCGCCCGCGAGCTCATCGGTCCCATCATCACCATGACCATCACCCTGGCCGCGGTCTATACGCCCATCGGGTTGCAAGGCGGTCTCACCGGCGCCCTGTTCCGGGAATTCGCCCTCACCCTGGCCGGCGCCGTCACCATTTCCGGTATCGTCGCCCTGACCCTGTCGCCCATGATGGCGTCGAAACTGCTGCGCGACGCGGAGCAGGGCGAACGCGGGTTCGCCGGCTGGGTCAACCACCGCATCGACCGCCTGCGGCTGGCCTACGGCCGCCTGCTGGACGGTACCTTGCGCGTGCGTCCGGCCGTCTACTCCGCCTGGGTGCTCCTCAGCCTGGCGACGATTCCCATGTACCTGTTTTCCCCCAAGGAGCTTGCCCCGGTGGAAGACCAGGGGTTCATGTTCGCCATCATCAACAACGCCGCCGACGCCTCCGCCGACCAGAAGAAGCACTACGGCCGGGCCGCGGAAAAGGTGTTCCTCTCGGAGCCGGAGCGGGATCTCACCTTCCAGCTGCTCCTGTCGCCGTCGGATCCCTTTGCCGCGGCAGCCGGGGTGGGGGGCTTCAGCGGCATGGTGGTCAAACCCTGGGACCAGAGGGAGCGCACCATCAGTGAGATCCTGCCCGAGGTGCAGGCCGGGCTTTCCGCCATCCCCGGGTTGCAGATCTTCGCCTCCCGGCCCCCCGCGCTTCCCGGCGGGGGGAACTTCCCCGTGGAGTTCATCATCACTTCCACCGCCGAACCGGAGCGGATGCTGGAAGTCGCCCGGCAGCTTCAAATGAAGGCCATGCAAAGCGGCATCTTCTACTTTCCGCCCCAGATCGACCTGAAATACGACCAGCCCCAGTCCGAAATCGTCATCGATTATCAGAAAACCGCGGCCCTGGGCATGAACAATGCCCGGATCGGCGCCGACCTGGGCGCCGCCCTGGGCGGCAACTACGTCAACCGCTTCAACATCCAGGGCCGCGCCTACAAGGTGATCCCCCAGGTGGTGCGCACCGAGCGGCTCAACCCCGATCAACTCAACGACATCTACGTGACCGGACCCGACAACCAACTCATTCCGCTCAGCGCCATCGCCACCATCCAGGACAGTACCGTGCCGCGGGCGCTCAACAGATTCCAGCAGCTCAACGCCATCAAACTCTCCGGCATGACCGCCCAGATCGACGAAGGGCTCAAAGTCCTGGAAAACGCCGCCCGGGATATCCTGCCCCCCGGCTACACCATCAACTACACCGGCGAATCGCGGCAACTGCGCACCGAAGGCGGCAAATTCCTGCCGGCGCTGGGACTGGCCATCCTGATGATCTTCCTGGTGCTCGCCGTGCAGTTCAACTCCTTCCGGGATCCCTTCGTGATCCTGCTGGGATCCGTCCCCCTGGCCATGTTCGGGGCGCTGATGTTCACCATCCTGAAGATGCCCAACTCGGATCTGCCTTACTGGACCGACGGCTGGACCACGACCATGAACATCTACGCCCAGGTGGGACTGGTCACCCTGGTGGGGCTGGTGGCCAAAAACGGCATCCTCATCGTCGAATTCGCCAACAAGCTCCAGGAGCGCGGGTACGAGAAGCTGCCGGCCGTTAAAGAAGCGGCCATGACCCGCCTGCGTCCCGTCCTGATGACGTCGGTGGCCACGGTGGCCGGCCATCTGCCGCTGACCCTCGTCTCCGGTCCGGGAGCCGCCGCGCGCAACTCCATCGGCCTGGTGCTGGTGGGCGGGATGACCGTGGGAACGATCTTCACCCTCTTCGTGGTGCCGTCGCTGTACATGCTCATCGCCAAGCAGCGGGAAACCGAAGAGAGCACCGAGACGCTGGCCGGAACCATCGAAGCATTTCAACCCGTGGCCGTTTCCAAGGCAAAATACTGCAATGCCGCCGGAGATTGCATCGTCATCGACGGCCCCTGGCAAAGGAAGGCGCAATCCGGATCTTAAAAAGATACAGCCCGCCGGCGACCCGGTATTGCAAACAGGCCGGACACGACGGCCCGATCCGCGAGGCCATCTGCCCCCCGCAATCGCTCCGAAGCGTAGGGCCGGCCTCCGTGCCGGCCGGTTCGGAGCGTTGACGGCGGGCCGTTATTTCAAACAGGGCGGGCACAGAGTCCCGCCCTACGAAGACCATCTCCTGCACCCCTGAAACGTCCGTGAAGCATGAGGTCAATTGCAAACAGGCCGGACACGACGGCCCGATCCGCGAGGCCATCTGCCCCCCGCAATCGCTCCGAAGCGTAGGGCCGGCCTCCGTGCCGGCCGGTTCGGAGCGTTGACGGCGGGCCGGTATTTCAAACAGGGCGGGCACAGAG
>JBNKDU010000094.1:0-11246 GCA_050288425.1 Desulfobacteraceae bacterium | reverse complement strand
GACCAGTCGGTTCCGCAGACCACCACCACCCGCCGGGCGGCCACCAGTTGCCGGGCCAGGGAACGGACCCTTTCCGGGGAAAGACCGTCCACCGTCCCGGTTCCGGTCATGTGCGCAGAGACCGTCGGCCATTGGGGATCGACCTGCCGGACCAGTTCCCGGACCGTCGCCCCCAGGGAAAGGGGATGAACCGGCCAGTGGTCGAAGGCCAGGGCCATCTCCACCGGTCGGGGATCGATCACCGCGATCTTTCCCCCCTGGCGCTGGGCCTGGCGCAGGGAGAGGGTCAGCATGGGCGCCTCGTTGAGGGGATCGGCGCCGATGACCACCACGGCCTCGGCCACGGAAACGGCCCCCAGGGAGACGGCCAGGTCCGCGTCCAGGCATCGAATGGCGGCCCGAAGGCTGTGGGCGGCCCGCGCATTGGCCGCCACCACCGGTCCCTGGCATTGAATCCGGCGGTGGCAGGACATCAGCGCGGCCAGGGTCTGCAGGCTGCTGCGCGGCGAACCCACTGCGGCCAGGCTCTGCGCCCCGTGCCGCCGGATGGTCTGTTCCAGCATCTCCCGGGCCTGGCGAATGGCATCGTCGCGTTCCACGGGTTTGCCCTTGGCCAGGGGTTTCCGCGGACGGTCCGCCAGGCCGGCGTACGCATATCCGTATCGTCCGCGGTCGCAGAGGAAATGGCCGTTGACCTGGTCGTTCCGGCGGGCCTCATGGCGCACCACCTGGCGGAAGCGGGCGCAGGCCACCAGGTTGCAGCCGAGGGAGCAGTGCAGGCAGATGGAGGGCGCGCGCTCGAAATCCCAGCGGCGGCCGATGTAGCGCGAAGGCTTGTCCGTATAAACCCCGGTGGGGCATAGATCGATGAGGTTGCCGCTGAAAGGACTTTCCAGGGTCCCCGAACGGCTGCGGCCGAAGTAGACCCGGGAACCGATCCCCATCACCCCCAGGTCCTTGTAGCCGGTGAATTCCTGGTAGTAACGCGAGCAGCGGTAGCACTGGATGCAGCGGTTCATCTCGTGCTGCACCAGGGGCCCCAGATCCTGGTCCCGGTGGGTGCGCTTTTTCCCCTGATAGCGCCGCATGCCGTGTCCCCCGGCGATGGTGGTATCCTGCAGCAGGCAGTGGCCGCCTTCGTCGCACACCGGGCAGTCGTGGGGATGGTTCATCATCAGCCATTCGATGACATGGCGCCTGAAATCCACGGCCGCGTCGTCCTCCGTGGAAATCACCATGCCGTCCTGAGCATTGATCATACAGCTCATCTGAATCCCCTTTACCGGCCCCTCGTGGAAGCTCACGGCGCAGACCCGGCAGGCCCCCACGGATCCCAGGGCGGGATGGTAGCAGAACCGGGGAATGACGATGCCCAGCCGCGCGGCGGCCTCGATCACCTTGGTGCCGGCGGGGACTTCGATTTCCTGGTTGTCGATGACGATGGTCGGCAAGGGTTCGGTCCCAGGGGTTATCCGGTTGAGCCGGTTGAGCCGGTTGGCCGGTTAGTCGGTTTGCCGGTTTGGCCGGTTTGGCCGGTTTTCCGGTTGGCCGGTGATCCGGCCGTATTCGTCGGCTATCATTCGGCTGCCGCCGCCTCGAGATTGTCGATGAGACGGTCCAGTGTCTCGATTGTCAGCGGGCCGTGGGCCTTGCGGTTCACCAGGATGGCCGGCGCGCGGTCGCAATAGCCGATGCAGCAGATCGGCAACAGGGTGAACAGGCCGTCTTCGCTGGTTTCTCCCAAGCCGATGCCGAGGCGCCGGCAGAGGTGGTCCACGAGATTCTCCTCCCCCTCCATCCAGCAGATCACGCTGTCGCAGACGTGAATCACATAGCGCCCCACGGGTTCGCGAAAAAGAAACGTATAGAAGGTCGCCAGTTCGTCGATCTCCAGGTGCGTCATGCCCAGCAGGCCACCGGCCGTCTCCACGGCTTGGTCGCTCAAATAGCCGTAGTGGGACTGGATCTCGGTGAGCACATCGATGGCCAGTTCGCGCGGGTGTTCCACGGCCGCGATCTCGGTCTTCAATTTCGTGTAAATATCTTCGGGCAACATCGGCTCTGCCATCCGGCTTTATAATTGGTTAATTGGTTGATTATAAAGGACCCTCTCTTCACTGCAATTGTCTTGGTTTGCCCGGCCGAATGAACGAATCGACTAATTTACATATTAACGAATCACCGATCGATATCGGGCAGAATGTAATCCACCGAACCGATGATGGTGATCAGGTCGGATATCGACCAGCCCTTGGCCATCAGGGGCATGGCCTGGACATTGGCGAATCCGGGTGCCCGGATCCGCATGCGGTAGGCGTAGCCCACCCCGTCGCTGACCACGTAGTACCCCTGCTCGCCCCGGGGAATCTCGCAGGAGGCATAGGCCTCGCCCCGGGGGATCCTGGGGCCGCGGGTGACGTTGATATAGTGGTGGATCAGGCTCTCGATATCGGTGAGCATGTCCTTGCGCGCCGGCACCACATAGCGATAGTCGTCGGTCATCACCCGGCCGGCGGGCATCCGGGCGGCGGCCTGGGAGATGATCTTTGCGCTCTGGCGCATCTCCTCCACGCGCACCTGATAGCGGGCATAGCAGTCGCCGCCCTCGGCCGTGGGCACCTCGAAGGCAAACTCGTCGTAGCCGCTGTAGGGAAAGGCCTTGCGCAGATCCCAGGCCAGTCCGCAGGCGCGCAGGTTGGGGCCGCTCACCCCCCATTCCATGGCGTCGTCCAGGGAAATCGCCCCCACCCCCCGGGTCCGGGCGCGGAAGATGGGATTGCGGGTCAGCAGCGTTTCGTACTCGTCCAGGCGTTTGGGGAAGATGCGGACGAATTCCTCCACCGGCGCCCGCCAGCCGTCCGGCAGATCGGCGGCCACGCCGCCGATGCGGAACCAGGAGGGATGCAACCGCCCGCCGGTGATCGCTTCCACGATATCCAGAATCATTTCCCGTTCACGGAACGTATAGAAGGTCGGGGTCATGGCCCCGACGTCATGGGCATAGGTGCCCAACCAGACCAGGTGGTTGGACAACCGGAACAATTCGCTGAGCAGGACGCGGATATATCGAGCCCTGGGCGGAACCCGGATGCCGGCCAGCTTCTCCACCGCCATGACATAGGGCAGGTTGTTGGCCGCGCCGGCCAGGTAATCCACCCGGTCGGTATACGGGATGAATTGATGCCAGGTCTGGCGCTCGCCGATCTTCTCCGCAGCCCGGTGATGATATCCGATCTCCGTGTCCATATCGACGATCTCTTCGCCGTCCAGGGCCACCACATAACGGATCAGGCCGTGAGTACTGACGTGATGCGGGCCGAGATTGAGGAGCAGGTCCCGCCGTCCCTGCTCGTCCCGGAAGAAGAGGCCGGCATCGTTGGGCTGCAGCCGTTGGGCATCGTCCAGGGTATAGGGGGGCATCTCCGTGGCCCGGCCGGGATGGGACTTGCGCAGGGGGTGTCCCTGCCAGTGGTCGGGCATGAGAATCCGCCGCAGATCGGGATGCCCTTCGAATTCGATGCCGAACATGTCGAAGACTTCGCGTTCGTACCAGTCGGCCGCGGGCCAGATACCGGTCACGCTGCGGGCCCCGGGCCGATCCCCCCGGAGGGGGACCTTGAGTCGCAGCCGCGTGGGCGGATCGAAGGCCAGCAGGGAGTAGACCAGGGTGAAATCGTGATCCGGCCGAATATGACGCCGGGCGGACTCGTCGATGGCGGTGATATCTTCCAGACGACGGAACCGGGGGGTGCTCTCGTTTTTCAACCAGTCCAATACCGGCAGGACCGCCTTGGGGGAGACGCGGAAGGTGGCCATGTCGCTGGATGGGGCCTGCAGCCGCACTTCCCCGCCGAATCGCCGTTCCAGTTCCCGGGCCACGGCCTGATCCACGGACGACAAGGGCCGGAGCGCCGGCGACGGGGTCCACATCAGATCGCTGCGGCTTTCGGGAAAGTGGGGCGGGGTCACCGAACTGCCCCGCAGCGCCGTGCCGTTCATACCGGGCCCGCGGGGGTCCCGGCTCTTGGAGACGGTATCCACCAGCACGGGTGTCTCGGTTCCCTGGCTGCCGCCGCCCAGATGAAAGACGGGACGCGTGGGCCGCTCTTCCAGGATCTTGGCCTGCAACTCCACCAGACCGGCCAGCACCGCCTCGGGACGGGGCGGGCAGCCGGGAATATAGGCGTCCACCGGCAGGATCTGGTTGACTCCCTGCACCACGCTGTAGGCATCGTACATGCCGCCGGTGTTGCTGCAGGAGCCCATGGAGACCACCCATTTGGGTTCGGCCATCTGTTCATAGAGGCGCAGGACCACCGGCGCGATCTTCTTGAATACCGTGCCGGAAATGATCAGCAGGTCGGCCTGGCGGGGGGAGGGGCGCAGGACTTCGGCGCCGAAACGGGCAATGTCGTAGCGGGCCGTAAAAACGGTGGCCTCTTCCACGAAACAGCAGGAGAGGCCGAAGAACATGGGCCATAGACTGTGCTTGCGGGCCCAATTGATGATGGTATCGGGCCCGCGCAGCAGGCGATCTATTTTTTGATTTTGCTGAGGCGCGGACCCCACTCAAGCCCTCCTTTGATCCAGACGTATGCCAATCCGGCGATCAACACCAGGATGAAGAATCCGATCTGCAGCCAGCCGGTCCAGCCCAGGGTCCTGGCGGCCACGGCCCAGGAGAAGATATAGGCGCCCTCCACGTCGAAAATCAGGAAAAAGATGGCCACCATGAAAAACGGCACGGGATAACGCAGGCGGGCCGGACCCGTGGGGATGATGCCGCTTTCGTAGGGCCGCAGTTTCTCCTCCGATGGAGACTTGCGGCCCAGCCACTGGGAGAGAACCAACAGCACGCCGGTCAGGGACAGCACCAGCGCCCAATAGAGCACCAGGCCCAACAGGCCGGGTTGCCAGGGAGAAAGTAGACCGGACTCGGCCACGATCTGCATGCAGACTCCCGAATGGATCGGTTGAGGGTTGAAGCCGTTGTTCTTCGTTCCGCATCCTTGGCGGGCGCGAAATCGAGTGGGGGAATTCTACGTTGAGCCTTTTGCACTTGTCAAGGTCGCAACGGACGGTACCCCGAGGCAAACGCACGTAGACGAAATTGCGTGGGACACAGACCACCTGCCCGCTTCGCCGGCTAGCGCTTCTTGCGGTCCCAGCCCCAATCTTCGTAGTATTCCCAGGAAGCGATCTGGTTCAGCTCCTTGATCTGCTGGTCCTGTTCCAGGAGACTGGCCCGCATCACGTCGCCGATGGAGAGCATTCCGATCTGCCGATCGCCCTTCTCCACCACCAGGTGCCGGATGAACAAACCGAGGAATCTCTCCTTGAGCTTGAGCAGTTGCATGTCATGGGGCGCGGTGTGCAGGGGAGTGCTCATGTAGTCGCCCACCATGGCGGTTCGGGGATTGAAACCGGGCGCGGCCGTATTGCGCAGCAGGTCCCGTTCGGAGAAGATGCCCACGTAGCGCTCCCCCTCCTTGATCAGAATGGCGCCGATGCCGTTTTCCACCATCCGGCAAACGGTATCGAAGACGGATTTGTCCCTGCGGATCCAGATGGCCTCGCGCTTTTTTTCGTTGAGGATATCTTCGGCGGTTTTCATTGCCTTTCTGCTCCCTTCTTCTTTCGTACGGGTCGGAAGAGATGGGTGGCCGTTCCGTGGAAGACTTCGGCCGCCTCCTTCATGGTCTCCGACAGGGTCGGGTGGGGATGGATGCAGAGCCCCAGGTCGGTGACCGTGGCGGCCATCTCGATGGCCACCACCGCCTCGGCGATCATCTCGCCGGCCCCCGGGCCGACGATGCCGGCGCCCAGAATCCTTTCGCTGTGCGTATCGACCACGAGCTTGGTCATCCCCTCCCCGCGTCCCAGGGTAATGGCGCGACCGGAGGCGGCCCAGGGGAACCGGACCACGGTGTGATCGATCCCGTTGGCCTTGGCTTCGGCCTCGCCGAGCCCGGCCCAGGCCACTTCGGGATCGGTGAACACCACCGCCGGCACCACCGCCGGCTCGTAGGCCACGCGCCGGCCGAGGATCGCTTCCACGGCCACCCGCGCCTCGTGGGAAGCCTTGTGGGCCAGCATGGGTTCGCCGGCCACGTCGCCGATGGCGAAAATCGACGGTTCGTCCGTGCGACGCTGTTCGTCGATCCGAAGGAAGCCTTTCTCGTCCACCTTGACCGCGGTGTTGTCCAGCCCCAGCCCGGCGCTGTTGGGCCGGCGGCCCACGGCCACCAGGATCGTATCGAAGGTGCGCTGGGCGGTCTTGCCCGCCTTGTCCCGGAGGGTGACCCGGATGCCGTTCTTCTGTTCCTTCGGGGCCATGGCCACGGTCTCCAGCAGGATCTCCTTCACCGTCGGGGCCAATCGTTTCCTGAGAAAGCGCACCAGTTCGCGGTCGGCCCCCGGCAGCATGGAAGCGGTCATCTCCACCACAGTCACCTCGGCCCCGAGGGCGGCGTAGACCGTGGTCAGTTCCAGCCCGATGTAGCCTCCGCCGATCACCAGCAACCGTTTGGGCACCCCGGGCAAGTCCAGGGCGGCTCTGGAATACCAGATACGCCCGGAGTCGCTGTCGAAATCGGGGATGCGGGCGGCCCGCGAACCGCTGGCGATGATGGCATGCTCGAAGTGCAGGGAAGATCTGTCGCCCCGCTCATCCGTGATCACCAGGGTCTGGTTGTCCTGGAAGGCGGCCGTCCCCCGGACATGGTCGATCTTGCGCTGTTTGACCAGTTGCCCCAGCCCCTGGGTCAACTGGTTCACCACCTGCTCTTTCCATCGGCGCATGCGGTCCAGATCGATGCCGGGCTCGGCGAAATCGAGACCCCACGCTTTGGCCTCGCGGGCTTCGCCGATCAACCGGGCCACATGCAGGAGGGCCTTGGAGGGGATGCAGCCGCGATACAGGCAGGCCCCGCCGGGTTGGGGCATGGGATCCACCAGGGTGACGGAACGGCCCAGGTCCGCCGCCAGGAACGCCGCGGCATAACCTCCGGGACCGCCGCCGATGACTGCCAATTGGGTCCTTTCCGGGGACATGGTCTCTGGTTTCCTTTCTACAGCAACAGGGTCATGGGTTGCTCCAGGCTGTCGCAGATCCATCGCAGGAACCGGGCCGCATCGGCGCCGTCGACGATGCGGTGATCATAGGAGAGCGACAGCGGCAGGATGGTGCGCGGCTGAAATCCGCCATCGATATGGCGCGGTTCCACGGCGGCGCGGCTGATGCCCAGAATGGCCGCCTGGGGCCAGAGCACGATGGGGGTGAAGCCCACCCCTCCGATTCCGCCCTGGTTGGAAATGCTGAAGGTCCCGCCCTCCAGCTCCTCGGGTTTCACCTTCTTCTCCCTGGCCCGTCCCGCCAGGTCCCGGATCTCAACGGCCAGCCGGGTGATGCTTTTGCGGTCGGCATCGCGGATCACCGGCATCAGCAGGCCCCGCGGGGTGTCCACGGCCATGCTGATATGGACATATTTTTTTAAAATAAGGCGTCCCTGCCGAAGATCGATACTGGCATTGAAACGCGGGTATTTTTTCAGGGCGGCGGCGCAGACCCGGGTGAGAACGGCCGTCAGGGTCAGTTTGCCGCCGGCGTCGGCCACGGCCTGGCGGTTCTTCTCCAGAAACCGGTTCAGGTCCGTGATATCGGCGTTGTCGAACTGGGTCACGTGGGGCACGGCATGCCAGGATGCGGCCGTACTGCGGGCGGTCAGGCGGCGGACGGTTTCCAGTTCCCGGGATTCCACCTCGCCCCAGCGGCCGAAATCGGGCAGTTCCGGTTCGCCCGGCGCCGCGTCCTGCCGGCGCGCCTGTCGGACCTGGGACTTGATATCCGCCTCGGTGATGCGGCCGCCGGGACCGCTGCCGGCAATGGCGGCAAGATCGACTCCCAGTTCCCGGGCCAGCCTCCGCATGGAAGGCGAGGCGGCCGCCGGCGCCCGGGGGCGACGCTCCTTCCCGGAACCCGCCGCAACCTCTCCCCTCTTCCCGGATTCGGGCGGAGACTCGGACTTTGGCGTTTCCTCGGATACGTTCTTGCCTTCGGATGATTTCTCTACCCTTGCAGACGCCTCCTCGACCGGCTCTTCATCTTCATCTCCGGAAGATTTTTCTTCGGAAGCTCCCGCGCCCTCCACCGCTGCGGCGGCATCCCCAGCGCCTTTCCGGCCGTCGGCTTCGACCCGCGCGATGACGTCGCCCACCCGCATCTCCCCTCCCTCCCGGGCCAGCACCTCCACCACCTTGCCCTTGACGGTGGAGGGAATTTCCACCACCGCCTTGTCGGTCTCCAGCTCGATGAGGGTGTCGTCCACATCGATGCGGTCTCCCACCTGGATGTGCACGGCCACGACCTTGCCGGCTTCCACCTTTTCCCCGATGTCGGGAATCCTGATCTCTTCAGCCATTCTCGTTCCTTGTCTCAGACGAACAGCGGGTTGGCGCGTTCCGGATCGATCTCCAGCTTCTTGCGGGCCTGTCGGGCCACGGCCAGGTCGATCCGCCCCTCCCGGGCCAGGGTGCTCAGGGCCGCGAAGGCGATGTGCCGGGCATCGACCTCGAAAAAGTCGCGCAAGGCCGCCCGGGTGTCGCTGCGTCCATAGCCGTCGGTTCCCAGCGCGACCAGGGGGCCGGGCATCCATTGGGCCAGGGTCGCGGGAAGTATTTTGAGGTAGTCGCAAGCGGCCACGAAGACGCCTTTCTCCTTTGCCATCTGCTTTTGGACGTAAGCGGGTCTGGGCTTCCTGTCGGGATGGAGCATGTTCCAGCGATGGGTGTCCATGGCGTCCCAGTAAAGATTCTTGTAGCTGGTCACGCTCCATACGTCTGCGGCCACCCCGTACTCCTCCTCCAGCAGCCGGGCCGCCGCGAGGGCTTCGGGCAGGATGGCGCCGCTGCCCAGCAAGTGGGCCTTGGCCGCCGTCCGGTTTCCGGCGGAGGGCTTCAATTTGTACAGTCCCTTGAGGATGCCCGCCTCCACGCCCTCGGGCATGGCCGGCATGGGATAAAATTCGTTCATGATGGTAAGATAGTAGACCAGGCTCTCTCCGTTTTCCAGCATGCGGTGGAGCCCCTCGCGCACGATCACCGCCAGTTCGAAGGCGAAGGCGGGATCGTAGGCCTGCACCGAGGGATTGGCCAGGGCCAGCACGTGGCTGTGGCCGTCCTGGTGCTGCAGCCCCTCTCCGGCCAGGGTGGTGCGGCCGGCAGTGGCCCCCAGGAGGAATCCCCGGGCCTGGATGTCGCCGGCGGCCCAGATGAAGTCGCCCACCCGCTGGAAGCCGAACATGGAGTAGAAGAAGAAGAAGGGGACCATGTTGATGTCGGAGGTGGCGTAGGAAGTGCCGGCGGCGATGAAAGACGACATGGCGCCGGCCTCGGTGATGCCCTCTTCCAGGATCTGACCGTCCACGGCCTCCTTGTAGTAAAGCAGGCTGTGTCTGTCCACCGGTTCGTAGATCTGGCCCACGTGGGAGTAGATGCCGTACTTGCGGAAGAGCGCCTCCATGCCGAAGGTGCGGGCCTCGTCGGGCACGATGGGCACGACATACCGGCCGATCTTCTCGTCGGCCAGCAGCTTGCTCAGCAGATGCACCATGGCCATGGTGGTGGCGATCTCCCGCTTGCCGCTGCCCTTGAAGAATTCTTCGTAGAGGGCATCCCCCGGCGGCCGGAAGATGGGCACGGAATCGCTGCGCGCCGGCAGGTAGCCGCCCAATTCCCGGCGCCGGGCCTGGAGGTAGCGGACCTCTTCGCTGTCCGGATCGGGTCGGTAGAAGGGGGCCTCGTCGATGAGTTGATCCGGAATGGGGATTCCGAACCGGCTGCGGAATTGGCGCAGTTCGGCATCGTTGAGCTTCTTCTGCTGGTGGGTGACGTTGCGCCCCTCCCCGGCCTCGCCCAGTCCGTACCCCTTGATGGTCTTGGCCAGAATCACGGTGGGTTCGCCTTCGTGGGCCACGGCGGCCTGATAGGCGGCGAAGACCTTGTGGGGATCGTGGCCCCCGCGGCGCAGTTTCCGCAGCTGCTCGTCGGAGTACTTCTCCACCATGCGTTCCAATTGGGGATACTTGCCGAAAAAATCCTTGCGGATGTAATCTCCGGGGGCCACGGAATACATCTGGTACTGGCCGTCGGGCACCTCTTCCATGCGCCTGGCCAGCAGACCCTGGTCGTCCCGGGCCAGCAGGGGATCCCAGTCGTCGCCCCAGATGACCTTGATGGCGTTCCAGCCGGCGCCGCGAAAGGCGGCCTCCAGTTCCTGGATGATCTTCCCGTTGCCCCGCACGGGTCCGTCCAGGCGTTGCAGGTTGCAGTTGACGACGAAGATCAGGTTGTCGAGCTTCTCCCGGGCCGCCAGGGTGATGGCGCCCAGGGACTCGGGTTCGTCCAGCTCGCCGTCGCCCAGGAAGGCCCAGACCCGGCGGTCGTCCGGCTCGCGGATCCCCCGGTCCTGCAGGTAGCGCAGAAACCGCGCCTGGTAGATGGCCATGATGGGCGAAAGCCCCATGGAGACGGTGGGAAACTGCCAGAACTCGGGCATCAGGTGGGGGTGGGGATAGGAGCTGAGCCCGCCCTCGGGATGCAGTTCCTGGCGGAAACGGGAGAGGTGGGCCTCGTCGATGCGCCCCTCCAGGAAGGCGCGGGCATAAATGCCCGGGGCGGCATGGCCCTGGAAATAGACGATGTCCCCGGGATGGTCCGCGGTCTTGGCCCGAAAAAAGTGGTTGAACCCCACCTCGTACAGGGTGGCGCAGGAGGCGAAGGTGGAGATGTGGCCGCCGATCCCCTCGCGCCGGCGATTGGCGCGCACCACCATGGCCATGGCGTTCCAGCGGATGATGCTCTTGATCCGCCGTTCGATCTCCCGGCTGCCGGGATAGGCGGGCTGGCGACGGGCCGGGATGGTATTGATATAGGGCGTATTGGCCGAAAAGTGGAAGTGGACCCCCCGGGCCTGGGCCCGGACCTGCAGGTGACGTAACAGCTCCACCACCCGCCGGGGCCCCTGATTGGCCAGGACATAGTCCAGGGACTCGGACCATTCCCGGTTTTCGTAGGCGATTTCCTGCGCAATGGAATCGGCGGATTCGTGGGGCATGGGATATTCCTTCCAAAGACAACCACCGGACCGTCCGGCCCGGATGAAGATCGCAGAAACGAAGAATAGAATGCAAACCCGACAGGTTACGATGAATTATTGTGGTCCTTCCCGGCGCCACTGTCAATAGGGC
>JBNKDU010000093.1:0-120377 GCA_050288425.1 Desulfobacteraceae bacterium | reverse complement strand
GGCCTGGTTTCCGCCATGATCACGAGCGTCAGTGTCTGGCGGATTTCCAAATGCGATGCAGATCTGGGATTGCAATGATCTTCACAGCAAAGGAGTCGAAGGTGGGACTATTGGAGATCGTCACCTATCCGGACAAGTTTCTGAGGCAGCCCACCCAAGCGGTGAATAATATTGACGGTGACCTGCAGACCTTGATCAGGAACATGGCCGCCACGATGTACGATGCACCCGGTATCGGCCTGGCCGCCATCCAGGTGGGTGTGGACAAAAGCTTGTTGGTCTACGACGTCGCTCCCAGGGAGGAGGGTCGCCAGTTGGCCGTCCTGATCAATCCCACAATCGTCTCCCAGGAGGGCGAAGTCCTGTCGGAAAACGAAGGTTGCCTCAGTGTTCCCGAATTCCGGGCCGACATCAAACGCGCCTCCCGGATACTGGTGGAGGCCGTGGATGAAGACGGCAATCCCAAACGGTTCGAAGCGGAAGGTATGCTGGCCATCGTGCTGCAGCACGAAATCGACCATCTGAACGGTACCCTCTTTATCGATCATGTCAGCGCCTTGAAACGCCAGATGTATACACGGCGAATGAAGAAGAAATTGAGACAACAAGGCGGGTGATCAAATCCGTCTCAGGTCCGGCCGTCTAACAAAACCAAGTCGTCCAGATCCAAACGAACAGGAACAAAATCCGGAGTGAACAAACCGCCTTCCATTATATATATGGGGACGCCCGACTTTGCCGTGCCGCCCCTCGACTCTCTGGATCGCTCTCCTTACGATCTGCGGCTCGTGGTGACGCAACCCGATCGACCCAAAGGCCGCGGCCGCGGTATCTCTTCCCCGCCGGTGAAACGCCTTGCCCTCAATATGGGCTACGAGATCCTGCAACCGCGGGATATACGCGACCCGGCAATCCTGTCCCAACTCAAGGCCATGGCCCCCGACTTTTTGGTCGTCGTGGCATTCGGCCAGATTCTGCCCCAGCCCCTGCTGGACATTCCCAGGTACGGGGCCATCAATGTCCACGGTTCTCTTCTGCCCCGATACCGGGGGCCCGCACCGATTCAATGGGCCATCATGCGGGGAGAAATCAAAACCGGCGTCACCACCATACTCATGGACCGCGGCGTGGACACGGGGGATATGCTGCTCAAATCAGAGACACCCATCACGCCGGAAGATACGGCCGAGACCCTGCACGACCGGCTGGCGGTCATGGGTGCCGACCTCTTGATCGAAACCATCGGCGGAGTCATGGACGGATCGGTTTTCCCGTTGGCCCAGGACCATAAAGAGGCCACCTATGCACCGATGCTGACCAAAGAGAACGGCCGCATTCATTGGAATCAATCCGTACGGGAAATCGACGCGCACATCCGGGCCATGACCCCTTGGCCCGGCGCTTATTGCCATCTGCAGGACAATCGTCTGAAAATCCACAAAGCGACTCCCATCCTCAAACCTCACGATTCGGCCCCTGGAACGGTGCTTCCGGGATTTCCGGATGAATTGCGCATCGCCACCGGAGACTATATCCTATCGGTCCTGGAGATCCAGGGCGCCTCGGGAAAACGGATGCCTGTAAAATCGTTTTTAAACGGACACCCGATCCATCCGGGAGATGTTATCCATTAGATTCTGTCCAGCGGAGATCGATTCATATGCGCCAGGCCCGTGATACCGCCGTACGGATTTTGCAGAAGATCCAAGGCGGCAATGCCACCCTGGACCGGGTAATCGAAGCGACCGAACCGCACCTGCGACAAATGACACGGTCCGATCGCGCCCTGGTGCACGCCCTGGTATACGGGGTTCTGCGCTGGCAGGGACGTCTCGATTGGATGATCGACCATCTGGCCGTAAAATCGCCTAAGAAAATCGACCCACTGATCCGGATAATCCTGCGGATCGGCGTTTACCAGATCCTGTACATGGATCGCATCCCTCCTTCGGCCGCCGTCAACACATGTGTGGAATTGACCAAGGATTTCAAAAAGAAATGGGCATCCGGCTTCGTCAACGGACTGCTGCGGTCGTTGATCCGGCAGGAGCGGCAGATTCCCTGGCCCGCACCCAACGGCGACCCGGCAGCGCATCTCGCCGTACAGCAGGCATTTCCAATCTGGCTCATATCGCGCTGGATCCATCGCTGGGGCCTGGAGGACACCGAGGAATTATGCCGCCACATCAATGAAATTCCGGCCATCACCCTGCGCACCAACACCCTCAAAATCTCACGCACGGAATTGATGGAACAGATCGGCGGATATGCCAAGACCGTCGAAGCCGCGGTCCATGCCAGGGAAGGCATCCACGTGGCTTCCCTGAACGAACCGCTCGTGCAGTGGCCGGCATTCCGCCGCGGTCAATTCCAAGTCCAATCGGAAGCGGCGCAATTGATCGGGCACCTGCTGGCGCCCCGACCGGGGCAGAACGTCTGGGATGCATGCGCCGGTCTGGGTACCAAATCCGCCCACCTGGCGCAGATCATGGAAAACCGAGGCACAATCCTGGCCTCGGACCTGAGAACGGACAAGTTAGGGAAAATGGACAAGGAGATGCAGCGACTGGGGATCGGAATCGTGACCATACGGCATCTGGACCTCTCCGATCCACCATCGGATCTGGCGCCTCGATCTTTCGACCGCATTCTGGTGGACGCTCCCTGTTCCGGCCTGGGTGTGTTGCAACGCAACCCGGATGGCAAATGGCGCCTGGGACCCGGGGATATCCAACACAACGGTCAACGGCAGCTCTCGTTGCTGACGATGGCCGCCCGATATTTGAAACCGGATGGGACCTTGGTCTATGCGGTATGCAGCCTGGAGCCCGAAGAAAATGAAGCGGTGGTCGCCCACTTTTTGCAAAAGCACCCGGAGTTTGGTATATATCGTCCCGAAACGAAACCTTCGAGGGATTTCAGTAAGCTGCTCACGAAGAAAGGCTGCCTGAGAACGACACCCCATCGACACGGGATGGACGGTTTCTTCGCAGCCGCCTTCAAGCGAATCACATTCTAATATAGCTTGATACGGATGGTCGCACATGCCGGTATATGATTACTCCGCTCTCGATTCCAACGGTAAGACCATCACCGGCATCATCGATGCCGATGGCGCAGTTGCGGCACGTCAAAAAATCAGGTCGGCCGGCCACTATCCGGTCAGTCTGAAAGAAGTCAAGGACGGGGCTTCCGAGGCGGCCGGGCGCCGCGCCTTCTCTCTCGGCCAACGATTTTCCCGCGTCCGGCCGGCGGAGGTGTCGGTGATGACCCGCCAGTTGTCCACGCTGATCGGCGCCGGTTTCCCCCTGGTTTCGGCCATGGGCGCCTTGATGGCCCAATTTCCCAATCCCAGGCTGAAAAAAATGGTGGCCAAGATCAAGGACAGCGTGGTGGAGGGGAGCAGTTTCGGCGATGCCTTGTCCAGCTTCCCATCCGTCTTCTCCGGGATTTACATCAACATGGTCCGGGTGGGAGAGACCTCCGGCACCCTTGAAATCGTCCTCAACCGCCTGGCAGATATCACCGAAAGACAGGAAGAGCTCAAGAGCCGCGTCATTACCGCGATGATCTATCCATTGGTCATCATCCTGGTGGGCATCGTGATCTTGAGTTTTCTGCTCATCTACGTCATTCCCAATATTACATCGATATTCAAGGACATGAGCCAGGCACTGCCCTGGCCTACCCAATTGCTCATCGGCACGAGCAATGCCTTTAAAGCCTATTGGTGGATCCTGGCCATCCTCGTGGTTGCGGCGGCGTTCGGATTGCACAGCCTGCGCAAAAGCACCAAGGGGCGCTACTGGATAGACAAGAACATCCTGCGGTCGCCCTTGGCCGGCCCGCTGACCTGCAAAATGGCGGCCGCCCGCTTCGCACGCACACTGGGTTCGCTGCTGGATAACGGCGTTTCCATGCTTCCGGCCATGGACATCGTCAAGAACGTCGTGGGCAACGTACGCATCGTCGAGGTCGTGGCCGGCGCCACCCTGGATGTGGGCAAAGGCAAAGCCCTGGGGGAGTCGCTGGATCGGGGCAAGGTTTTCCCTCCCATCGCCATCCAGATGATCCAGGTGGGCGAGCAGAGCGGCAATCTCGAAGAGATGTTGAACAAGGTAGCCGATATGTTCGAAAAAGAGGTCGAAACCACGGTCGTGCGGCTGACGGCCCTGCTCGAACCCGTCATGATCCTGGTCATGGCGGTCATCGTTCTGTTTGTCATCCTCTCCATTTTCCTGCCGATTCTGGAAATGCGTACCCTGGTGCGCTGACCGGCTCGGCCCTCATGCCGATCCCGTCTTTTGATCAGCTTGGATCAGCACAAATTCAACGGGCATCCACACCATTCGCCAATCCGGACAGTGGCGGACAAGGGAGTTGCAACTTATAAGGATTGGCCCTATAAACAGGAGTACTCGGTAAAAGGAAAACCGTGGACAAAGTTTGTCACCCATAAGATCGTGGAGGAGGAATGGTTACCGCCCTACAAAAATCATTGGTACGAAAAGAGGGATTTACCCTCATCGAGCTGCTGGTCGTCATCCTGATTCTCGGGTTGCTGGCCGGCATCGTCGGTCCCAAGCTTTTCGGCCATACCGAAGAAGCCAAACAAACCAAGGCGAGGGTTCAGATCGAAAACCTGGGTTCGGCACTGAAAATGTATAAAATCGACAACGGCAAGTACCCTTCCACGGAGCAGGGTCTCGAGGCGTTGGTGACATTGCCCCAATCCGGCGATATCCCCAAGAAATGGAAAAAAGGGGGTTATCTGGCCAAGAAGGCGATTCCCAAGGATCCCTGGGGCAATGAGTATGTCTATCTCAGCCCTGGCGTGCACGATGATTTCGACATCGTTTCGTATGGCGAAGACGGGACACCGGGCGGAGAAGATTCCAACCGGGATATCAATAGCTGGGAAGTCGAGTAATTCCCGTTGACATCCCTTGAGGTGGAGCGAATGCAATGAAGCGCCACCTGCGTCTCAAAAACGAACTCGTCATCGGAACCCGGCACGTCGCGACAGCCGCATCCTAACTTCCTGGTGGAATCCATGCACGCCATACGCAGCCCAAGCCGCCCCCATCGGGGATTCACCCTGATCGAATTGATGGTGGTCATGCTGCTGATCAGCATCGTACTCTCCATCGCCATTCCGCGTTTCGAGGAAGGCGTGTTTGAAGATCCCACCCGCAAGCTTTCCCGCTGGATGATCAATACCGTGCGCACCCTGCGTTCCCAATCCATCCAACAGCAGAAGGTGCAATCCCTGGTGCTGGATTTGAGCCATCAGAGGATGTGGCTATCCAGCGAAGAAATGAGTGAGGAGGCAACGGCGGCGGCCATGGAACACGCACGCGAACTGCCCGGCGGCATGAAGTTCGTGGATGTCCAGTTTCCCCTTGCAGATCCGATCTCCAACGGCACCGCGCAGATCAACTTTTACCCGGCCGGCTATTCCGACAATGTATTGATCCACCTGGAAAACGACAATGCCGAACGCTTTACCTACCATGTACAACCGTTGCTGCCCAAGGTGAAGTTTTTTGAAGATTGGATCGATTTCTGATGATTCACGGCCATTCTTCCAGACCTGTCCCGCACACGGACGGGTTCACCCTGCTCGAGGTCATGGTGGCCCTGGCCATATTGGCCATCGCGCTCACCAGTATCTATCGCATGCAGGGACAGACCCTGATGATGAGCGGCAGTGCACGATTCTACAGCCTGGCCCCCGAACTGGCCCAGGCCAAGATCGCCGAAGTCGAACGCAAGTCGTTCACCGAAATCGCGGACGGCTCGGGCGAGTTCGGCGATGCCTACCCTGGCTATGGCTGGGAACTCTCCATCGAAGATCTGCCCACGGAATTGATTACCAGTGAGAAATATCACCTGGTGCGTATCAAGGTCGTCATCACCGAGAACGACGAAAACAGCTACGAAATACGAACCTATCGGTTTATGTATGAAGAATAGATTCCCCCGGCAAAAAACCGCCGGCCGTCATCGCGGGTTTACCCTCCTTGAGATTCTGGCCGCCATTTTTATTCTGGCGATCGTGGTTTCCATGGTCATGGCATCCTTCGACGGGGTCTTTTCCAACGTCGACCGAATCAATGCCGGCAGCGATATTTACGAGATGGGCAACGGCGCCTTGACTCGGATTTCCGCCGATTTGAACGCCCTGCACGTCATGGCCTATCCGCGCTATGTGCCACCGGACATGGACGCCGATCCCAATATTTATCGCCTGAAGGGAGAGGTACGCAATGTTTCCGGACAATCCTTCGGATGGCTGCGCTTCACCTCACTGGCCCACCTGCCGTTTAACCAGGAAGCCACCGAAGGGATCGCCGAGATCATTTATTACGTCCGGCAATTGGAGGACGGCCAGTTCGTTCTGCAGCGTTCGGACAAGCTCTATCCATATCCTGAATTCGAGGAAAATGAATCCGATCCCGTGGTTTGCGAACAATTGCGGGAATTCAAGCTGACCTTTTTCGACCGTCAAGATCGCGAGACGGAAGAATGGAATTCAGAAGACGATGATTATGAATACGCTACACCCAAGGCCATCGGCATTCAGTTGACCATCGGGAGCGAAGAAACCAATTATACGTTCGGAACCCAGATCACCCTGCCGGCCTACCGATATAAGCCGGTGAAAAGGTAACCGCATGCACCTTGCCCTTGCCGCCACTGTCTTGAGGCGTTTGAAGCGCCACGCCGCCCTCACCGATTCGGGAATGGCCGTCGTCATGGCCTTGGCGGTAATCCTGATCCTGGTGACCGCCGCATTGGAACTGCACCTCAACGAGCGCACCAACCTGCTTAACGCCGCCGCCATGCGCGATCGGCAGACCTTGTTGCAGATGACCACCTCCGGCGTCCACCTGGCCATGGCCGTGCTGGTCAAGGACCGTATCGAATCCGAGGCCGATTCGCTCCAGGAGGATTGGGCGGACGAAGAGACCATGGCCGCCCTGGTGGAACAGATTCCTTTCGAGCAAGGAAAATTGACGGTAAAAATCAGCGACGAACTGGCCAAAATCCAAATCAACGCACTGGTACAATTTCCCGAAGGGACTCAGTTCAATGCGGCGCAGAAAAAAATATGGGACCGCTTCGCCGGAGACATGACGACCTTGGTCGACCTGCTGAAAGAGAGCGGCGAAGAGATCGAGGAAACGGATCCCAATACCATCATCAACTCCATCAAAGACTGGCTGGACGCCGACGAGGACATCATCACCGGTTTGAACGGTGCCGAATCGGATTACTATGAGGAACTCGACCCACCCTATGCCTGCAAAAACGGTCCCTTCGATCACCTGTCCGAAGTCCGTCTCGTTCGCGGTATCACACCGGTCATCTTCAGCGGATTCGGCGGTACGGCCGGCCTGTCACAATACATCACGGTCTATGGCGAAACCGAAACCGACGACGGCAAGTTCACCTATCCCGGCCAGGTGAACATCAACACGGCGGAGCAGCCCGTGCTGGCTATCCTGCTGCCCCCGGAAAGCGGGGATCTGGCCGACTTACTCATCGAACACCGTCAGGCATTGAGCGGCACCCAATATACCAACGACCTGACGAACAAAAATTGGTATAAAAACGTACCCGGGTTCGCCGACATCCAATTGGACGAAACACTCTATTCCGTCTCCAGCAATGTATTCCGGATCGAGGCCACCGCCGAATTGAACGGAGTCAAGGCCACCACCGTTGCCGTGGTGAGCCGTGAACGGGACACCAATGCATCGCCATGGCGATGCAAAGTCTTGAATTGGAAGACAGAATAGCTTATGCTGTCGCCAGCCGCACAACGACGGAACATCGCTGGAACGATTTGGATTGAAAACCCGGGCAGGATACGTACACTCTATCTTCAAGCGATCGACGATTCCGGGAAACCGCAAACGATATGGTTTGATTAAGGCATGAGCCGTCAGATACTCGCCATAGACATTCGCAATGATCAGATCTCCGGCCTGTTGCTCAATGCCGGATTGAAAACCAATACGATTATGGCGTGTACCCACATCTCCCTGACCGATCTGGAAACCGGCGAGGACGGAAATCCACTACAGACGGCCTTCGGACAGATGCTGCAACAGATGGATGCAACCAAGGCCGACGTCATCGTCTCTCTGCCCCCAGACGGCGTCATCTTCAGGTCGCTGCTCGTGCCGTTCAAGGAGAACTCCAAGATTCGCCAGGTTCTTCCCTTCGAGTTGGAACCGTCTCTGCCCCTGGATATCGACCGGCTGAAAATCGGATTTCAAAGACAGGCCGCGGGGGATGAGACCGAAGTGCTCACGGCGGCCATCGACAAGATCACCCTGGCCGACAGGTTGGACAGCATGTCGTCTGTCGGGCTGACGCCTCACCTGGTGGTCCCGGGAGGCATCCCCCTGGCCAGGATGATCAGCACTGTCGAGCCCGATATGGCCCGCAATGCATTGGTCCTGGACGTGGACACCCATGCCACCACCATGATCGTATTGGAATCGGGCCGTATCAAGGTGGTGCGTTCCATTCCGTTCGGTGCCGAAAGCGGACCGGCCGTGGAATCGCTGGCGCTGAGAATCCGGCAGACACTTACCGCGCGGTCCGAAAGACATGGAACCGCCCAATTGACGGAGAAGGCCTATCTCAGCGGCCCCGGTCTGCAGCCACCGGAAAATGCGAACCGGATCGCCGGGGCCTTGGATATACCTGTGGAGACGCTGGATATACTCCAACTCGTTCCCCACGCGGAAATGCAGAGTCCCGTAGACTGGAATCCCGAAACGATGAACCAGGCCCTGGCCTTGTCCTTTCTCGAGGCCGAGAACATCGATTGCCCCAGTTTTCATCGGGTCAGTTCACCCTTCCGCAATTATTGGTCCGCCTACCGGCCCTATATCCTGGGTCCCGCCGTTCTGGCGGTCCTGGTGATTTTCATCGGGCTCGGAGGAGTGTTGTTCGACAGCTTTTTCCTGAAAAATAAGGTCGACGCCCTGGATTCCCAGATAGTCGAGGTATTCAAATCCACCTTCCCGGATACCCGCCTCAGCGCGGCTCCCCTGAACCAGATGAAGAGCAAAATCAAAGAGGTACAAAAAGGCGCCTCCGGACCGGCCACCGGCGGAACCAATATGCGCAGCATCGACATCCTGCTGCAGATCAGCCGACAGATTCCGGCATCCGTCAAGGTGGTTTTCAACCAGATGATCGTGGGCAGCAATACCGTTACCGTCTCCGGCGAAACCGCAGATTTCAATACCGTGGACGATATCAAGAACCGCCTGGAGCAATCCGAAATGTTCAATCAGGTGACCATCGCCTCGGCCAATATGAGCAAATCGGGCGAGAACGTCCGCTTCAAACTGAAGATCGACCTATGAAGTCATTTCAGTTTCACATACCGTCATTGGATAAACTCGGGCTGCCGTTCAATTTGAACCTGCAGCCAAGGGACCGGATCGCCATCACCATAGCTGCGGTCGCATTGGGACTGTTTTTGGTCATTCAACTCGTGATATTTCCCATTGTCAACCATCGCGACAAACTAGAAAAGGATATAAAAGCCAAGACCGCAGAATTGAGGCAGATAAAGGAATTAAAGACGGAGTACGAGGAGTTGACCCGCTTCACCCGCGATCTGGAAACCCGCCTGAAGAACCGCAAGAGAGGATTCACCCTGTTTTCCTTCATCGACAAACTCGCCGGTTCCACGGGAATCAAGGGCAACATCGCCTACATGAAGCCGTCCGCATCCAACCTCAAAAACAGTTCCTACAGCCTGTCATCGGTGGAAATGAAGATCACGGCCCTCACCCTGGAACAACTGACCAATTTTCTCTTCGGAATCGAAGACGACAACCAATTGGTATGGATCAAGCGTCTTTCAATTTCCAAGGACGATGATAACGAGAGCCTGCTGACTTCCGTTTTGCAAGTGGAGACCTTCCAACTCTAACCATGAAATTGCCCAGCAAAATAGCCCTCTATGCCGCTTTTACGGTCGTGGCCCTGCTCGTATCGCTCTACCTGCGCTTTCCTTCGAGCCTGATTCGTCAAATCGTGACCCGGCAGGTGGCCCAGGCCCAACCGCAAGCCAATGTCGATACCGAAAAGATCTCTTTGACGATCCCGCCGGGCATCAAGCTGCGCCCCCTCGCCGTCAGCTACGCCGACATTCCCATAATTCGCATGGACTATATCAAGGTGGCGCCTCGTCTCCTCTCCCTGCTCAGCGATACCAAACGGTTCACCCTAAGCGGCCAAATGGGCCCGGGAGAATTGAAAGGCACGGCCGAAACCGGTCTCAAGGCCAATCGCCGCCACGGTCAGGTTGTCCTCAACCTGAACCATGTTCCGCTGGATTTCATTGAAATTCTCAATCAATGGCCGAGTTTCATGGCTGAAGGCGCCGTGGATGCCAATATCAATTTCGATGCTCTCAAGGCCGGCGGCACCGCCGTGATCAGCATGGAAGTCACACCGGCCAAAATAACCCTGGAACCGGCCGTGATGGGAATCGAGACATTGGAGTTTCATCGGGTGACCGCCCAGCTCACCGCCACTCCCCGGATGGTCCAGATCCGCAACTGCGAAGCCAACGGCGATCAGATCGAAGGCAAGATCACCGGAACGATCATCCTGAGCGATCCCATGGAGAACAGCCGAATCACCCTGTCCCTGACCCTCAAACCGCAACCGGCGTTTCTGGAAGATCACAAAGGCGATATGATCGGCGGCCTGCTCGCATCGGGAAATGCGCAAAAGCGCGGGCTGGTCTTTCGCATTTCCGGCACCATTCGCAACCCCAGGTATGTCATCAGGTAGCCCCATGACCATTCAACGCGTCATATTGCTGGTCAATCTGACCCTGATCGCCATCGGAGCCTATTTTCTGGCCGGTTTGGTCTATCAGGTGGCCGGCACCCAGTTCAATCCGGCGGAAACCGAACATCCGGCCCAAGCCGTTGCCGCCGGCACCCGGTCGGATGGCAACCGATCCCTGGCCGCCTACCGCCCCATTCTGCAAAGGGATCTTTTCAATACCCAGAAAACCCCGGTCCAGCCGGTCCAGAAGTCAGACGTCAACCTGGAAAATATGGAGGAGACCAAACTCAACCTGAAACTCTGGGGTACGGTGACCGGTCAAAGCCACCAATCCTATGCCGTGATCGAGGATTCCCAGAAGCGGGAACAAAACCTCTACCGGGTCGGCGACAGTGTTCAGAACGCAACCTTGAAGATGATCCTGCGCTCCAAGGTGGTCCTCAGCCTGAACGGCAAGGATGAAGTCCTGGCCATGGAAGAAATCGCCCCATCCGGAAAGAGCGGATCCCCGCGTACCCGTACCCCGAGCATCGCCCGACCCGAGACCGGCGATGTGCGCACCCAACGGGTTTCCCTGCGGCGCAGCATGATCGACAATGCCATCCAGGACGTCAGCAAACTGATGACCGAGATACAGATCCAGCCCCACATGGAAGACGGTGTGGCCGCGGGACTATCCTTGTCGAATATCAAACCCAATTCCATCTTCCGCCGCATGGGTCTGCGCAACGGGGATGTGTTGAAGAGTGTGGACGGCCAGGAAATCCAGACGGTGGACGACGCGCTGCGGTTATACCAAAATCTCAAGTCCGCCAGCGATGTCTCCGTGCGCATTTCCCGCCGGGGGCAGGATCGCAATATTAGCTATAATATTCGATAATCATTATATTTTTTTATTGACGCCCCAATGATTTCAAAATAAATAGGGAAACAACACCGATTGCGCCGGCATGCGCAGTTCAACCGATGAGAATTACACTATGATATCGATCAATCGACTTTTGGTTATCGTTCTGCTTCTGAGTCTCGCCCTGTCTGTATTCCCGGGTCCACAACCGGTTCAGGCCCAGACCGCCGCCCCCCAACCATCCAAAACCGCTTCCTCCGCGACGGCCAGCCAGGATCAATTGGTTTCCATCGATTTCAACAACGTCGACATCGTGGTATTCATCAAGTTCATCAGCGATCTGACCAAACGAAATTTCGTCGTCGATGAGAAGGTGCGGGGCAAGGTCACGATCATCTCACCGGGGAAAATCACTGTGGCTGAAGCCTACAAAGTCTTCCAATCCGTGTTGGAGGTGAACGACCTGACCACCGTGCCGGCCGGCGAAGTCATCAAGATCGTCCGCGCTCCGGATGCCCGCAGCAAGAGCATCAAGACCCGGCTGGAAGAAGAATCGGGTGTTGCCGGAGACAACGTGGTCACCCAGATCATCCCCCTGCACTATGCGGATCCCAATGAAATCAAGAAGCTCTTCACCCCCCTGGTATCCAAAAGCAGCGTCATCCTCTCCTATCCACCCACCAACACCCTGATTGTCACCGATGTCCACTCCAACATCAAGCGATTGATACGCATCTTGAAGGCCATCGATATTACGGGGGTGGGACAACAGATTGCCATCATCCCGGTGGAATACGCCGATGCCACCAAGCTGGTCACCCTGCTCACCTCCATCTTTAAATCGAAAGGTGCCGGCAAGGGGGTGGTGGAGAAGGACATCACCTTCGTGGCCGACGAACGTACCAACTCCATCGTCCTGCTCGCCAGCGAAGGGGACACCGACAACATCCGCAAACTGATCAAGAGTCTGGACAAGGAAACGCCCAAGGGCCAGGCCAAGATCCATGTCTATTATCTGGAGCATGCGTCGGCCGAGGACCTGGCCAAGGTTCTCCAGGATATTCCCGAAAAGAGCGCCGCCGCCGGACAAGCTGCCCCCGGTAAGCGGGTGGCCCCGGTGATCTCCGGCGACGTACGTATTTCTGCGGACAAGGCCACCAACAGCCTGATCATCATGGCCGACATGGAAGACTATATCGTCCTGGAAGGCATCATCCGCAAAATCGACATCCCCAGGTCCATGGTGTACATCGAGGCCCTGATCATGGAGGTCAACGTCACCAGGGATTTTCGGTTGGGAACCGAGTATCTACTGGGCGGCGAAGCCACCCTGGACGACAAACAAGGTGTTGCTGGTGGCGGCTTCAATGCCGGCGCCGAAGGGGCACTGGCCGGTGCCGCCGCCTCCATCGCCGCCGGAACGACCCCACTGGTCCAGGGCTTTTCCCTGGGGCTCTTCGGCGAAAACATCGAGATCGACGGAATCACTTTCCCGACCATCTCTTCCGTGATCCAGGCGTTTAAACGGGATAATGATGTCCATATCCTCTCCACACCCCAGATCCTGACCACCGACAACCAGGAGGCCAAGATTTCCGTGGGCAGCAACGTTCCCTTTCAAACCTCCACCACGGCCAGTACCACGGGCAGCAACCTTTTCAACTCGTTCGAATACCGCGACGTGGGCACCACCCTGAAGATCACGCCCCACATCAGCCTGGACCGCATGGTGAGACTGGAGCTCTCCCTGGAAGTCAGCGACCTGACCAACACCAACATCGGCGGCCAGCCCGTGACCCTCAAGAGGACCGTGGAAACCACCGCCATCGTGCTCGACGGCAACACCGTGGTCCTGGGCGGCCTGATCGATGAACAACTCGACCGGACCGTCAACAAGGTCCCCTGCCTGGGCGATATTCCCCTCCTGGGCCTGTTGTTCAGCACCCGATCCGACTCCAAGGCGAAGAGCAACCTCTACATATTCCTGACGCCCCGGGTGATTCAGTCCCCCAACGAAGCCACCCAAATCTCGTCGAAAAAAAGAGGACAGATCGACAAGCTGCGGGAAGAAAAGATCAAGTTGTTCAAAGGCGATTGGTTCGAGGGACAAACGGCAATTGGCGGTGAAAAATTCGAATCCCCCGCCATGCAACACGATGGCGAAGCGCGGCCGACACCCGGTTCGTCGGGAACAGAGGGCCGGGAAGGGATCACGCATCAGAACCGGATGAATGACGATTCCAACGCTCCTCCCGGCGGTCAGGCCTCCGATGCAACCTCCGAATCCGGGGCACGCACATCGAGCGTTGAACCCGGAACAACCGCCGCCGGGTCCCCGGTCGAACCGGAAACGAACGCCTATCCGGCAGGCGACGCCAATGCCGCGATACCGAATCCCGGCACGACAAAAGCCGGTCCGCCGTCTGACGGAACTCCAGACACCCACAAGACGGCGACGGGCAGGGAGACCGTGGGCATTACCATCCAGGTCGGCGCGGTCCAGGAGGTGCAACTGGCCGACCGATTGCTGAAGCAATTGAAAGACGCGGGTTATCCCGCTTACACCGTGCAGAACAGCGACGGCGAGAAGAGCTGGTATCGGGTCCGCGTGGGGTACTTCGACGATCCCGCCGCCGCCGAAGAGATGATGCAACGCTTGCGGTCGGATCATTACGATCCGATTATAATCTACTTTTAGCCATGCCAATGGATCTGGTCGAAATTCTGAAGGTTCGCTTCGATGTATCCGAAGAGGTCCTGTCCGAGGCCCGTCATGTTCAGGAAGAAAAGGGCGGCCGCCTGGGGGATATTCTGGTGGACCGTCAGGCCATCACCGAAACCCAGATGATGGAAGCCTTGGGCATGCAGTATGAAATCCCATTCTGGCCCGAGCTGCCCATGGAAAACGTCGGCAGCGATTTCTCCAAGAAAATATCGATTCAATTCCTGAAGCGCCACCATATCGTACCCATGGCCATCCCCAGCCCCACGGCGAAGACCTCGGGCGGCAAATCCAACGGCGATGAAGCCCCTGTGGACACGCTATCGATCATCGCCGTCAACGATCCAAGCAACTTCAACGCCATCGACGATCTGGCCAGCATCCTCGCACTGGACAACTACCGGCTGGTGTTGTCCACCAAGCAGGCCATCCTGGCGGCCATCAACCTCTCATTCGACCTGGGCCAGGACTCGGCCGAGCAATTGGTCCAGGACATGGAGGACGAAAGTGCGATCATCGGCGAGCTCGAGGATACGGCCGATCTGCTGGAAGACACCAGTGATGCGCCGATCATCAAATTGGTCAACCATATCCTGTCCCAATCCATCAAGGCCCGGGCCAGCGATATTCATATCGAGCCGTACCAGGACAGTTTCAAGGTCCGCTACCGGGTGGACGGCATCCTCTACGACCTGCTGAGCCCGCCGAAATGGATCCAGCCGGCGCTCACCTCCCGCATCAAAGTCATGGCCAAGCTCAACATCGCGGAAAAACGGCTGCCCCAGGACGGCCGGTTCGAGGTGAAAATCGGTCAACAGATGATCGACGTGCGAACTTCCACCCTGCCCACTTCCTTTGGCGAACGCGTCGTCATGCGCCTGCTCAACAAGTCGAGCTCGGTGTTCGAGCTGACCGAAGTCGGGCTCTCGCCCAGTCTGCTGAACCAGGTGGAGGAACTGGTGAAGGCGCCCAACGGCATCATCCTGGTCACCGGTCCCACCGGCAGCGGTAAAACCACGACCCTCTATTCGGTCCTGTCGTCCATCAACAAGCCGGACATCAATATCATTACCATCGAAGACCCGGTGGAATACCAGCTTAAGGGCATCAGCCAAATCCAGGTGAATCCAAAAATCGACCTGACTTTTTCCCGCGGGCTGCGATCCATCGTGCGCCAGGACCCCGATGTGATTCTCGTGGGCGAAATCCGCGACAAAGAGACTGCCGAAATCGCCATTCAATCGGCACTCACCGGTCACCTGGTCTTTTCCACCCTGCACACCAACGATTCCGCCTCCGCCATCACGCGCCTGGTGGATATCGGCGTAGAGCCTTTCCTGATCTCCTCGGCCGTGATGGCCGTCATCGCCCAGCGGCTGGTGCGGGTGCTTTGCGACCATTGCAAAGAGGCCTACAAACCCGACATGGCCGTTCAAAAGCTGGGCATACGCCCCGATCGCCTGCGTAAATACACTTTTTATCGCGCCAAGGGCTGCGACGAGTGTTTTCATACCGGCTACCGGGGCCGAATCGGCATATTCGAAATCATGTTCATGGGCTACAAACTCAAAACCCTCATTCAGCGCACCTACGACTCTTTTCAGATCAAACAGGAAGCCCTCAAGCTGGGCCTGGTGACCCTCCGCCGCGACGGCATCGACAAGGTGCTCCGTGGAATCACCACCATTGAAGAGGTGGTCCGCGTCACCCAGAAATAGATACGCGTTGATTGAAGAGATGATTGCAGACAATACCGCCAACCCGAAGCGATTCCTCCAATCCGGCCCATGACCCCAACTCTGAGAATAGTGGCGATATGGATGGCATTGTTGTTACCGGCCGGACATCTGGCCGTTGCCGCCGAGCTGACCATCGATCCGGTCCGGCAACTTCAGTTTGCCCGTGAACTGCGCGAGAAGGGACAATACCGCCGTGCCGCGGAGGAGTTCCAACGCTTCGCCTACTTTTTCAGCGATCATCCGGAGCGCCGGCCGGCGCTGCTGGAATCCGGGAAATCCTTTTTGCAGGCCGCCGATCCCCAATCCGCACAGATGCCGTTGAAGACACTGATTGACGATGGCCAGTTCGATGACATCGGTGTCGAAACCCACTTCCTGTTGGCGGAAACCTATCTGCGCCTGGGGGCGCGAACCCACGCGGTGGTCACGTTGAACAACCTGATCGCCTTGTGCCGCGACCCTTCGGTGGAAGATCGAGCCTATCACCGGATCGGCTGGATCCAGATCGAAGCCACCGATTGGCAGGGTGCGCTACGCGCCTTCCAACACCTATCTCCGGCCGGCCGTCAACGATACCGGATATCTTCCCTGGAGTCCTCATTGGGCCGCTCCGGCGACCTGGCGTACAAGAGCCCCGCGTTGGCCGGGACCTTGTCCATCGTTCCCGGTGCCGGCCAGCTCTATTGCCGCCGGTACAAGGATGCCGCCGTGGCCTTTGTCCTGGGCGTCGGACCTCTCTGGGCATCCACCGAAGCCTTCGACAAGGACCAGCCGGTGCTGGGCGGGCTGCTGGCCGTCATCGGTCTCGGATTTTACACCGGCAATATCTACGGTGCCGTCAATGATGCCCACAAGTTCAATGCAGAACAGCAGCGGCGTTTCATCGACGAATTGCGGCGCAGCCATCTGTCGGCCGGCCCGATGTCCTCTCCCGAGGAGAACCGGGAGTTGCTGATCGGACTGCGTTTTTCCTTTTGAATGGGTACGGTCTTGCTGACGCGCATCATCAAATTGACGCTGTTGATCGGAGCCTTCATGCTGGCTGCCGGTCTGGGAACCTATATGACCGTACACCTGCTCATTCGGGGCGAACGGACAGTTGTGGTCCCCGATCTGATGGGCAGGGAGGTGGTCTACGCCCTCGAGGTGCTGACCGACTTGGGTCTCAATACCAAGGTGCGCGGGTCTGAATTCAATCCCGACATACCCAGGCATCACATCATCGATCAAGACCCGGAACCTGGGAGCGAAATCAAAAAGGGACGCGATGTTCGCCTGGTCATATCCAAGGGACCCCGAAACGTCATTGTTCCCAACCTGATCGGCATGAGTCTGCCCATGGCCAAGATTCTGCTGGCGGAAAACGACCTGGCGGTCGGGACCCAGAGCAGGGTCTTTCATCCGTCCCCGCAGGATCAACTCGTGGCCCAATACCCGCCACCGGGAAAACACGGCCTGCGAGGCGAATCCATCACCTTGCTGGTCAGCGACGGCCCCTCGCCCCGCTGGATACCGATGGCCGCGCTGCGGTACATGACCCTGGATCAGGCCATCGAGGTGATAGAATCGCACCAGTTGACCATGGGCACCATCACCCAGATCAACGACCCGAACCGGCCGGACAATGTCGTAACCGCCCATACTCCGCCGCCCGGGCATCCGGTGTTGCCGGGAAGCACCATCGACCTGACCGTCAACCGGCGGGAAAAAATTACCACGTCCGGTTCCGACAGAACCTCCCTGTTCCGCTACCGTTCGCCAGAGGGCTTCCTGCGGCAGCACGTGCGTGTACGGATCAGTCGATTCGATGGCTCCTTCGATATCATGAATCGGTTCGTCAGCCCGGGCGAGGAGATTTGGTTATTGATACTGCGGGACGTACCGACTACACTCTTTTTGTACATAGACGACGATCTGCACCAGACGATCCAATACCAGTAGCTGGAGTTGAACCATGAAGAAAATTGCGCCTTCGATCTTATCCGCCGATTTCACCCGATTGGGCCGGGAAATCCAGGACGTGGCCGCGGCCGGGGCAGACTGGATTCACGTGGACGTCATGGACGGCCACTTCGTTCCCAATATCACCTTCGGACCGCTGATGGCCGAGGCTGCGAAACGATCCACCACCCTGCCGGTGGATGTACACCTGATGATCGAATCCCCGGATCGCTATATTCCCGATTTCGCCCGGGCCGGGGCAGATTATATCTCTGTTCAGGTGGAAGCCTGTGTTCACCTGCATCGAACCATCCATCTGATCAAGGGTCTGGGGGTCAAGGCCGGCGCCGTGCTCAATCCGGCCACGCCGCTGACCACCATCGCGGAGATGCTGGCCGACCTGGATTTCGTCCTGCTCATGAGCGTCAACCCGGGATTCGGCGGGCAGACATTCATCCCCCGCTCCATGGAAAAGATCCGGGACCTGAAGGCGAAGATCGACACGTCGGGCCTCGACACGCTGATCCAGGTGGATGGAGGCATCAATGCCGAGACCATCGCGGCGGTCTCCGCTGCCGGCGCCGATGTGTTCGTGGCCGGATCGGCCATATTCAAATCCAAAGATTATGCGCAGACCATTGGAGAATTGAAAGCGCTGGCAGGAGATTGATACCCGTGGCGAAATCAGAAAAAAAGCGACATTTCCTGGTGATCAACGGCCCCAACTTGAATATGCTGGGCACGCGCGAACCCGATACCTATGGCTTCACACGCCTCGAGGAAATCGACGAGGAGTTGAAGGCCCTGGGACGCGACTGGGGGGTCGGGATTACGACGTATCAGTCCAACCACGAAGGGGAACTGGTGGATGCGATCCAAAGGTTGGGCAGCGGAGCCGACGGCATCATCATTAACGCGGCGGCCTATACCCACACCAGCATCGCCATCCGCGACGCTCTGGCCATGTTGCAGGTGCCGATCATCGAAGTTCACCTTTCGAATATCCACCGGAGGGAAGATTTTCGGCACCGCTCCTATCTCGCGGATATCGTCACCGGCCAGATCGTTGGGCTGGGGGCCGTTGGCTACCGCCTGGCGCTGGCAGCCCTTGCTGAAATGGGGGGCAGTCCGGTCATTTGAAAACCGGATTGCATTGCGCAGTCCCTATATCTTGCGAACCCCTTTGGCCTCCGGGCCCCTTTTGCGCACCACGATTTCGAACAGTACCTTGGCTCCCGGAGAAAGGGTTCGAAATCCTTCCATCTCGATGGCGGAATGGTGAACGAAGATTACTTCGCCTTCGTCGGTCTCGATAAAACCATAGCCTGCATCATCATCAAAGGAACGAACCACTCCCACTGCCATTTGTTACGCCTCCTTCTCATACAGGTTGGTTCCGATATCTAGGCCAGGGACGCCTGTTTCAACTTCAATTCCGATTCGTTCTTCTTCCAATAGGGATGGATCATGTCTTCGAAAATGGTCATGGCCGCGGCGGCGCCCTGGCCGGTGGCGGTGACGATCTGTTTATAGCCGCCTTCCACGTCACCCGCCGAATAGACACCCGGGATATTGGTGCGGTGGTTCCCGTCATGCCGGATGTAACCGTCCGCATTCAATTCAACGCCCAATTGTCGGGCCAGTTCGACGCTGGGCTTATAGCCGATGGCAATGAAGACGCCATCCGTATCCATTTCGCGGGTCTGGTTGGTTTTGCGATTGTGCAGGGTGACCCGTCTCACCCTTTCCTCGCCGTGGATGGCCTTGATCTGCGTGTCCCAGACAACCGGGATTTTGTTGGCTTCCAACTGGATGGCCAACACGTCCTGGGCGCGCAACGTATCCCGTCGATGCACCAGGGTCACCGCGGCGCCCACGTTGTGCAGGTGCAACGCTTCGGTGACGGCCGAATTGCCTCCCCCAACCATGATCACCCGGCGGCCTTTGAAAAGCGGGCCATCGCAGGTGGCACAATAGCTGACGCCCCGGCCGGAGAATTCTCGTTCCCCCGGTACACCCAAAAGGCGATGGCTGGCACCGGTGGCCAGCAGGACCGCCTTGGCCATGAACTTGCGGCGGGTCGTCTGGACTTCGAATCGTTCTCCCCTGAAAATGTCCAACACCTGTTCCCCCTGAAAGATCTGGATATATTGAAGGGCATGGGAAACCATGATATCCACCAGCGTCTTGCCCCCCACCTGGGTGAAGCCGGGGTAATTCTCCACCACCGGTGTCAAGGCCACCTGACCGCCCAAGGCATCGCGTTCGATGACCGCGGTTTTCAAGCCGCTGCGTTCCGAGTAGATGCCGGCGGTGAGACCGGCAGGGCCGCCACCGACGATCAGTACATCGACCTCCACCAGTTCGGCGGTGCTTTCCGGGATGAAAATGGTTTGCGGATCCAGTTTGAGGAGCGAAGAGACAAACACCTCCTCCTGCTGCGCCCCCTGACCGATAAGAACCTCGTTGGCATAAGCCTGGGGTACGCTATGGGCATTGTATCGATCCGCCAGGTCGGGTCGATTTTGAATATCGATGATCTCCAGGGATACCAGGTCGGGTGACTCGATGGCGGCCTTGAGCCCATTGACCACCTGCTGGGGGCAATAGGGACAGGTAGGACTGACGAATACTTTCACCTGGCGTTCCTCATGAAGGCGCTTCATGACACCGATGGACTGTTCGCTCAGACCGCTCTTGCCCATGCCGATGAGAATCATGGCCTCCAGAAAGGAACGGCCCTCTTCCCCCACGGGTGCGCCCACCCAACGGATGTTGTAGTGTTCCGGATCGATCAGAATGGTGGGCGCGCTTTCCACTTTCCACTTGGCTGCCAATTCATGCCCCAGGTCATACTCCCGGACACTGATCTTGGACGTCAATTCGCGAAACGCACGGATGATCTGACGGCAGGCCTGGACAAAAACGTCTTCCTGGCCGCGCTTTACGAAAAGAAATAGCGGAATTTCGTTGGGGATCTGGTCGAAGGTCCGTCGCAGCTGTTGTAAAAATGCCTGTTCAGCCTGGGCTGAAGGTTGGCCTTGTTGTAACTCACCGTTATTCATATTAAATTCTCCCTATCGGATTGTTGGCTTGCGTTCAGGTCGCCCTAACATGCGTTTTGTCCATGTCTTTGTCAACTCGCCACCGCCTTTCCTGGGGTTTGGCTAGGCAGGCTACCGAGACGACCACTATCCTGCGTCCATCCAGAGATGGCAGAATGTAGTTCAGATCAAGGCCGCAACGATGTTGATACCGTAGGCGACAGCCTGCGTCGAGGATTTCAACGGCCCGGGAACACCGGACCGGGCCGCAAGTTGCCATTCCTGGATGGGCACAATATAGAGAGCCGCGCTGCAGGCTTTCGGTTACCCGCACCCGTAACAGCCCGCCGGACGCCGAAATAAGTCAGATCGATCGGCCCCCCATTGTCCCGCCGGCGATGCGCGTGGCATTTCCGTCCATGTTCTCCGGTTGCTTTTTGGAGGTGAATATCGGAATATGGTGAGACGCGTCAAGGCAGAATCCAAACATATCCAGCATTCATCCGGACAAAACGCAACCGAAAAAGCAGACCCGGGCAATCGGGTAAGACAGATTCATGGTATTCAAGGAAATGGGAAAAGATCCGGTCACGCAACCTTTGAAAATCATGACCATCGGCGGCGGCAGCGGACAATATGCCCTCTTGAGCGGTCTGCGCAGGATGGACCGCCTCGCCATCACGGCCGTGGTTTCCATGGTCGACAGCGGCGGCAGTACCGGGCGACTGCGGGACGAACTCGGCATCCTGCCGCCGGGAGATATCCTCAAGTGCATCCTGGCCCTTTCGCCGCATCCGGGTGCCGCCCGCAACCTGCTTCAGAAGCGGTTTCAGCAAGACCGTCGGCTGCGGGGTCACAATGCGGGCAATATGCTACTGACCATGCTCTCGCGTTACACGGGCAGTTTTCCCTCGGGAGTGCGGGCGCTGGCGGAAATACTGGATGCCAGGGGCGACATCCTGCCGGTCACGACGGACCGGGCGACCCTGGTGGCGGAACTGACCGACGGCACACGCATCTACGGCGAAAGTGCCATCGACGTGCCCAGGGGGCACCAGCGCGAAAAAATCAAGGATGTCTTCCTGGTCCCCCACCACGCCGATCGGGTTCATGTCTATCCGCCGGTGGTGAAAGCCATCGATGCCGCAGATTTTATTTTATTGGGACCCGGTGATCTCTTCACCAGCCTGATCCCCAATTTTCTGGTGCCGGGAGTGGTCGAGGCTCTTGAAAAGAGTTCGGCCCGGTTGATTTTCATTCTCAATATCATGACCAAGTACGGAGAGACGCACCAGTTCAAATGCTCAGATTTTGTCCATCGGGTGGAATCCTTCACGCGCAGGCCCATCGACACGATCATTTATAACCGCAAGCGACCGGGAAAAGACCTGATCGATCTTTATGCAGGACAGAAATCGGACTTCGTCCACGTCGATTTAGCGGAGAATGAAGAAGAAACCCACCGGGTCATCGGGGCAGACTTGCTGGATGTTTCCGGCCAGGTCATTCGACACGATTCTGCGAAACTCGCCAAGCTCCTGGCCGAGGTATTCTTCGACCGCGCAAACACGGACAGGAATTGAATATGCAACATGCGTTTATCGTAGGGGTCATGGGAGGAGCCAGGGTCGGCCCGGAAGTAGCGGCCGAAGCCTATCGACTGGGCAGACGGATCGCCGAACAGGGTTGGGTGCTGCTCAACGGAGGTCGCCGGGCCGGCGTAATGGATGAATCGGCCCGCGGAGCCCTGGAAGCCGGCGGATTGACCATCGGCATACTTCCCGGAGAAGACCGTCGAGATGCTTCCCCTTATATTCGGATCCCCATCTGCACCGGCATGGGCGGTGCCCGCAACAACATCAACGTACTCAGCAGCGATGTCGTGGTGGCCTGCCCGGGCGGAGCAGGCACCCTTTCCGAAATCGCCCTGGCATTGAAGAACGGAAAACGGGTGATCGTTCTGGGAGAAACCGATGGCGATTTTCCCATGCGGCACCTTCAGGGCCACCACCTGATTCAGGCCCGCAACGCGGAGGAGGCGGTCAACCATATTCGCCGGCTCTTTTTCCCCGACTCACCTGAGTGATCGCCTGGAACATTCACCATCTCGGAAGCCCGATCCATGGGCGGATCCGAATGTTTCGATTCATCTCGAAGGGATAACTCCGGCTTACAATTTATACTCAAATTTTGATGTTGGGGCCCGGATCGCCCCACACATCCATCAGGAGGCCGTGTGGCCACGGATCTCGAGCACGGCCCTTGCCAATTCGAGGTCCTCGGAGGTGGTGATTTTGATGTTTCGTCGTTCACCGGGAATCATCTTGACGGGGTGTCCCAGGGCTTCCACCAGGGAAGCATCATCGGTGAAGGACTGGCCGGAACGTCGAGCGGCTTCGTGGGCCGATCGAATCAGGGAGAGCTTGAATGCCTGGGGTGTCTGGGCGGCATACAACCCCTTGCGGCTCACGGTGGCTTGAACGCAATCGGCAGGATCGATTCTTTTTAAGGTATCGATGACCGGCACGGCCGGAATACAGGCCCCATGCCGATTGGCACCGTCGATGCAGGCGGCGATCAGGGATCGCGAAACCAGCGGCCGAACGCCGTCATGAACCAGAACCAGGGCCTCCCGGCCCTCGATGGAGGCAAGGCCGTTGTAGACGGAATCCTGCCGTCGCCGGCCGCCCGGGATCAAATGAACCGGGGTCTGCAGCCGGGCCGGGCCGACGATCTCCGCGTCGCAAAAATCCATTTCCGTCTGCGGCACCACGAGAACCAATCGGTTCATCAGATCGGTGCCGTCAAATGCCCGCAGGGTGTGGACCAGAATCGGCTGATCGCTCAGTTGCAGATATTGTTTGCGCCGGGCGGCCCCCATGCGGAGGCCCTGGCCCGCGGCGACGATGACGGCCGCAATCATGGGCCAAGGTCTTCCGCCAGCGGACAAAAGCCGCCCGCGATTCGTGCCAGGTTCATCATCGCAGATATTTCAACTCCTTGGGCAGTGGCACGCCCTTGCCCATGGTATCTTCCCCGTAATTCACCCCCGCGAGAATTTCGATATCCTTCAACGCCCGGGTGTCCCCTTCGAAGATCACTTCCTGGATATTCTCTTTTAGAATTTTGCCGCCGGCCCATTGCATATCCAATACGCTGGCGGCATCGAATCGATCGGCACCCACCACCAATTCCACCGGTCCGCCGTAATATTGCACGACTTTGGCCACCAACAGGCTGGGGCGGCTGTGAAAGCCAAGCTTTACCGGGATGCCCACCCGGATGGAATCGCGTTCGACGTTGGCATTGAGAATATCGAGCGCCACATGTTTTCCTGCGCCAAGATAGTGGCATGCATAATACAGTCCGTAATTGATGGTGCAGTTCAACAAGCCCTTAGGATCCACCACTTCCGCCAGTTGCTCCTGTGCCTGCTTGTAAGTGCTCTTGTATCCGGCGTCGTGCAGGTGACGTTCATAGAAGTGCAGCAGTCGGCCCATGAGCTGCAAGAGGTGAAAAACGATGGAAAAATAACTGCGAAGTTCCTTGAGTTTGCGGTCGCCATATCGAAAGCCGCCATGGATGACGTAGGTGTCGAAGGAGGATTGCAGATTGTGGACCACCATTTCGAAACGCCTGACCTCCACTTCATTTACCTTCGCGGGCACCAGCTGCGCAATGGCCTCAAAGTCGTAGGGTTCGTAAAATCCCAGATGATCGAACCGGTTGGCGATCCTCAGGAAATCGCTGGCGATCTTGACGATATGCTCTTTCTGGACTTCGCTGGATTCGTCGTCAATGCTGTACGCCAGCATTTCCGATGTGGTGATGCCCGGGAAATCCTCGGGTCCGAAGGTGTCCTCAGGAGGATCGATTTTGAGTCGGCGGGCCTCACCTAGAATGACCGGAGCCAGTTTGGTCAGGGCATCGTTGAGAAATCCGGCGGCATCATTGCCTGCGTCACGAAATTCTTCTGTATCGGGAAGATCATAAAAGATCAGCCGGTTGAAAATGTGCTTCTGGGAATAGGCGCCCAGGCTCAAGTGTCGCACGGCAGCCGACAATTCACGGTAAAAATACCAGTCGGCATTGTTTTTGGCGCCCTGAAAATCGAGAAAGTCCTCCAACACCTGGGAAGTGCCGGTCAGCTTCGCGTAGAGCTTCTTGGTAAAGGCGTGAGCGGGCAGTTTATTTGAGCTCAGATAGGCACAGCATTTCAAATAGTCGCGCGAGAAACGACTGACTCTTTCGTAGAAAGAGATGCCACAAACTATCTTGTCTTGCGGTTGCGTCGTCATGGATCGGTGTCTCTCCGTGTGGATGGGTACATGCATCCCCCTCCCGATGAAAAAAAGCGGCCGGAGCAGGCCGTAAGCCGAATTCTGTTTCTTGGCGGGGTTACCCGCCGCCAAGTCGACGATCATTCATCTAGGATGCCGATTGCCCGGCATCTCGAGCGACCTACCCGGAGACTCGCGCGGGCCGCGCTCCTGCATCTCCCTATTTGGTCTTGCACCGGGTGGGGTTTACCCAGCTTCCCCGGTCACCCGGAGAACTGGTGCGCTCTTACCGCACCGTTTCACCCTTACCCCGCACGCGGCGGGGCGGTTTGCTTTCTGTTGCACTTGCCTTCGCGTCGCCGCGACTCTACGTTATAGAGCACCCTGCCCTGTGGTGTTCGGACTTTCCTCCGCACGCTGCCGCGCGGCGATCGTCTGGCCTGCTCCGGCCGCAAAAACATAATCATACCTGGATAATATGCAAAAAGTCCCTTCCTGGAACGTCCTCAGGTCAATTCTTCTTCCAGGATCTTGGGATACATGATGCGCTGGCAGTGTGGACACATGCGCATGCTGTCCATGCGGATCAATTCATTGAACAGCTGCGGCGGGATATTCATGCGGCACACCTCGCAAATCTCGTCCTGTACCGCGACCATCGCCCGGCCATGGTTCTGATGTTTTACCTTCTCATAGAACTCGTGCATTTTCCGGTCGATTTGTTCTACGATGTGCTCGCGTTCCTGCCGGCATTGCTCCAATATCTTTTGCTGGGAAGCTCCCTTGGAGCGGATCGCCGCCTGCTTTTCGGCCACCTCCGACTTGACTTCTTCCAGATCGGACTTTTGCGTGGCGACCTCCCTTTCGGTTCGCTCGATGCGTTCAAGATTATCGAGCATCCGGTCTTCGATTTCCGAGGCCTTTGCCTTGAGGTCTTCGATTTCTTTGAGGGTCGACTGATACTCCTTGTTGGTTTTGACGGCCCTGAGTTTCACCTCGCTCTTTGCGATTTGGTCGTCGATACGCTGAATCTCGCCTTCGCCCTCGCGATATTGCCGTTTCAGGGTTTCCAGGGTCTGTATCGCATCGGTCACCTTATCTTCAAAATCCCGCACCTCGCTTTCCAACGCCTCGATGCGGTCTCCCAATCCGGAGAGATCCTTTTCGATGCCACCGATCATTAATTCGGACCGATGGAGCTGCACCATCGTCAGCAATTGCTCTCTGAAGTCGCTCACTTGAATATCTCCTCCAAATCGGTCTGAAGCACCGCATGTCCAATAGCATGTTACAAGGACTCGAACGGATCGCGTTCCAATGGGCAGGCCTCGATGGTGACCCGCCAATCCTGGTTCTGCACCGCCTCTGTCAGGCGTTGGGCCAGGGGTTGAAGGATCAGATGTTCCGATGGGAAGTGACCGATATCGATCAACGATCGCCCTGCATCTTCGACCCGCCTGGCATCATGGTATTTTAAATCGCCGCTGACATAGACTTCGGCGTCGGATTCCAGGAATACTTCCAGCAGGCCTCCACCACTGCCGGAGCATACCGCAACCCGGGAGACCTTGCGCCGGTGCAACCCTGCCCCCCGGATGTTCTGCAGGTTACACTGTTTCCTGATTCTTTGCACCAGTTGTTTCAATGTAATGGGAGGATCCAGTTCGCCGAGACGGCCAAGTCCTTCGGGCGCGTCCGGTTCTGCGTAATCCGTGCTATCCGCAGGTATCAGAGGCGAAAGCCGGGACAACCCGATTTTCCGCGCCAGCACATCGTTGATGCCGCCGGCGGCACTGTCCAGGTTGGTATGCGCGGCATAGATGGCGGTCTGGTGATTCAAGGCAACCGCGATGATTTTTCCCAGGGAGGTTTGCAGGTCGATTCGGTGTAACGGCTTGAATATCAAAGGATGATGGGTGATCACGAGATCGACGGAGTCTTGGCAGGCCGCTTCGATCACCTCCGGCAGGGGATCCAGCGCCACCCAGATTTTACGTACCGGCCAATGAAGGTCGCCGACCTGCAAACCGCAATTGTCCCACTCTTCAGACAACCAGGGCGGCGCCAGTTTCTCCACGAGGCGGATTATATCGAGTACACTGGCATCTTTTGGTTTTCGAGCCATCCAGCCCCCCCATGTTGAATCCCTGAATCCATCCGCCTTCCACGGCAACGACATGGAGCGTGGCTTCACATTCGTCACCACGCTCTGCTCGTTCGGATCGAGGGGACGCGTTCAGCACCCGTTATCCGTCCATTCTCACACGGGTATGGGCCCACCTGGGATCGAACCAGGGACCTACCGGTTATGAGCCGGTGGCTCTGCCAGCTGAGCTATGGGCCCGCGCGTGATGCTGGCCTTTACTAACGACAGCACAGGTGTTTGTCAAGTATTTCTAAGTCATTACAAACATTTCGGAATGGACATGAATCAATTGTCGATGAAGCTCTTGAGTTTGCGGCTGCGGGTGGGGTGGCGCAGCTTGCGCAAGGCTTTGGCTTCGATCTGACGAATTCGTTCCCTGGTGACGGTGAAGTCCTGGCCGACCTCTTCGAGGGTATGGTCGGCCTTCTCGCCGATGCCGAAGCGCATGCGCAAGACTTTTTCCTCCCGGGGGGTCAGGGTGGCAAGCACTTTGCGAGTCTGTTCGGCCAGATTGAAGCTGACGGCGGCCTCGGATGGCAGCATGAACTTCTTGTCCTCGATGAAATCGCCCAGATGGCTGTCTTCCTCTTCGCCGATGGGTGTTTCCAGAGAGATCGGTTCGCGTGCGATTTTCAAGACCTTGCGCACCTTGTCCAGGGGAATCTCCATTTTTTCGGCAATCTCTTCTGGCCGGGGCTCGCGCCCCATCTCCTGGACCAGATAGCGGGACGTGCGGATCAGCTTGTTGATGGTTTCGATCATATGCACGGGGATACGAATGGTACGCGCCTGGTCGGCGATGGCACGGGTGATGGCCTGTCGAATCCACCAGGTGGCATAGGTGCTGAACTTGTAGCCGCGACGATACTCGAACTTGTCCACGGCTTTCATCAGGCCGATGTTGCCCTCCTGAATCAGGTCGAGGAATTGAAGACCCCGGTTGGTGTATTTCTTGGCGATGCTGACCACCAGTCGGAGGTTGGCTTTGATCAATTCGCTCTTGGCGATCTTGGCCCGCCTGCGGCCGACGTCCACATTCGACAGGATGCGTTTGAGGATGCGGCTGTTGGCCTTGATCTCGATCTCTTTCTCTTCGATCTGTCGTTGGATTTCACTGATTTCCTTGTAGAATTGTTCAAGGTCCTTGCGGAGCAGATCGCTGTTCGGGCCGGCCACCTTGACGAAGCGCGACTTGGCCCCCAGGTTTTCCCGCAGAACGGCCACCGGCAGGTTCAACGATTCGGCAGTGGTCGTAATCACGCGATTCATCGCATCGAACCACTCCACCAGGTTGCGGATGTCGGTTTCGATCTGGTCGATCACACCGCCTTCGAGCCGCCACCCCTTGAGCATATCGAAGATTTTCTGGTTGCGGCGGGTAATGCATCGTCGGATGCGACGCTGTTCATCCGCCTTGATCTTATTGTCGAAGAACAGCCTTTCCCGAAAAGCCATGTTCTCTTCATGAACCTGGGTGATGGAGGAGATGGTGCCGATAAAGGCGTTGATCTGAGCAGACTCGTCCTGGTAGGCATCGCCCTCATCGATATCCCGCAACACGTGTTTCGGTCTCAGCTTTTGATGTTCGATGCGACGCCCCAGATCCAGCAGGAACCCCACCCCTATGGTCGTCTCCAGCAAGGAACGCAGAACATCCTGCTCACCGGCTTCGATTTTCTTGGCGATTTCGACTTCTCCTTCACGACTGAGAAGCGTAACCATGCCCATTTCTCGAAGATACATTTTTACCGGATCGGTAACCGATCCGTAGTCAGGCGTTGCCGTATCTTCCTTTTTCGAGGATGACGTGGGCAACACGCTCTTGGGTTTGGTAAGCTTGTTGTTGTTTTCATCGATGATGTCGATTCCCAAATCGCCGAACATCATCAGCGTTTCGTCAACCTGCTCTGCGGAAAGCATCTCTTCCGGAAGGGCATTGTTGATTTCGCCGTAGGACAGAAATCCTTGCTTTTTGCCATGGTTGATCAATGATTTTAAAGCTTTTTCTGAAATCGTCTTGGATTCGGAGGTCACTGGTTCAGCCTCATTATCGTTATTGGTTGTGTTGGGTTCCGGGGCATCGACCTTTGCGTCGGCATCATTCTTGGCGCTGTTTCGGACTGCTGTATTCTTTTTGCTCGCATCTTGGGCCTTGGTTGCGGCTTTGTTTCTCGGGTTGGACTTTTTTTCCATTGAAAAAAACCTCCTGCAGCTTACGAATTGGTCAATCCGGCCCCTGCCTGGTTCTGTTTCTGTTTCAGCAATTCCGACAAAAGTTCCACATCATTATCCCTTTCGGCCGCTTCGATTTGACGCTGAAGGTCATTTTTAAATCGCCGGCGATGGTGTGATTCGAATTGATTCAGCAACCGCTCACATCCCTGCCGATCCCATCGCTGTTCGTCCATCGCCAACCGAGTCAAAAGATCTCGATAGTGGGGATCATCAATCCTTGAAACCAGATCGGCCACCTGCTCTTCCTCTGTCGCCGACTGGTTCATCATCATTTCAGCGATGGCCGACAATTTTCGATCCTCGAAAAGATCCAACAGATTGCGGCCGACGATTTCCGGTATCATCACCGGAGATCGCAGAATCATTGCGACAATTTGCTGTTCCAGGCGCCGGCCGTCGTCGGCCAATGGATCCGGCTCCGGCAGTCGACCGCCTTTCGATTCGCGGGACGATTCCCGGGTCGCTTTTCGGATTTGTCCCAAGACCGCCGACTCGTCGATGTTCAGTTTTTCGGCCAGTTGCTTGATATACAGCGATCTGGCTACGCTGTCCTGAACGGCTGCCAGCGGCGCCTTCATGGCGGCCACGACTTTGACCCTGCCCTCGATGGACAATCCATGGCGATCGATGGCCCTTGACGTGAGGAAAGGCACCATTCCCAGCGCCTGGGCAGCGGCCTTTAAAAAATCGGTCGGCCCGTATTCTCGCAAAAAGTCGTCCGGATCATAGCCATCGGGCAATACCAGGATGCGTGCATCCAGGTACCCCTGCTCGAAGACCGCGATGCTGCGTTGGGCCGCTTTCATACCCGCCACATCAGAATCGTAGACGAGAACGGCTTGACCGCCGGCACCGACCATACCTTTAAGTAATTGCACATGTTCCGCTGTCAAGGCGGTTCCCAGTGTGGCGACGGCATTGTCGATTCCAAATTGATGCAGGGCCAGGACGTCAAAATAGCCTTCCACCACGTGTATGATGCCGCCGGCCCTGGCCGCCTGTTTGGCTTTATCCATTCCGTATAGCGAACGCCGCTTGTTATAGATCGGTGATTCCGGGGAGTTGAGGTACTTGGGCATGCTATCCGTCATGACCCGGCCACCGAAACCGATCACTTGTCGGTTCAGGTTGAATATCGGAAATATCACCCGATCACGAAATCGGTCATAATATCCGCCGCTCTCTTTGCGGGGTACAATCAAGCCCGATTTGGCCAGCAGGTCCAATGGTACCCGCTTTTGCCGGAGATGGTTCAGCAATCCGTCCCAGCGATCGGGAGCGTAACCCAATCGATGTTTCTCGATGACGCCGCGGGTCATTCCCCTGCCGACCAGGTAGGTATTCGCCTGCTGCCCGACATGGAGGTCGAGGAGCATCCTGTGGAAGAAGGCCATGGCCAGTTCATTGATCCGATAGAGCTTCTCCTTTTCCGACATTACCCGTTTCTGCTGGGGAGACAGACGTTCGTCCGGTACTTCGATCCCATATTTTCCCGCCACCTGGCGGACCGCCTCGGGAAATGAAAGCCCTTCCTGCTGCATGATAAAACTGAATACATTGCCGCCGGTATGGCAACCGAAGCAGTAGAAGATCTGTTTTTCCGGGCTGACGGTAAACGAAGGCGTCTTTTCGGCATGAAAGGGGCACAACCCCAGGTAGTTACGCCCGGAGTTCTTCAGCACGACATGATCGCCGACGATATCGACGATATTGGCGCTGTTCTTGATGCGTCGAATTGTCTCTTCGGGGATCGTGCGGGCCAAAGGCAGCTCTCCATCACGAATATCGGTGTTGAATCGCCTTTCGGTGAAGCCGGATTCAATTGACGCCGTCACGCCACGAGACAGACCGTGATCGACGGGAAGCAGATGAACAGGCGCTGACGAACGGTTCTGATATCCATCTGCTATTTTTAAAATTGTTTAACATATATATTATCAGCTTCCGTGTCAATCGTCGGGTGGACACAAAATAGAAAAACATCTTGTGTGTGCATGCGATTGCGTTCAAGCGCCGCTTTGCAAACGGTCTGTCGCGGTCATGGTCGGAATCCAGGGAAGCCGATCTATCGTGAGGGTTTTACCCGTGTCGAATCGGCGGCGAAGATGTTGGCGAGCATCTCCTCGATGGCCTGATCGGCCATTTCATGGGCACTTATCCATCGCCCTTTGCGGCGAATGAATTTTTTCAGATTCAGCAGGTTCTCGGACAAAGCCTGCTGGGTCTCGTCAAAGCGTTTGTGCCAGATCACCCGTTTCGTGGCGACTTGCACCATGGCCATTTCGAAAACCACCTTGGCCGGTTTCCGCACGCCGTAGTCGCCCCCTTCCCGCATCCGGTATGCATAAAGATAGCCTGCCAGGACATGGTCGGCGCCGCGTTGGCGGCCTTTTTCCACCACTTTTGCCAGGTGGTCATCGTGGTTCGCGGATAGATCCGGCACCGAAAATTCGTTCGCGGCGATGGGGGCATCCCATCGCAACCCTTTTTTTTGCGCCAAATGCCGCTCCACCATCCGACCCATGGAGCGCCCGGCTTCCTCGGCCACGGTGTCCGTGACGAACACCTGTCTTGTGAGCGGCCCCCTCAGGCTGGCATCGGTCCCGAACATTGCGGTCATATCGAAAAACGGCAACACCAGGATGCGCCCCCATCGCTCATAGACCTGCCCCTCGGACGATGCCTGGTCGGCATGCACACCGACCGGGCAGATAACCATGACGGCCGCCAGACTGGTGGTGAGGATCCAATTGCGGATCAAGCTCATTTTGCCATCTTTATCTTTGCAACGTTTGGGTTACAGGCTGCCCTTCGAAGAAGGGACTCCGGTCATGCGCGGGTCTGATGACGACGCCTGACGCAACGCGCGTCCCAGACCTTTGAACGCCGCTTCGATCATATGGTGCCAATTCTCTCCGTAATGGATCCTGATGTGCAGATTCATACCGGCCTTCTGGGACAATGCCCGGAAAAACTCCTTCGCCAGGCTTGCATCCAACCCGTTCTGGGTGGGCAGCGGTTCCGGCAGATCGACCACCACAAACGGCCGATTGGAGAGATCGATCACCACCTGGGCCAACGAATCGTCCATGGGGATGAAGGCGCTTCCATAGCGCTGGATTCCCTTCCGGTCTCCAAGGGCCTTATCGATGGCCTCCCCCAACACCAGGCCGACGTCTTCCACCGTATGGTGCAGATCGACATCGATATCGCCGCGGGCTTTGAGGTCGAGATCCATTCGCCCGTGGACGCTGAACAGTGTCAGCATGTGGTCGAAAAATCCGATGCCGGTGGACACCTGATTCCTGCCGTTGCCATCCAGGTTGATCGTTGCGTCGATCTGCGTCTCTTTGGTCTTGCGCGCGATATCGGCGGTACGCATCATGGTGAATTGCCTCTTATGGCGTCCCCGATGGAAACAGGACGCATGGATGAACATTATTTAACGAAAACTTATCGTTATCCTAATATCGTCCAAAATGCAAACCCATCCGCTCTCAATTCATCCACAATTTTCTCACGAGTCCTCGGGTATCTCCTACCTTTTTAGTATGCTTTTTGCTATAGGGGTTGATTTGTTTCGCTGATCCTTTTAGACACGGTATATTTCCGATGCCGAGATCATCGATTCGAGGATATCAACAACCAGGATCCACCCAGAGGAGAACCATGAAGCGCCCCGAGCCCATTGCCCTGCAAGATGCATGGAAACAATACCAGCACGATCAAGACAAGATCATGACCCCGGATGAAACCGTGGACCGTTTTCAGCGCCGCCTGGCACTGAACAAGCTCGAAATACTGGATGACATCGTTCGCATTGACAACGGCCGGCTGGACATTCCGGTCTATTTCAGCGTTTGCGGACCCGAGGCAAGGGCCGCCATCGGCAACTACAAACAGATGGGCAAAGGCGCGACGCCGGACCAGGCCAGGGCCAGCGCCGTAATGGAGTTGGGCGAACGATTCAGCCTGTTCAGTTTCTATCGCAACCCGAACCACTTTCGGCACGGCCCGAGACGAGAGATGGAGGAGCCGTGCATGGGGTTCGAACACATCGCCCAATCCGTGAACGATTCGTCCGCCGACCTGGACAACCTCGCCGCTCTCTTCGATGCGCTTCCCCTCGACTGGTGCTGGGCCCATAACCTCACCCGGGGAGAAACCCTGATGGTGCCTTTCAACTGGTTTTGGACGATCAACGAATTCAATGGGTCATCTGCAGGGAACTGCATCGAAGAAGCATTGTGCCAGGGTATCAGCGAAGTGGTGGAACGGCATGTCTGTGCGGCGATCAGCCGCGACCGGATCCAAGTCCCCCGCATCGACCTCGATTCCGTTCAAGACCCCGTGGCTTTGGAATTGATCGGCAAATACCAATCCGCCGGAGTGAAATTGTGCCTGTCGGATTTTACGCTCGACATGGGCATCCCCACCATCGGCGCCCTGGCCTGGGACCCGCAGACCTTTCCCGCACGCAGTGAAATCGTCTGGACGGCCGGCACCACCCCCAGTCCGGTCAAAGCCCTGTGCCGGGCCCTGACCGAGGTGGCCCAACTGGCGGGCGACTTCAACAGCGGCGGCAACTACGTGGCCAGCGGTCTGCCCAAGTTCCAGAAGCTCGAATCGGCCCGCTATGTTACCGAGCCGGGCAATTCCGTCGCCCTGGGGGATCTTCCGGAATTGGGAGACACCAACATCAAAATCGAAGTGCAAAACTGCATCCACGCCTTATCCCAACGCCATATGGATGTCTTCACCGTGGATGTCCGCCACCCGGTATTGGACATCCCCGCTTTTTATACCATCATTCCCGGCACCGAATTCCGTGAACGGGCCGTCCATTCCTCCGTGGGGATGATCATGGCCAAGATCATCACCGAATCGAACCCGGCGGAAATCGCCCTGGCCCAGCTTCGAAAAATGGATGAGCAACTCCCCGGAAAATACTACCTGCAATTCTACATGGCCCAAGTCCATCTCAACCGGAACGATTACCAGACGGCCATCACCCACCTGGACAAGGCGCTGAAACTGGAACCGCCTGCCGAAGACAAGGCATCGATTTATACCTACCTGGGGCTTTGCCACAAGGAGATGGAACAGTACAACAGCGCCTTGGGCGCGCTGGAAAAGGGACATCAGATAGACGTGGAACGTACGGACACGCTCAACCTGTTGGGATATTGCCACTTCAAGATGGAGGCCCATCAACAGGCCATCGAATGCTTCCAGAAGTTGATTTCCCTCGATCCCAGCTCGGCCATCGACTACGCCAACATCGCCGCCAACTATCGTGCCATGGGAGAAAAAAACAAGGCCATCGAATACTACCACCTGGCGCTCTCCCTGGACCCGGAGATAGAGTTCGCCAAGGAGCACCTGGCCCAACTGATCGGAACGAAATAGGTAAGCCTTAGGACCGCTCCAGCAATTCTTCCGCCAGATCGCCATAGTCGATGGCGCCGAAACTGCTTCTGCGGAAGAAGACGACGGGCTTGCCCACGGCGGCGCTTTCGGCGATGGTCGTATTGGCGCGCACGGTCGTCGTAAAGAGCAGGTCCTTATAGCGTTCGTCGGATTTCAATTGCGCCAGCACACTTCGGCCGACGCGGGTCCTGAAATCATAAAAGGTCGGCACGATGCCCGATATCCGAATGTCCGGATTGATCTCCTGCTGGATGGCGTCTATGGTATCGAAAAGCTCCGCCAGGGCATTGAAGGCATAGGGATGGGTCTGGCAAGGGATCAGCAAGCGTTGGGCATAGGCGAACACATTGACCGTCAGCAGCGAGAGGCTGGGCGGCGTGTCCAGCAATACGAAGTCATAGTCTGCCGGCAGATCCGCCAGGCCCTCCTTCAACCGGTTCTCCCGCCCCTCCACATCGACCAGTTCCACTTCTGCGCCGGCCAGATCGACATTGCCGGGTATCAGGTCGAGATCTTCCCAGGCCGTGTGGACCACCGCCTCGGACAGGGGGACGGCCCCGGGTTGGCTGACCAGGTCATAGACCGACGGCCGCTCGTCGGAAGGCGTGATTCCGAGCCCCCGGGTGGCGTTGGCCTGGGGGTCCATGTCGACCACCAGCACGCGTTTGTTCTCCAAGGTCAATGCAGCCGCCAGGTTGATTACCGTCACCGTCTTGCCCACGCCACCCTTCTCGTTCGCCACAGCAATGGTTTGCGCATTCATCTGAGCTTCTCCCGACATCTGAGCATCATTGATCCACATCGGCCGTTCACACTGGCAGATATTCCGCAATCAGTTCATCCGCGTCCGGCTCATCCGCCGCCGGTGCCTCCGGCCATTTGGGGAGCGGTTGAATCCCCCCGCAACAATTCAATTTCCCGTCGCTGGTCATCCAATTGCTGCTTCAGCAGGTCGATGGAGCCGTCGACGGCCAGCAACGCCTTCTCGATTTGTTCCTTATCCAGTCGTTCGGTGCCCACCGAGTCCACCAGCGCCTTGAGATCGGCGACATAGACACTGAAATGTTCGGTCAAACTTTCGAACAGGCGGGCACTGGCCTCGTTCATCAGGCGCACCATATATTGGAATTTGATATTCTCCCGGTAATCCTTGAAATGGGCATAGACCGATCGCTCGGTTTCCCGCTTCATCCGCCGAATGCCGTCCCTGAGGGCCTTGATCTCTTCCGCCCCTTTCTTCCGGTCGGGCTTCTTCAGCGCCTTGCGTACCAGGCGGAGCAAGGAGTAGAAACCCAGATGCAACACGGCATCGGTCTTCATGTGGGCGGAATAGCGCATGGTGGCCGCCGCCGGCGGCATTTCGATATTCATGGACTGTTTGATGCCTTCCAGATCGGCGAGGGTATCGATTCTCCGGTGACCGGCCACCTGTTCGAAATCCACCTGGGCGAAGGAGGTCTCGAACTGCGCCACGGTGTCGCTCACCATCGCCTCATACGGCTTCACCGCCGATTCGAAGTACTCCACTGCCCGTGATTCGAGCCGGCCGATGAAACCGACGATATCCGGATTGATCTTCTCGGCCATATAGGTATTCAACGCCTGCTTGAAATCCTGATATACCCGGTAAAGCGCCTGGGTGAAACCGGCGGAAACGGCATACTCGCCATAGCGGTTGAGATCGGCATTGTAATTGCGGATGAATGCGATGACATTTTCGAGCAGAGGACCGCCGTGGGGATCGAAAAAGCCGTCGATTTTATTCATCAGTTCCTTGCTGATGGTGCGAACGCCGCCGTCCAGGGTGCCCCGGATCATCGACTGCACCTGTCGCATCGAGGTCTGATGGTTCTCAATCCGGTCGGCCAGTTTCTGCGCCTCGCCGGCATCCCGCTTCAATAGACTGCAATTCAGCCGAACCCAGTTCTTCAGGCTCGTCAACACCATTGCAACATGCTCCAGCTGGTTCTGCAGCAGCAGTGCCGATCGTTCGCGTGTCAGCTTATCTTCCAGCATCCGGGTAAACCGGTTCAGTTCGCTTTCGGAATAGGCGGCCATCTTCGTGGCGGTATTCCATTGTTCCAATCGGTTGCGGTCCTTGTCCGACAACCGTTCCCGGCAGGCGCCGAATAGATGCAATAAGGCCGAAAACGCATAAAGCCGGCAGTCCTGGATAATTACGGCCAGTTCCTCGTCCGTCTTTTTCACCAGGGCCGCAAGGTCTTCGAATCCATCGTGTTCATTGATGTCGAAATTGCAGACAAACAATATATTGTCGTCGATGCCCATCTGCCGGATGATGGAAAGAAATCGCATATCCGCCTGGCGCAACCCCGTGCGGCTGCTGATCACATACACGATGAGATGTGCCTTGAGCAGATAGTCCTGCACCATGGCCATATGCAATGGGTTGGGCGAATCGCTGCCCTGGCAGTCGGCGATTTCCAGATTGGCATCCAGGATGTCGTCGGTAATCTCCAATTGGATATCTTTGAGGTAAACCGCCCGCCGGTCCTCGCCGACGTAGTCGCGATGATCGCCGAACCGTCCGTTGTCGAAATCCCGGGTGGTGGCATCGGCACCCACCAGGTCTTCTACATCATCGAAGCCGCCCAGGTAGGAGGAAAGCAGAACGCTGTTGGCATTGAGGCCGTCCTGGGCCAAATGCATGTCGGCATCCAGGGAAAGGAGGGCCTCGCTCAAATTGATGCGGTCGCTGCTCCGGCGAATATCGAAATGTTCGTGTTCGGAATGCCAGTCGCTGTTGGGGAACAACACCAATGCCTGCTCGATTTCGGCATTGATTTCGTCCCACGACTTGAAGAAAAGCCTCGCCCGCAACCGATCCCCCCGCCGGATGCGGGTGACAATGGAGGTGACGACGCCCGCACCGCGCTTCAGGCGGTCCTCCCGAAGCAGGGAGTTTACCAGTGTGCTCTTGCCCGATTTTATGGCACCGACCACGGCGATGCGTACGACATGATCATCGAGTATTTTGGCGGTGGTGTGGCACGACTGTTTCCATTGTTCGAAAGTCGCTGCCCCGTCGCCGAGAATGCCTTCCGTCTGTTGAATCAGCCCCAGGGTTTTTTCATTGAGCGCCAACAGTGTATCGCGGGTTTTCTGGTATTGATCCATGGATGCCGGTCCGACGGTGAGTTCCTTTGGGTTGTCGCCCCCAAGGCCCGGTACCGGCCCGCGGGAGCGAATGCCCAGCTTTTACAATGCCGATGAAAAATTGTCAAAACGTTCCCGGGACAACATGATTCGGCAGAGGCCAACAAATCCAATGGCTTGTTTATTTTGTGGTTTTATGATATTGCCATCCCAATTCGTCGCTACCTGTTGGTTCGACACACCGCAGAAAGCGTCAATCCTCCACGGCACAAGCGATGCCGGCCGAAACTTCGATGCTTCGGATTCCAAGGAACACGGTGTCATCATCGCTTCAGGGTCTGCATGCCGGAAGCACACACAGGCGGAGGTTATCAAATTAAGGGGAATTGATTTTTATGTCCGATAAGCATCCCGAATGCCCGCTATACAATCCGCTCAATTGCAAGGAGTACTACAATCCGAAGCTATGTGCATTCGTCCGCAAAGATAAAGACTGCCTGAAGAAAAAAAAGCCGAAGCAGAAAAAGGCCCAGGGATAGCCGGCGACAGGAAAAACACCGCTGCATCTTCCCCAGGGGCGACCTTGTCCATTGCCTTCAAAGCCTATTTGCCGGGACCATCCTCCGGTTTCAGGCGTTGCCGGCCGTATTCGCAAGCAAGACCGGATCGACGCCCAGTCGCTTCATGGCCATATCCCAGCGTGACTCCAGGGCGATCTCGAATAGGATATCATGGTCGCAGGGCAGGTGGAGCCAGGCGTTTTGCATCATCTCCATCTCCAGTTGACCCGGCCCCCACCCGGCGCATCCCAACGCGATGAGGAATGACCCGGGTCCCGAATCCGTGGCGATGGCCTCCAGAATGCTTTTGCTGTTGCTCAAGGCCAGATCGTCCTTGACAATCAACGTGCTCTCCCAATCCAGAGGCGGTCCATGGAGCACGAACAGCTCGTCGATGTGTACCGGACCGCCGATGTGGATGGGAATCTGTCCGGCGGATGCGCCGCTCTCGATCTTGAGTTCGTCGAATATCAGCTTGGCGTTGATCCGGTCGTGGACCCGGTTGATCACGATGCCCACCGCGCCTTGCCGGGTATGTTCGTAGATGCAGGTCACGGTATGGCTGAAGTTTGGATCCGCCAGATTGGGCATGGCCAAGAGCAGTTGGCCTTTCAGTGAGGTGAAGCCTTCAGAATTCATATCCACCTTATACGCATATTTGCCATGCAAGTAAATACGGCACCGGTGACGAATTAGGTTCTCATGGTCCTTCCTCCCTTGGGCGACGGGCCGGCCTACCGCCGATCCGGACCCGCGATGGTGGTGGCCCAAATGATCCCGGTCCGCAGATTGAAGTCCGGCGCCGCTCGCGAGAGGTCCTCGCTGAAGGCGAACTCCCAGGCCAGAGCGTCGCCGAATTTCCGTTGGAAACCGACGGAAAGTTCCAGCGCACCGTTGTCCAACCAACTGCTGTCCGTGCTCTCCAGGGGCGACGTATGGAAGCCGATCTGGGCCAACAGCCGAAGTCGGTCATTGTAATCGTAGCCCGTACCGGCGAACAGGCTGAAACTGTTGCGGGCGGATATATCGGCTTGCCGGCTCTCCGGATCGTTGATCCAGGCGGCTCCCGGCATAAAGTAAAACGACCAGGGCGTGGCCGACCATTGCATCGGCACGAACACACCGACATCCATGGCGCCACTGCCCAAACCGATATCGGCGTCTCCGGTGGGCAGTTTCAGGCTGAATAGCAGCGAACTCGTGCTGTGATAAGTTCCCGCCATGGATTTCGTCAGTTCGAGTTGCGCCGATACGGTCATATCCGCCAGGCGCAACGAACCGTCCTGACCCTGAAACCAAATGGCTCCATCCTTGGAGATCTGATATCCGAAGGTATCGGCCGGCCTGTTATCACGGCCGTAATTGGGCGCTCCCAGGGCATCATGGTAATTCTCCAGGAATCCGTCCAGGAACCCGGCCGTCATGGAAGCAAACGGCAGATCGATCCTCAGGGCCAACTTGTCGCCGGCACCATACGCCAGGGACAGATCGACCAGCGTCATCTCCATGTCCATCAGGATATTCCATCGTCTTGTGCTTTGCTCCAGGAAGACGCTGGCATATTCCACTGCCAGCGATGTCTCCAGGTCTCCGCGGGCCGGCAGACCGGCCCGGGTGGGGCGCGGGGTGAGAAACATGAGGTGCAGGGGCAAGCGGTTCACCGTCTGCAGCGGTCCAAGATCCACGGCCAGTCCCTTCTTCACCCCTAAAATCAGAATCACGATCAGGATCCACCGACCGACAAGTTTGCAAGTAGACGTCATCATGCCTCTCTTCCAAAGGTGCGCCCCGTATGGATAGATTAAGCCCTGCCCCGGCGGCGGGCCGCCATGCCCATGGAACGGTTCGATCCTCTGCAGGATACGGGAGCCGACAGACCGGAATAATCTGCTTGACATAAGATTATCAGGTTGTTAAGGACCTCTTTAATTGAAAACCGGTCCAAATGCCAATGAAAACCTTTATCGTCAACATTGTATCGATCAACCTTATTCTTCTTCTCGTCGTCGGTCTTGCCGACATCGGGTAACAGGGGCGATAATGGCATAAGCGACATTCCCGACAATCACCAAAACCGTTATCAGCCCCAACCCGCTGATAGCGGTTTTCTACTTTAGGGAGGATGCGAAAATGAAAAGCGAGAGCGTCAAACAAGGCGTTGAACGGGCACCGCATCGGGCGCTGCTCAAATCGTGCGGCTTCACCCAGGCGGAAATCGAGCGGCCCCTGGTGGGAATCGCCAATGCCGCCAACAACGTGATCCCCGGCCATGTGCACCTGGATACCCTGGCCGAGGCCGTCAAGGCCGGCATCTACATGGCCGGAGGGACGCCCATCGAATTCGGCGTGATCGGCATCTGCGACGGAATCGCCATGAATCATGAAGGCATGAAGTATTCCCTGGGCAGCCGGGAGTTGATCGCCGATTCGGTGGAGGTCATGGCCACCGCCCACGGCCTGGATGCCATGGTCATGATCCCCAATTGCGATAAAATCGTCCCCGGCATGATCATGGCCGCGGCCCGCCTGGATCTGCCTACGATTTTCATCAGCGGCGGTCCCATGCTGGCCGGGGAACATCAAACCGACAGCGGCTGCAAGACGGTCGACCTGATCACGGTGTTTGAAGCCGTCGGGGCGGTCAAATCGGGCAAGATGTCCACCGAGACCCTCACCGAAATCGAGGATTCCGCCTGCCCGACCTGCGGTTCCTGTGCCGGCATGTTCACCGCCAATTCCATGAACTGTCTCACCGAAGCCATCGGCCTGGGCCTGCCCGGCAACGGAACCATCCCGGCCGTCTACAGCGCCCGCAACCGCCTGGCCAAGGAAGCCGGGATGAAGATCATGGAACTGCTCGCCAGCGGGATCACCCCCTCGAAGATCCTGACCCCCCAGGCCTTCGAAAATGCCCTGGCCGTGGACATGGCCCTGGGATGCTCCACCAATACCGTGTTGCACATGGCGGCCATCGCCAATGAGGCCGGTATCGATTTCGATCTCGATCTGATCAACCAGGCCAGCAAGATTACCCCCCACCTCTGTGCCATGAGTCCCGGGGGGCACCATCGCCTTCAGGATCTCAACCGTGCGGGGGGCATCGGCGGCGTCATGAAGGTCCTGCTCGAAGCGGGTCGGATCCACGCCGACTGCATGACGGTCACCGGCCGATCCGTCGGTGAGAACCTGGCGGCGGCCAAAGTGAGGGACAGCGATGTCATCCGCTCCGTGGACAACGCCTATCACCGGCAAGGTGGTTTGGCCGTGCTGTTCGGCAACCTGGCACCGGACGGATGTGTGGTCAAACAATCCGCCGTATGCGAGGCCATGATGCGCCACGAAGGTCCGGCGAGGGTATTCGACAGTGAAGAAACCGCATCCAAAGCCATCATGGAAGGCGCCATCAACAAGGGCGATGTCATCGTGGTGCGCTATGAAGGACCCAAGGGGGGACCGGGCATGCGCGAGATGCTGACGCCGACATCGGCCATCGCCGGCATGGGGCTGGATGCCGACGTGGCCTTGATCACCGACGGCCGCTTTTCCGGCGGTACCCGCGGTGCGGCCATCGGCCATGTCTCACCGGAAGCCATGGAAGGCGGCCCCATCGCCATGATTCAGGAGGGCGACTCCATTTCCATCGACATACCCTCCAAAACCATTACCTTAAAAGTCGATGACGGCGAATTGGCGGCCCGGAAGGAACGCTGGACGCCTCCGGCACCGAAAATCACCAAAGGCTACATGGCCCGCTATGCCAGGGCGGTATCGTCGGCCAATACCGGTGCGGTGGTGAAGTGATGACGGCAGCGAGGGCTTTTCTGGTCATCCAGGAGAGTGGATGCGCAGCCAAAGCCCATGAAACGAGGAGCGAATCAAAATGAAAATGACCGGCGCGCAGATCCTGCTCGCGATGCTCAAACAGGAAGGTGTGGACACCATTTTCGGCTTTCCCGGGGGCGTCGTCCTGGACATTTACGATGAAATCTTCAAATCCGAGATTCGCCACATCCTGGTGAGGCATGAACAGGGCGCCGTGCACGCCGCCGACGGATACGCCCGTGCTTCGGGCAAAGTCGGCGTCTGCCTGGTCACCTCGGGGCCGGGCGCCACCAATACGGTCACCGGCATCGCGACGGCCTATCTGGATTCCATTCCCCTGGTGGTATTCACCGGCCAGGTACCCACGCAGCTCATCGGCAACGATGCCTTCCAGGAAGTGGACATCGTGGGCATCACCCGTCCATGCACCAAGCACAACTACCTGGTCAAGGATACCTGGGATCTGCCCCGCATCATCCGCGAAGCCTTTCACATCGCCCGATCGGGACGGCCGGGTCCGGTCCTGATCGACGTGCCCAAAGATGTGGCCAACGGCAAGGTGGAATTCGATCCGGCCAAAAACGGCGACAAATTGCAAATGCGTGCTTACAACCCCACCTATGAACCCAACCTACGCCAGTTGAAAAAAGTGGTCGACATGATCGCCAAGGCCAGGAATCCGGTCCTGTTCGGCGGCGGCGGCATCATCCTCTCCCGCGCCTCGGATGAGTTCACCCGCCTGGCGCGACGGGCCCAGATGCCGGTCACCTGCACGCTGATGGGGCTCGGGGGCTTTCCGGCCAGCGACCCGCTCTGGTTGGGCATGCCCGGCATGCACGGCACCTATCGCGCCAACATGTCCCTGGGCAATTGCGACCTGCTGGTCAGCGTGGGCGTGCGCTTCGACGACCGGGTCACCGGCAAAACCGACACCTTTGCCCCCAATGCCAAGATCGTTCACATCGACATCGATCCCACCTCCATCCGCAAAAACGTCGGCGTGGCGGTTCCCGTCGTGGGCGACTGCAGGTTCGCCCTCTCAAAAATCAACGAAATGCTGGACGCCATCGATGCGGACACCTTGACCGCACATCGCGGCCCCTGGCTGGAACAGGTCGCAGAATGGCGGAACACGCGTCCGTTGGCCTATGAACAGGATGCAGAAAAAATAAAACCACAATATGTCGTCGAGAAACTCTTCGAAATTACGGAAGGCCGGGCGATCATCACCACCGAAGTGGGCCAGAACCAGATGTGGGCCGCCCAGTACTACCACTTCGACCGACCCAACCACTTTATCAGTTCCGGCGGCCTGGGAACCATGGGATTCGGCCTGCCGGCCGCCATCGGCGCCCAGATTGCCTGCCCCGACAAGCTGGTGGTGGATATTGCCGGCGACGGCAGCATCCAGATGAATATCCAGGAAATCGCCACGGCGGTGCAGTGCTGCCTGCCCGTAAAAGTCGCCATCCTGAACAACGGTTTCCTGGGAATGGTGCGGCAATGGCAGCAACTCTTTTACGACCGGCGCTATTCCTGCACGGGATTGGAATTCTCTCCGGATTTTCCCAAGCTGGCCGAAGCATTCGGCGCCGTCGGCCTGCGGGCGGAAAAACCATCGGACGTCGAACCGGTGATCCGGGAAGCCATTGCGACCCCCAATACGGTGATCATGGACTTCGTGGTGGAGCAGGAGGAGAATGTCTATCCCATGGTACCGGCCGGTAAGGACATCACCGAAATGTTGTTGGCCTAGGGGCCGGACCGACCGCAACACCGCCGGAGCCGACGGTCTTCGGTCGAAGCGCCGTGACCATTCAAATACAGGACTGCATATGGAAAACAAACGTCACATCCTGACCCTTCTGGTGGACAATGAACCGGGCGTGCTTTCTAGAATCGCCGGATTGTTCAGCGGACGCGGGTTCAATATCGAAAGCCTGTGCGTGGCCCCGACCATGGACGCCATGGTTTCGCGGATCACCGTCACCACCAAGGCCAATCCGCCGCTGATCGAACAGATCGAAAAGCAGCTCAACAAACTGATCAACATCATCAAGGTTCGCGACTTGAGCATCGAACAAGCCGTCAAACGCGAGATGGCCATGATCCGGGTGAAGGCCAACTCCAAGACCCGCGCGGAAATCCTGCGGATCGTCGATATCTTCCGCTGTAAAGTCGTCGACGTGGGCGCCGACCAGTATACCATCGAAGTCACCGGCGACATCGGCAAGATCGAGGCCTTGCTGCGCCTGCTAAAACCCATCGGCATCAAGGAGATCGCACGCACCGGTACCGTCGCCCTATACCGGGACCCGAATTAACCCTACCGTTGCATAAAAAAGATGGCAAAAGGTGTATAAACCGTCATGAACATTGAACAAAGGCCAGATCCGGAACTACTGCCAACAATCAACCCCAGGTCCACTGAAGGATCGGGCCGATTGTATGCCATCTTTTTTCCCCTTCGGGAAAGCCGGAGGACTCCAGATCCGGCGTTGCCAAGGACTTGCAGTAGATTAACTACGGCTGCGTCCTTGGCGCCTTGGCTCTGAAGCCCTCCGACTTTTGCAACGATAGGGTTCTAACGATGCAAAAAAAGATGGCAAAAGGTGAATAAACCGCCATGAGAAAAACTTCATGGCCCACAACAATTTAAGGAGAAAAGATAATGGCACAAATTGATTTCGGTGGAGTCGTGGAAGAAGTCATCACTTCGGAAGAGTTTACTATTGAAAAGGCACGCGAGGTGTTGGCGAAGGAGACCATCGCCGTCATCGGATACGGCGTTCAAGGCCCGGGACAGGCGCTGAACATGAGAGACAACGGCATTCGGGTAATCGTAGGCCAACGTCAGAATTCCAAATCATGGGAGAAGGCCGTCGCCGACGGTTTCGTACCGGGCGAAACCCTGTTTCCCATCGAAGAGGCCGCCGCCAAGGCAACCGTCGTCCAATACCTGCTCTCCGATGCGGCCCAGATGGCGATCTGGCCGAAGCTCAAGGAATGCCTCAAACCCGGAGACGCCCTCTACTTCTCCCATGGTTTCTCCATCGTATACAAGGAGCAGACCCATATCGTTCCGCCGGAAGATGTGGACGTCGTCCTCGTGGCCCCCAAGGGCTCGGGAACCACGGTGCGCACCAACTTTCTGGACGGCAGCGGCATCAATTCCAGTTTCGCCATCTTCCAGGATGCCACGGGCCGGGCCAAGGAACGCACCCTCGCGTTGGGCATCGCCATCGGATCCGGCTATCTCTTTCCCACGACATTCGAAAAAGAGGTCCACAGCGATCTCACCGGTGAGCGCGGCGTGCTCATGGGGTGTCTGGCCGGCGTCATGGAAGCCCAGTACAATCTGCTGCGCAAACACGGCCACAGTCCCAGTGAAGCATTCAACGAGACCGTCGAAGAGCTGACCCAGAGCCTGATCCGGCTGGTGGCGCAAAACGGGATGGACTGGATGTTCGCCAATTGCAGCACCACCGCCCAGCGCGGCGCCCTGGACTGGGCCCCCAAATTCCGGGATGCCGTCGTGCCCCTGTTCGACGAACTCTACGAGAGTGTGATTTCCGGCGCCGAAACCCGCCGCAGCATCGAACGCAACAGCGCGCCGGACTATCGCGAAAAACTCGAAGAAGAACTGGCGGTGATCCACAATTCGGAGATGTGGCGCGCCGGGGCGGCGGTACGCAGCCTGCGTCCGGAAAACCGCAAGAAATAAGCGGTCTCCGCGGCCTGGTCTTATGAAACAAGGCGGCTGCAGCGCACACGGGACGAGCAGCGCTGCAGCCGCCACCTGTTCGGATCGACCCGACGGTCGAAAGGTGAATTCCCATGCAACCGACCTTGATATACGACACCACCCTGCGCGATGGCACCCAAGGCGAAAATGTCAATTTCTCAGCCAAGGAGAAGATCCGTATCGCCAAGAAGCTGGATGCTCTGGGCATTCACTATATCGAGGGCGGCTGGCCGGGCTCCAATCGCCGCGATGTCCGTTTTTTCAAATTGGCCCGCCAGGAGAACTGGGCGCATGCCCGCATCACCGCCTTCGGTTCCACACGCAGGCCCAACATCAATGCCGCGGACGATGCCAACCTCCAGGCCCTGATCAAGAGCAAAACAGCGGCCGTGGCGATTTTCGGAAAATCCTGGTCCCTTCATGTGGAAAAAGTCATGGCCAACACCCGGGAAGAAAACCTGGCCATGATCACCGACAGCGTCACCTTTCTGAAAGAGAATGGACGGGAGGTGATTTACGACGCCGAGCATTTCTTCGACGGGTATAAGGAAGATGCCGGGTATGCGTCCCAGACCCTGATGGCGGCGGCCCGGGGCGGGGCCGATTTCATCGTCCTGTGCGACACAAACGGCGGTACCCTGCCCGGCGAAATCCAGTCCATGGTAGCGGAAGTGAAACAACTTCTCGATTCCAGCGGCCATGACATTCGCATCGGCATCCATTGCCACAACGACTGCGGATTGGCCGTGGCCAACAGCATCGCCGCCGTGGAAGCAGGTGCAATGATGGTACATGGCACCATCAACGGGTATGGCGAACGTTGCGGCAATGCCGATATCACGTCCATCATCCCGCTGCTCAACATCAAGATGGGACGTCGGAGCGTACCCGATGAGAATATGAAACAGCTCAAATCGCTTTCCCGCTATATCGCCGAAATCGCCAACATGATTCCCCTGCACTTCCGGCCTTTCGTGGGCAAAAGCGCCTTCGCCCACAAAGGCGGCATCCACGTGAATGCCGTGATGAAGGAAACCCGGGCTTACGAGCATATGGATCCCACCCTGGTGGGCAATGCGCGCAGGGTGCTGGTTTCCGATATGTCCGGCAAGAGCAATGTGGCCTACAAAGCCCGGGAGATGGGGGTCGAAATCGGCTGCGCGGGAAAGGATTGCGAAGAGATCGTCAGCGAAATCAAGTCGTTGGAAGACAGGGGCTACCAATTCGACATTGCCGACGGTTCCATGAAGATATTGCTGGAGAAATTTACCGAACAATTCGAACCGCTCTTCGATCTGGATTCTTTCCGCGTGAGCATCGAGAAGGAGAAGGATCACGAGTGCACCTCCCACGCCATCATAAAAATCCGGGTCAACGGTGACCGGGAAATCACCGCCGCAGAGGGCCACGGTCCGGTCAGCGCCCTGGACAATGCACTGCGTAAGGCGTTGGGACGATTCTACCCGGCCCTGGATGGCATGCGCCTGGTGGACTTCAAAGTGCGTGTCATCGACGGCCGCGATGGAACGGCCGCCCGCGTCCGGGTATTCATCGAATCCCGTGACAACGAAGAGTCCTGGACGACCATCGGCGTATCCGAAGACATCATCGAAGCCAGCTGGCAAGCCCTTGCCGACAGCTTTCAGTTCAAGTTGTCCAAGGAGCAATCCAATCGAAAAAGGAATGCATTATCATGAGAAGGGTTGAAAATCACGCCGCAGGGGTTCCCATCTCCCTGCGGCCCATGCTCGGCGCTCGTTGAATTGACTAGAGAATCATCGGTTGCATCGGGCCATCTCATGGATCCCGGTTCGACCCAGCGAACATCTATTGATTTAGCGTAATCCGAGAGGAAAACAACATGAGTCCTGTAGATACCATCAAATTCTTCGACACCACGCTGCGTGACGGCGAACAGTCGCCCGGCGCCAGCATGAATACGGCCGAGAAATTGCGGTTGGCGGTCCAACTGGAAAAATTGGGAGTGGATATCATCGAAGCCGGTTTTCCCGCCGCCTCCGACGGCGACTTCGAGGCGGTCTCCCAGATATCGGCCAAATTGAAGAACACCACCATCGCCGGATTGGCACGGGCCAATAAAAATGATATCGATCGCGCCTGGGCCGCGATCCAACATGCGGCGAAACCGCGGATCCACACCTTCATCGCCACCTCCGACATCCACCTGGAGTACAAACTGAAAATGACCCGCGACCAGGTGATCGAGGCCGCCGTGGAGGCGGTACGGCATGCCAAACAATTCACCAACGATGTGGAGTTTTCGGCCGAAGATGGATCGCGCAGCGACCGCGACTACCTGTGCAAGGTATTTGCCGCCGCCATCGAGGCCGGCGCCACCACGGTCAACCTGCCCGATACCGTGGGCTACGCCATCCCCAGCGAGTTTGCCGACCTGGTCCGTTACGTGATGTCCCATACCCCCAATATGGACAAGGCCGTCCTGAGCGTGCACTGCCACAACGATCTGGGGCTGGCCACGGCCAACACCCTGGCGGCCATTCATGCCGGCGCCCGGCAGGCCGAAGTCACCATCAACGGCATCGGCGAGCGCGCCGGCAACACATCGCTGGAAGAAGTGGTCATGGCCCTGCGCACACGCAACAATTTTCTACCGGTCACAAGCCGGATCAACACCCAACACATCTACGCCTCCAGCAAGTTGGTCAGCATGATCACCGGCATCGTGGTCCAACCGAACAAAGCCATCGTGGGAGCCAACGCGTTTGCCCACGAAGCCGGCATCCATCAGGACGGTATGCTGAAAAACCCCATGACTTACGAGATTATGCGGCCGGAAGATATCGGCCTGAGCGCCAACAAGTTGGTGTTGGGCAAGCACTCCGGACGCCATGCCCTGCGGGAACGTCTCAAGGAGATCGGGCATGACTTGTCCGAAGAGGAACTCAAGATCGTCTTCAAAAAGTTCAAGGAATTGGCAGACAAGAAAAAGCATGTGGTGGACGAAGACCTGGAAGCCATCGTCAACCAGGGCGTGCTGCGCACCCAGGATGTGTACACCCTGGAATACCTGCACGTCATCGCCGGATCCACCGTAATGCCCATGGCCAGTGTCCAGCTTTCCATCCAGGGTCGCCCGGTGAAGGATGCGGGTTACGGCAACGGCCCCATCGATGCCTGCTACAACACCATCGCCAGGCTCACCGGTACCAGGTCTGAACTGCAGCGCTTCACCATCAGCGCCATCACCGGCGGCACCGACGCCCAGGGAGAGGTGATCGTCCGGCTGAAGGAAAACGGACTGGTGGCCCTGGGACGCGGCACCGATCCCGATATCATGACCGCCGCCGCCCTGGCCTACATCAACGGCCTCAACCGGTTGGAATATCTCAAGTCGCACCCCGTCGATCATCAGACACTTTGACCATTCCGCTTTTCGCAACGCAAAAGGGCGGCCGGCATTCGTGCCGGTCGCCCTTTATTTTTGATATCGTGTCGGTCCACCACACGCCGGAGCATCGACCCGTTGTCAAGGCGCCAAGGCCACATCCTGCTGGATGGGAAGCCCGGCGGATATGGCAAGGGGATATTCCTGGGTCTGGAGCCCGAAACTCGAAGCGACCAGGAGGGAGTTGCCGACCTGCAGTTGGACATCGTAAGCAGCGCCGTTCAGGACGTTCAAGGAAAGCGTTTCAATCTGGACGGTTTCTCCGCCGAGATCGGCGTCCTGTCGAAAACTTAATGTGGCAAATTTTTCGCCGGTGGCATCGCCGAGCTGCACCGTCCCATTCACTCCGCCGGTATCGGTTACGGTGAGCACGAAATCGGTATCCCCGCTCTCCAGGGTCTCTCCCGCGAGGGCGGTCACCCGCGCGACCGCGGCCTCGAACCCGGAATGATAAGCGACCAGCAGGTAGGTTCCCGGTGCGACGAATATCGAATAGTCGCCGAATTCGTCCGTCACCGTGGACGTTACCACCGCAACCCGGTCCTGGGGATCGGCGGCGGCGGGATCGTACGTTTGCACACTGACACGGACGCCTTCCACCGGGCCGTTGGCATCGGACACATTGCCTCGAATCATCGCGTGTTCATGCATCTCCGTCACCTTGATGGTGGGCTTGAGATGCCAGTTGCCGGAGTTGCCCGCCTCCACAATCGAACGTCCGGCATCGAAATCGAGCACCAGTTCCGTGGTCTGGTCGGCCTGGATTTCAAAGCCGTTGACGAGCTTGACACCCGTGTTGAAACCGCTGGGTATTTTCAGTTCCTTCACGGAAGCTGGATTCCCTTGGAGGATCAGGTAGTTGGCGTAGGGATGACTCTGGCTGAGGATGTTGAGGGATCCATCCGGGATGCGGCCGATGATCAGCCGCATCTGCGTGTACCGGCCGGCGGGCATATCGGTCAAACCGAGATTTTCCCTGACCCCATTGACCAGTTGCAGCAGGTCGAGGGTCATTGGACTGGCGGGCATATCGACGGACTGCCAATTGCCGCCGTCGTCCTCATCGCCTCCCAGATGGATCTGAATATCGTCGATGGTAATGTAGATCGCCTGGTATTGGTCCGTGGTCGCATCGGTCAGGCTCAAGGACAACGTGCCCCTGCCGCCGGTGGAACCGTCTCCGGAACCGCCGCCGCCACAGGCGGTCAGGAAAAGGAAAACCAATCCTACAAGGCAGATGGTCGTTAACTTCGGCGCTTTCATATTCCCCCCTTGGAAGGTTTGAGGTTCGACAGCAAGTCAATACCGGCTGCTTCATATGCAAGTATAGTGCAACCAGAGGTCGGAATGGTTAAAGGCGGCGAACCTTTTTCGCAGAAGGTTCCGATGTGCCGCACAATTGAAACACTGTTGCCACAATTCATATCAATTCAGCCCGTTACATGATTCATGGTTGCCACCCACGATCCTCATCGGACCAAATACCCGGCTGCTCCTCACAAAGACGGTCCCTATGGTCTTGGTTCGCTCCTGAATGTGTGGGTGATTTTTGTAATGCGATGGAGAAAGTTTTCCCACCTTGGGCACACCGAGGATAAAGATTTCTTCAGAAAAACTTAAAGTATTTCGATCCGCGGAACGATCTGATGAATAGAGGAAGAATTTACGCACAGAGGTGCACCATGGAAAAATTTCATGTCATCAACCAGGTCGACAACCTCGAGATCATTTCCAAACTGATGAACAGCGTGGCCCGCCAGTGCGATTGCCGGGTCAAATACTGCCCCGAAGACCGGAGCATCAAGTTTTACGGCGACAAGGCATGTCAGCGATATATCGTCGAGGAGACCCTTTCGTTCTTTCGGGCGGCTTGATCGAGGTGGTTTGTCTACATATGTTCTATTTCCAAATGAGCGGTTGCGTTTATTTCCCCAGCAATCCGTTGCGAATCCTGGCATTGGATTTCTCGCCGAAATTATACGTGTAATACATCTTGATGAACTCCGGGTTGGTAATGATGCCTTTTTTCACCCCCTGGTATTCCATGGTCAAGCCCTGACCGGGGACATAGGTGCTCATCGATGTCAGGCCCGGCTTCATGTCCTTGTCGAACCACGAAGCATATCGTTCTACATCGGATCGATTGCGCTCCATCGCCTCGGGAGGGTTGCATTTTTCCATCAGCTCCAGAAAACCGTCCTGCAGCTTCCTGGCCGTGGCCTTGCTGGTTAAGTAGTGAAATTTCAATTGCTTGATCTGTTCCGAAGCGATCACTTCATCCGGGTCCCGGGTCGGTTTTTCAAGATACAACCCCACCGCGTAGACCTTGACGAACCCGAACTTTTTCAGGTAGGACACCCCGTTCAGCTTCAGGCTCTTGCCCTGAACAACCGTTTCCGTGGGAAATTTGACTCCCAGGATCTCGACTTCATCCGCCGCCAAGGCACCGATGGCCATGGCCGACAGGCAGATCGTCGTCAAGATGACGTTGAACCCCTTCCTCATGGTCATCCCCTCCCCCTGCATTTAGTTAGCATACGATCTACCTTGTGTTTATCCCCCTTATTCAGAAACATTTCAACAGTTCATTGCCTTTTTGCCATCTTTTTCATGCAACAGGGTTCGGCCGGTGTCAGTCCGTGCGCAGGCTGCCGATGAGGTCGCCGACGGCGCTGATCTTGTGATCCTGCAAATATCGACCGATTCCGTCTATGATCTCCATGGTGGCGTTGGGATTGACGAAGTTGGCCGTACCCACCTGGACCGCCGTGGCACCGGCGATGATGAACTCCAGGGCATCCCGGGCATTCATGATGCCGCCGATCCCCACCACCGGCAGGGATACCGCGCTGGCCACCTGCCACACCATGCGCAGGGCGACCGGCTTGATAGCCGGACCGGACAACCCGCCGGTGATATTCGCGATTTTGGGTCTACGGGTCTGGATGTCCACGGCCATACCGGTAATGGTGTTGATCAGCGAAACGGCATCGGCGCCGGCATCCTCCACGCTCCGGGCGATCTGGGTGATGTCGGTCACGTTGGGGGACAATTTTACCATCACATGCCCGCTGTATTTGGAACGCACGGCGGCCGTCACATTGTGGGCCATCACCGGATCCGATCCAAAGGCAATACCCCCTTCCTTCACATTGGGGCAGGAGATGTTGACCTCCACGCCGGCCACGGCCTCGATATCGTCGAGCCGTTCGGCCAGTCGGCCGTAGGCATCCACTTCGGTGCCATAGATGTTGACCAGCACGGGAATTTTCAAATCTCGGAAGAACGGCACTTTTTTCCGGATAAATTCGTCGAGGCCGACGTTCTCGAGGCCGATGGCGTTGAGCATACCGCAGGCGGTTTCGACGATACGCGGCGGCGGATTTCCCTTGGACGGTTGCAGGGAGAGGCCCTTGACGATGGCGGCACCCAGCCGGTCCAGATCGACCAAGGGCTGATACTCCCTGGCATAGCCGAAGGTGCCGGACGCCGTCATCACCGGGTTTTGCAGCCGCAGGCCGCCGATATCCACGCTCAGGTCAGGCAGGGTCGCCATGTCGTTTCCATTCCCTCATCTCCGGTTGGCAATCCAAATTAAAACCATGGGACACCATATAACCCGGGCAGCCACCGGATCAAGTCGAATCGCCTGCATGATGGTGAAGAAACCCCTATCCACAGCGAAAGCTCCGGACTCTCGCAGCGCCCGGATGCGCGCAGAAGACGCAGCCGCATGCCCGTCTCCATTTTCGCCATCCCCTGTAAAATCCCTCTATAAAGTTTTCGGTCAAACGGACGATTTTATCCCTGAGGGTTTTGTTAAACCCGATCATGATCCCAAAGAGTGGGCTGATTCGATATGAACATCAAATTATTTTATCGACCAAACGAATCCGACCTGGAAACCGACCGCCTTATCGAAAAGCACTTGCTGGGTCAGGAACGCGTGGAAATGTTCTTGCGCTCCATCGAGGCGATGCTGCATTTTCTCAAGGCATTTTCATTGGATGTCAAGGAACTCGACATCGACGGCTTCAGGAAACGTCTGGAGGATCTGAACCGGCGTTTCGCCTCGGACGAAAAGCCCAAACGGACCGAACTGCATTTCGAACACCAGAAAGACAAGATTCTTCATTTCATCGAAGCGCAGCACAAGTATATTGCCGACCGCGAGAACGAGCTCAGGGACATCATCGACCTGCTCACCAAGGCCATGGCCAACCTGGATATCGAGAACCGCGACTTCTATCACCGGGTATACGATCAGAGCGAAAAGATGGAAAATATCACCCGGCTGGACGATATCAAACGTATCAAGACCGCCTTGAAACACGAAGTCTCCCAGATGCGACAGATCGTCGATCAGAAAAAAACCCAGGATCGACAAAAGGTTCAGAAACTGGCCAGCCAGGTGGACACGTTGCGCCAGGAACTGGAAAAGACCCGCACCCGGTCCATGACCGACAGCCTCACCAGTGTATCCAACCGGCAGGCCTTCGACGATACCCTGGCGGACCTCATCGAACGCAGCCGGGTGATGAACACGAGCTTCAGCTTGATGATGCTCGATATCGACGATTTCAAACAGATCAACGACACCCACGGCCATCTGATCGGCGACCGGGTTCTGGTGGCGTTCTGCCAGAAATGCCGCCAGTTTATCCGTGGCGATGACTTCATCGGCCGCTACGGAGGAGAAGAATTCGTCATCATCCTGCCCGGTGCCGGCTGGCGCGACGCGCTCAAGAAAGGCCGGCAGATCTGTGATGGTATCGCCTCCACCCGCTATGCCACGTGCAGCGATCAAAAAGATGATTACCTTGGGATGACCGTGAGTATCGGCGTAACGGCCGTCAGGAAAAACGACACCGCCGAAGATGTCATTGAACGCGCAGATAAAGCGCTATATAAAGCCAAACGAGCCGGGAAAAACCGTGCCGTGGCCATTCACTGATCGAAGCTGAACATCAGGAGCGGCCGCCGGCCGGCAGACGTATCCATCTCACCCGTCGCAGCGTCCTTCAGGAAAGGGTTGACCATGCATCCCAATGATCGTGTGCTGTTCGAGCGACCCGATCTACGCCAATTGAATCAGAACCATACCGTTGTGGATCTTCACTTCCACTCCCACTATTCCGACGGATTGAACCAGATCCCCAAGATTGCCGAAAAGGCCCGCCGACTTGGGATCGGAGTGGCCATCACCGACCACAACGCGATCCAGGGCGCCCTGGACATGGAACAATACGACGACCTGCTCACCATCCCGGGCATCGAAATCACGTCGGCAGAAGGTTCGCACCTGCTGGTCTACTTTTACCATGCCCGGGACCTGAGACGGTTTTACGATCGGGAAGTCAAGCCCTTCATGGGGGCGGGTGTCATGAGTTCCCTGAGTCTCGGCATGGATGAAATCATCCGGCGCACCGGCCGGTATGATTGCCTGGTCATTTTCGCCCACCCCTATTGCGCTTTGTACACCGGCATCTGCAACCTGCACTTCTCCCAGGAAGAACTCAATGCCATGTTCCAGATGGTGGACGGCGTGGAGGTCATCAACGCCAGCAACCTGAACAAATGGAACCTGCAGTGTGCCGTGCTGGGGTTCAATCTGGGTAAAGCCATGGTGGGCGGCAGCGACGGCCATGCCCTCAACCATATGGGACGTGCCGTCACCTTTGCCCGCTGTGCCCGCGAGCGCGGCGCTTTTCTCGATGCCATCCGCGAGAATCGCAACCAGGTCGCCGGCAAGGAAATCACGTTGTTGCGCAAGGTCACGTCCAACGGCATACGTTTGCGATGCAATCTCAACAACACGCCGGACCTGGTGGAAAAACATATCCGGTACAGCTGCAAAGTGATCAATTTCAAATCCAAGGCCATTCGATCCAATGTGCGCCGCAAACTCGACGAACACCGGGGTGCCAGGCGCCTGAAAAGATCGTTCCATACCTGAGCAGTCACGAACGATCGGTATCCGCGGGGAATCGGCGATGAACAACCATCCGACCATCGATCACCTGAGCCTGGTCACCCTGGCCCTGTCCGCGTCTGGTTCCGATACAACCCCCAAGTCACCCGTCAGCCAAGGCGGAATGGTTTTTGTCTTCGGCATCGGCACCCAGGGCATCACCTCCTTCGAACAGCGCCTCCTGGGAAAGGGCGTCGGCGATACCCTCGCGTTCAGCGTCCATCGGCACAACCTGATTCCGGAATTCGAGCATTTGAGTCAAATCCTGGCGAATGCGCTTCCCCTGGAACCACCCTTTGATCTCTCTTTAAGAATAACGTCGATCCGTGAGGCAACCGATCTCGAAGTCGTGAAGGCGCTGGCCCAAAAAGGGGATGCCGGCGGCTGCGGTGGAGACTGCGGCTGCGGCTGCGGCGGTTGAGCCGGATCGACGCGATCCGAGTTACCGTCCTCCTCCCCGCCAGCCGTCAGCCGATCCATAATCACCAGGCATTGCCACCTGATTTTCATTTTGTCCCCCTTCGAACCATCGCCTCCGTCGGCGGCATCCCCATCATAAATATTGATTTAGATCGCGCCATTGCCTATATAGGCCTGTAACCATCGGACTGTGATCGCGACAAGGACAGCTCATGGCGCAAAAGACATACCAATTGCAATGGCCTATGAAGAAGAGATGATTGGGATACCATCTGGAGTGATTCATGTATCGTGACAACTATATCAAGGCGCTGCGCAATGAACTGCTGGAAATGGTGGCTCAACAGCTGACCCCAGTGGCGATCCAGTACGGCTACAGCGACGTCCCGTTGGAATCCACCATCAAATGGCGTCCCCAAGTGCTTCTGATCGGCAACTATTCATCGGGCAAATCCACACTGATCAACGACTTTCTGGGCGCCAAGATCCAGAAAACCGGACAGGCTCCCACCGACGACTCCTTCACCATTATTACCTTCGACGATTCCGTGCCCCCCAGGGAAGGCATCCGGATCGTGGACGAACGGGACGGCAAATACCTGCTCAATGACCCGGAATACCCTTTCGAGGCCTTGAAAAAACACGGGACCCGCTTCACTTCGCACTTCAAACTCAAGAAGGTGAACTCCCCGTTTCTGCGCAATCTCGCCATCATCGACACCCCCGGCATGCTCGACAGCATTACCGAACGCGACCGCGGTTATGATTACCAGGAGGTCATCGGAGATCTGGCGCAAATCGCCGACCTCGTGCTGGTGCTCTTCGATCCCCATAAGGCCGGCACCGTGCGCGAAGCCCATACCAGCCTGCGCGATACGCTGCCGGCCCGCACTTTCGAAGACCGCGTCCTGTTCGTCCTCAACCGCATCGACGAATGCGCCAGCATGATCGATCTCCTGCGGGTCTACGGCACCCTGTGCTGGAACCTGTCGCAGATCACCGGCCGCAAAGATATCCCCATGATCCGGCTCACCTACTCTCCCCAGGCCGCCTCTGGAGACCGGGACGGAACCGACATCGGCTACCTGACCTATCTCGAAAACCAGCGCGAAGAGCTCAAGAACGCCGTGCTTCAGGCGCCGACCTACCGCCTGGACAACCTGGCCTCCTTCGTCGAAACCCATGGCGAACGGCTGGCCCATTTCCTGGAGGCACTCATCAGCTACCGCAAACGTGCCCGCCGCTTTCGCCTGAAATCCCTCGGCATCGTCCTGGGGGCCAGCCTCCTGCTCGGCGGGGTGGCGTTTCTGCTCGCGTTGTTGGCGCCGCCCCTGGCTGGAATGGACATGGTCGTCATGGCGGCCGGGGCGGGGGCGACGGCGCTGGCCGCCATTTTGCTGTGGGCCATCGGCCTGAGGGGCTTTTTCTATAAACGCTTTCATAAAAGAACCCTGAAGCATCTGGACCACCTGACCAATCTCAACAACCAGACCCGTCGCGACAGTTGGGAGGCCATCCGCAATCTGGTCCACTCCCATCTGCGCAATACCAATGGCAAGTACTCGCTCGGAGACACCCGTTACCAGTACAGCGCGGTATGGAAGGTCTACCAGAAGGGCTCCAAGGAGATTCGAGAGGCCCTCCGGGAACTGGCCGATCTGGCGCCCGACGAAGCGGAAGAATTCTTCAAGGTCCGATTGGGCCTCTCTGGATCGGAAGACGAACCGGACGATCGCGGGACCCCTTCCTGACGGACGAACGCCGCGCCGAACAATCAATTGCAACCCGAAAGGAGTCCCCATGTGGAAGACCCTGCTATTTTGCACGCTGGTAATGGCCCTTTTCACCGGCACCGTACCGGCCGCGGACGGTCCCGATTTTGAAGAAGGCAAATGGGAGATCACGGTGGAAATCGATATGCCGGGAATGCCCATGAAGATGCCGCCGAACACCTATACCCGCTGCATGCGGCGGGACAATCCCGTGCCAGAGACCGAGGGGGCCAACCAAGTCTGCCACACCACGGATGTCCGGACCGAAGGCAACACCGTTACCTGGAAACTGGAATGCACCGGCGCCGGCAATACCATGACCGGCGATGGCAAGATTACCTACCAAAAGGACAGCCTGAGTGGTACGATGACCATGCAAGGCCAGGGAATGACCATCAAGAACGCTTTCAAGGGCAAACGCGTGGGCGCTTGCGAGTAATTACCACCCGGTGCAACCGCCGTCGCGCCCCGGTCGAAGGAGGCTTCGAATGCAACCCTTCAATCCCGAGCAGGCCCTGAGCCGGACGCGCCGCGAGTTCGGAGAACACGGCGGCGTGACACCCTCCATCGCCCGATCCTCCACGTTCACCGTCATGGATCCAACGGTTCTGGGGGAGATTTTCGAGGGACACAAGGGACCTGAACAGGACGGCTGCTACCTGTACAGCCGACATTTCAACCCCACCAATGCCGTACTGGGGCGCTACCTGGCGGCCATGGAAGGCACCGAGGCGGCCCAAGGCACCGCCAGCGGCATGTCCGCTATCACCTGCACCCTCCTGCAGCTTTGCCGCCATGGCGATCACATCGTCGCCAGCGACACCATCTATGGCGGCACCCATGCCCTGCTGGACACCCTCCTTCCCCAAATGGGCATCCTGACCACCTTCGTGGACCCGTCGGACAACTCGAATTTCGAAAACGCACTGTCGCCGGATACCCGTCTGATCTACGTGGAAACCATGGGCAATCCGACCATGAAGGTGGCCGACATTCCCGCCCTGGCAGACCTGGCGCACCGGCGCGACCTGAAACTGGTGGTGGACAACACCTTCGCCCCCATGCTGGTATCGCCCGCGCGCCTGGGTGCCGACGTTGTGATCTATTCACTGACCAAATTCATCAACGGCGCCAGCGATCTGATCGCCGGCGCCATCTGCGCCGACCGCGAATTCATTATACAGCTCAAGGATCTGCACAACGGCCGGTTCATGTTGTTCGGCCCCACCATGGATCCCCGGGTCGCCTTCGATATCCTCCAGCGCCTTCCCCACCTGGCCATTCGCATGCGCGAACACGGCCGCCGGGCCATGGTCATCGCCACTCACCTGGAGCGGTTGGGGATTGCCGTAACCTACCCCGGCCTGGCCTCCCATCCGCAGCACGGGTTGTTCAATGCCATCCAGAACGACGGCTATGGCTATGGCGGCCTGCTGGCGGTGGACTGCGGCTCCAGACGCCGCGCCGAGCGGTTCATGGACGCACTGCAGAATGAAGAGAATTTCGGTTTTATCGCCGTCTCCCTGGGCTACTACGACACCTTGATGTCCTGTTCCAGCTCTTCCACCTCTTCGGAAATACCATCGGAACAGCAGGCCCGTATCGGCCTGTCTCCCGGCCTGGTCCGCATGTCCATCGGCATCACGGGCTCCCTGGAGCAGCGGGTGGAGCAGGTGGAACGGGCGGCCGGGACCGCGGGACTGACCGCAACCACATAGACCATATAAAGGCGTGGCTTGTGAGCATCGAGGAACTCTCCATATCCGCCCTGACATTGATCGAGGCGCAAAAAACAATGGTCCTGGCCACCTGCCGGGACGGCCGCCCCTGGACGGCACCGGTCTATTATGTCTACCTGCGACCCGATTATTTCTTTTTTTCCAGCCCCCGATCGCGACATAGCCGGGACGCCCGGGACCATGGGCCGGCTTCCGCCGCCATCTTCCGCGATGGCGATCGCTGGCAAAGCCTGAACGGACTCCAGATGCTCGGCCGGATTCAGGAGGTACGGCATCCCGCGACCCGATTGAAGATCACGGGCAGTTACCTGGCAAAATTCCCGTTCGCCCGCGAGTTACTTTCGGCCGGCGCCGGAAAGTTCCTGGATCTGCGCAAACGGGTCCGCCTGTATGGATTCACGCCCCAGGAAGTCCACTATGTCGACAACGGCACGGAATTCGGCCGACGGACGCTGCTGCCCGCGCTGGCCGCAGAGCAGAAAGGCTATTGATATGTACGCGGCATTGGACCATCCGGACATTCTCCAAGTGGTCTTCCACCCCCGGAAAGCCGCCGACCAGGCGGCATCGGCGGCTAACACCGCCGACCATCTCATCCCCGTGGCAGACGGCATCCACGTGGGCGCCCGCTTTCACCTGGCCGCCGGCGATGCCCCGAATATTCTCTTCTTCCACGGAAACGGCGAGATCGTGGAAGACTACGACGATCTGGGGCCGGCATACAATCACCTGGGGATCAATTTCCTGGCCGTCGATTATCGCGGCTATGGCCGGTCCAACGGCGACCCCACGGTGAGCGCCATGATGGCCGACTGCCATATCGTATTGGAATACGTTCGAAGCTGGCTGGAGGAAAATCACCATGGCGGCCCTTTCGTCATCATGGGCCGTTCCCTGGGAAGTGCCTCGGCCCTGGAACTGGCATCCAACCATCCGGATCATATCGCGGGCCTGATCATCGAAAGCGGTTTCGCCTACACACTTCCCCTGCTGCAATTGCTCGGCGTGAATCCGGTAGATTACGGACTGGATGAGACATCCGGCTTCAGCAACCTGGACAAGATCCGGCACTGCCCCATGCCCACCCTGGTCATCCACGCCGAATTCGACCACATCATTCCCTACAGCGACGGCCAGGCACTCTATCGCACATCACCCGCGGAGGACAGACGCCTGTTGAAGATCCCGGGAGCCAACCATAACGATATTTTCATGCATGGACTCAACGATTACCTCGGTTCGATCCGCGACCTGGTATCCCGCCTCGTACGTTGAGCAACCGCGATCACGGAGAAAAAAACGCCCGCGCCGCTCACCGGATTTTCAGAACCGGTACAGACCGCTCAACGCTTGAAAAGCAATCTAATAGGACTTACGTTTTTGTTTATTGTAATCAGGTTAACCCTTCCCGATTCACGATCCGTCCGATGGATGAGGTGACACGATAACGATGACGTCATTGGAGCCCAGGCCGCCCCTAAAGCGCAAAGCGCATGAGAAAAAGCATCCCGGAGATCCGGCACTCCTTCCGGCCTTTGAAGCGGTCCGGCAGACCACCGATTTGTGGCGGTTGGCTTTTGACGCGTCTCCGGACCTGATCTCCATCCATGATACCGAATATCGCATCGTCGCCGTGAACAAGGCGATGGCCGATACGCTGGACAGCACGCCCGAAGCGCTGCAAGGCTGTCATTGCCATGATGTGGTGCATCAAACCGATTGCCCCCCCATCGTATGTCCTTTGCAATTGCTGTATGCTGACGGCCACGGCCACCAGGCGGAAGTGTATGAAAAACATCTGGACTTATGGCTGTTGGTAACGGTCAATCCGCTCTATGACCAGGATCGCCGATTGATCGGCAGCATCCACATCGCCCGCGACATCAGCAGTCAGAAAAAGGACCAGCAGGCGCTCCAGGAAAGCCGTCAGCGGTTTCACCATCTGTCCGAAGCCACCATGGAAGGAGTTTTGCTCAGCGCAAATCGCAAAATAATTCTCGCAAACCAGGTCCTGGCCGATATGTTTGGCTACACCATGGAGGAACTGGAGGGCATGAACATCATCAAGCTCGTAATTCCCGAGCAGCGCGAACTCCTGATTCAATCCATGCGAAGCCGGCATGTCGGCATCCATGAATTTGAATGCACCCGCAAGGACGGCACACGATTCCCGATCCAGACCCATGTGCGGGAGGTGTCCTATCGCAACCGGCCGGTATACCAGGCCGCCATCCGCGACCTGACCGAACAGAAGAAAATCGAGCTCGAACGCGCTTCCCGGGAACGCCTGCAGGGCGTATTGCAGACCGCCGGTGCCGTCTGCCACGAAATCAATCAACCCATGATGGCCTTGTTCGGCTACCTGGACCTGCTGGGAAGCCAATTGCCGTCACACCACCCCGCATTTTCCAAATTGAGCCATATCAAAGCGCAAGCGCGACGAATCGAAAATATCACGCGACAATTGATGAATATCACGCAATATAGAACGAAACCCTATGCCGGCGGCGACACCATCATCGACATCGATCAATCCGCCGGGAATCGAACGAACGATACGCCTCCTTCTGAGACCGATTGATCATCCGCTCCATCGATGAGCGGGCTACAAAACCGACCGGGACAATCCACAGGATGTTCAAATAAGGCGCTACCATGACCCCTCGGAACCAAGCCATCGATATCGATTCCTGCCGCCCGTGCGAATTCCAGGGCCTGTTGGCGAGGACCGTCATCAATTCCCTGTCCGCCCACATCGCGATCATCGACGGCGAAGGGGTCATCATCCAAACCAACAAGGCCTGGCAGGAATTCGCCGGCCGCAACGCCGTGGCCGGCGATTACCGCTTCATCGGCCGGAACTATCTCGACGTTTGCCAGGCGGCCACCGGAGAACCGGCCGCCGATGCCCGTACCGTGGCCATAGGCATCCGGAGCGTCATCCGGGGAGAAGTCGAAGAATTTCTGCACGACTATCCCTGCCATGCCCCGGATTCCCGCCACTGGTTCTACATGCGCGCCATCCGCATGGACAGCCCGGGCCCGGTCCATGTCATCATCAGTCACGAAGAGATTACCGATCTGAAATTGGCCGAAGAAGAATTGCGTCAAAGCAAGCAGGCGCTGGAAACCCGGAAAAAGGACCTCGAAGAGGCCAATATCGCTTTGAGAGTGCTTCTGCGCCAACGCGACCAGGACAAGCAGGAACTGGAGAAGAATGTGGTGTCCAACATCAAGGACCTGGTCTTTCCCTACCTGGAACGGCTGAAGCGCGCGCCCCTGCGCCCCAGGGACAAGGCCAATGTGGAAATAATCGAATCTCATCTTGACGAAGTCATATCGCCCCTGCTGCAGCGCATCGGTGCTCTCGATATCCTGCTGACCCCCCAGGAAATGCAGGTGGCATCGCTTGTCAAAGACGGCAGATCGAGCAAGGAGATCGCCGAAATCCTGCACGTCTCCGAATCCACCATCCATTTTCATCGAAAGAATCTGCGCAAGAAATTCGGCCTCAAAAAGAAGATGACCAACCTGCGCTCCTACCTGCTCTCCCTGGCCTGATCCCCCCTGAGAAATTCGATCAGAAGCGAAATCAGTTCGATCTGACCGCGCAGTGGGCTGTTTCCGTCGGGCCGGCTTGCGTATCAGGAATCTTTTGCCGGTTTCCGTATCATCGAACGGCCCGGTATCAGCGTCTGGGTGCTGATCACGCCCTGAATCTGACGCATCTGAGAGTGCACGAATTCGGAGATGATTTCGGCGTCCGATGACAGCAGGTCCCGGGTCAGGACGATTTTGACCAGCAGATCGGCCTCTCCATGGATGGAGTGAATCTCCTGCACCTCTTTCAGGGCGAACAGACGTTCCATGATCTGGATTTCGCTTTTGCCGGTCACTTTCATCAGTACGAACGCGGTGATTTCTCTCAGCATTTCCGGATAATTGGATTCGGATGTATCGGCCATTTTTTCGCGAAACGCCTCCATGTCGTTTGGAATCAGGCGGTCGATGCCGATCCCGTATTTTCGTTTTTTCCCGGCTTCCCACTGGTGGTAGGAGATATAGGCATACAAATCGTCCAGGGTGCGGTTGGGAAACAATTGAAGCAGGTTCCCTTTGCGGATAATGCTCCGTAAGGGATGATAGATGGTTTGGTACCAATCCTCGGCAGCCTCCTTCATTCCAACCGTTGGGCCTTTTGTCTTCTGCAGGTGGGCCTGGTGTTGCGCGATCTGGGAAAGCAGGTAATCGTATTGTCCGACTTCCGTCAAGGAGACGGCGTAAGGCAACTGCGTCTGCTCGGTGAATCTCTTTCGCTGGTAGTAGAGGATATTTTCCAATGTCTTCCTGGCGGCGATGAATTCCACAATCGATGCCCGGATATCCGTGTGCTTCAATTCCTTGGCTGCGGCGATGCGATGATTCCCGTCCAAGGCGTAATATTCATTTTTGATCTGGTAAAGATTGACCGGCGGAAGGACGGAACCGGTGCGCAATTTTTGCAGGATGTGTTGATAGCGTTGGGTCGCAAGGTGCTGTTTGGGTATGAAATGGGCGTCGAAATCTTTGTAACGCCCCACGCTGCCGACGATACGGTTCAAAGCCACGCGGTGGATGCCCCGCTCGATGGCTTCGAATGCCAGCTCTTTCCGTTGATCATCGGCAAAGGATTTTGCGGTTTGGGGCTGGAAGCGCCTGTGCCAGGCAGCCATCATATTCTTAAACAAGCGAATCGGCATCGATATCTATCCGGCAGTGCCCGAAGCAGTTTATGACTTGCGTGCCGCCTTCGTATGTGCTGCGCTGGGAGGCATTGCTGAAATGCGCGTGAATGTGGCCATGCAGAAAATAACGCGGTCCGAACCATTGGATCAGCTTGCGGTAGACGATGAATCCGCGATGGCACGGGTCTTCGGCGTCGTGAATGCGCCTCGGCGGCGCATGGGTCACGATAATGTCCACCCCTTTTTTCAGCCAGAGCCGGGGAAGCCGACGCCACACCTTCCACCGCATCTGCGACTCGGTATATTGAACGGGCCCTCCATTGTACCAGCGCGAGCCCTCGAACCCCATCAGTCGCAAAGAGCCGTGCCGCAGGATTCGTCCGTGCAGGTTGGCACATCCCATGGGCGGCTTTTCCGTGTACCGCAGATCATGATTGCCGCGCACGTAGTAGAGGGGCGCCTGGCAGGCGTTGCGCAACGAACTGAGATACTCTGGCGGCAAGTCCCCGCACGAGATCACCAGATCGGGCATTGGCAGCCTTCCGGATTGCAAATCCCGCTCAAGCTCCGGCACCACCATGTCCGATACGCACAGCACCTGCATGTCGCTTGTCCCCGGCCGATCCCGATTTCATCCCGGAAGATGTCCGCGTGGCAACCCGGATGTCGAAAAATAACGGTTGATTCCCCTTTTGCCATCCTTTTCATGCAACGTCAGGGTTATTTTAATTGCCATTTCAAAAGCTGGCAACCAATGACCGTCAATTCATCCGACAGATCGCATACCGCAGAGCCGGACAACGTTAGGGATAACGTTATTCTTTATACGACGCCCTGATCCACCATGGCGTCGGCCACCTTGACGAAGCCGGCGATGTTGGCGCCGTTGACATAGCTGCCCGGAGTTCCGTATTGTTCGGCCGCATCCAGGCACGTTTTGTGGATGCTGTGCATGATCAACTTCAGGCGTCTGTCCACCTCTTCACGGGTCCAGGACAGGCGCATGCTGTTCTGGGTCATCTCCAGGCCGGAAACCGCCACGCCGCCCGCGTTGGCCGCCTTACCCGGGCCGAACAGGATCCCCGCATCCAGGAAGATATCGATGCCTTCGGGAACCGTTGGCATGTTGGCGCCTTCGGAAACGGCCGCTACGCCGTTGTCGACCAGGTTTCGGGCGTCCGCCGCGTTGATCTCATTCTGGGTGGCGGACGGGAACGCGCAATCGGCCTTGTGGTTCCACAACGGATTGTGGTCCGAATTCTCGTCTACCGGTGTGAATGCGGCGCCGGGGTACCTTTCCACATACTCGCTCACCCGTCCCCTGCGGACGTTTTTCAGTTCCATCAGGTACGCCAGTTTCTCCCGGTCCACCCCGGCTTCGTCATAGACATAGCCGGACGAGTCGGAAAAAGTCACCGGTTTGGCCCCCAATTCTATCAGCTTCTGCAGGGCATATTGGGCCACGTTGCCCGAACCGGATACCAGGCAAGTGCGGCCTTCCAGCGTTCGGCCTTTTACGGCCAACATCTCGGCGGCGAAGTAGACAGCTCCGAAGCCGGTGGCTTCGGGTCGGATCAGGCTGCCGCCCCAATTCAGACTCTTGCCGGTGAGCACGCCGGTAAACTCATTGCGCAATTTCTTGTACATGCCGAACAGGTACCCGATTTCCCGGGCCCCCACGCCGATGTCTCCGGCGGGCACATCCGTGTTCGGGCCGATGTGCCGGTAGAGTTCGCTCATAAAGCTCTGGCAGAAGCGCATCACTTCCCCATCGGACTTGCCCTTGGGATCGAAATCGGAACCCCCTTTACCGCCGCCGATGGGCAGGGTGGTCAATGCGTTCTTGAATACCTGTTCGAAGGCCAGGAACTTGAGGATGCTCAAGGTCACGGATGGATGAAACCGCAATCCGCCTTTATAGGGGCCGATGGCGCTGCTCATCTCCACACGAAACCCACGATTGACATGAATCTCTCCTTGGTCGTCCATCCAGGGCACCCGGAACAGGATGACGCGCTCGGGTTCTACGATCCGCTGGACGATCCTGGCGCGGCGATATCCCGGGTTGCGCTCCAGCACCGGTTCGATGGATTGCAGTACTTCACTCACCGCCTGGTGAAACTCTCTCTCGTTGGGGTCCCGGCGCATCGCCGATTCAAAATCCGTTGACATGATTGCAATCTCCTGATGGCAGCGGTCGATCATCGACCATTGCTTTTTAAAGAACAGGTTTGTCTTCCCAATTGGTAACCCAGCCGCAAGGCCTGTCGATTCATTTCCATGAAGGCCCGAGGCAGACGTTGTTCCATGACTTTTTCGACGGACGCCAACCGGACGACACCGGACAGTCCGACGACGGCCCCCATCATGCACGCGTTGTAGACAACCGGCTTGCCGAATTCGTCCATCACGGTTTCGTACATGGGCAGTTCATATTGCATGGCGTCCACTTTCTTCCGGAGTGTCACAAAGCGGGGGTCCACGAGGAGAAGACCGCCCGGACGGATGATAGACGCGAATTTCCCGTATGCCTCCTGGGTCAGGCAGACCAGGATATTGGGCTGGTCGACCTTGGGGTAGCTGATCTCGGCATCGGAAATGATGACGTCCGAACGCGTCGCGCCGCCCCGGGCGGCCGCTCCGTACACCTGCGTCTGCACGGCGCGGCGGTTTTCATGGATCACGGCGGCTTCAGCCAGAAGGATCGCGGCGGTAATCACACCCTGCCCGCCGGATCCTGAAAATACGAGTCGATGACGTTGGATCATTGTATTTTTGCCATCTTTCTTATGCAAGGTTCGCGTTCAATTGAGCGGAATGGATGATGCGTTCATACTGCTCGCAATATTCCGGCTGATGTTTCTCCACAAATACGCCGCGCAGACTCTTATCTCCAGCGGCCTGCTTGGATCCCAGCCGGGCGGTGCGCTCCTTGAAAAGCTTCATCATCTCCACGGCGCCGCCCTCTTTGTTCTTGCGCCCGAAATAGGTCGGACACTGGCTCATCACTTCCACGACGGCAAATCCCGGATGGGCAATGGCCCGCGCGATCAGTTTCCGAACCTCGTGGACATGGAACACCGACGTGCGGGCCACGAAGGTTGCACCTGCAGCCCGGGCCAGCGCAACCACGTCAAATCCCTGGTCGATATTGCCGAAGGGCGCTGTGGTGGCCAGTGCGCCCTGCCCGGACAGCGGGGAGTACTGTCCACCCGTCATGCCGTAAATGCGATTGTTCATCACCAGAGCGGTGATATCGATATTGCGACGGGCGGCGTGGATGAAGTGATTTCCGCCGATGGCCAGGGCGTCGCCGTCGCCCATGGGAACGATTACATTGAGCTCCGGTCGGCTCAACTTCACGCCGGTGGAAAAGGCCAAGGCACGGCCGTGCAAGGTATGCAAGGTGTGAACGTCCAGATATCCGGCGATACGCGATGAACAACCGATGCCGGATACCATGACGATATCTTTCTTCTGCAGTCCCATATCATCGACGGCCCGAATCAGGTTGTTGAGCACGATACCGTGACCGCATCCCGGACACCACAAATGGGGGAAGAATCGCTCTCGAATATACTGCCTGATCATTTTATACTCCTCTGCCGCCGATTACCCGCAATTGCGCTTTGATGTCGGCCGGCGTGATCAACACGCCATCGATCCGGTTCGCCAGGAACACCTTATCGGCATCGGATACGGACGATCGCACCTCGCGGCAGATCTGGCCGGTGTTCATTTCCACCACTACCACCTGTCTGGCCGATGCACATTTCCGGGCCACGATTCCGGCGGGAAACGGCCACAACGTCTGCAGTTCCAACAAGCCGATCCGTTCGTTGCTGGCGCGAAGGTTTTGCACCACATGCAGCGCCGATCTGGCGGCGGAACCATAAGAGATCAGCACGACGTCCGCATCCTCCATGCAATGCTCCTTATAGCGGGCGATGCGGTGGACATTGTTTTCGATTTTATCGATCAGGTGCCGGATCAGGCCGTGAACGACATTCGGATTGTCAGAAGGAAAACCCCACATGTCGTGGTAGAGTCCGGTGACATTGTAGCGGTGCACCCCGCCGAAATCGCTCATGGGCAAACGGCCGTCATCGCGCGGCAGATAGGGGTGATAATCGACGCCTTCTTTTACCGCCGTACGCAATCGTTCTGTCAGTTCGATGGCGCCCGGAGCGGGAATGGTCAACTGCTCGCGCATGTGGCCCACCACCTCGTCGAGCAACAGGACAACCGGCGTACGATACGTCTCGGCGATGTTGAAAGCCTCCACCGTCATGTAAAACACATCCTGATGGTTGGATGCGGTGAGTACCACGATGGAGTGATCGCCATGGGTACCCCAGCGGGCCTGGTTCACGTCGCCCTGGCTGACATGGGTGGGAATGCCGGTGGACGGCCCGCCCCGCTGCACGTTCACCACCACGCAGGGAATTTCGGCCATCACGGCAAAGCCCAAGGCCTCCTGTTTTAAAGAAAAACCCGGACCACTGGTGGCCGTGAGCACCTTGTGTCCGGTAAGCGACGCACCGACGATGGCGCACATGGAGGCAATCTCATCCTCCATCTGAATGAACCTGCCGCCCCTCTCGGGAAGTCTCCCGGACAGCGATTCGGCGATTTCCGTTGAAGGCGTTATGGGATAGCCGGCATAAAAATTCAGGCCGGCGTACAAGGCCCCTTCTACGCACGCTTCGTTGCCCTGCACGAATTTAACATTCGGGGCTGTCATTCCGGTTCTCCGTTTCCCTTTGTTTCGCAGACATCTCGATGGCCAGATCCGGACACCGCAACATGCACATCCTGCATGCGATGCAATCTTCGAGACGGGCGACTTCGGATTTGTCCTGCCGGTTCAATTCCAGTACCTGCCTGGGGCAAAAGGCGACGCAGATGCCGCAGCCCTTACACCATTCCGTGTGGATGTTCAATTCAACCGTGGTGGTTTTCTTCATCGGCCCTCGACCTCTCCTTTGGTTAAAAGCAAACTCTCCCTATTCAAAAAGAATGCCAGGGAACCATTCGCATTTTAGGTTCATCTGGAGGCAAGGAATCCATCTAATTTTCAGGATTGATGGCGAAGTACGCGTGCTAGTGGATGCACCCATGTATGCGCAAATCGACCAAAATGGATGAGATGATCAAATTCACCCTACCATTGAAACGATCGTGTGAATTATTCGTTGTCTCCTTTTTTATGCAACGTTGGGGGAAATGCAATGCGGCTAGTTGGATGGGTCGGTGATCTTTTCGAGACGATAACGCAAGGTCGCCCGCGTCAGCCCCAACAACCTGGCCGCCTTGGATACATTCTGTTTGGCCACGCTCATGGCTTCCATCAGGAGACGACGTTCCAGGTCATCGAGGTCGATTCCCGTATCCCCGATCAGGAATGAAACGATCTGGTCGATGGACATATTGTCCATGCGCGCCTCGGGCGACTCGTGCAGGATCAAGTGACGGGAAGTGATTTGCCCGCTTCGGCAGAGAATCATCGCGCGCTCGATGACATTTTTCAATTCCCGGATGTTGCCCCCCCAATGATGCCGTTTCAGGTCATTCAGCGCCGGCTGGGTCAACTGGGGCGTCTTCCGGCCCAATGCCTGGCTGAATTTGTGGACGAAATAGTTGCACAGCAGGGGGATGTCATCGCGATGTTCCCGCAGGGGCGGAATCTGGAGAGGAAAGACATTGATACGAAAGAAGAGATCGTTTCGAAACTGCTTCTCCTCGACCATCTTTTTCAAATTCCGGTTGGTGGCCGCAATGATCCGCACGTCCGTCTGGATATGCTTCGAGCCGCCCAGCCGCTCGAATTGCTGCCCTTCCAGGATGCGCAGCAGTTTGGCCTGGACCTGCATGCCCATATCGCCGATCTCGTCCAGAAACAACGTGCCGCCGGAGGCCATCTCGAATTTGCCCTTCTGCTGCCGGTCGGCGCCGGTGAAGGCGCCCTTCTCGTACCCGAACAATTCGGCTTCCAGCAATGTCGAGGGAATCGCGGCGCAATTCACCGGCAGGAAAGGCCCCGCGGAGCGGTGGCTGTTGTAATGAATCGCCCGGCTGAGCAGTTCTTTGCCGGTGCCGCTTTCCCCGGTGATCAGCACGCTGGTATCGGTACGGGCCACATCGCCCGCTAGCTGCAGGAGTTTGCAGATTTGCGGCGAGTTGCCGATAATGTTGTCGAAATTGTATTTTCCCTCCACTTCCTGGCGCAGGTAGCGCACCTCCGATGTCAGCCGGCTGATGTGCAAGGCCTTCTTGACACATTCCCGCAGGCGCTCCTCCTTGAAGGGCTTGGTGACATAATCGAATGCGCCGTGGCGGATCGCCTTGACGGCGTTGTCGATGGACCCAAAAGCGGTGATCACGATAACGGGCAGGTCCGGATCCTTTTCCTTTACATGGGTCAATACATCCATGCCATTGGATTGGGGCAATTTGATGTCCGTGATGACGAGATCGAAACGTTCCGCATCGAACGCATCCACCGCCTGAAGGCCGTCCACCGCTTCGACAAACTCCAGGTCGAAATCACTGAGCAGCATGATCAGCACACGGCGCATGCGTGATTCGTCTTCAACGATGAGCGCTTTGGCTTTCTTTTTCTTCATGATGACTCACACATGGGAAGATTAATGTAAAGGTCGTCCCTTTCCCTATATCGCTTTCGACCAGAATATCCGCTTGATGCAGCTTGAGAATCTGGGAGACGATGGACAATCCCAATCCGATGCCGTCGCTGCGATAGCTGACGAAGGGATCGAAGATCTTCGGGACCTGGTCGTCCGATATCCCGACGCCGTTGTCCTTGAAAGTGATCACCAATTGATGCGTGGGCCCCAGCGGGATGCACGACGCTTCCGATGCGTCGCCGCACGTCCCCACCGGCCGGTAGTGCGAGGCGATTTGCATGGACCCGCCTTCCGGCATGGCCTGGACAGCATTGATCAGGATATTCCAGAAAACCTGTCGAATCTGATCCTTGTCGACCCGGCAGCGTCCGGGCTCCGGGGCCAGATGCTTCTCCACGGCGATTTTCCGCCGCACCATCTGGGCCTCGGTGGCGGCCGATGTCTCTTCCAGCAACTGGTTAAGGTCGGCGAAAGCGAAGTCCGGCGGCGCAGGCTTGGAGAATGCGAGGAACGACTTGATGGTCTTATCGAGCCGCTCGATCTCTTGAATGATAAAGTCTGCGGCTTCCTCACGCATTTCCATGGGGCGCTCTCGATTGGCGACTACCTGGGCCGACCCCAGAATGACGCCCAGCGGATTTTTCAATTCGTGGGCGATGCCGGCCGTCATTTGTCCGAGGGCAGCCATTTTCTCTTTCTCCACCAATTCGAAATAGGTGCGCTTCAACTCCTCCTGGCTCGATCGCAACGATGCCGCCATCTGGTTGTAGGAGTGGGCCAGCGAATCCGCGAAATCCAACCCGGGAGGATCGACACGGTAATCCAGGTCGCCGCTGCTCACCCGCCGAATCCCCTGTTGCAGGCCGTTCAAAGGCCGGGATATGGCCAGCGTCAGCAGGTAACTGAGCCCGGAGCAGAGCATCATGCCGATGAGCACGAAGGAAATGGTGGCATTCTTGATGGACTGAATATGGCTCAGGAACTCTGTCATGGGGAGCGTCACCCCCACGGTCCAGTCGTTATCCGGGTAATCGCTATAGGCCGTCAGGAAGTATTCTCCCTGAAACGTGGTCAGTCCGGCCTGTTTTCCGGCAGCCTTCAGATCGGACAGGCAGGTGCTCAACAACTGGATGTGCAGGGGATCCCAGGATCGTTGGGCCAGGTCCGGATGCGCGATCACGCGACCGTGTCGGTTTTCGATAATGTAAGCATAGCCCTGGTTTCCGATTTTGATGCCCTTGAGAAACCTTGAAAACGTTGACAAGTCGATATCGATGCCGCATACGCCCGCGATACCGCCATCCTTATTGTAGATCGGTATGGAGGCGGTAATCCCCGGATTCTGCGTGGAGGCAAACAGATAGACCCGGGTCCAGTTCTCCCCCTTGGCCGCGAGGGCGCCTTTATACCAGGGGCGGCGGCGTGGATCGTACATCTTGTACACCTCCACCGGCTGGGGGGGCGCCATGGTGAACTCGCCCTGTTCGTTGCCGTAATAAACATTCACGAATTCGGGATGGTCCTCCTTCAACTGATAAAAATATTCGATCAATTCTATAGGCTCGTCCGGATCGATCATTCGTGTTTCGATAAACGCCTTGATCAGGCGGGCGCTGTGCATATGCTGGGATAGAAACTGACGGATCCGCTCGGCGATCTGCGAGGCGGTGCCTACGGCATAGTTTTGCATCTGACTCTCTACCGCTTTGCGCGCCTGCAAATAGGAGAAATAACCGGTACCGGGGATGAAGAACAGAATAAGGGCCGCCAGCGCGACGAAGAGACGCACCTGAAACGAATGTTTTAATCCGGCGACGAGTTTCATTCAGCCTCGGGTTTCTGCCTGTTTTGCGATGGCGTCTCGAGCAGACCGGCATTCTGCAGAAGTTCACGGATGTCCTTGGCCAAAGGGTCATCGAACTTCATGGTTTTCAAATGCTGTTGCGCGTATGGAGCAATTTTGGGACGCAGGGACGGCGATCCGCGCAACAGCGCGCGTATAGCGAATTCCGTGGCTTGACGGCTGCGTGGATCGTTGAACAATTTTTCGAATGCAGACCACCTGTCGGCTTCCGACTCGCTGGTGCGAACGAGTTCCAACAGGGCGATACTGCTCCAGAAATATTTCGGTCGTTCATATACCGCCTGGGTCCGTTCCTCCACTTGGGGAAGAACCAGGCTAACCCAGGGGACGGCGGACTTAAAATTCAGGGTTGCGTCCGGATAGTTGGTAACCACCTTTTGAAAGTACCCCGCCGCCCTGCCCGGCTCATGGAGAAGGTCGGCCAGGATCCATCCGATGTACCAGTCGGCCTTGGCGCAAATGGGCGCCAGGTCAGCATACTCCGACAGGATTTCTTTGTATCTGCTGATGGCGCCGCGACATTGTTCCGCAGTCGCCAACCGGTAGTCGCGCCCCAGGGCCAGATAGGCCAGACCCAGGCCGGCTTCGGCATGGGCGTTGCGGGCGTCGGGAAAGGCATCCCTCACCGCCTCGAAAGACGCCTTCTTTTCGTCGATATCCGCATACCATCTCAGGGCGTGCCGCAATTGCTCATCAGCGGTCGGGAAAAGCTGGATCGCATAGCCGTCCAGCTGGATGGTCCGGGGAACCTTCTGGGCGGGTTTCCCATCATCCACCGATGCCTTGCCGCACTGAACAAGGCCGATGGAGCAGACGGCCATCAGGGCCACCAGCGCGATGATCCCAAGCACCGAATGTCTTGAAAAATATGGATGTTTCCCGATGCCCTTCATGAACTCCATTCGATACGCCCATCCAGGATCCCAGCCACGGATCCTTTTGACGATTTCATCAAATTTGATTATATCCTCAATTCTCTCCCTGCTCAAGCCGTCGATGGGACCGACCTTCCTCGCCGCCATTTCCCCCATAGAGCGCCGTTGGTTTCGATCCGTCCGGACGGTATCTCCCTTGCTAACTATCTGAATATCGGCAATTAACGTGCCATTTCATACGGTGCCCGGGAAATAACCCGGCCCCATCCCCGGATGCCGAGAAGCAATCTTCTTCTTGCATGGCATAAGCCTTGCTCTTTCGAAGTCTGTCACCCACAGAGAACAACATCGAAACGGAATGGAGGATTCAATAAAACAGGGACAGGTACCTAGCCGATGATCGCAAAACCGCATGAGGAGCATGGAAATGAGTACTTTGATTCGCTTGGCCATTTTGAGCCTGATCTTCATCTTCGCCAGCCCCGTCTGCGCCCAGACCCTGAACATCTATACCGAAGAATTCCCCCCCTATAATTTTACCCAGAAAGGTAAAATCACCGGCGTCTCGACAGAAATCGTAAAGCAGGTCCTGGCCGGCGCGGGATTCAAATCCAGGATCATCAGCCTGCCCTGGGCGAAGTCGTACGACATCGCCCAAAAAAAGGAAAATGCGCTGATCTACTCCATCAGCCGTCGTCCGAACCGGGAAAAGCTGTTCAAATGGATCGGGATCGTGACACCGGCCACTTACTCGGTTTTCGGCCTGGCCGGCCGAAGCGACGTCAGCGTCAGAACCCTGGAGGATTTGAAGCGATACAGAATCGGCACCACCATCGACGACGCCCGGGAGAGTTACCTGCTGGACAAAGGGTTCGAACTTTCGGACTTCGATCGCGTCGGGGGAGACGATGCGCATTTTCAGAATCTCAATAAACTGATCAACCGCCGCATCGATGTCTGGCCCATGCCGGACGCGGTCGCCTATTTCACCGTCAAGCAGGAAGGGCATGACAATCCCGCCAAAGTGCTAAAGAAGCTGTTGCCCCTCGACGAACTCGCCGGCGGATACTATCTTGCCGCCAGCCCGAAGACCTCGGATGAGGTCGTGAACCGGGTCGCCAAAGCCCTGGAAGACTTCGTCCAGACGGACGCGTGCAAAAAAATCCTGAAGGACTGGGGATTGAGCGACACGGGCGCAATCGAATTCGCCCACGTCAAAAAACTGATCTATGCCTTAAAATACTTCACACGCATGGACCGCGTCGGGTACCTGGCCGGAGACACGCCCTCCTCCCACAAAGATGCCGAATGGTTCCGCAGGGGCATCCGGGAAGAAATTATCGAACGATACGCCCGCACATTCGAGCAATGGCGGGAGTCCTTCACGCAGATGCAATCCCAGGTGGATGTCCTGATCCTCGGCAACAACTCCGGTATCGAAGGCTGGAATGGCGCCTCGGCAAAGGAGATTGCCGTGGCGCGATCCAGCGTCCCCACCGGATGTGTCATGGATTGGATGGCCGACTATGCTTTTATCGGCTATGCCAAGGGCAAGTTGATTCTCAATAAAAGAATCGCCAGCCACCTGAAAATCGAATTTCCGAAGAGTTTTGTCAGAAAAGCGGACCGCATCATCGAATGATTCCGCCGCCAGGTCATGATCGTGAACAGGGAAGAAAACTCGCCGCGGGTTTCGGTATGCAACGAGGCATGGATGAACCCACGGCGGTGCAACTAACATGCAAAAGGAGGAAAGTTGTATGAAACAATTCAAGCTTTGTCTGATTGGAACGGTGATTCTTGCAATGCTCTGCGCTCCCGCCGCCATGGCCGGCACCCTCCAGGATGTGAAGGCCAAAGGCCGCATCTCCGTCGGCGTGAACGAAGGCCTGTTCGGCTTTTCGAAACCCGATGAAAAAGGTGTGTGGCGCGGCCTGGATGTCGATACGGCCAGGGCCGTGTCCGTCGCGGTGTTCGGGGAGCCGGACAGGATCAAATGGGTTCCCTTGACCGCCAAGACCCGTTTTACCGCGCTCCAATCCGGTGAAATCGATATCCTGACCCGCAATGCTACCCGCACATTGACACGGGAAACCGCGCTGGGTCTCAATTTCGTACAGACCAACTACTATGACGGCCAGGGCTTTCTGGTTCCCAAAAAGCTTGGCGTGAAGAGCGCGAAAGAACTGGACGGCGCTACGGTATGCGTCTTGCCCGGGACCACTACCGAACTGAATGCCGCGGATTTCTTCCGGGCCAACGGCATGAAAATGAAACCGGTCGTCATCGAGAGCACGCCGGAACTGGCCAAGGCCTATTTTGCCGGGCGCTGCGACTGCCTGACCTCGGATGCGTCTCAATTGGCCGGTACACGCGCCATCGCGCCCGATCCGGACGCCCATATGATCCTGCCGGAAATCATTTCCCGAGAGCCCCTGGGACCTGCCGTGCGCCATGGGGATGACCAATGGGCCGATATCGTCAATTTTGCTACCACGGCGCTGATTGAAGCGGAATATCTCGGGATCACCTCCAAGAATGTCGACCAAATGCTCAAGAGCAACGATCCCAAAATCAAACGTTTCCTGGGCGAGAGCCCCGGCAACGGCAAGGCCCTGGGGCTGGACGAGAAGTGGGCCTACAACATCGTCAAGCAGGTGGGCAACTATGGGGAAGTGTTCGAACGCAATGTCGGCATGAACACGCCGCTGAAGCTGGAGCGGGGTCTCAACGCGCTGTGGACCGATGGCGGATTGATGTATTCCCCGCCGTTCAAGTAATCGAATCATCAAGAAAGCAGAACTCCTCCCGGGCCGGATCCGTCCTCCGGATGGTCCGGACCGGGGCCGACATTCCGCCGGCAATGCGGCAGAATCGTCAAATGACCCTGTGCGAATGGAAGTGACGGGAACAGACCATCATGGATCAAGCGATAAAGAGTATACCGGCCGCAAACGGTTCCGAACAGGTCTCCTTCTGGAATGATCCCAAGAAACGAGCCCTGATCTACCAGATCGGCACCCTGTGTTGTGTCGCGCTGCTGGGCTATTACCTGGTCTCCAATACCATGGCCAACCTCGAACGCCAGTCCATCGCAACCGGGTTCGGCTTCATGCAAAAGGAGGCCTCCTTCGAGATCGGCGAGACACTGGTATCTTACTCGGCGGCGGATTCCTACGGCAAGGCGCTCCAGGTGGGCGCCCTGAACACCTTGCTGGTATCGTTCATCGGAATCGGCTTGACGGTATTGATGGGAACCGTGATCGGCGTGGCACGCCTGTCGACCAACTGGCTCATATCCAGATTGGCGGCCCTATACATCGAAGTGTTTCAGGATATCCCGGTATTGCTGCAGCTTTTCTTCTGGTATGCTTTCTTCTATGAGATGCTGCCATCGCCCCGTCAGGCGTTGTCCCCGTTCAAAGGCGTGTATCTGTGCAATCGCGGCCTGGTATTCGCCGTGCCGGCTCCCCATCCGGCCCATGCCTATATGGGATTGGCGCTTGTCGCCGCCGGCTTTGCCATATTCTTCCTGCGGCGTTGGGCCAGATGTCGCCAGGCAACCACCGGCAAATCGTTTCCTTTATTCAAAGCCGGCATGGCGTTGGTGGTGGGGTTGCCGTTGCTGCCATGGCTGCTGACCGGCGCGCCGACCGGATTGAGCGTACCGGTCCTGCGGGGCTTCAACTTCCAGGGCGGCATGAGCATCAGCCCGGAGTTTACGGCGCTGCTTCTCGGCCTGGTGTTGTATACCGCCGCCTTCGTGGCCGAAGTGGTGCGCGCCGGCATTCAGTCCGTGAGCAAGGGCCAGACCGAGGCCGCCATGGCCATTGGACTGCGATCCGGACAGGTCCTCAACCTGGTCATTCTCCCCCAGGCGCTGCGCGTCATCATCCCCCCGCTGACCAGCCAGATGCTCAATCTGACGAAAAACAGCTCCCTGGCCGTGGCCATCGGGTATCCTGATTTCGTGTCCGTGGCCGGTACCACCATCAATCAGACCGGACAGGCCATCGAAGGGGTGATGCTGATCATGGCGGTGTACCTCGTTTTCAGCTTGTCGACCTCCGCGTTCATGAACTGGTACAACAAGAAGATGAAATTGGTCGAGAGATAGCAACCTTCTTTCAACCCTGGAAGGTTGAACCGGATCCGCCGGTTTGCCGGTGTGCCGGTTGAAGGATATCAATCTGGTTTTTCATAAACCATCAACGTCGAAGTATCATCGAAGACAGGTCACTAGAATATGGCAGAAGCACAAACCGTCGACAGCATGTTCGAATCCGAAATCAAACCGCCAGTGGCCAGTGTGGGGGTCGTGGGGTGGATACGGGCCAATCTGTTCAGTTCCTGGTTCAACTCCGCCTTGACGATTCTGGCCCTGTTCCTCATTTACAAATCCTTCTGGCCATTCGTGAAGTGGGCCTTCCTTCACAGCCTCTGGTTTTCCACCGGCCAGGAGTGCCAGGCCGCCGAAGGCGCCTGCTGGTCCGTCATCACCGCCAATGCCCGGTTCATCTTTTTCGGATTTTATCCCTTCGACCAGCACTGGCGGCCCGGACTGGCCGTCGGCCTGTTGGTGGGGTTGCTGCTGATCAGCCAATATAAGCGCTTCTGGAAGAAATCGCTGGCCTATTGCTGGATCGCGGGGCTGGTGACCATGGGCGTATTGCTCAAAGGCGGTATCCTCGGACTCAAGTCGGTGGAGAGTACCCAATGGGGCGGCCTGCCCCTGACGCTGTTGCTGTCGGTCTTCGGCCTGACGGCCGCATATCCCCTCGGGATCATGCTGGCCCTGGGCCGGCAATCCAAAATGCCGGCCATCAAATCCATCTGCGTCCTCTATATCGAATTGATTCGCGGAGTGCCGCTGATCAGCCTGCTCTTCATGTCATCGGTGGTCTTTCCGCTTTTCCTGCCCGAAGGAATGACCGTCAACAGCATCCTGCGGGCGCAGGTGGCCATCATTCTCTTCACCGCGGCCTATATCGCCGAGGTTGTAAGAGGGGGACTCCAGGGAATGAGCAAGGGGCAATACGAGGCCGCCGACGCATTGGGCCTCAATTACTACCAGACCATGCGTCTGATCATCCTGCCCCAGGCCCTGAAGATCGTCATACCGCCGTCGGTGAGCATCCTGATATCGGCTTTCAAGGACACTTCGCTGGTAGTCATCATCGCGTTGTACGACTTGCTGAAAACGACCCAGAGCACCTTGCAGGATCCCCGCTGGATGGGGTTTTCCGCCGAGGCCTATATTTTCATCGCCATGGTCTATTTTATCTGCTGCTTTTATCTCAGCAATTTCAGTCGCAAAATAGAGCGGGAACTGCATACCGGGCATTAAACCCATCTACCCACAGGAATTGCCATGACTGCCATAACCGAATCGATTCGAAAAAACGACAACATCATTGAAATCAGCAACATGCACAAATGGTACGGGGAGTTCCATGTGCTCCGGGATATCAATCTCGATGTGAAGCGGCAGGAGCGTATCGTGATCTGCGGACCGTCGGGGTCCGGCAAATCCACGTTGATCCGCTGCATCAATCGACTGGAAGAGCACCAGCGCGGAACGATCAACGTCGACGGGATCGAACTGACCAATGACTTGAAGAATATCGAAAAAATTCGAGCCGAAGTGGGGATGGTCTTCCAGCATTTCAATCTCTTTCCCCATTTGACCATCGTCGAGAACCTGACCCTCGGCCCCATATGGGTCCGCAAAACGCCCAAGAAGGAAGCCGAAGAGGCGGCCATGCACTATCTCGAAAAGGTTCGGATCGCCGAACAGGCAAGAAAATTTCCCGGCCAGTTGTCCGGCGGGCAGCAGCAGCGCGTGGCCATCGCCCGCAGCCTGTGCATGGCGCCCAAAGTCATGCTGTTCGACGAGCCCACCTCCGCACTGGATCCGGAAATGATCAAAGAGGTGTTGGACGTCATGATCGAACTGGCCCAGGAGGGAATGACCATGCTGGTGGTCACCCATGAGATGGGCTTTGCCAAGAGCGTCGCCCACCGGGTATTGTTCATGGATGCGGGGCAGATCGTGGAAGAAAACACTCCCGACGAATTCTTCGACAATCCGCGGAGCGATCGCACGAAGTTGTTTCTCAGCCAGATCCTTCATTAAACAAACAAGGAGAAAAAATCCATGTGGAATCATATCGAACCGGCGATGCCCGATGCGATTTTCGGATTGACGGAACAATTCCGAAACGACCCCAATCCGGCCAAAGTCAACCTGGGCGCCGGAGTCTATAAGGACGACAGCGGTCAGACTCCGATCCTGAAGGCGGTGAAGGCCGCCGAAAAACGACTGCTGGAGAACGAAACCACCAAGAGCTATCTGCCCATTTCCGGCCTTCCCGGTTATGCGCAATGTGTCCGGAATCTCCTGTTCGGCGATTCTAGCGAAGTCGTGGCGTCGAAACGGGCGGCAACCGTTCATGCTCCCGGCGGAACCGGCGCCCTACGAATGGGGGCGGAGCTCCTGCGGGAATTCCTGCCCACCTCTTCCGTGTGGGTGAGCACCCCCACATGGGCCAACCACAAAGGCATCTTCCGTTCGTCCGGTTTCCCCGTATTGGAATACCCCTATTATGATCCGACGACCCGGACCGTTGGCCTGGACCGGTTCCTGAGCTGCCTGGAGCAGGTTCCCGCGGGCGATATCGTCGTCCTGCATGCCTGTTGCCACAATCCAAGCGGCGTCGATCTGTCCAGGGATCAATGGCAAATGGTGGTAAACATCGCCAGGGAAAGGAACTGGATTCCGTTCCTCGATTTTGCCTACCAGGGATTTGGAGACGGAGTCGATGAGGATCGCTTCGCAGTCAGGCTCTTTGCCGCAACCGGGATGGACCTGTTCGTGGCAAGTTCATTTTCCAAGAACCTCGGCCTTTACAATGAACGGACCGGGGCCCTCACGATCGTCAGCCCCACCCAGGGGGAAGCCGAGGTGGCCATGAGCCATCTGAAAACCGTCATTCGGGCATGCTATTCCAATCCTCCCGCCCACGGCGGTCTGGTTGCAGCCACGATCCTGGAAGACGAAGGGCTCAAAGAGATATGGCTCGGGGAACTGGCGGATATGCGCCTGCGAATCGTCAACATGAGGGCCGCCCTGGTGGACGGTCTTGCCCGACGAGGCGTCGATCTCGATTTCTCCTGCATCAAGAAACAACGGGGCATGTTCTCCTTCTCCGGACTGTCCGCCGGCGTCGTGGACTGGCTCAAGGAAAACCGGTCCGTCTATATGGTGGATGGCGGCCGGATCAATGTCGCCGGACTCACCTCCGGCAATATCGAGTATGTGTGTGATTCGATTGCCCGGGCGTTGGCGTAGCTTTGTGGAGGACTCCTTCTTGCATGAAAAAGAGCGTTTTTTTCGTTCAGCCAACCTCAAAAATCGCACAGGTACTGACGCCATGGGCATACAACAACCCGTCTTTATCTTTTAGTTTACCTTCAACGGAAGCTATCTTCTTCCCCACATGCAAGGAGCTTGCTTCGCACTTCAATATGCCCGTGTCGGTTGTCACGGGTCTTATAAAATTTACTTTGATCTCGATTGTTGTGCAGCTGACGCCTTTGGAAAGCGTTGATAATACTGCGGAGGTCATGGCAGTATCCAGCAATGTGGAAAGAATGCCGCCATGAACGGTTGCAAAAGGATTATAATGGTATTCCGCTGGATTCAACTCAAAAGCGGCGTAGCCATGATCTGCTTCACAAATCCTATAGCCCACAAGATTGGCTATTGGTGGCGGGCTAATTCTATTTTCCTTTATTGCTCGTAAATAATCCAACCCGGAACATGTGGCAACAGCCTCCCTCTTGCTCTTTTGTGGATCATCCCAACAGATTGTTTTCATTCTTTTCATTTTGGCATCCGTTTCCCCTAAGGAGGGCTTCAGGGCGCGGCCCCGCCAAGGGCGCAGCCGGAGTCAATCTACTGCATACCCTTGGCAACGCCGTTACTTACGTCCTCCGGTATGACGACGTTTCATACCACAGCGATTGCAAGAGTAATTTATTCGACTGTAAAAGCCGCGCAAAAATCGGTGACCAGTACTTTACCCTTTAATAAAGCCAATTACAAACCCAATATGGTATTTGCTATCCCAAGGTGCATACGGTAAACTTGACCAATCATGCATAGGTAATTTCTCCCGCCTGTCCTCGTAGTGGGCCTTTTCGGAGATTTGCCTATATATTTCTCACCGAATCGGTAGAACCTACCCGGGTCCTCCACAAGAGGGTGGAGGGGCCATACCGGAACCAGATGATCAAGGAGGCGCGCGATTATTGGCAAACTATCAGGCAAAATGATCAAGGTGCCCGACGTAAATGCCCCACCCATACCCTCTATTGCACCTCCCGGTGTCATTCACAATGGAATAAAGGCGGATAATTTCGGGGACTTCGATTCGCCGCAGGGATATCCTGATGTAAGGAGTTTTAAAAGAAAGTTCGGGCTTCTTATTCCTGCAACCAATACCAGCATGGAGCACGAACTTTGGAGCATTATTTTCAACAACCAGGGACCAAACGGATTGCGAGGTGTCGGCCTGCACACCTCCAACGTCATAACCCCGAAACCGCAATTGGAATCGGAAGCAGATCTGATTGCATATAAAGAGTGGTGTCAAGCGTCGGCTTTTCCTGCGCGGATGCGCTTCATATCGCCCATATTCCAGACTGGGCCAAGGAAAGAGCAATCAGGGAATTGTTGGCGACGGATGAGAATGATTTGGACGCCGTCGTTCAATGTGGAATGAACATGAGCCTGATAGAAGTGAGCGAGAAATTGGAACCGGTTGTCGGGATTCCGATTCTGGGAATCAACGCCGTAACCTTTTGGTATGCGCTGCGGGAAAACGGGTTCGAGGGTGCTCTGGCCGGTGCGGGAAGATTGCTGCGGGAATTCTGATCGTCCCGGCTGCTATCGTATGATGCTCTCGGCCGACTGACGGCCGGCCTTCTATTTGTCCCTCAACAGGCCTGATTTCATAGCCGATTCCTGGTCCTGGAAAATGGCCATCGCAGTCGCCATGGGTTTAAAGCCCAGTTTCCCGTAGAAGGATTCCTTTCCAGGGTTTGCATATAGAATGATTTTTTTATGACCTTCGGAAAACGCCAGAAGTTTTTTCACGATCGATTTACCGATCCCTTTGCCCTGAAATTCGGGATGCACCACAATATCGCACAAATAGGAACAGTCGGCGCCGTCTGCGAGAGCTCTTCCCGCCCCCACCAGTTGAGTGTCGCTGAACACGAAACATTTATACCTGCTGTTGCGCATCACCTTTTTAAGATAGGCTTCTGTATTGATTCCCAAAGGGGCGATTTCATACAGGTGTGACAACTCATCCCATCTTATCCGATCCACATCGTATGACCAGGTCAGTTCCATATTCACCTCCGAATAAGGGTTCATGATCATGGTGAGGCGGAGGAGTTGGCACGACTACTCGGAAAAATCGAAAAAGGTCCTGATGACCTTGAGATAATTTAAAGGACTGCACTCTATGTTCCAAGCAAACACTTTTCCGAGCGATCGTGTCCTTCGTAATACCGCGCCTCGATCAGGTTTCCTTACCATGTTATGAGCGCGGCAGCGTAAAGTAAAACACCGCCCCTCGGTCGGGCTCTCCCTGCGCCCAGATCCGGCCGCCGTGCCGGGCAATGATGCGGCGCACGCTGGCCAGTCCGATGCCGGTGCCCTCGAAATCTTCAGCGCGGTGCAACCGCTGGAAGACACCGAACAGCTTTTGTGCATAGGCCATGTCGAACCCGACACCGTTGTCGCGGACAAAAATCACGCTTTCGGAGTCCTGGTCGGGCAGCGACCCGATTTCGATACGGGATTGTGACCGGGACCGCGTGAACTTCAATGCGTTTGAAATCAGGTTGGTCAGAACGATCCGCAACATGCGCTCATCGCACTTGACTGAGGGCAGGTCGCCTATGCGCCACTCAATTTTCCTTCCAGTGGCATCATGTTCAAGTTCTCGCACGACGTCACGTACCAATGTTCCCAACTCCACCTGTTTAAACGACAGGGCATGGCGGCCCATCCGGAAAAACGAGAGTAGATCGTCGATCAACAGGCTCATGTTCTTAGCCGATTCGGAAATATTATCCATGTAATGCCGGCTTCTTTCGTTGAGCGCTGTTCCAGATTCCTTTTGCAGCAATTCAAGAAAACCGATAATGTGGCGCAGTGGCGCCCTCAGGTCGTGCGACACGGTGTAGGAAAACGCCTCCAATTCTTTGTTGGCTGATTCCAATTGGGCGGTGCGTTCGGCAACCTGGCGCTCCATTTCGCGCTGGCGTTCTTCGGCGGCACGGCGTCGGGCTTTACTGGCCCGCAACTGCCACTGTGCCGCACCGACTGCGCTCCCTATGATTACCAGGCCCAACAGCAGCCTGAACCATGTTGTCCGCCAGAAAGGCCCCACCACGGTCACTTTGAGCGTGGCCTCCTGGTCGCTCCACACGCCGTCGTTGTTAGAGCCGCGCACACGCAGCGTGTACGTTCCATCTGGCAGGCTGGAGTAGCGACCGGTGCGCTTGGTGCCCGCGTTGTACCACTCCTTGTCAAATCCTTCTAAGACATATTGGTATTGGTTTTTTTCAGGCCTGGTGAAGTTGAGGGCGGATACTTCAAACTCAAAAAAGTTGCTCTGCCAATTGAGGGTAATCTCTGTGACGCGCTCCGGGGCTTGCGTGACTTCTTTCAACGGCTCGTTGCCCTGCGTCAGCGAGGTAAAGTAAACCGGCGGTTTGAACGGGTTATCTTTGAGTTTATCAGGGTAGAAGCTGTTAAGGCCGTTGCCGCCAAATACCCACAACTGCCCATCGGGCGCATTAAAGTTTGGATATTCCAGAAATTCGTTGCTTTGCAGGCCGTCATCCCGGGTGTAGAGCCGCCAGGTTTCAGTCTGGGGGTCAAACTTGATCAAGCCGATTTTTGTGCCCAGCCACAAAAAACCCTGGTTGTCTTCAATAATACTGCCTACCCAATTGGTGAGAAAGCCGTTTTCTTCGTTGTATCGGGTGAAGGTGCCGTCCGGATTCAGTTTATTCAATCCACTGTCAACCGTGGCGACCCAGAGGCGCCCGGCCGAGTCTTCGAAAACATGATTGAGCGTATCCGAACCCAGACTCTTGGGGTCGTCGGGATCATTTTTGAAATGCGCCACCACTTGTTCTGTCCCGGTGTCAAACTTGTCCAGCCCGCCGCCATAGGTCGGAATCCAGATATATCCGGCTTTGTCCATGAATAGATGCCACATGGTGTCATTGCCGATACTGTCGGGGTTGTTCGGGTCGTGCCTGAACTTAATCCACTTTCTGGTGGACCTATCAAACTTAACCAGCCCCGCGTCTGTACCTACCCACAGGAAGTCGGCGTTGTTTCTATCCGGGATGATGATCTGGCCGCTCTTGCACTGAAGCGGATACGTCCCGGAATATCTGCCGGTTTTCTTATCGAACGTAAAAATACCACCGTTACCGGCCAGCCAGAAAAGACCGGTATCGTCTTCAAATATACTCTGCGCCAAACCACCCGGCATATCTGGAAAATGGGTAAAGGTATTGGTCTGGCGATCAAATTTATCCAGCCCTTTGCCGGCAAATGAAATCCACATCATACCCTGTTTGTCCTGATAGACGCCAAAGACACTATTCTCGGCCAGGCTGTTGGGATTGCCGGGTTCATGTTGATATAAGGTGAACTTCGTGCTTGCCGGATCGATTTTATCGAGGATCCCGTTGAAGTGGACCACCCAGATAATTCCCAAGCGATCTTTGTATACATTCGCCGTCTGATTGTACGACTGGCGGCCGGGATTGTTCGGGTCGTCCCGATAATTGTGAAATACCCCGGTTCTGGCATCGAAGATGTCAATACCACTTGTGTTATTCCAGTGTGTTAACCACAATTCGTTGGCATCTACTTCAGTGATTGCATAAACATAATTGTCTTTGAGGCTATGGAGATTTTTGGGGTCATAGAGATAGCGGGTAAAGGCGCCGCTTGATTCATCAAACCGGTTTAGCCCGCCTTCCTTCGTTCCCACCCACAACACCCCGTTCCGGTCTTCCAACAAAGCGGTGACGATGTTATTGCTTAAACTCCGGGGATTGTCAGGCTGATTATGGAAATGGGTGAAAGCGCCGGTTGACGGGTTGAACCTGTCCAAACCACCTTCTGTCCCAATCCACACCGTTCCGTGCTTATCCGCCCAGAGCGCGGAAACATTATCATTTCCCAGGCTATTGGGATCAGCCGGGTTGTGGGTGTACACGGTGAAGGCTTTTGTTCGCTTGTCGTATCGATTCAACCCCTTTTTAGTTCCGTACCAGATATTTCCGGTCGAATCTTCTGCAATCGACTGCATCGCCCAGATAGCGGTTCCCTCACCAATACTCCTGGGATCATCAGGGTCATGCCGGTATACCGTAAAGGCATTCACCGACTTGTCGTACTTCGACAGGCCAACGGACGAACTGACCCAGATCAAACCCTCCGTGTCTTCATAAATCCCATAGATCGCCTCCGGGGAGCCTTTGGGCTTTTTCAGAGTATAGCCATCCCATTTGAGCAGGCCGCTCAGGCTAGCTATCCAGAAGAACCCATCTCTATCCTGAATAATGCCGCCGTTAAAAAGCCTGCCGCCGGAATCCAGTGCGCGTTCAAGCGCCAGCGGCGCCGACTCATTTGCCTGAGCCTGTACACCCGTTGGCGCGGAGCACAGAAACAGTGGTGCCAGGAGTAATGAGGCAATGATGATCTTCAAATGTGTCTGCAAAAAAATCTGTCTAAAGGGTACGATGAACATTCGTGCATAAATAACCTATCTCGAGTTCTCGATTTTCCGCAATATATTTCCGGGTCTTTTTTCTGATGATCAGACAATCGATAATGGTGAACCAACAAAAGTACAGCTCAAATTTTGTAATTACCCTATCGTTGCAATAGTCGGAAGACTTCGGAGCCAGTCTGTCTCAGTCAGGCATGGCGAAGCAATAGCGATTCTTGCCTTTTGCCTTGGCCACATACATGGCCTGGTCGGCGAGTTTCAGTAAACCGTAGGCGGTGCCGTCGTCTTCGGGAAAACAGGCGATTCCGATGCTGGTGCCTACACGGCCTGTTCTGCCGCCCAGGTCAAAGGGCGAGGCCAGAACATCGATAAGCTTGTCCGCCACCCGGGCAGCTTCGTCAACACTGCCTGTTTCCCTGACGATGATACAGAATTCGTCGCCCCCCAGGCGGGCGACACAGTCAGAGACGCGAAGGGCCGCCTGGAAGCGCCTGGCGGTCTCTTGAAGGACCTGGTCGCCGGCGGCATGACCCAAGGTATCATTAATTTGCTTAAAACCATCCAGATCGAGGTACAACAGGACGAAATTGTGACGGTAACGTTCGCCCGCCACAATCGTCTGCCGCAATTCCAGCATGAAACTGGAGCGGTTGAATAGACCGGTGAGTGCATCGAAATTCGCCATCCGCCAAATCTCATATTGGGTCTGTCGGCGCCTGAGGAAAGCCGATGACAGCAACCAGGCGGGAACAAGAGAAAAGAAAGCCATCCCGGCCCACAAAAGGAACAGATTTCTCCTTTGCCCGGATAGGCGTTGGCGCAACACCTCCCTGGATATGCGATGGACGAAAATCCATTTTCGAGAACGCGCACTGACCTTGGCGCCGCAATTCCTGGAGTCGGCAATCCTGCATCCGGGATAAAATGCCTTGTATGCGAACAAGCCGTTGGGGGACGAAATCCGTCCCTCGTCGCCGGCGGCGATGGTTCGCCATTCCTTGGAAAAATCACGGCCGAATCGGTGTGTGCTGCGTTCCGGCAGCATAAACCCCCACTCGAGCTCCGGATTCGGATTGAAAAGCCAAAATCCATCCGAATTGACCAGCATCAGATCGCCATCGGCGAGGCGATCCTCGTCCCTGATTCTTTCCAGAACCAGTTTGCCAAGATAATTGAGCACCAGCACTCCCAGAAACCGGTCGCCATCACTGAAGATCGGCTGGGAGAAGCGAATCATGGGCTTCAAAGGCGTTTCGACCCGGCCGGTTTCCATATTCAAATCGAAGGCCGAGACATAGACCTCACCGCTTCTTGCAGTCGCTGCTTCCGTGAAATAGTAACGTCCGCTCTTGTCCTGCAGTCGATCCGCGGCTACTGCAACCGGCCGGCCGTTATTATAGTTCACTCGAACAACTTCCCGTCCCTGACCGTTCAATAGGCGGACCTGGTCGTAATCGCCCTTATGTCTGGCAAAGTTCAGGAATTGGTGGGTCAATCTGGCACTTGCAGTCGCATTGCCTTGAACAAGCTGAGATAAAATTTCATGGTGACTGCCAAGGAATTTCAGGTCACTGATGACCCCTTGCAAGGAATCGTAAACCCGGTGAACGGCGACATTCAGCGCTGCATTCTGGTGTAACTCCATCCGGTATTTCACGGAATTCACCGTGTTCAAATATAAAAGGAGGCAGGCGCCGCCGGAAACAGCCATAATCAAGGCCATGATGACGGCCGCCATAACGGCTGTCCGATGCAGCGGTATTTTCCCGCCGGTATCTTCATGTTGGCCTGTCATCGGTTCCCGGATCACCCCTTGCCTGATATGCCGATAAATTCTGTGGCTCGAACCGGTGGGTGACGCAGCATCCATACAGGCCAAGCCCATCGGTTACCCTTTCATCGGCCGAATTTCCGCAGCCATTAGAAAACCATCCCATCGGGCCCCGGCACAGGCAAACAGGGTCTATCTATCCTGGGGAAATACCGCGCAAGGTGTCGGGCAGCCGCTTTCCAAATAGAATTTTTTGACGAGGCAGGCTGTCATACCGCTTTGAAATTTGATCGTATTCATCCATCAATTTACTATTTTTCGATCTGACATCTTCAGCTTTTGTTAAATAGTTTCCGATTTCTTAATTAGATCATTGCCGGGAGCCGGTTGCGGCGCATGAAATTGGCTGTGCGGCTTGAACTATTGGAAATGCGAGCTAGAGTTGGATTGTTGCCCGGCGATGTGGAGGATCTCGGCAAACGGACCCCGTCCGTCCCGGGATGGCACCCGACATCTGATGCTTGTGCTCTCGATTCGAACGGATCGGCGAGAATATTGGATGTTAAATGACTGCATTCCGGGGCATGTCGTGCCGCAGGGATGCACGGCTGACCTTCTTGAACGATCCGATAATCTGAAGATGGGAGACGCCATATGGATCTTAAAGCATATTTCGATGAGTCCCAGGGATTGGGAATTTTATCAACCGCGGACAAGAACGGCAAGGTGGATGCTGCGGTTTACAGCCGGCCGCATGTGATGGAGGACGGCAACATCGCCTTCATCATGCGGGACCGGCTCACCCACCACAACCTCAAGTCCAATCCCCACGCCGCGTACCTGTTCAAGCAGAACGGCAACGGCTATCGTGGCAAGCGTCTCTTTCTCACCAAATTGTGGGAGGAAGAGGACACCGAATTGCTCTACCGCCTCCGGCGCAAGACCTATCCGGAAGACAAGGAACGCCGGGAGAGCAAATACCTGGTGTTTTTCTCGGTGGACAAGGCCCTGCCCCTGGTGGGGCCGGCCAACGGCAATGCCTGATGGGATCGGACGGTTGCCTCCACCGGGGCCCTTGAGCCGTTCCCACCAGATCTGGTGTCGATTACCGGGCACCCATACCCTGTACGGTATCGGTGCCCGATTCCTTTGGGATCCTTCCCCTGCGGCCTGCCGAATGAATCGGGTTGCCTGCTTCTCCATCCTCGGTTAAGATAGCCGCCGACGATTCATAATTCTCACAAAAGACTGTGCCTGCCATGCCGACACGTGAGCGAATCTCAGAGGTCGATGCCGAATCTTCCGGCGAAACCGCCGGTGGTTTGGGTACCTTCGCCGGGGTCTTTACCCCCAGCGTGCTGACCATTCTCGGCATCATCCTCTTTTTGCGGCTCGGCTATGTCACCGGCGCGGCCGGCATCGGACGGGCGTTGGTGATTATCGGCATCGCCAGCCTGATTTCCGTGCTCACCAGCCAGTCCCTGGCCGCCATCGCCACCAACCTGCACGTCAAGGGCGGCGGCGACTACTACCTGATCTCCCGCACCCTGGGGCACCAGTTCGGCGGCGCCATCGGCACGGTGCTCTACCTGGCCCAGTCGGTGTCCGTGGCCTTCTATTGCATCGGCTTTGCCGAGGCGCTCTGCGCGATGATCCAGCCCTTGCCCTGGCTGACGCCGCGACTGGTGGCCTTTTGCGCGGTGGGTCTGCTGTTCGTATTGGCCTGGCTGGGGGCCGACTGGGCCACGCGGTTTCAATACGTCGTCATGGCCCTGCTGGCGGCGGCCCTGTTTTCCTTCTTTGCCGGCGGTGCGGCCCGATGGGATGCCTCCCTGCTCGCCCGGAACTGGTCCGCTCCCGCGGACGGCCCGCCATTCTGGGTGATTTTCGGCATCTTCTTTCCGGCCGTCACCGGGTTCACCCAGGGCGTCAGCATGTCCGGCGATCTGCGGGACCCCGGCAAGAGTCTTCCCCTGGGAACCTTCCTGGCGGTGGGGGTCTCCATCGTGGTGTACTTCGCCGTCGCCCTGGTCTTCGCCGGGGTGTTGCCCAACCAGGTCATGATGAACGACTACCAGGCCATCAAGAAGGTGGCACGGTATGAATTTTTGATCGACGCCGGGGTCATTGCGGCCACCTTGTCTTCGGCCATGGCCTCCTTTCTGGGGGGACCGCGCATTCTGCAGTCCATGGCCGCGGACCGGATCTTTCCCGCCCTGACGCCATTCGCCAAGGGCAGCGGACCTGCCGGGAATCCGCGACGGGCGGTGATGGCCACCCTGGGCATCGCCATGGTCACCATCCTTTTGGGCCAACTCAATCTGGTGGCCCGGGTCGTATCGATGTTTTTCCTTATCTCCTACGGCCTGCTCAACTATGCCACCTATTACGAAGCCGGATCCCAGAGTCCCTCCTTCCGGCCCCGCTTCCGATGGTTCAACGCTTATCTCAGCCTGGCGGGATGCCTGCTCTGCCTGGGCACCATCCTGGCATTGGATTTCCGCGACGGGATCATCGCATTGGCCATATTGCTGGCCATCCAGCAATATCTCAAGCGCACTGCGGGACCCTCCCGCTGGGCGGACAGCAGCAGCGCCCACCATTTCCAGGTGATCCGCGGTGAATTGCAGGAGATGTCCGACCAGCCGGAACACCACCGCAACTGGCGGCCCCACCTGCTGGTCTTTACCCATCCCTCCCGGCGCCGTCTCCCCCTGCTGACCTTCGCCCGCTGGATCGAAGGAGGCAGCGGGTTGATCACCGCCGTTCAGGTCATCGAGGGGACCGGACCCCGGCGGGGGAAGTTATTCTCCGATGCCAGGGCCGACCTGCAGCACATGCTTCGCTCCCATGACATCGGGGCCTTTCCCCTGGTGGTCCAGTCCGACGATATCCCCTCGGCCCTGCCCATGCTTCTGCAAAGCTACGGCATCGGCCCCCTGCGGGCCAATACCGCCGTGGTCAACTGGTACGGGAAATCCGGCGCGGGCCTCGGCAGCCTGGAGGCGTTGCGCTACGGCCACTACCTGCACACGATTTACCGCTGGGGAATGAATCTCGTGGTTCTCCATTTCGACGCCACCCGGTGGGAAGAACTGAACCGTCCGGAGGCCGAACGCAGCCGCATCGACGTCTGGTGGCGCGCCGACGCCAGCAGCAGACTGATGCTGCTGCTGGCCTACCTGATGACCCGCCATCCCGACTGGCGCAAGGCCCGCATCCGGGTCCTCACGGACGGCACCGGCGAGCATCTGGCACAGGTTCAGGAAGACCTGCGGAACGAACTGGAAGATATCCGCATCGACGCCGAGCCTCTCATCGTCGAAGACTTCTCTCCCGCCACCGTGACCGCCGCTTCCAGGAGAAGCAGCCTGGTTTTTCTTCCTTTCCGGATCCGGCAGTACCGTTTCACGGATGTCAACGGCTTGAGCCTGGATCGCACCCTGCTCCAGCTTCCGCCCACGGCGCTGCTCATGGCCGCGGAGGAGATCGATCTGGATGCGGAACCGGAAGAGGGCATCGCCGGGGAACTGGCGGCGGCCATGGACCGGCTCGGCGAAACGGAGCGCCGGGCGGCCAAGAGCGCAAAGGCGCTGCAACGGGCGCAGGAAGAGGTGGAGGCGCTGAAGCGACGATTGCAATCCGGGCGGGCGGATGGCCTGGAGGGCGAAGACATGAAAGAGATGGAAGATCTTCTCAAATCGGCCGAAGAGATGGTGCAGCAGGCCTTTCGCAAGAACGCCAAGAACGATGCCAAGGTGGAAGACGCGGCCCAAGCCGTGCGGGCGCTGGGCGGGCCTACCACGGGAGAGGTTTCCGGTTGAGCGATGGTTTTTACGACCGGGCCAGGCGCAGGGAGTTGGTCACCACGGTGACGCTGCTCAGGGACATGGCCAGGGCGGCCAGGATGGGATGCAGCTGCCGCAGCATCATGGGCAGCTGATCGAATGGGTTGAGCACGCCCGCGGCCAGCGGGATCAGCACGATATTGTAGGCGAACGCCCAGAACAGGTTCTGGCGGATGGTCCGCATGGTCCTGCGGCTGATATCGATGGCGCGGTCCACCCCCAGAAGACTTCCTCCGGAAAGGATGACCCCGGCGGTTTCGATGGCCACGTCGGTGCCGCTGCCGATGGCCATGCCCACATCGGCCTGTGCCAGGGCCGGGGCATCGTTGATTCCATCCCCCACCATGGCCACCTTGCGGCCGTGCTGCTGGAGGTCGGCCACCTTCGAGGCCTTCTCCTCGGGCGGAACCTCGGCGAAGACCGTTTCGATGCCCACGCTGTCGGCGATGGCCCGGCCGGCCTGGGGATTGTCACCGGTGATCATCACCACCCCGAGGCCGCGTTGGTGCATCTGGGCAATCGCCTGGGAGGAATCGCTCTTCAGGGTGTCGGCCACGGCGATGATGCCCTGGAGTACTCCTTCGTTGAATACGACCATGGCCGTCTTGCCGGAACGGTGCAGATCGGCGATGGCGCGGACATGTCCGTCGTCGGTGTCGTTGCCGCCGTCGAACCAGCCGGGTTTGCCCACCCGCCAGGTGGCCTCTTCGTGGCGGGCCTCCACGCCGGCCCCGCCATGGGCCTTGAACCCTTCCAGGGGCCAGAGGGGCAGTTCCTTTTCTCCGGCGGCGGCCACGATGGCCCTGCCCAGGGGATGTTCGGAGCCCTGCTCCACGGAGGCGGCCGCCCGGAGCAACTCATCTGCGGTCATGGGATTGCCTTCGGCCACCACCACATCGGTCACCTTGGGTTTTCCGCGGGTGATGGTCCCGGTCTTGTCCAGCACGATGGTATCCACCGCCGCGGCGGTCTGCAGGGCCTCGCTGTTCTTGAACAGGACCCCCTGCTGGGCTCCCTTGCCGGTGCCGGCCATGATGGCGGTGGGGGTGGCCAGCCCCAGTGCGCAGGGGCAGGCGATGACCAGCACGGCCACCAGCCGGATCAGGGAGTGCACGCCGTCTCCGGTAATCAGCCACCAGACCATGAAGGTGGCCAGCGCGATGGCGATCACCGCCGGCACGAAGATCGCCGCCACCTGGTCGGCCAGGGCCTGGATGGGCGCCTTGCTGCCCTGGGCCTCCTGGACGAGGCGGATAATCTGGGCCAGCGCGGTATCGCGGCCGACCTTGGTGGCCTGGAAGTGGATCTGGCCGAAGCGGTTGAGGGTGCCGCCGATGACGGTATCGCCGGTGGACTTGTCCACGGGCAGCGGTTCGCCGGTGAGCATGGATTCGTCCACCGCGGTCTCTCCGCTGAGGATGGTGCCGTCCACGGGAATGCTCTGTCCCGGCCGGACCACCACCGTATCTCCGGCCTGCACCCGGGCCAGGGGGATCTCTTCCTCATTGCCGTCCCGCAGCACCACGGCGGTCTTGGGCCTCAGGTCCATCAGTTTGCGGATGGCTTCTCCGGTCCGGCCCTTGTTCACCGACTCGAGCATCTTGCCCAGTTTGATCAGGGTGATGATCACCGCCGAGGTCTCGAAATAGACATGGCCCTCCATCCCGCCGAACATGATCACCAGGGAATAGAAGTAGGCCACGGAGGACCCCAGGGCCACCAGCACGTCCATGTTGGCCGTGAGATTGCGCAGGCTCTTGAAGGCGCCCAGGTAGAAATCGCGGCCCGTGTAGAACTGGACCGGCGTGGCCAGGGCCCAGAAGAACCAGTTCACCCAGGGCGCGTGGCTCCAGGCGCCGATGAGGCCGAAATCGCGGGCCATGCTCAACAGGAACAGGGGCGCCGCGGCAACGACGCCGACCCAGAACATCTGTCGCTGGGTCCGGATCTCCTGTCGGCGCTGCACCTGGTCGGCATCCGGACCCAGTGCTTCCGGATCCTGCACGCTGGCCTTGTACCCCGCCTTTTCCACGGCGGCGGCGATCTCTTCCGCGGAAGTCAGCGTGGGAAGAAAGGTGACCTTGGCCTGCTCGGAGGCGAAGTTGACCGCGGCCTCCAGTACGCCGGGCACCTTCTTGTTGAGGGTGCGCTCGATGTTCATGGCGCAATTGGCGCAGGTCATGCCGGAGATGGCATAGGTCAAGGTCGTCAACGGCACGGTGAAGCCGCTCTTCTCGATCCGGGCGATGATATCATCCGGCTGCAATTTCCGGGGATCGAAGGTAACGGTGGCGGATTCGGCCGCGAAGTTGATGTTGGCTTCCGTGACGCCGTCGAGCTTCTTGACGCCGCGTTCGATGTTCATGGCGCAATTGGCACAGGTCATTCCGGAAACCGGCAGGCGCAGGATTTGCTGTTCCATGGCGGGGACTCTCTTCTGAAGGGAATCCGGATCAGGCGGCCGGATAGTTGATCTCTTTCAACGTGGCCATGATGCCTTCCTTGGTCACCGGTGACTGCCATTTCACCGTGACCGACTTGGACGCGATATCGCTCTGGACCTCGGTGATTCCGTCCATCTCCTTGAGTTCGCTTTCGATGGCCGATGTGCAATGGCCGCAGGAGATGTTGGGGATGTGAAATGTGTGCTCTTCCATGATCGTTCCTTTCTCTCTCGATTTTGGGGACCTTGGGTCCGCATTCACAGGAAGCCGGATTGCGCTTTCAATTCGATATATTAACCATCCACCGGGGGTATGTCCAACCCGTTCGCCGGAAGGTGCCGGTCGGATCCCGTGTTACCTTAGAATCTTGATCGCTGACTGATTTTATTCGCCATTGGCACAAGCCTGCGGATGGGTGATTTTCGGGGCTGCATGAGCGGGAGGCCTTTGATGTTGGCAACGATGAGATTAAGATGAAGAGCCGGCGGAGCGGGGAGGTGGGCTGCGCCCCACGCAATTCTTGCTGACGGGGCACAGCCCACCTCCCCGCTCCGCCTCCTGCATTGCTGCTTGTGACAGTCCGGGTGTGGGGGCGGCCGAGCTTTTTACGTCACCGCTTGGGCCGAGGTCCGATTGCGGGCCGGCTGAGGCATGTTTTCGGCCATGACCTGCCCCAGGGTGTCGATGGCCTGGGTGATGACGGGCTCCGGGGCCATGGTGAAGTTGAGGCGCAGGGTTTCCTTGCCCTGGTCGGATTCGGCGAAGAAGAAGGTGCCGGGGACGAAGGCCACGTTGCGGGACACCGCCTGATGATAGACCGCCACCATGTCCATGCCGGGCGGTCCCTCCACCCAGACGAACATGCCCCCCTGGGGTTGCGACCAGTGGAATCCGTCGGGGAAATACTGCGCCAGGGCCTCCAGCATGGCCTGCTGCCGGGGCCGGTAGAGGGAGATGATCCTGGGCAGATGATCGTCCAGGAAGCCGCCGTCGAGGTACTCGGCCGCCAGGGCCTGGTTGTATGTGCTGGTGTGCAGATCGATGCCCTGCTTGGCGATCACCAGCCATCGGCGCAACGGCTCGGGAGCCAGGCAGTATCCGATGCGCAGGCCGGGGGCGAAGATCTTGGACAGGGTGGAGATGTACACCACGTGGTCGGGTGCCATGGTCTTGATGGGCGGCAGGGCTTCGCCCTGGTAGCGCAGGGCGCCATAGGGGTCGTCTTCCACCAGGAGCAGGTCATGGGCCTTCAGGATACGGGCGACGGCCCGGCGCCGGTCCAGGGGCAGGGTCCGTCCGGTGGGGTTCTGAAAGGTGGGCACCAGGTAGACGAACTTGACGGACGCCGTCCTGGCTGCTCTCTCCAGGGATTCGGGGAGGAGTCCCCGGTCGTCGGTCTCCAGGCCCAGATATCGCGGTTCGTAGGGGGAGAAGGCCTGCAGGGCCCCCAGGTAGGTGGGCGACTCCACGGCCACATGATCTCCCTTGGAAATCAGCGCCATGCCCACGGCGTTCAGGACCCCCTGTGACCCGGAGGCCACCAGGATCTCTTCGGAGGTCGCCGGAATGCCATTGCCGCGCAGAATGTCGGCCAATGCCGTCCGCAGGGGGCCGAACCCCTCGGTGGGATCGTATTGCAGGGCGGCGGCGCCGTACTTTTCCAATACCCGGGCATTGAGCAGCGCCATGAGATCGAGGGGAAAACTCTGGGGTGACGGGATGCCCCCGGCCAGGGATACCATGCCGGGCCGGGCCACGACCTTGAGGATCTCGCGGATGGCGCTGCTGTTCATGGCCGCGGTTCTCGATGCCAACATGTCGGATGTGATCATGACCGGATATCCTATGTCTCGTTGGGGTGGGCGGTTCGAAAATTCCATGGTTGTTCCCGGATAACAAACCTGCTAAATAATAACAGACACAGAATTAACGAAATTTTATCATAACAGATCGAATTATCCAAATTGAAAGAGATGCAAACCGACTCGGGATTCCGATATCATCGGCTGGCGGACCACCTGGAGGCCGAAATCCTGGAGGGGACCTTTCGCGCCGGCGAAAAGCTGCCCTCCATCCGGGCGCTTCACCGGCAGACCGGATTGAGCATTTCCACGGTCTATCATGCCTTCATCGAACTGGAGAAGCGCGGAATGGTGGCGCCGCGTCAAAAGTCGGGCTATTTCGTCAAGCCGCTGCTGGAGAACATTCTCCCCTCCCCCACCGCGGCACATCCCCCTGCCGTGCCCCGGAAGATCGATGTCAACAACCTGGCCTTTGCTTTGGTGGAGGCCATGGGCGATCCGCATGTGCTCCAACTGGGAGGCGCCCTGGTGGATGAACGCCTCCTGCCGGTGAAGGAGATGGCCGCGCCCATCAAATCCGCCCCCTTCCGCGAACTGGCCCATCACCTGAGCAAATACGATCATTACATGGGACTCGCGGACCTGCGCCGCCGGATCGCCCAGCGCATGGCCCCGGTCTGCGGCGATGCCTCCGCCGACAACCTGCTTATCACCAACGGCTGTATCGACGCCGTGGGCCTGTGCCTGCAGGCCGTGGCCCGACCCGGCGACACCATCCTGGTGGAATCGCCCACCTTCCCCTGGTTCCTGCAATTGCTGGAGGACCTGGAGCTGCGCGCCCTGGAGATTTCCGCCGATCCGCGCAGGGGCATCGATTTGGATGCCGTTCGCACGGCCGTACGGCATCATGAGGTCCGCGCCTGCCTGCTGATCCCCAACTTCAACAATCCACTGGGATTTCTCATGCCGGAGGAGTCCAAGAAAGATCTGGTGAAATTCCTTAACCGGCGTGATATTCCGATCATCGAAGACGATATCTACGGAGAACTCTACTTCGGCGCCGTACGTCCGACGCCACTCAAGGCCTTCGATCGCAAGGGACTGGTGCTCTACTGCGCCTCCTTTTCCAAGAGCCTCGCGCCGGGGGTTCGCGTGGGCTGGAGCCAGCCGGGCCGGTTTCTCGACCGGGTGCGGCGACTGAAACTCAACCGGGCCATCAGCAGCCCGGGCATCACCCAGTGGGCCCTGGCCCGATTCCTGAAAAACGGCGGCTACGACCGCCACCTGCGCCGGTTGCGGTCCGCGCTGAAGAACCAGACCGCCAACACCGCCCTGGCCGTGGCACGCCACTTTCCCGAGGGAACCAAGATCAGCGCGCCCCACGGCGGTCTTACCCTATGGGTGCAACTGGCCCCCGGCCTGGACAGCATCGAGCTGTTCCGCCGGGCCCTGGCCCACAAGATCGCGGTTTTTCCCGGCACGATCTGCGCCAGCGGACCTGCCTATGGGAACTGCATCCGCATCAGTTGCGGCTCGCCTTTCGACGACCGCCTGGAGCAGGGCTTGCGGAAGTTGGCGGGTCTGGTGCATGAATTGTGCGCGGAGCAAAGATCGAAGCGGTAATTGGCTTCTATTCCATGGGGTTTGTCTACTAGGAGAACCGAAGCATGAAGATTGAAGAACTGGGCGGAGAGTTTGCCCTGATCGACCGGCTGGCCGCCATTGCGCCCTTGGATCACGAAGACCTGATCGTCGGCATAGGCGACGATGCCGCCGTGATCCGCACGGCCCCCGAACCGGCTCCCCTGCTGCTGGTGACCACCGACATTCTCGTGGAAGAGCGCCACTACAGCCGCCGGTGGGCCAACGGCTTCCAGATCGGCACCAAGGCAGTGGAGTGCAATGTCAGCGATATCGCGGCCATGGGCGGCATCCCCACCTGGATGTTCCTCTCGCTGATGATTCCCCGGGAGACGGAGGTCGACTGGGCCGAAGACCTCTACCGGGGCATCGGCGACGCCTGCCGCCGGCACGGCGTGACCATGGCCGGAGGCGACACCGCCCGAGGCGATGTCAGCTCCATCAACATCACCCTGTTGGGGCAGGTCGCCCCCGCGGAGCTCTGCCTGCGCAGCCATGCACGGCCCGGCGACCTGCTATTCGTCACCGGCAGTCTCGGCGCCTCGGCGGCGGCGCTGGCGCTGCTGCAGCGCAAGATGACCCCGTCGCCCTACCTGCTGGAAAAGCACCTGACCCCCTCCTGCCGCCTGGAAGCCTCGCGCAGGATCGCCCCCCTGGCCAATGCCATGATCGATATCAGCGACGGCCTGGGATCGGAAGTCCACCACATCTGCCGGCAAAGCCAGGTGGGCGCCGAGATCGAAGCCGCCGCCATCCCCCTGCACGCCGACGTCGTCGCCGCCGCCGAAATGGTGGGACGACCGGCTGTTGAAATGGGACTCGGCGGCGGGGAAGACTTCGAGCTGTTGTTCTCCATGGCGCCGGAGAATGCCGACCGTCTGGCCGCCACGGGTCTGTCCTGCCACCAGGTCGGCCGCGTGACCGGTCCCGGCGAAGGCGTGCGCCTGATTCAGCCGGATGGCCACCCGATGCCGCTGCCCGGCGGTTTCGATCATTTCGGATCCTGAAGCCAGCTTGTGCCTATTACCATAAGTACACAATATCTATGAAAATAACTTCCCATCTGTGAGAGGTATTGCCATTGAGTGACGGGCTCCTTGCTGTCGTGGCAAGGATTCCGGAGCGATGAAGATATGGTACGCAAATTGCTTCGGTCCTCATCTTGATTATTGCCATCGTCCTCCAGTTCCGAACCGGCAAGGGATAGCACCTTGCAAAGATACTCGGTTCGGCATCCTGGAAGACGGGCAAACTCACAAATTCAATCATCACAATTCTACTCTTTGCGGCGGCAACGCGAGAACCGCCTTCTGCGCCGTGGCGTTTACGGCACAGATCCGCAAACGCCAGGGGTTTGCCGGGCAGGGAGTCCCGCTCTTTCTCATATTGCTTCTCCTTGCTTTTTTCAGCAGCGCTTATTTATCTATGTCGAATGAGATACCGCTATAGAACTGCTACCGAAAGGAAGAATGATGATGTCAAGATCCCGTATTTACCTGCCATTTGTGCTGATGTTGCTCCTTTGCAATTGTTTGGGGACCGCCCTGGCGGCCACCTACGACGACTTCTCCACGCCTTATTTAAAAAAGTCGAGATGGGTGGATATCCGGCGGAACGGAATGTCTGAAAATGAATATGTCCGCGAAATAGAATCCGGCGAAGGCGTGTTGAATCTGAAGTTGGGAACGAATCTGGCGACAGATCTCAGTCGTGTCAACCTTCGCTTCATCGATCCATCGGCCGTCGACGCCATCCGGGCGAACATCGAGGTCGCAGATTACAACAACGACCCCACGGACAGTGCCACCGTGTTTGCCCGCATCGGGGGCTTCTTCTACAATTCTGCATCCTCATCACCAACCGATGCGACGGGAGACATCTGGGCCGAGATATGTATCGGCGATCGCGGTGCGGGTTTGGAGGCGTGGTATGAAGTCGAACAAGTGCAAAGTGCAAATATTTACGATTCAATTCAAATCAGCGGGAATCAACTCATCGCCGGGTTGAGCAGCGGCACAGCCTATACGCTTGAACTGGTCCATGATCCCGATCCTGCGGTCAACAGCTTTGACTTCAAGATCTCCCAGGGCGCTACCCTTCTGGGAGAATTCGTCTACATCCCCGGTCCCACCGATCCAGCGTCGATGGGCCCCGTTTTTACTCAGTTCAAGGCTCTGTCCGCCTGCGTACATGATACTTTCGGCGAGTACGAGGACGGGTATATCAATGCGGAGTTTGATGACGTTTGGGTGAATGCGGGCAGCGGGTGGAACTTGTATGACGACTTCAGCGACAGTGAGATCGACGAATCGTTGTGGAGCGATGTGGAGTATGTCAAGGACGCACAGGACGGTCATGCGCGCCTCTATACCCGTGGTGCGGATAGTCGCCAGCAATCGCGGATCAGGCTGCTGGACAAATACGCACCCTACCTTCAGGCAACGGTAAACGTCGACAGTTCGAGCTGGTTTTCTAGCGGAGCGCATGGCCGTGCCCGCCTGTCCGGCTACTACTTCAACGCCATCCACGGACCTGGCAGCTACAACGGTCGCGAAGGCGACGCCTTCGTCATGATCAATTTGGTCTACACTGGCGGATCAACGGCCCAAGCCAGGGCATGGGTCGGCTACTCCAATGTAGACGAGAGCAGCTATACGGATGAATTCGCATATACCTTTCCGACCCCGGTCGCTGTGGATACGGACAACGTCCTGTCGATCGATTACACCGGCACCGCCATCGTCTTCAAATGCAATGCGGAGACCATAACCTATACGCTTCCGGCCACGGTGTACCCGCCTTCGGTATCGATCCGCAATCTCGAGTCGCGGGCCTACCTGAGCAGCGGACAAACCGGCTATATGAAGGCGACGTTCGACGACGTCGTGGTGGCAGACCCCGACTATACCCATCTGTCCGGCACCTGGGAGGTCACTCCCCTCAGCCACATAAACAGTTGCGTGGCTGAGGATCCCGGTGATCCGTCGAATGTGACCCTGACCCAGAACGGAATTGATATCCTTGTCGACACAAGCGACGGTCGGAATTTCAGTGGAATCATCAGCGGATCGGTGACGATGCTGCAGAGCAGCTGGATGGAAGACACGGAGCACCTCGAAGCCTATGTGGAAGCCGGCTTCAGCAATGAAAATACGGCCAGCGGAGGATTCATCGCCAACACCACGCCCAGCGGCTGCCTCATAACCGAGGATCTTGTTCTGGCCCGCGTCATCCGCACCCTGACCATGGCCACCGCCGGCAGCGGAAGCGGCTCCACATCACCGGCCGTCGGTGACCACGCCTATGACCTCGATGAGGTCGTGACTGTGTCGGCTTCCGCCGATACGGGCTCGACCTTTACCGGATGGAGCGGCCCGGTGGACGAACCGGGAGCCGCCACCACTGCCGTCACCATGTCGGCGGATGCCACTGTGACGGCCAATTTTGCCATCAACCAATACACCCTGACCATGGCGACTACGGGCACGGGCATCGGCAGCATAGCGCCTGCCGTGGGCACGCACACCTATAATTACGGCGATGTGGTCACCATCACCGCCACGGCCGGTACGGAATCGACCTTCGGCGGCTGGACCGGCCTGGTGGACGATACGGGTGCCGCCACCACAACGGTGACCATCACCGGCAATACCACCGTTACGGCCGCCTTCAACCTGAACCAGTATACCCTGACCGTGGCCACCACCGGCACGGGCGTCGGCGGCACCGCGCCGGCGGCGGGCGACCATACCTACGATTATGGCGAGGTGGTCACCATTTCGGCAACCGCCGGAACGGGATCGAGCTTCAGCTCCTGGACCGGCCCGGTGGCCGATGCGGGTGCCGCCACCACAACGGTGACCATCACCGGCGATACCACGGTCACGGCCGCCTTCAACCTGAACCAGTACACCCTGACCATGGCCACTTCCGGCACGGGCAGCGGCTCCGTCACTCCGGCAGAAGGCGGGCACACTTACAACTACGGCGAGGTCGTAATGGTTACGGCTTCGGCTGCGACAGGCTCCCAGTTCACCGGATGGAGTGGTTCGGTGGCCGATAGCGGCTCAGCAACCACCACTGTAACCATCACGGATGATACCACCCTGACGGCGAACTTCGACCTGGGCCAGTATGCACTGACCATGGTCACTTCCGGATCGGGAAACGGCACAATCTCGCCGGTTGCAGGCATCTACGCCTATGATTACGGCGAGGTGGTCACCATCACCGCCACGGCCGGCAAGGAATCGACCTTCGGCGGCTGGACCGGCCCGGTGGCCGATGCGGGTGCCGCCACCACCACGGTGACCATCACCGGCGATACCACCGTTACGGCCGCCTTCAACCTGAACCAGTACACCCTGACCATGGCGACCTCCGGCACGGGCGTCGGCGGCACCACGCCGCCGGCGGGCGACCATACCTACGATTATGGCGAGGTGGTCACCATTTCGGCAACCGCCGGGACGGGATCGAGCTTCAGCTCCTGGACCGGCCCGGTGGCCGATGCGGGTGCCGCCACCACCACGGTGACCATCACCGGCGATACCACGGTCACGGCCGCCTTCAACCTGAACCAGTACACCCTGACCATGGCCACTTCCGGCACGGGCAGCGGCAGCCTATCCCCTGAAGTCGGCACCTACACCTATACCTATGGCCAGGTGGTCGCCATCACGGCCACGGCCGGCACGGAAACGACCTTCGCCGGATGGACCGGTCCGGCGGCCGATCCAAGTGCCGCCGCTACCACGGTCACCATCCATGGCGATACCACCGTCACGGCCGCCTTCAACCTGAACCAGTACACCCTGACCATGGCCACCACCGGCACGGGCAGCGGTGTCGTCACACCGGCGGCGGGCACGCATACGTATAATTATGGCGAAGTAGTCGCTGTGACGGCTGCTGCAGGCACCGGGTCAAGCTTCGGCGGCTGGACCGGCCCGGTGGGTGATGCCGGTTCGGCCGCCACCACGGTGACCATCACCGGCGATACCACCTTGACGGCGGCATTCTCATTGAACCAGTATACCCTGACCATGGCGACCTCCGGCACCGGCAACGGCACCGTTGCCCCGGGGGTTGGCGATCATACCTATGACTACGGTGAAGTGGTGACCGTCTCGGCAACCGCGGCGGCAAACTCGACATTCGGCGGCTGGACCGGCCCGGTGGCCGATGCCTCGGCCGCGACCACTACCGTCACCATCAACGGCGATACGAACCTGACCGCCGAATTTCTTTCGGATACGGATGGTGACGGCATATCGGATGCGGAGGAGATGGGACCCGACGGCACGGACCCGACCTTCTCCGGGGATGACGATCCCACACCGGACTATCAGCAGCCCGGGGCCACCTCCTGCCATACATATGACGGAACAGCGTATGTGACCCTGGCGGTGGATACCGGAGTGCTGGTGGACGTAACGGCCATCGCCAATCCATCACCCGGAGATGCTCCCGATGCAACCTTCGGCTGGGATTTCTTCCAGTTCAAGGTGACCGGGATCACTCCCGGCGGCAGCGTCGCCGTATCGTTGCATCTGCCCGCTGGAGATGCACCCACCAATTATTACAAATATGGACCGACAGCCGGCCAGGCCGACCACTGGTATTCCTTTGAATACGATACCGTTGCCGGCGTTGGCGCGGAATACAATGGCGATGTCGTCACACTCCACCTGACGGATGGCGCCGACGGCGACGACGACCTGTCGGCAAATGGTGAAATTACGGATGCGGGTGGCCCGGCCATTCAATCCGTAACACCCGCGGGCGGCGGTCCCGGATCAGGCAGCACCGGTTCCAGCGGCGGCGGTGGAGGTGGAGGCGGATGTTTCATCCAATCCATCCACTAGCCCAACGAAATTCCCCCGCAGCAAGCTGCGGGGGAATGCGCGTACTGATGCCGGTTCATTTCCGAACCCTTCTATATCCGAACCCGCCAGACACTGTCGGCCTGGCGGGTTCGTAATTCTCCATCGATTCTCGCACCACCCGCAATATTTTAAACAACTGCAGCCGATGTCGATAGGCGTCAATCGCTTCGGAAATGGCATCGAATGGGCTCTTGCAAAAGGAACGATACCCCGATCCTTGTGAAGTTATTTTTGCGCGAACCCTTACAATATTCGGTTGCTGTTTTGCCAACCTTCGACGTCAGGTCCCGGCTGTCGCAGCGGCACGCTGACGTGGAATATACTGCCCTCCCCCAACGTGCTTTCGACCCGGATCGTGCCTCCGTGGGCCTCCACGATCCTGCGGCAGATGGTCAGGCCCAGGCCGGTGCCCTGGCCGCGGGAACCGCCGCCTGAAGGCAGGGTGTGGAATTTCTCAAATACCCGTTCCAGCTCGTCCTGAGCGATTCCGATTCCCGAATCCTTGACGGACAGATGGATCGTTCCGGCATCGACACGGGTCGCGATGTGGATACGGCCGCCTTCATGGGAGAATTTGATGGCGTTTTCCACGAGATTGACAAGGACCTGTTCCATGCGCTCCGTGTCGATTTCCGCCAGGATGGGATCCGTGTTCTCATGGGCAAGCGTGATGTGTCGGCGTCCCGCCTTGAGGCTCAAGATTTCGATGACTTCGCGGATCAGTTCGGCAAGGTCCGCCGTTTCGAAGTTCCAGGCGACTTTGCCGGCCTCGATGCGGGTCAGGTCCAGCAGTTCGGAGACCAGGCGCGTCAGCCGTTGCAGGTTCTTGTCGATGATGGTGAGATAGGCCCGGTCGTCCGAAGGCTTCAGCGTGCGCTTCAGGTAGTCCACGCCACCCTGGATGGCGGTGATGGGCGAGCGCATCTCGTGAGACATGTCGGCGAAGAAATCGGTTTTCAGCCGGTCCAGTTTCTGCAGCTCCACGTTGGCTTCGCTGAGTTCGCGGGTGGCCCGGACGATTTTTTCTTCCATGACTTCCCTGTTCCGGCTCAGGCGGGATCCCATGTGATTGAAGGCCTGGCCCAGGCGTTCGAACTCGTCTCCGGTTCTGAGGGTCACCCGTGCGGCCAGGTTGCCGTTGCCGATCTCGTCGGTCATGGTTTCCAGTTCCTTGAGCGGCTTGATGACCACGGTGCGCAACAGGAACAAGAGGATGGCGGTGGTCAGCAGGATCATGCTCGCGCCGGCTCCCACCAGCCTCAGGCGATCGGTGCGGATGGCGTGTTTCAGCTGGCCGGCGGGGAATCGCACGCTGAGGGTGCCGCCGATGGTGCCGTTGGTAAAGCCCTGACCGGCATGGCATTTCAGGCAGGCTTCCTCCACGTAGAGCGGAACCGAGTAGCGGAAGCTGGGGGTGTCGGCCTTCAGGTCCAGGCTGTAAAATTCCTTGCGGTGTTGGTGATTGAAGTGGAACAGGGCGGACTGTTCGAATTCGTCGGGCCGGTTGTCGGGGTTCATGGGGCTGTTGCTGGAGATGTCCAGCTGATAGAGATTTTCCCGCAGCGAATAGTTGGAAAGTTTCTTGGTGACCATGGACGGAGTGAAGCGCTGAAAGACGCCCCGGCTGGTGTCCATGCGGTCGTTGTAAAAATAATGGGTGCCTTTTGCGCCCTTGCTGTCGGCGGCCACCATGACGCCGCCGCTGTCCGACACCCACTGGCGCGTAAGGATCACCTGCCGGCACAGCACCCGGGCCTGATTGACGATCTGCTCGGTGATGTGCTCCTGGCTGCGCAGGGCCATCCAGGCGAAGATGATGCCCAAAGCCGGCACCACGATCAGGATGGTGCAGAGCAGGAACTTGTGGCGCAACGGCAGTTTCAGGCGGGGGACGGTCAGGCGCATACCGGTGGATACCTCTTGGATGAACTGTTTATCGACGCTCCATATATTCAGGCCGGCGACGGAAGGTCAATGCCTTTCCGCGCCCGGCGCAGGCCGCCACGCAGTCGCCGCAGTTGGTGCACTGGTTTTCCAGCCGGCCGGAGAGCCGCTTGGGGTTCAATTGAAGGGTGCAGGCCTGTCCGCAGGGATCCACCCCACGTTTGCAGATGCAGGCCCGCGGGTGGAAATGGACCCGCAGTCGTCGCTGGTTGAGCTGCTTGGCCAGCCCGATGAGCACGGATTGGGGGCAGATATACCGGCACCAGAGCCGGCTGCCGGCCAGAATTTCCACTGCCAGGACCAGTGCCAGGAATCCGATGGCCAGCGACACGTGGCGCTGCTCGAACCAGAATTGGAATATCCTGGAGTACCATGCCGGCAGGGAGAGTTGGTTGAGCACCGGTGTGGTGGAAAAGGTGAAGAACCCGGCCAGTCCCACGAGGAAAAGCGTGATTTTGACGCGGAAAGGCCGGAGAAATGCCGGGTGCCGCGGTCTGGCGCTTTTGCCGCGCAGCCATTTGGAGAATGTCTGTCCCCATTCGGAGAGCAGTCCGAACGGGCAGGCCCAGGCGCAGAAAATGGTACCCAGGCCTGCGGCGATGGCCAAGGCGATGCCGGCGCCCACGAGCAATTCGCCGGAAAGATATCCGTTTTTGGAGGTGACCTGCAAAACGGCCAGGGGATCGGCCAGGGGGAATTTCAGAAGGTGAAACGACAGGAAATTGCCGTAGACGAAGCTGATGTGCACATGGTTGAGCCACGGGATGACGATGAATGCCAGGGCCACGCCGGTTTGGACGGTGCGGCGGCAGGCGAGCAGCCCGGGCTTTTTCATTTTTTCACGAATCGCGTGGGGTGTACGGTTATGGCCTGGCGGGGGCAGACATGCTCGCACACGCCGCAGCCCGCGCATTGATCGGTAACCACCGGGTACTCCCCTTTTTCCAGCCGCATGGCCGTTGCCTTGATCGGGCAGCGTTCATAGCAGCTGCGGCATACCAGTTCCTGCCGCCAGGTATAGCATTTGTCGCGGTCCAGGCTGGCATAGCCCATGCGAACCTGTTCGATGGGTACGTCCTCCAGGGCATTCGAAGGACATATGGCGCCGCAGCGCATGCACAAATAACAGGGTGCCTTGCGGGGATCGATGCGGGGCGTGCCTGAAAGAAAGAAGTTGAATCCCGTCTGCATGGAGATGCAATCGTAGATGCAGACCTGGGCGCATTGGCCGCATTGCAGGCAGCGGGCCAGAAAAGCCTTTTCAGGCCTGGCGCCCGGTGGTCGTAGAAAAGCCATGCCATGACCTTTCAGGTTTGGCATTCATCTTCGACGGTCACATAGGTCGTATAGACCGTTAACACGCCATCCAGGGCTTCGATGCGCTTGACGGTCTTTTCCAGTCGATCCGCGGGCGCCTCGGCCACCACCACGATGAACTGGTCCTGGTGGCAGCCGTAAGTGCTCATCTCCGGCATCTCTTTAATCCGGTCCTCGATGCGGGCCAGATCCTCCAGCAATGCATGCACCAGCAATCCGGCGATGGCCATGGCTACACCTTCCGGATCTTGACGGCGCAGATCTTGTACTCGGGCTGTTTGGAGCCCGGGTCCACGGCGTCCAGGGTCAATTTGTTGATCAGCTTGTCTGCGTAGTGGAACGGCACGAAGACCAGTCCCGGCCGGCAGACATCGCTGACCCGGGCCGGCAGATCCATTTTGTCCCGGCGGGTGGCCAGTTCGATGGTATCGCCGTTGTTGATGCCCAGCTTCTTGGCATCCTGGTCGTTGACTTCCACGTAGCACGCGGGAAACGATTTTCGCAGCTCGGGCACCTTCATGGTCATGGTACCGGTATGCCAGTGGTCGATGACCCGTCCGGTGGTCAGCACGAAGGGGTATTGGTCATCGGGTTCTTCGGCGGCGCCCTGGTAAGGCCGGAACCAGATGACGGCCTTGCCGTCCGGCTTTCCGTAAAAGAAGTATTTGTCAGGATGATCCGCCGGCACGTTGGGATCCTCGCCGCGCACATAACGGATTTTGGTGCCCGGATGATCTTCGGTGGGGCAGGGCCATCTGATTCCCGAGGCCTTGCGCAGGCGCTCGCGGGTCATGCCGTGGAAGTTGTAAGGCGTGGGCTGCGAGACCCTGCGCCACTCGTTCCAGACATCTTCCGAACTCTTGAAGTTCACCAGGCCGGGGTCCACGCCCATGCGTTTGGCCAGGTCCATCAGGATGTGCACCGATTCGCGACACTCTCCGGGCGGTTCGACGGCCTTGGTGATCAGGGCGTAGCGCCGCTCGGAGCAGCCGTAGACGCCTTCGCGTTCGCACCAGAAGGCAGGCGGCAGGAGCACGTCGGCGAATTTGACGGTCTCGGCATCGGCGAAGGCCTCGATCAGGCAGACGAAGGTATCCTCCCGGGCCAGGGCGGCGCGGTGTTTGTTTACATTGGGCAGGCTTTGCATGGGGTTGGTGCACAACATCAGCACCGCCTTGACCTTGCCGGCTCCCAGGGCCTCGTACAGGGCCACGGTATGCAGGCCTGGAGTGGGGTTGAGGGAATCCTGGGGAAGTCCCCAGAGGTCTTCCATCTCGTTGCGGTGCTCTTTTTTGGCGATCAGCCGGCCGGCGGGCAGCAGGTGCGACAGCCCTCCGGTGTCCCGCACCCCGCCGCAGGCATTGGGCTGTCCGGTGAGCGAGAAGGGCGTGGCGCCCGGTTTGCCGATGTGCCCGGTGAGCAGGTGCAGGTTGCTGACCAGGTTGTTGGCCCACACGCCGCGGATGCGCTGGTTCAGGCCCATGCACCACAGGGACATGCTGGCCGAGGCCTCGGCGAACCATTTGGCCATCCGGCGGATGGTGGCGGCCGGCACCCCGGAGATGGCCGCGGCCTTTTCCGGGGTGTAGTTTTCAAGGAACTTCTTGTAGTCCTCGAAGCTTCGTTTTTCTTTGCCCTCCATGAAATTGCAGTATTTGGTGTGGAAGCGGACATTGTCCAGTTCTTCGTCGATGATGTGATAGGCCATGGCGTTGAGGATCGCCAGGTCGGTTCCGGGTTTGAACGGAACATGCAGGTCGGCGATACGGGCCGTATTGGTGCGGCGGGGGTCCACCACGATGATTTTGACGTTGGGGTCGGCCTGCTTGCGCCGCGCGATGCGTTTGAAGATGATGGGATGGCACTCCGAGGTATTGGACCCGATGATGAAGAAACAGGTGGCTGCATCAATGTCGTCGTAGGAACCGCAGGGTTCGTCCTTGCCGAAGGTGGTGACATAGCCGCCCACGGCCGAAGCCATGCACAGACGCGGATTGCCTTCCACATTGTTGCTCTTCAGGCCGGCCTTCCAGATCTTGCTGGCCAGGTAGGTCTCTTCGGTCAGGGCCTGACCGCTGCCGTAGTAAGCCACCCCACCGGGGCCGTCGGATTTCAGAACCTGCTTGAATCTGGTGGCCGTGTAGTCCAGGGCCTCGTCCCAGCTGACCTGTGCGAGCTTGCCGTTCTTGCGGATCATGGGATGCGTGACGCGTTCCTTGGCGTAGATGATGGGAACCATCAGGGCGCCCTTGAGGCACAGGAAGCCTTCGTTGTGGTTGTTGGGATCGCCTTTGATACGGACGGCCTTGCCGTTCTTGACCCCCACCAGGACGCCGCAGCCGGTGCCGCAGAAGCGGCAGACGCCCTTGACCCACGTGTCCACCGGTTCTTCGGCCGCCGCTGCAAAGGGCGCGCCGATGGCCATGAGGGCGGACGAAGCGGCCGCGGCCTTCAGGAATTCGCGTCGGGAAAGTTTCATGAGCATGCCTCCTTGTTATTGCAGGGCGGACGCCTTGCGGCTAATCCAGCGTGGTTTTGGATTCGGTTTTTTCATAGGCCTGGTGGTGCAGGGAGTTGTTGTGAAAAGGGTGGCACGCGTTGCAATCCAGCGCCAGGCCGAATTTCTCCTGCATCTTCCTGATGCTCGGGTCATGGCATTTGCGGCAGGTGGCGTCCACATCCGGATTGACCGCCCATGGTATGGTGCCCTGGCCGTCGGGCTGGCCGTGGCATACGACGCATTTGACCAGCATCACCCCGTGCTTGCTCTCCAGCCAATCCTGGGCCGTCCTGGGCGTGGCTTTGCGGTGGCATTCATAGCAGTCCGACACCTGTTCGGGACTCTCCAGGTGCTTGACGGCCTCGCAGCGGACTTTTGGAAAGGCAAAGCTGATATAGACGAAGCCGAAGACGCCGATAAGTACGACGACGCCGGCGGCGATGGAAACAATTCGGACGATTCTGGATTTATTTTGGGACCTGGCTGGCGGCATGGCGTTTACTCCCGGCTCAGGGTAAATTTTGTGAGAACCTGGCGTTGAAGGCGTAACGGCGGTCGAAGTCTGGCAGATGGGCCATGTTGAAATGGCATCCGGCGCATCCGCTGCGGGTGTTGCCGTTGCGGCCGAGATAGGCCTCGTGGGAGAGCCTGCCGACTTCCGACAGGCGGTCGCCCTTGACCGTTTTGAACAGGTCTTCATGGCACCGTCGGCAGTTGTCGTCGACAATGAACCTCCGTGCGGTGGTTTGCAGCGCCCGCCGGTCCAACTTGTCCGGATCGCCGAAACTGTGGGCCCACAGGTCGCGCATGCCGGAGAGCACTTTGACCGTCACGTATTTCGGGCCGAAGCCGACGGGGATGTGACACTGGCTGCATTCGATGGCCTTTTTGTCCTTGTCCAGGGCATGGCTGGATTTTCCCAGCTCGGTTTTATAGCGCTGCATCTCGTGGCAGGAGATGCAGTAGTCCATGGAAGATGTCCTCGCCATGGGGACCGAAATCAGCAGGACGAAGACGGCCAGCGCACCTGCCGCCAGCAAAAACCAACGTATGAGGTACGGCAGGGATTTTCTTGTGCTCACGGTAATCTCCTCGAAACGGACGACCATGCACGCAGGGTTGCGCGGTGGTATTTTCTTGAATTAGCACAACGGCGTGTGTGAATGCTGTTAAAGGTGTAACAGATGTGTAAAACCGGTATTACACACTTGCATCGGAAGTAAAACGGTGGCAGGTTGCACTTTAATGCCGGAATCATAAAGCCCATAGCCCGAAGGATTCCCATGGCCGACAATACGCCGCAGACCATTCTGGTGATCGACGATGACCAGGATATCGTCCAGACCATCAAGGGCAACCTGGAGTTGGACGGGTACCGGGTGCTTTGCGCCTACGAAGGGCGCCGGGGCATCGACATGGCCCGGGACCACCGGCCCCACCTGATCATACTGGATCTCAACCTGCCGGATATCGACGGCATCCAGGCCTGCCAGTTCATGCGCCGCGAATTCGATTTTCCGATCATCATGTTGACGGCCAGGGACGGCATCTCGGACATGGTTCTGGGGCTGGAGTGCGGGGCGGACGACTATATGGTCAAGCCATTCAACGCACTGGAGCTGTCCGCGCGCATCAAGGCCGTGCTCAAGCGCACCGCGCGCAGCATGGTGAAAAGTTGTTACGAAGGCCAGTGCATCACCATCGATTTTAAATCCCGTCAGGTGCAGGTCCGTGGCCGTCCGGTGCAACTTACCAAAACCGAATACGAATTGCTGGAGCTCTTCATCACCTATCCCGGCGAGGTGCTGACCCGGGAATTCATTCGCGAGCAGATCTGGCGCGACGCCGGGCTTTACAAACACAGCCGCACGGTGGACGTGCACGTACAGCGCCTGCGCAAGAAGCTGGAGAACGACCCCAACAATCCCAGGATCGTCGTCACGGTGGCCGGCGTGGGCTACAAATACATGAGCGACGGGACCTGGGAGGCATGACCGCTTCATCTTAAATCCCTAACCCGGATTGTAACAACTTTTACAAAACCGTTCCTTGATCTTTTCGCCGCGTTCGGCAGATAAGTAAATCACCGGAGCAAGCGAAGTATTTTTCCTCTTTACTTCGCTGCAACGCGCATCAACGGCTGGAACAGATCATAAGGAACGGCTTCATGACATCCTCACTCCCCCCCGGAAAAGCAAAGAGCAGGAAAGGCTGGTGGTTCGGACTCGCCGTGGGTGCGGCGTTGACCTTCGTGGTGGTGCTGGCTTCGGGATTCATGATCGAAACCACCAATACCGATACCTTTTGCGTCACCTGCCATGCCATGAATCCTTTTCGCAATTCCTGGAAGCAATCCACCCACGGCGGCATCAATCCCCAGGGATTCGCGGCCCAGTGCGTGGACTGCCATCTGCCCCATGGCGATTTCGTGGAGTACGTCGCCGCCAAGGCCGTCACCGGAACAGGCGATGTGATCCAGAATCTGACCATGTCGGTGGAGACATTCGACTGGATGGCCAATGCGGAAAAGCAGCGCCTGGAGTTTACCTACGACTCGGCCTGCCGCCGGTGCCATCATCAGCTCGACGCCGCGCCGGGAATGCCCCGGGGGGGGTTTCTGGCCCATCGCGCCTATCTGCGCGGCGATACGACCAAGAAATGCGCCGAATGCCACCCGCACGTGGGCCATAAGGATATGGCGGGGATGGTAGCGCGCTATTTTAAAAAACAAACCTGATTGCACGATTACCGTGTCCGCAGGTTGGCTGAGTGGCAAGCGATTGCATTACAGATCAAAGGAGGATGGTATGACGTTTTCATCATGCAAACCCGTGTTGTTGGCCCTGGCCATGCTGCTGGCCTTCCTGGCCGCATCGGCCGGCGCCGAGGAATATCCCAACATTCCCAAGGAACTGGTCATCAAGCGGGGGTTCACCAAGGAGGCGCTGGGTTGCATCGAGTGTCACGCCACCAAAATGCCGGGTGTCATGGAGGGCTGGAAGGCCAGCCGCATGAGCCACGCGGGCGTTTCCTGCTATGACTGCCACGTAGTCGAGAAGTCTTCGCCCATGGCCAGCCAGTGCGCGGGCGTCAAAGGCACGCAGACCTATATTTCTCCCATGGTTTCCTCCAAGACCTGCAGCCGTTGCCACCCCCAGGAAGTCGAGCAATTCCTGAAGAGCGGTCACGCCAAGTTGGCCAGCCGGGCGGTGATGGATACCGCCGGCATGGTCAAGCTTCAATTCCACCTGGAAGGCGCCGCCTTTATCACCGGCAAGACCATCGATATCAAATCCCAGGGGACACCGCCGGGCGCCGACGGCGTCGATCGTGCGGCGCGCTCCTCCGGCTGCCAGGCCTGCCATGGCAGCACCGTGGAACTGGGGCCCGACAACAAACCCATCAATGAAACCTGGCCCGGCGGAGTGGGCACCCGCTACCCGGACGGTTCGGTGGGCACCTGCACCGTATGTCACGAACGGCACTCCTTCAAGAAGTCCGACGCCCGCAAACCGGAAGCCTGCGGCGCCTGCCACCTGGGACCGGACCACCCCAATATCGAAATCTACACCGAGAGCAAGCACGGGCAGTTGTATCTTACCCAGGGTGAAAAATGGGAATTCGACAGCCCTCCGGATGCCTGGGAGCCCAGCGACTACAAAGCGCCCACCTGCGCCACCTGCCACATGAGCGGAATCGGCGAACTCTCCACCACCCACAACGTGCAGGAACGTCTCAAGTGGGACTCCATGCACAAGAAGAGCGTGGTGCGCAGTGGCGAGCGCGGCGACGGCGTCAAGGGCGAGGAGAATATGAGAAAGGTCTGCGGCAGCTGCCACGGCCCCAGCCATATCCAGACCCAGCGCGCCATCCTGGACAACGCGGAAATGCTGTATAACCGCTACTGGGACGGCGCCATGAAGATGAATGCAGAACTCAAAGCCAAAAACCTGCTGGGCCCCAATCCCTGGCAGGACGGTTTCCAGGAGCTGTCGTACTACCTGTGGCATCATACCGGCCGCCGGGCGCGCCAGGGAGCGGCCATGAACGCCCCGGACTACGCCCACTGGCACGGTTTTTTCCAGGTGTTCCAGGTCTATCAGGATATGCAGAATATCTACAAGATGCGCCTGGAGAGCGGCCGGATCGAAAAGTATAGCCCTGTCATCAGTTCGGCTCCCTACTGATCAGAACAAACAGCGGCGCGGACGCCCCCAACGTCTGCCCCTTCATGCCTTCATCGTCACGACAAACCCCGCGAAAGCGGGGTTTGTCTTCTTTTCCGATCCGGAATCATGGACACGGCCGCGGTAATTGAGTGCAAATTCCCATCCCATTGAATTGGGACAGGCCTGCTATTGTCAAACAAGTAATTGACAGGTGTGCTCGATGGGACGGGGCCGAACGCCACCTCGGGGACTCAGGATGCGTCCGTGTCTTTCCTGGGGGGCCGTCTGCGACGCGGTTTGCGCGATCCCTGCGGTTTGCCTGATCCCTGCGCCTGCGGTTTTCGCGATCCCTGGGAGGTGCGCCGGTTTCGCCGTTGTCCGCTGCTCCTGCGCGACGAAGACCGCCTCTGCCCGTCCTGCTCGGGCGCGGTCTTGGACTTGGGAGGCGGCGGCAGTGGTTTCAGCCACTCCTCTTCCGGATAGATACAGGGCAGACCGTTGCCGATCAATTCCTCGATGGCCGGGATATAGAAGCTGTCTTCCTCGTCGGCAAAGCTGATGGACGTGCCGGTGGAGCCGGCCCGGCCGGTGCGTCCGATGCGGTGGACATAGTCCTCGGGGTCGCGGGGCAGGGTGTAGTTGATGACGTGATCCATGCCCTCTATGTGGATCCCGCGCCCGGCCACGTCGGTGGCCACCAGGACCCGGATCTTGCCCGCCTTGAATTTGTTCAGCGTCCGCACCCGGGTGTGCTGGCGCACGTCCCCGGAAAGGATGGCGCAATCCATGTCGTAGCGTTTCAGCATCTCCGTCAGGCGGCGGGTCTCGTCCTTGCGGTTGCAGAAGACGATCACCTGATTCAGTTCCTTCATGGTGATGATATTGTACAGCAGCGTGTTCTTGTCTTCGTTGGTGACGATGTAGACCAGTTGCTCCACGGTATCCACCGCCACCTGTTCGGGCTCGATCTCCACCTTTATGGGCTGACGGGTCCACTGCTCGGCCAGACGGTTCACGTCGGGCGTGATCGTGGCGCTGAAAAAGAGCGTCTGGCGCTTGGATTTGTGGGGCGTGCTGTAAATGATCTTGCGCACGTCCGGGATGAAGCCCATGTCCAGCATTCGATCGGCCTCGTCGATGATCACCACTTCCACCTGGCTAAGGTCCACATCCCGCCGGCGCTTGAAATCGAGCAGGCGGCCCGGCGTGGCCACCACGATATCGGTCCGGGTGTTGGTCAGGCTGCTTCGCTGCTTTTCATAATCCATCCCGCCGAATACGCTGACCACGCGAAAGGAGGTATACTTGGCCAGTTCCTTGGCTTCATCGGCGATTTGCATGACCAATTCACGGGTGGGGGCCACCACCAGGATGCGGGGGGTGCCGGGCGGTCGTTTGGACGAGACCGGTTTCGCCAGCATGTGCGCCAGGACGGAAATGATGAAAGCGGCCGTCTTGCCGGTGCCGGTCTGGGCCTTGCCGGTGGCATCCTTGCCCTGCAGGATGCTGGGCAGGATCTCCGCCTGGATCGGAGTGCAGTATTGGAAGCCGAGATCGGCGATGGCATGAAGGATGGATTCGGGCAGATTGAGATCCTGAAATCGGGTCTTGCCCTCTGCCGGCAGGACATCGAAACTCGCCGGATCCCATTGCGGCTGCTCCTGCTGACGGGATGGTCCCGTCCCCTTGCTCCTGGATTTGGGCCTGCGCTGATCTTTTTTGGGCGTGGCGCGGACCACCTTCGGCCGGTGCTGATCACCAGCGGTCCCGGGCTCGGCGGAATCCTTCTTGGATGGAGTTTGAATCGTTTTGGCCTTGCCAGGCTGGGTTTTGCTCTTTAATCCTCTGACTTTATTCCAGATAGTTTTTAACGGTCTGATCAAATTCGGTCTCTTTTCTTGCGATGGCGTGACGACTTGGAAATCGCCCGGTTCGGGTCGGTTGTGAAATCCGGTGAAACAGTTAATTAAGCGTGATTTGAAAGGGTTGTCAAGGCTGACGTCGAATTTCGGCGCCAATAACAGGAAATCGGCGCATCGCGGTTCTGTCGTCGCCGGCCGGTTCCCTGCCCCGCAAGCGCTACCGGCCCTGATTGGAGAGGTAGGCGGCGAACAGGGGGCGTATCTGCTCCAGGGAATCGTCGATGGCCACCGGCATGGACTGGGCGAACATGTCCAGCAGAATGACGGCATTGACCATGGAATCGCATTGGCAGGCCCGGCGAAGACGTTTGGCGAAGGCGTAGTTCACCGTCTGGATATGACGGTAAAGCTCCCGGAGTCCTACGAACCGCACGTCCGGGATTCCTCCGTCCTGTTTGAAAAAATACTGGGACAGGAGGTAGGTGGACGCCGCGCGCCATATGGTTTCCGCCGTACTGGCGAAGGGCAGATGGAATCGGGCCATGGGCTTGAAAAAATCGGTCCTGGGGCAGGCGGATGTGGCCATCAACAAACCGAGGAGCGAACAGACCCCCCGTTGGATGGTGGTCTTGCGAAAGACCAGACGATCCACCGTTTCCACCTCCACTTGCGTCTCGTCGTGGGACAACAAATCGCTGAAACGCTCCACCAGTCCCACCATGTTGACGGCCGCCGGACAGCGCACCCCCTCGGCTGCCGCCAGGGGGCAATTGGGACATTGATCCACCTCCAGCAGGGTCCAGTCCGGCAGGTCCGACGGCAACTGCACCTCGGCGATCAGGGTTTCCTCATCCAGCTCGAGCGCAAACGTATCCTGCTGACCGTCCTCCATTTGAAATAAATATCTGATGGTGAACTTCGGCATGGGTTTCCGCTTTTGGCTCGATTCCGGATGGCGGTCCCTAATCGGCATATCGTCCGACAAAAATAGGTTCCAGTCCACTGAGACTGTAATCAATTTCCATGGAGAGAAACTGAGACAGCGAGTGCAGCGTGATGATGGCGTTCTTGTCGGCATCTTCGCTGCCGACGGAGTTGATGCGCCGGAGCAGGCCTTCGTTGACTTGCTCCACCGACGCGTAATGCTTCTCCAGGGTGGAAAAATCGAAATTCATGCCCGGCCGATCCTTGTGCCGGAAATACTGGGCCAGCAGATACATGGATGCAGTGCGGACCGTGGTCTCCTCGATGGTGGCGAAGGGCAGGTGAAAGCGGGCCATGGGTTTCAGGAACTCCATCACCGGGCAGTCGCTGGTGGCCATGATGACGCCGAAAATCGCCGACAAGCCCTCCATCACGGATGTCTTCTTGGAGAAGGTGCGCTCCTTGGTCAGGCAAACCACGTCGCAATCATGGTAGGAAAAGACGTCCTTGAACGATTCCACCAGTTCCATGATGTTGATGGCGATGGGGCATTGGGGATGCGTGGTCACCGTCAGCGGGCAGCAGTGGCATTGCTCGAAGTCCAGGTTGGTCCATTCGGGATAAACCGGGTCATCGTGGTCCTGAACCAGGCTCAGCGTTTCCGGATCGAGGGCGATCAGGTAGTCCCTGGCGCGACCGTCCTGGAATTTGAAGGTGTAATGGAATCGAATCGGTGTCTTGGAAATCATGGTTCCCTCTTTCGATCTGGCAGGCAAGGCTGGTTCGGCCGGACTCCGGGCATGCTCCATTTGAGGTATCGGTCCGGTCCCGTGCGGTCCTTACCCGGAAATGGTTCCCCGCTCGCTCGCCAAACAGGATGATGAAATAGTACCATAGCCGGATGAATAAGCCAAACGGCAACAGAGGTCCGGCGGCCGGTGAACGATCGGGGTTATTTCCTGGCGGGATCGGCATTGGTCTGCCGTTGCTTCTTCAAGGTCCGCATCAATTTGCTCACGGTCTCCTTGAGTTCCAGGTTCTGCTCCTTGAGAACTTTGATGCGTTGCTGGTATTGCGCGGTGGCCCGGTCGATCTGTTGATCCAGCCCCTTTGCCTTGTCCGCATAGCTGTCCTCGAGCCGTTTCTCGGTGGCCTCGAGGGCTTTCATTCTGCGGTCGGCGGTCTCCTCGGCCTTGGCCAGGGCTTCATCGGCCCGCCGGTATTTCTGGGAAGCTTCGATCCGACGCTTGTGGCCCCACAAAAAGATTCCGACGATCACCAGGCTCACCAGGCTGGCCAGCCGCAGGTAGTTCCCCAGGTCCAGGCCGTTGAGGAGTCGATGCCCCCAGGACATGTCGGCAACCACGGCAAAAAGGATCAGCAACAGGACGATGACCAGTCCGACAATCTTGAACAGCATGCGCATGTGGCGTCTCCCTGACAGGGTAACGGCGATTCGAAGGGGTTGCCCCGCCGCCTATCCGTATCGAATGGCATCCACAGGGTTCATCTTGGCGGCCTGCCCGGCCGGATAGAGCGACGCGCAGACACAGATGATCAAGGTACCCCCCACGATGGCCACCAAATCCATCCAATCGATTTGTACCGGCAAGGTGGTGAGAAAATAGACATCCCCCGGCAGCTTGATGAACGGGTAGCGGGCCAACACCAGGCAGACGGCCAGTCCCGCGGTGACACCGATGAAGATCCCCACCAGGCCGATGACCACACCCTTGCCCAGGAATATCTTTTTCAAGCTCTCCCGCGTCGCTCCCATGGCCTTCAGGATGGCGATATCCTTGGTCTTTTCGCGAACCATCATGATCAGCGCGCTGGCCACGTTGAAGGCCGCCACCACGATGATGAGGGTCAGGATGATGTACATGACGACCTTTTGCAGCGCCAGCATGGAGAAAAGATTGCGGTGCATCATCTTCCAGTGGTTGACCCAATAGTCGAGGCCGACGATCTGCATCACCTGCCGGGAGACGGACTCCGCCAGGTCGGCATCCCGCAACCGAACCTCCAGGCCGGTCGCCTGGTTGCCGATGCCCATCATGCGCTGCAGGTCCTGCAATTGAACGTAGCCGATGCTGCCGTCGTACTGATGCATCCCGGTTTCGAACATGCCGATCACCTTCAGGCGTTGCATGCGCGGCAACCTGCGCAGATTGACCTGGCGGGAACCCACCACCATGACCAGCACGCCGTCGCCCACGGAGAGTTTCAGTTTGTCCGCCAATACCGAACCCAGCACGATGCCGGTCTCGGGGCCGTCCGATCCCGATTTCAACAACTGGGACAGGTTCCGCTCTCCTCGGGTCGGGACCTCGACGATGGTGTGGTCCGGGTCGATCCCCCGCAATACGATGCCGCTCACACCTTTGCGGGCCCGCACCATCCCCTGGGCAAAGACGAAAGGCGCGGCGCGCAGCACCTCGGGCGATGCCTCGATCCGCCGGCCGAGTTCGTCGTAATTCCCGATCCACCCCGAGTAGGGCATCACCAGCATGTGGGCCTCGATTCCCAGGATCCGCTTTTTCAGTTCGGATTGGAAACCGGTCATCACCGCGATCACGATGACGAGCACCATGACGCCCACCGCCACTCCCAGGGTGGAGAGCACGGTGATCAGCGGCACCAGCCTGCCCTGGTGTTTGACTTTCAGGTAGCGTCGCGCCACAAACGATTCAAATGACATGGAATTCGATCCGTAGCACCCCATACGGGGTGCAGTTGACTTCGGTTCGTTGAAATTCTTAACCGGATTCGTCCGCTATTTCGCCTGCTTCTTCCCCTTGCTTCCGGGGGGATAAGGCCCCGGCGTGGAACCATCGATGGAAACGGCGCCCGCCGCTTTCTCGAAAAACTCCGGCGCGCCCGCATCACCCACCACGGCATAGGCGTAGCCATCGGCCCGCATCTGTCCAAGCGCGGCCAGCAGGAGGACCCGGCCGATTCCGCTGCCCCGCCGGGAGGCGGCCACGCCGATGGGGCCGACAAAATTGCGATAGGTGGTGTCCAGGCAACAGAATCCGATGTACTCCGCTCCCTCCTGGGCGATGAAACAGCCGATGGGATTCCGGCCGAAGGCCACCCTCCCCTCGTCGGCCCACAATGGATTGAACGTCGCATCGATCCACGCCACGACCCGGGAACGCTCATAGGCCATCGCCCGCCGGACCACGATGTTGCGGGAATCCAATTCCGCTACCTCCGGTTCCACCGGCGGCAGCTTGTAAAGCTTGATCAGCAGATCCATAACGATTCCTCGAATGCCGATTCGGTCCTGATGGAAGCCGCAAGGCCGTTGATCGGTAAGCTCTTAACAATAATTGTTTTTCATCTCAAGGAAATACCATTCGCCCCACATGGATTCGACATTTCGCCTTTCCGTCCGAATCGCGTCGGGCGATTCGCCTTGACTTGCCGGCCGTCCTTCGCTTAGGCTCTATTTCAATCACGTTACCTCTCACACTCTGGATAGCGTGACATATCACGTACGGGATCTTTTTGCCGGCGGAC
>JBNKDU010000092.1:0-43962 GCA_050288425.1 Desulfobacteraceae bacterium | reverse complement strand
AATACGAGGGAAGCTCCGAATTGTTGGATCGTTTCATGCTGTCCATTGACAAAGGCATCCGTTCCCACGGCAAGGATTATCTACCGGTGATCCAAAACCTCGATGCCGGAGAAGCCGACACCGGTACCCGTTGGCTGCAGGGCATCGTCGATGGATTCACCTCTGGAATCCTGCCGATAGCCGTGAAAAACTGAACAGGAAGAGCGATGGGACAATTATTTGGCACGGACGGTATCCGCGGATTGGCCAACACTTATCCCATGGATGTCGAAACCGCCATGTCGGCCGGTCGGGCATTGGCGTCTCATTTCAGACACAATGATGCAGCCCGCCCCGTAGTCTTAATCGGTCAGGACACCCGCCGGTCCGGCGATATGATTGCACAGGCAGTGGGTGCGGGAATATGCTCGGCAGGCATGGATATCTGTTTTTTGGGCATTGTACCCACGCCGGCCGTTGCATTTTTGACACAGGTCGCCGGCGCCGTCGCCGGTGTGGTCATTTCGGCTTCCCACAATCCGTTTGCCGATAATGGAATAAAATTATTTAATTCAAATGGTTACAAGCTATCGGACGAAGAGGAAGAACAAATTGAAGCCTTGATGTCGAAAGATCCCCATTCACTCGTCGACCATATACCATCGGATGGCATCGGCAAGATCAATCCAGTCATATCGAGCAAGGCAGCCTATATGGACTTTTTGCAGTCCACCGTGCCCGGACTTTTCCTTGCAAATATGAAAATCGTAATGGATTGCGCCAACGGCGCAACCTTTCAGGTAGCTCCGACTCTTTTTCAGAGAATGGGAGCAGACATCATTCCCATCTTCTGCGAACCCGACGGTATCAATATCAATGCGCTATGCGGCTCTCAGCATCCAGAGACCCTTGCCGAGACAGTGGTTAAAGAAAAGGCCGCGCTGGGCCTGGCCTTCGACGGTGATGGGGACCGTTTGATCGTCGTGGATGAGAAAGGTGGTGTGCTTTCCGGTGATCAAATTATGGCCATATGCGCCAACCACCTGATGTCGAAAGGGATCTTAAAAAACCAGACCGTGGTCAGCACGATCATGAGCAACATTGGATTCCACCAGGCCATGCAGCGGTTGGGCATCCGGCTCGTTACCACAGACGTGGGCGATCGCTATGTCATGCAGGACATGCATCGGAAGGACGCCATCCTGGGAGGAGAGGATTCGGGACACATCATCTTTAGAGACCGGCACACCACCGGCGACGGACTCCTGGCAGCCCTGCGGCTTCTGGATGCCATGCTTTCCCCGGGGAATAGCGAACCGCTATCGGAATTGGCGAAAATTATGACCGTTTTTCCCCAAAAGTTGATCAATGTGGATGTCACGTCGAAACCGGAGCTTTCCGAAATACCGGAAATAATGGAATCGATCCGGTCGGTGGAACAGACCCTGGGGGAAGATGGGCGCGTTCTGGTGAGATACTCGGGAACCCAGAGCAAGTGCCGGGTCATGGTGGAGGGACCGACCCGGGAAGAAACCGGGGAGTTGTGCCGGCAGATCGCCGCGGTGATCAGCCGGCGCCTGAACTAAACGATCGATTCGCCAGAACAACGCAAAGCCCCTGAATTCAAATTGAATTCAGGGGCTTTGTTGCTTTTGGCGGGAATATTAATCCCGGCTTCCGCCCATGATCGAAAGCAGGAACTGGAACATCAGGATGAAATCGAGATAGAGTTTGAGCGCTCCGATAATGGCGCCTTTGCGTACCACGCCGGCCGAGGTTCCGGCCGGCTGGCTGATGGCCATATGTTTGATAGTCTGGGTGTCATAGGCGGTCAGTCCGGCAAAGACCAGTACGCCGACGTAGCTGATGATCATCTGCATGCCGGAGCTATGCAGAAATACGTTGACCACAGAAGCGATCAAGATGCCCACCAGTCCCATGAACATGAAATTGCCCATGCCGGTCAGGTCCTTCTTGGTCGTCCAGCCATAAATACTCAGCGCCGCAAACATCAAGGCACAGACGAAGAAAGTCGAGGCAATCAGTGCCTTGGCGTAGATAATGAAGATGGCGGAAAACGTTACGCCGTTTAGACCGGCGTAGGCGACGAACATCGCCGTGGCCGTGGAGGGCTGCATTTTTCCGATCCGCGAAGACAAAATAAAGACCAACGCCAGTTCCGCGATGGCGAACAGGAAGAAGGATTTCATGGCAATGGCGAAAAGTGTGGGATTGCTGGCCACGAAATAGGCCACCAGTCCGGTTAGGGCCAATCCGGCGGCCATCCAGTTGTAGACGGACCGTACGAAGGAGTTGACTTGTACCTGGACCTGGCTCCGGCCCATCGAAATGGTTGAATTGGGGTTCTGCATGTATTTCCTCCATGGGTTGAATCGTTTACTTGACGCCCTACACTAACCATCCCTTACTTTATTTTCAAGAAAAAAGCTGCTATATCAACGGGTAAATGAATTAATCCAGAGGAATAGGCAGTGACTCCGGATAAGCTATTTCACGAATTGAAGGAATTGGCGGAACGGCTCGGCGTTCAAGTTACCGAGCAGAATTTCCGGAATACGGGCATTCGAGTCAAGAGCGGGTACTGTAAAGTTAAAGGAATAGATTATTGTATCATCGATAAGCATCTGAAACTGAATAAAAAAATAGATATTCTGGGTGAATGCGTTGCCTTGTTCGACATCGATTCGATTTTTGTTGTACCCGTGGTGCGCGAATTTCTCGAGGCTTACAAACCATCGAAAGGGAGCACCCAAACCCAGGCCCCGGAAAGCTTCAGCTAAAAGTTTACATAATATATCTTATCAGACGTTAGGCGTTTAAATTTGAGGGCGCCTACAAAAGGATTGATCCGGAGGCACATCGAATATACGGTGCCCACTCTGGCAATCGAAAACGAATCATCATTCCAACCATCGAACATCGACAAATAATTGGCGACGGTCCTGCCCATTGAATCCATTCACCTCCCAAAGCGAACGAAAAATTTTCACGGTTTCAGAGCTGACCCGGGATATCAAGAATCTGCTGGAAGAACGCTATCCCTTGATCTGGGTCACGGGTGAACTGTCCAATCTCAGAATCCCCAATTCAGGGCATGCCTACTTTTCCATAAAGGACCAAAAGGCACAGATCGCGGCGGTGATGTTCCGGGGACAATTGCGCCAATTGCGCTTTGATCTCGAAGACGGCATGACACTGCTCGCCATGGGACGCATCTCCGTATATGAGCCGCGAGGCGGCTATCAGATCATCCTGGAATATGCCGAGCCCCAGGGAGTCGGTGCGCTTCAGATCGCCTTCGAACAGCTGAAGCGCAAGCTATCGGACGAAGGCCTATTCGATGCCCATATAAAAAGACCGCTGCCCTTTCTGCCCGCACGCCTGGGGGTGATCACATCCCCCACCGGCGCAGCCTTGCAGGACATATTCAATGTGATCGACCGGCGCTTTCGTAGTCTGACCATCGACCTGTATCCGGTCCGGGTACAGGGCGACAAGGCCGCGCAGGACATCGTGCACGCCATCGAATTGGCCCAAAAACGGCAGGTGAACGATGTGCTCATCCTGTGCCGCGGCGGCGGTTCACTAGAAGATCTGGCTCCGTTCAACAATGAGGCCGTGGCCAGGGCCATGGCCTCATCGGATATCCCCATCGTGTCCGCGGTGGGGCATGAAACGGACTTCACCATCGCCGACTTCGTGGCCGACTTTCGTGCGCCGACACCATCCGCGGCCGCCGAAATCGTCGTTCCCGTGAAATCGGAACTCAAAGCCCGCTGCCGTGAGTTGAAGCAGCGTTGTTTGCGGGCCGTTGTCCATCGCGTATCCGGCTGGAGACTGCAGGCAGATGCACTGGCACGGGCCCTGGCACATCCGGGCAAAAAGATCGCCGATATCCGTTTGAGATTGGATCATCTTGTCGAAGGGTTGCTGCGCAACATTATGGATTTACAAAGCAAACGTAAATCATGTCTTAATGCAACATTGGCCGTTTTGGACCGTCACAATCCCTGCACGGACATCCGTGAACATCGCTCGGCCCTTCTTTTTCTACAGCATAGAATGCAACAATCAGTTGAACAAAATTATAATAACTTACTTGAAAGATACAAAAAAGCGAATGCACTGCTTGAAGTTCTCAATCCTCGCGCCATCCTGCAGCGAGGATACAGCATTACCCGACTCTTGCCGGGCGGACAGGTTGCCATGAACGCCGCCTCCATCCCGCCCGGACAACTACTTGAGATTCAGCTGGCGGAGGGCCGGATACTGGCCTCGGCCCGGAAAACCGATGACAGATCAGAAGGGGAAAAATGATGGCCAATCGAAAGCTCTCCTTTGAAAAAGCCTTGGAAAAACTTGAAAAAGTCGTAGCCTCCCTGGAGACCGAGGAACTCTCATTGGAGAAGGCGCTCCAGCAGTTCGAAGAAGGAATGAAGCTTGCCCGGCTGTGCAACCAGAAATTGGATGAAACCGAGAAGAAGATCACCAGGATCATGGAAAAATCCGACGGTTCCATCGAGGAAACCCCCTTGGACGATCCCGAATCGGAGTCTGAATAGGAACATCGTCGCCAACGCCCGGTACCGTCAGACAGGTTGAATCATCATGTTTGAATTGAAGCCGTATCTCACTCAGGAAAAAGAGAATATCGACGCTGCCTTGATCGAGTATCTCCAGGCTTTCTGTCCGTCCGGTCGGCTGTGGGAACCGCTGTATTACGCCATCACCGCCGGCGGAAAACGGCTGCGGCCGATCCTGTGCCGTGCCGCGGCCCGCGCCGTGGGGGGGCGGGCACGGAGCGTCATGGCGGCGGCCTGTGCCCTTGAAATGATTCACACCTATTCCCTGATTCATGATGACCTGCCGGCCCTGGATGATGACGATCTGCGTCGGGGCCGGCCCACCTGTCATGTCCGGTATGGGGAAGCCACCGCGATTCTCAGCGGCGACGCCCTGCTCAACATGGCCTTCGAGGTGCTCGGTGAAACCGGCATGCAGGCGTCGGATCATCCGACGTCCCTCTGGATGCAAGTCATCAAAATCATCGGCCATGCCTCCGGTTGCCGCGGCATGATCGAAGGGCAGGCACTGGACTTGGCCAACGAGGGTATTATGCTGGATCAGGCGCAATTGCAGGCGCTGCATGAACTGAAGACCGGTGCCATGATCCGGGCGGCCGTCCACTGCGGCGGCCTGCTGGGGGGCGGGAGCCCGGATCAAATCGAAGAGTTGGTCCACTATGCCGACCGGATCGGTTTGGCTTTTCAAGTGGTGGATGATGTCTTGAACGTCACCGGAGATCCGGAAATCCTGGGAAAGGCCATCGGTACCGATGCGCAGCGCCGGAAAAACACCTACCCTGCCCTCCTGGGACTGGAAGCCTCGCAGCAGTACGCCGCCGGACTGGTGAAAGACGCCTTGCAGGCCCTATCCGGGTTTGATAGAAAAGCGGAACCGCTTCGCGCCATTGCCGGCTACATTATCGAACGAAATCACTAAGGAGTACCAGCGGTTGTGAGCCTACTCGAAAACATCTCCTCGCCTGCCGACCTGAAGAAGCTGTCGATGAAACAGCTTCCCGACCTGGCGGCGGAAATCCGTACGCGCATCGTCGATGTGGTTTCCAATTCGGGCGGACATCTGGCCTCCAGTCTGGGGGCAGTGGAACTGGCCATCGCGATTCATTATGTTTTCGATACGCCCACGGACAAGGTGATCTGGGATGTGGGCCACCAGGCCTACGCCCACAAGCTGCTCACCGGTCGGTCCCGCCATTTCGACTCCCTTCGCCGACATGGCGGCCTGTCGGGTTTCACTAAGCGTAGCGAAAGTCCCTTCGATACCTTCACCACCGGCCATAGTTCGACTTCCATCTCGGCCGCCCTGGGCATCGCGTCGGCCAATTGCCTGAACAGGAAACCTTCCAAGGTAATCGCCGTCATCGGCGACGGATCCATGACCGCCGGTCTGGCCTATGAGGCCCTGAACCAGGCGGGTGAACTGCATAAGGACCTCATCGTCATCTTGAACGACAACGACATGTCCATTGCGCCCAATGTCGGCGCGATTTCGTCGGTGCTCAGCCGCACGTTCTCGGGGCAGCGCCTGCAAAACTGGCGCAAGGAATTCGGCGACTTTCTGCGTTCCCTGCCCAAGATCGGCGACAATGTCTATCAATGGGCCAAGCGTTCCGAAGAATCCTTCAAGACTTTTGTAACCCCGGGCATGCTGTTCGAGGCATTCGACTTCGACTATTTCGGTCCCATCAACGGCCACAAGCTCAGCCATCTGATTAATATCCTGAAGAATATCAAATCGATTACCGATCCTGTCCTGCTGCATGTGACCACCACCAAGGGAAAGGGGTACGCCCAGGCGGAAGAGAATCCGGTCTATTTTCACGGCGTCGGCTGTTTCGATGTCGCCACGGGCAATAGCACCGCCCCCGCCTGTTCCGGGCCGTCCTACACCCAGGTCTTCGGCGATTTCATGGTCGAGTTGGCCGGCAAAAACGAAAAAGTGGTCGCCGTCACGGCCGCCATGCCCGAGGGCACCGGCCTGGCGGAATTTGCCCGGCGATTTCCGAAACGGTTTTTCGATGTGGGGATAGCCGAACAGCACGGCGTAACCTTTGCCGCGGGCATGGCCACGGAAGGTTTTCGTCCGGTGGTGGCCATCTATTCCACCTTCCTGCAGCGCGCATTCGATCAGATCATTCATGATGTCTGCATCGAACGGTTGCCGGTGATTTTCGCCATCGATCGGGGCGGACTCGTGGGCGAAGACGGACCGACCCATCATGGCCAGTTCGATCTCTCCTACCTGCGGGCATTGCCCAACCTGGTGGTCATGGCCCCCAAGGATGAAAACGAGCTGCGTCGCATGATGGTCACGGCCCTGCAGCACGACGGCCCCACCGCCATTCGCTACCCCCGCGGGGTCGCATTGGGGGTCGCACTGGATCCGGATCCCGAACCCATTGCCATCGGCGATATCGAAGTGCTGACCCAGGGATCCGACCTGTTGATCCTGGCCATCGGCAGCATGGTTCAACAGAGCCTCGAGGCCGGAGACCTGCTGGAGCAGGACGGCATTCACACCACAGTTGCGAACTGCCGCTTCGCCAAGCCCCTCAATGGCGACATGCTCGTCTCCCTGGCGCGGAAATTTACCTATGTTCTCACGGTGGAGGAGAACGCCCTTTGCGGTGGTTTCGGCAGCGCCGTGTTGGAAATTCTCGCCGAAAGCGGTCTCGCTCCACTGCAGATCAAGCGCATCGGAATACCCGATCGGTTCGTGGAGCACGGGCCGGTTTCCAAACTGCATGAAATCTATGGACTCAATGCCAGGGGAATCGCGCGAACGGCGAAACGACTCCTTGAACACCTGCCCCATCAATCCCAATCCCTCGTCCTGGCAGATACGCCTTCCATGGCCCGGTGATCGGATGGCCGTCAAACCTCGTTTGGACCAATTGCTGGTGGCCAAGGGCCTCGCGCCCAGCCGGCAGCACGCCCGCGCACTGATCATGGCCGGCAAGGTCATGGTGGATACCCAGTGCAAGGACAAACCGGGAATGAAATTCGACCCTCAGGTACACATTGACATCCGGGGTGAAGGGCTTCGCTATGTCAGTCGCGGCGGTCTCAAGCTGGAGGGCGGGCTCCGGGCCCTGCAATTGGACGTCAACGGAATGATCTGCATGGATGTGGGGGCTTCCACCGGCGGTTTTACCGACTGCCTCCTCCAATACGGCGCCGGGAAAGTCTATGCCGTGGATGTCGGGTATGGGCAACTCGCGTGGAAGCTGCGGCAGGATCCGCGGGTTATCGTCATCGAACGCACCAATGTCCGCCATATGCCCCCGGGCACCATCCCGGAGTCGGTGGACCTGATCACCATCGACACCTCTTTTATCTCCTTGAGAATCGTGGTTCCGGCGGTACGAGACTATTTGAAGCCCGAAGGCCGCATCCTGGCCTTGATCAAACCGCAATTCGAAGTGGGCAAAGGAAAGGTGGGCAAAGGCGGGGTGGTCCGCGACCCGGATCAGCAGCAGGCGGTCATCGATCAATTGACGGCCCATTTTGCCGGTCAGGGGCTCCAATGTGGTCCGGTGGTCCCCTCACCGGTACGGGGCCCCAAGGGCAACCAGGAATATCTTCTCCTGCTCGTTGCTTCGGATTCTGCATTATAATCAAGGATTTTGATCTTGATTTTTTCACCGGTCACATATATCAATACCGGATTTCCAGCTCGTTGGCGATCATCCGCGTCACCATACCCATCAGAGAGGAGCAAGAGTGATCGAAAATGGCAGATAAATTAAGAAATGTCGTCCTGGTTGCCCATGGCGGGGCAGGCAAAACATCTCTGGCAGAAGCGATGCTTTTCAATGCAGGCGTAACCAATCGATTGGGCCGCACGGAGGATGGCAATACCGTGATGGACTACGAGCCGGAAGAGCTCAAACGCCTGACCAGCATTTCCAGTAGTTTTGCCCAGGTGCCATGGAAGAAGATGACCATCAGCCTCATCGACACCCCGGGGGATCAGAATTTTTTCACCGATACGAAATTGTGCATGCAAGCCGCCGACGCAGTGGTCGTCGTCGTCGACGCAGTGGACGGTGTCAAGGTTCAAACCGAACAGGGGTGGGAATTTGCCGCCAACGACAATCTGCCGGCAGCCATTTTCATCAACAAACTCGACCGCGAACGAGCCGATTTTCAGCGCGCCTTCCAGGACAGCCGGGAATCCTTCGGAACCCCCAAACCCATTATCCTCCAATTGCCCATCGGCAAGGAGGCGGGATTCAAGGGTGTGGTGGACCTGGTATCCATGAAAGCCTATACATATGACAACGGCAAGGCCACCGCCACGGATATTCCAGAGGACATGCAGGACCAGGCGGAAAGCGAACGGGAAGCCCTGATCGAGAATGTGGCCGAGGCGGACGATGCCCTCATCGAAAAATATCTGGAAGGCGAAAGCCTCAGCGATGACGAGATCAAATCCACTTTGAAAAAGGGAATAGTGAACCGGGACTTCGTCCCGGTGCTATGCGGTTCCGCCACCGCCAACATCGGCGTGGACCTGCTTATGGACTTTATTCTCAATTGCATGCCCTCCCCTCTGGAACGGCCGCCGTTCAAGGGCCGCAATCCCGGCGATGACAGCGAAGTGCAGGTGGCCTCGGATCCCGCCGCCCCCTTCTCCGCCCTGGTATTCAAGACCGTTGCCGACCCATACGCCGGTCGTCTCTCCATTTTCCGCGTGATCAGCGGAAAACTGGGCAGCGACGGAACTTTCTACAACAGCACCAAGCAGACCAAGGAACGGTTCAATCAGCTGCTCACCATTACCGGCAAGGAGCAAAAGCCGGCCAAGGAAGCCGGCCCGGGTTCCATCGTCACGGTGGCCAAGCTCAAGGAAACCACCACCGGCGATACCCTTTGCGACGACAGCAAAAAGGTTGTTTTCAAGCTGGCGGATCCCCTCCCCACCCTGATCACCTTTGCGCTGGAAGCCAAATCAAAGGGCGACGAGGACAAAATCTACTCTTCCCTCACCCGCCTCCTGGAGGAAGATCTGGGGCTGCGAGTCGAGCGCAATGCCGAGACCAAGGAGATCCTCCTATCCGGATCGGGCCAGGTGCACATCGAAGCCGCCATCGAAAAGATGAAGCGCAAGTTCAATGTCGAAGTCCTGCTGAAAACGCCCAAGGTGCCTTACCGCGAAACCATCAAGAAGAAGGTACGCGTTCAGGGCAAGCACAAGAAACAGACCGGTGGTCATGGTCAGTTCGGCGACTGCTGGGTCCAATTCGAACCCATGCCCCGCGGCAAGGGTTTCGAATTCGTGGATGCCATTGTGGGCGGATCGATTCCCAAGACCTACATTCCCGCCGTCGAAAAAGGGATTATCGAAGCCTCTGCCAAGGGCGTGCTGGCCGGCTTTCCATGTGTCGATTTCAAGGCCACCCTGGACGATGGATCCTTTCATGCCGTGGACAGTTCGGAAATGGCATTCAAGATCGCCGGATCGCTGGCGTACCGCAAGGCGACCCAGGATGCCAAACCGGTACTGCTCGAGCCGATCATGAAAATGAAAGTCACCACGCCCGACGAATTCATGGGAGACATCATGGGAGACCTCAACGGTCGTCGGGGCCGCGTACTGGGTATGGATTCCTCGGGCAAGTATCAGGTGATCAATGCGGAAGTTCCCATGGCGGAAGTCTTGACCTACGCCCCGGATCTGCGATCCATGACGGGCGGGCGCGGCATCTTCTCGGTGGAATTCGACCGCTACGACGAAGTACCGGCCCAGTTGGCTGAAAAGGTGATCGAAGCCATCAAGAACGAAAAAGAAGAGTAGAAACCGATACCAACCCTGGAGTTTCAAGGGCTGTGGCGAGGTTACCGGCGCCGCAGCCCTTTTTTTATGGGCGATCCCAGGCATCGGTTGCCGGGAGCGTATCCCTGCCAAAGGGCCTGGCGCCGTGTAATGAATTTGACCCGGTTCTGAACCTGGGTCCCCGAACCGTATGGACAATCCAGGGTGTGAAACCGCCGGGTGCGGCGATTGCCGATAAATGGCCCCTGCCCGCTGGGGGGAACTGACCAGATGCCCAGTTCCCGTTTCATGGCCATGCGTTGGGCGGCCAGCAGTTCCCCGTCTTGCCGGCCGTCATGCCGATCGGCATCCGGGTAGTAATATGCCAGGCCCTTTGCGATGATCATCCTGGAGATCAGGCGATGCCGGTCATCGTAAGGATACGCCAGAAGCCGGTCATAGCGGTCACGGCGGCGCTCCTCGAACAGGAGATAAATCCTCTTGCCGCCGACCAATCGACGGTTCAGTTCCAAGGCGGCCTCGGCATAAGGTTCCGATGCGTGGGTCAGGTGGTCGATCTCCGGTGCATCGATGCCCAGATAGCGGACCATCTCGCCGGATTGCAATTCGACGGTGTCGCCATCGATGACCCGCTTCACCAAATCCCATCGTCCCCGGGCCTTGGCGTCCGGGGCAATGACTAGCGATACCAGACAGATGATCAGGAACGGGATGGTCGGTTTCATGTCAATCCACAATGCCGGCGGGCACTTTCATCCAGGATGGCGGCGAGTCCTCCCCTGGATTGCGGGCTGTCGCCGAAACTCTGGCGCCATACCTGCTCGTCTTCCATGCACAAGTAGGTGGTCGTGTCCGGAGCCATTTCCCCGATCCATTGGAACATCTTGCGGAACAGCCGGGTCCTCAAGGGCTTGAAATAGCGCATCTTGCCATCCAGTCCGGGAACAAATTCCCCATAGACGATGGTCGACCGGTCAAACCGTTTTTCGATGATGGGTTTAAGCGCCGGCATGAAGCGCATGGCACCCAGGCTGATCCAAACGATTTGCCGGGCGGATACCGTTGCGAATAATTGTTCCAACACCTGACGGTACTCTTTTTCGCAATTCGGGTAGATCATCATGGGGTCGAAGTGGAACGCCAGCGGATACCCCCACTCCTGGCATTGGGCGGCGGCGCGCAACCGGGCAGACAGTGTCGCCGTGCCCCGTTCTTCGCTGGCGATTACGGCCGGTGTATTCAGCGACCAGGCGAGGATGGTCTTGCGGTTGTGCGCAAGGCTTTGGAACCCTTGGATCGCCGTAGTCTTGGTTTTCAGTTCCAGCACCGCCGCGTCTTGTCGGCCGAATCGAGCGACCAGGACAGCGTTCAGGTCGGTTCCCCCCTCCCAGATGAGGCTGTCGGTAAATTCGCCGGTGCCGATGCGTTGCAAGACGCCTTGGGCCAGGGCCGTATCCAGTTCGGTGAGCAAATCTTCATGATTGAGAAAAAAGCGCAGCAGCGGCGGATGAAAATAGCTTTGCAGGATGCAATAAGAACAATCCATAGTGCAATACGATCCTATATATAGGATGCGATAGCCGCAGCACAGGTAATCACGCGTCCCGGGGCAATCCTTCAAAAACGTGCCCTTGTTGCGCGTCAACAGAAGATTCTGTTTGCCATGTCGCCATGGATCGGTGTGGTCCTTGATCTCCTGATAAAGAAAAGCAGGATCGTCTATCACCACAGGCTCGAGATCCAATCGACGGGCGAATTGCTGCACCCGCGGATGATGGACCGCATAGCCTTCGACGAACAATCGGGAGATCTTCATGACCAGCGATCCGGAGGTTAGAGCAATCGGGCGAGCACCGGGAGCAACAGGATCATCAGCATAATCAGGATTCCCGGAAGGGTAAAGCAGGCGCGGTACAGCGGTTTCCCCGCCATGATGGCCTTACGGTATTCGGCTAGGTACCAGTTGCCCATGATACCCGCCGCAATCAGAATGCAAACAAATTGGAGGATTTTGATCAGTTGCAAGTCGTTGACTCCTGTACCTGTCGAGGCGGCTGCGCGGTGACGATCCTTATTTCATCAATAAGGCCATTCTCAGGGTAATATGTCGCTGGTCTTCCCAGGGCCAGAATTTCGCGATGACGATGCCGTTGGCAAATTCCTGCTCGAACAAGGTTTGATTCATGCGGATGCCACCGGTGGTGGAGGTGATTTCCAGGTCTTTGGGCGTAGGCTCAGTTCCCTGGGGTTTTGTGGGAAGCCCCAGAAAGGCGTTCAGTATGCGATGCCATTCATCCAAGTCGCGACGATGGAACACCAATTCCACGAAGTCGTTGCTCAGGCATCTTTTTTCCACGATTTTCAATCCACTGAAACAATCGGTGATCTCTTTCAATTGCAACGTTTGCTGAATGTTATCGGGCATGCGGGCATCTCCAGGATCGGCAATTTCCCATTATATAAAAAAAAGCCATGATTGCTGTCAAAGGGTTTCGGGAAAGTGCTCAATCGGGATCAATGCAGACAAAGCATCCTCGCCGGTCCATGATCTTGATTAGTTCGGTGTTGAAAAAAAATCTTGACTTTGCTCTGAAATTGTGACGTTTCACGTGAAAACACATTCCATTGTATTTTAGAAGGATATCCAACACAATATTTGTCTATTCAGGGGATGCGATCTCTTTCAACTGGTCCAGGATGAGCCCGAAGAACTGCGTCCCCCCCTGCCCTTTAAAATGCCAACCCAAATGACTCTGGCAGGTGGCGCATATGGCGATTTGCCAGGAGTGGCTGGCAAACCATGGAAATTCATATGAAGGGGGGCCGATCAGCGAAATCCGGCTGGCCATGCGGAAGCACCCGATTTCGAACACAACCCCCGATGGATTGGCAAACGTATGCGTATGGCTGCCATTGAAGGATATGCGTTCGCTCGGCCGGGTCAGGCGTTGCCGGCATTGCCGGCAGACGATCCAAAGATCATCGTCATCGGGTTCGATATCGGTTTCAATTTCACTGGCGGGCAGGTCGGTTTTGTCCCGTTCGGTTTTTGGCCGCAACGCGTAAGCCGTGTGGAAGGTTTGCCACAGCATGAACGGTCTTTTTTTGATTTGGGCGGTCTCTGTCCGGCGACCCCGCATCGCTGTATGTAGAGACGGCCCGATTTTAGATTTGCGCCGCTATTGGCTATCCACGCGTTCCTTCAGTTCCTTGCCACAGCGAAAGAAGGGAAGTTTCTTGGGCTTGACAATGACCGGTTCTCCGGTCTTGGGGTTCCGTCCGGTGTATGCCTTGTAGTCTTTGACGAAAATACTGCCAAACCCACGAATTTCGACGCGTTCGCCATTGGACAATGCATCTGCCATGGTATTGAAGAAGATATCAACGATTTTTTCGGCCTGCTGACGGGTAAAGCCGTTTTGATTCTTCAGCGCATTGACAAGATCGGCCTTATTCATGTTCTCCTCCTGAATATCAATTAAATCAGCATCATAAAAGCAGGTAGACGAAATGTCAACCAAAGGAATTAATATTTTCCATTTTTTTTCGACGGTGGCGAGAAGAAGACTCCGGGAAGTAATCCACATGCGGGCGTTTCCCGTCAGCAAATCGCCCGGCTTCTGTCATCTTGCGGACTGTCATTTGGTATGGGGCCGGACCTGGGCGGTTTTCCGCCGGTCAGAAAGGTGTGGTCCATGCAAGGTTCGCATGGACCACCCGGCAGAATAGGAGGTTGAATGAGAAGGCTTGCACATATCAAATGCAATCTTCTTGCCAGAAACCATCGTTTTGAGAGACATTAGTATTTAGACGATTAATAACGGATAGTTATATGGTTGTTTGTATTGGATGACCATACGAAACCATGATCGAACTTATGGAGCAGTGTCGACAAATTGACAGCCTGGCCCTTTGGACAGGATCCCTATCCCGGCCGACCACGCGCGCCGTACAAGAACCATCGATGGATGGCGCCCCGAAGCTGCGCGGGGCATGCGTTGGGGATGGTCGGGCAGTGATTCTTGTTGGTGCCTGGGGCCGGAATCGAACCGGCACGCACTATCCGTGCGAGGGATTTTAAGTCCCTTGCGTCTACCAATTCCGCCACCCAGGCATTGGTGGCTCCCTTTGACAGCGGTATCTGAATTTCTTCGCCTTTTATCGGCAAGCCATTGGAATGTCAAGGATGGACCCGATCCAGGCCGGGGGAAATGGCCTGTAGCCGAGATGAATAGCCTGCGTTACTGGCAGGTGGTATGCGTCCCGCGCAATTTCGATTGCGTGCATCCATGGTAACCGGAAATTCAAAAAAGGATCTGTTTGACCGGACCGATGAATTGAAGGTGGATCTTTGTGGCTGATATTGATAGATATATCGTCCTGACGCTCGCGGCATGGGTCTTGAATGGTCCTCCGCGTTAGTTCGAGTTTGCCCGGTAGCGATACCCCAATAATCATTGATGATGAGAGGATGTATGATGAAACTCAAGGCGATGCTGACGGTAATGATGGCGGTGGGATTGGGTTTGACCAGCATGTGCTGGGCCGATGGTTATGGATTCAGCTTGCGTGCCGGCAGTACATCGGTGGCAGCGGATGGTTATTTCAAACGGGATTTGAATACCGGTTATCTGAAAACCGGTGCCGGAGTGGTCTATACGGACGACGACGACATGAACTACCAATGGCTGGATCTGAATGTCATGGTGGGAAGCGAGTTTTTGGCACCGGGATTGACCTGCGAAATCGGACTTGCCGGATTGTTCGGAGATGCGGAAGATGGCAGGTTCTCCGGAGATGTCGGAGCCATTGCATTTTCCGGGCGGGTCGCCTATCTGTTCGATCGAAGCGTCATGCCCATTCCCCTGGAGCTATTCGCAACTCTCGACTATGCCCCGGAAATACTGTCCCTGCGGGACACCAAGAAGTACACCGCCTATTCATTGGGTGCGGGCCTGCAGATCGTGGAGAATGCCACTATTTTTCTTGAATTCGCCAGCTACGACCTCGAGATGGAAGACGCTCCCACCGATTGGGATTTGGATGACAGCGTCGTAAGGCTGGGCATTCGCATGCGGTTCTAGCCCGTGCGGATCATTTCAATGCCCGCAGCTCCATGGCCGCAAGGAGTGGTGTATAGATTTGAAGGGCGAGATCTTGAAATGATTTTTGAAACGGATCGGTCTCGGCGACGCAAAGGCGGATATAGGGATCGAGGCATTCGCCATCATGGGCGTAGCCTCCATGCCATTCTTTCCATGCGGCCGCCAGGGCCTTCTGCTCACCGGCGTTCTTTTCGATCATATGGATTGCATAGGCATGGCTGGACCGGGGAAACAAGGGCAGCGGGAATTGCAGGCCCCGCCAATACAGTTCGGCCATCTCGCCAAGCAGATCGCCCGCATTCTCCATGGCGCCGAGTCGCAGCACTTCGTCCTTGCCGACCAGGATGCTCTCATCGGGAATGTCGTCGGCCTGCTGCGATGTCTCCTGTAATATCAGATGGTTGATGAACAGCATGACCATGTCCTGGGGGCGTATCCTGGCCAGGCGGTAAACCAGGCGGACCTCTTTGAACAGGTTGTCGATATGCCCTTCTATGCGTACGGGGCCCTTCTCCAATCGTACGACGAGATCCCGTGGTTTTTCCTTGGGAAGCAGCAGGTCCAGTTCGGATACGAACCGGACGACTTCGTCCTCGATTTCGTCATGGACCACCTCGCCGACGGTGCCGTGGGGCAGTTGGCCGGCCGCCCGCGCGGTCTCGAAACTCGATTTCGTCGACTCGTTTCGGATCCGGGTATCGAGAATGGTCTGTCCGATGAAGAATCGTTCCAGGGCATCGGGATGGAAGCTTTCCCGGTCCCGGGCGATTTCGGGTTCCCTGCGCAGGTAGATGCCCAGGCGCCGTTCCGCCAGGAATCGGATGGGGTGTTGGAAAAAGCGGATCAGATCCGCCACGGTCACATGACCCATGGCCGGCTCCGGAGGCGGCAGCGGCGTGGGGAGGAATTTCGCGGGCGAAGGCGTTTGGGCTGCCAGCTGGCGACACGCCTCGAGATTCTCCAGGGAATAGCTGAACAGACGGTCATCGCTGCCATCGAAATAGGGCCTGGCAAAGCCCTGCAGCGGATGAACGGTGACCAGCTTTTCCTCCTCGATGCCCATGCCCTCGGTAAGATATTCCAACAATTCGTGAACCAGCACCGAAGGCGGCCGGATGGAATTGTCCTGGATATCCCGACCGATGTAGCTGAGATAAAAAATGGACCGGGCCGACAACAATGCCTCCAGAAACAGGTACTTGTCGTCATCGCGTTTGGATCGGTCGCCGGGCCGTGGCGAGGCGGCCATGAGATGGAAGCCCGGTTCGTGAAGGTCCCGGGGAAAGGCGTCATGCTGCAGGCCCAAGATACAGATCACCTTTGCCGGGATGCTGCGCATGGGCAGCAAGGCACAGAATGTGACCCCGCCCGCCATGAATCCCGTTCCAGGCAAGCGCTGACTGAGTGCGTCCCCGAGATGGGCATTGACGATTTCAAACGAATACGACTCGGACAGGACCCCTTCGGTCTCCAGTGACCTTATTTTTTCCATGGCCAGGCGAACCACCTGGCGATCCCGGGCCGACTGATCGTCGGCGAATAACAGTTTATCCATGAATTCCGCCAAGATATCCGCCCATTGGGCGGGGGAAGCACTGGATGGGATCTTTTGGAGTTCTCCATACAAGGCCGTAGCGAATCGAACCAGACGTCCCAGCAGATCCGCCTGGCCGCCCTCGATGCCTTCGTGGGGCAGAACCCCGGAGCACAACCGGTTTTCTTCCTGCAGCACGGCATAGCCCATGAGCAGCCGGTCCAGGCCCGTTTGCCAGGTATTCTCCGGAAAGCCCGGCAATCCGCGGTTTTTGCGGTCCGGCGCGTCCCACCCCCAGCGGATGCCGGCCTCCCCGACCCATCGGGCCAGCAGGGGCAAATCCGCCGCGGCAATCCCGAAACGTTCCCGGACGGGCTGCAATTCCAACAGGTCCAGGATGCGGGTCGCTTCCAGGCGGCTGTTGCGCAATTGCAACAACCGCAGGAAGCCATCCACAAATTGGCTTTCCCGTTGCAATCCCTGATCCGCCACCGTGTATGCAATCGATTGATCCCGACCCATGCCCCCGGACCCGAAAACTGCATGAATATAAGGGGCGTAGACAGAAATATCGGGCGTCATCACCATCACGTCGCCCGGATGGATTTCCGGGTCGGCTTCCATGATTTCGAGCAATTGGTCATGCAGGACCTCCACCTCACGCAGGGCGCTGTGACAGGCGTGGATGCGGATGGAACCGTCCGGCGGAACCGATTCGCCGGCATGGACCCGGCCGGCCGGGTCGCCGAGTTCGAGAATGTCCTGCTGGATCCGGGTCAGCAGGCCATGGACGGGATTGTCGGCAAACGACTCGATGAATCGGCCGTCCAATTGATGGGTCAGCCCGAAAAATTGCCTGCCCTGCAATCCCCATGATGCCAGGAGCCGGTTTCCGCGATCGAAATGAAGGTCGCCGAATTCGATTTCCATCTGCTCGGCCCTTGCGCGTGCCTTGGACAATTGACGATCGGAGGCGATGTCGGCCCAATATTCGCGGCAGGGATTCAACAGGTAGAGGTCCACCGGAATCCGATGGGCCATCGCTTCCAGAACCTGCAGGTGAAACGGCGGCAAGTGGGAAATGCCGAACACCGATACATGGTCCGGCAACCCGTCCACGGCAATCCGATCATCCAGGAGTTTTTGTACCAGGACTTGCTGGAGATCGGCACGATGGGGCTGTCCGATATCGGCGGTCAGTCGTCTCCAGAGCAGGGCCTGCCACCGATGGTGGGGTCCTTCGTCGAGTCCGCCGCCCTTCTCCCACTGCTTTAATAATTCTGGTCTAAATACTAGATATTGATCGTAAATATCTGAAATTTTATTTGCAAGTTGATATCTCTTCAGCTCGGATTCGGCCCCCGTCAGGTAGCTCCGGATCATGGCGAAGGATTCTTGTCCTGCCATCTCCTTGAGCAGCGCCATCACGCGAAACGTCAGGCACTGTTTGTCGTAAGGGCTGTTCTCGGGCAGAGGCCCCACCACCTGGTCGTAGGCGCGTTCCAGAAAAGCGTTGGGAAATGGAAATTCGAAGTTGGCACAGATTCCGGAGTGGCGGGCAAGGGTCATGGAGACCCATTGCTGCATCCCCCGGCTCTGAACCAGGATGACCGTGGGATGCAACGGGTCCGGCCTCAGCGTGCGGGCATGGGAGTGCAGCTGCCGGGAGAGTGCTTTGCCCAATGTTTCCAGGTGGTTGCCAATATGGATCTGCAGTCGGGTGGGCATGCGGGTATTGAACCGCCTTCCTGAATCTAGATGGAACGCGCCATCATCTCCACCATTGCCAGCACCAGATTCTCGATGCCCTGGGCCACCTGCGATATAGACCCATCCGACATGAAACCCGGTGTCGTCACGATTCGGTTGGCGCAGTCCCGGTGGATCTGGTGGGCATCACACAACCGGTGAGTTCCGCCCATGGTCGCGATGGCCGCGGCCGTGCCCGGATCCGTACCGATGGTGACGGAGGGGCGTTTCACCTGCAAGGCCCTGGCCACCACCAGAGGCGCGGTGGAGACGGCACCGATGGGCTTGCCCGCCTGATGCATCTCTATGATAAGGGTCTGCAGGGCGGAGTGAACGGCTCCCTGGGGACCGTTGAGGGCGAAACGGCTCAAATTCTTTATGACGCCGTGACCGCCGGGGAGGATCAAGCCATCCAGATCGGCCGAAGACAGGGTCTGCAGGTCGACCACGTCTCCGCGGGCCAGTCGGGCCGATTCCACCATTACATTTCGGTTTCCGTCCAATTCCTCGTGGGTCAGATGGTTGAGCACATGCAATTGCTCCGTATCTGGCGCGGCATATATGATCCTGACGCCGGCGCGGTGCAGCGCCAACTCCACCAGCACGGTTTCGTGGATGTCGCTGCCGTCCCATGCGCCGCAACCGGCCAGCACCACGCAGAAAATCGGGGGGACGACGGGTTCGGTGATCATGCCGGCACTATCCCTTGTTCGGTGACCCGAGAATATGGTTTTCCAGAACGAAACAGGTGAACGTTCCCTGAAACACCGGCTCGTCCTCCCGGCGCACTTCCACCGTCACCATGTGCTTTTTGCCCTGTTTTGCGGTGGTCTCGGCTTGGGCGCGGACCGTCTCCCCCACGCATACCGGCTTGAGGAATTTGACATCCGCCGCCCCCAGGACGACATTGGGGTCATTCACGGCAACCATGGCGGCATAATCGGCCAATCCAAAGACGAATCCGCCGTGGACCAGTCCGCTGGCGTCGGCGGCCATGCACGGGAGGGTGACCAGTTCCACCACGCTGGATCCGGAATCGACCTGCAAAGGCCGGCCGCAGAGCTCCCGGTCGATGGCCTGGTGGGTCTTGATGGGCATCGTTTCCACCTCGTGTCGGGTTTCAGTGAGAATCGTAGAATCCTGAATCAATTCATGTTATGGGATGATTTCGAACCCACTGTCAAGCCGGGATTCAGATACCGGTCAACCATTCAACCCCATACCAAAGAGCGCGCCATGTATACGCTACGGATCGATACCGTTCGGGATTCATTAAAAAAACTAAATTTGGACGCCTTGCTCGTGCTCGTGGAGGAGAACCGCCGCTATCTGAGCGGGTTCACCGGAGAGGACCACCAATGCGATGAATCCGCCGGTGCCCTGATCATCACTGCGGAACGGCTTGTCCTGGCCACGGATTCCCGCTTCGAAGTCCAGGCCCGCAATGAGGCGCCGCTATACGAATTGAAGATCTACCGCAAAGGATTGGCCAAACTGCTTCCCGATCTCGGCCGGCAGCTCAGTATCCGCCGGCTGGCTTTCGAAAGCGTACGGGTCACTGTTCGTCAATACGACGATTTAAAAAAAGAAATTTCATCGGCCGGCTCGAACCTGGAACTCGTGCCGGTGGAGGATGTGGTGGAAAACCTGCGGTTGATCAAATCGGCCGAAGAAATCGAGTCCACCAGAGCGGCCTTGTACCTGGCCGAAACGGTCTATCGCGACGTCGTTCGCAACCTGGCGCCCGGGATGACGGAAAAGCAGGTGGCCTGGGCCATGGAACGGGGCATGCGCGAGGCGGGCGCCGACAGTCTTTCCTTCCCCGTGATCGTCGCCGCGGGTCCCAACAGCGCCCTGCCCCACGCCATTCCGACGGATCGTCCCATCGCCGCGGGTGAGCCGGTTCTCTTCGACTGGGGCGCACGGCTCGATGGATACACTTCGGACACATCCCGCACCGTGATCCTGGGACCGCCCGACGAGACTTTCCTGGCGGTGTATCAGACCGTTCTGGAAGCCCAGCAGAAGGCCATCGCAGCCATCAGGAACGGGGTCAGTTCGAAGACCGTGGACACCGTCGCCCGGGAATATATCCGCCAGAAAGGATTTGGCGGCAAATTCGGTCACGGCCTGGGACACGGCACCGGTCTGGCCGTTCACGAGGGGCCGCGGCTGAGCCCCATCAAGGAGACCGAACTTCGAACGGGAATGATCGTCACGGTGGAACCCGGCGTATACCTGCCCGAATGGGGGGGCGTGCGCATCGAGCACCAGGTGGTGGTGGAGGAGGACGGCGCCACGGTTCTCAATGGACTCAGCACGTCGTATGATATCCACGCGATTTAGCCGGCATGGTCGAACCGTCCAATATCAACGAACTAGTGGATCGATACCTGGGCCACCTGGAGATCGACAAGGGGCTGGCCCCCAAGACGGTAACCGCCTATGCGGGCGACCTCGCCGCGTTTATTGATTTTCTCGACCTTCAGGGAATCCGGCGGATCGCATACATCGATACCGCCGCCATCCTCAAATATATCATCGATCTTCGCCGGAACGGACGCGGGCCCCGGACCCGCTCCCGTCATCTGGTCACCTTGCGCGGTTTCTGCGAATACCTGCTCAAGCATGGGCATATCCGGGAAAATCCGGCAAAGTCGGTGGACATGCCGAAAAGCGGTCTCAAATTGCCCGAGGTGCTCAGCATCGAGCAGGTCGACCGTCTCCTGGCGGCTCCGGACATCGAGACGCCCCGCGGCCGGCGCGATGCCGCCATGCTGGAATTGATCTATGCCGCCGGATTGAGGGTGTCGGAACTGGTCAATCTGCCGCTCACCGCCGTCAACACAGAGGCGGGATTCGTGCGTGTATGGGGCAAGGGAAGCAAGGAACGCATCGTGCCCATCGGACGCCAAGCCATTGCATCCCTGAACGAATACTTGAAACATGGCCGGCCGGCCCTGGTCAAATTGAACGCCAGCTCCTATCTGTTCGCGGCCCGTGCCGGAAAGCCCATGACCCGCCAGGGATTCTGGAAAATGCTGCGCAAATACGCCCTGTCCGCCGGCATCGGACGGCGGGTCACCCCCCACAGCATGCGCCATTCCTTCGCCAGCCACCTGCTGGAAGGCGGCGCCGACCTGCGTGCCGTCCAGGTAATGCTGGGGCACGTGGATATCGCCACCACCCAGATCTACACCCACGTCGCCCAGAAGCGCCTCATCGAGATCCATCGAAAATGCCATCCCCGGGCCTGATCCCGTCAACCGGAAATGGGCCGGCCACAGAGCAATCGCATGTAGCTGAGCAAGAGGCGAAGCGGTCTGAAGATCCGCGCCCCGTCAGCAATGAGTTTTAGTGTGGATTAGGGTGTGCGCAAGAAAGCGGCCCGCACTGTTTGAGCGAAACGAGTTTGCGGGCCGCCCGGAGCACACCCTTAGCCGCACTTAAACGAAATTGCGTGGGGTGCGGATCTTCAGACCGCTTCGCCGGCTTCTTTGCTCGGCCACATGCGATTGACCTGGGACCAGGCACGTTGCGAATTGACAGCCCCCCCTTTTTTGTTTAGGAGAACCAGATCGACGACCGGCTGGATGGCCCAAGCCGGTCCTTCCATTGATCCCGTCAAGGCGAACGGACCCATGGCATTCCCTTCCGAAAGCAGAGTGCAACCCCGCTGGATCGGCGATAAGGCCGAATTGGATACCGCTCCCGATGCTTTGCGCACAGGAGTCTCCCGACTCGGGCGGCCGGTATTCGTGCTCCTGCGGGACGATCGATACGCCGTGGTCCACGGAGGCACCATGGTCTGTCCGGAGGAAGGTTCCGGGCAGCGGGAAGGGCTGCCCATGGTCGGCTATGCGCCGCCACTGCACCCGGCGGAACTGGGCGATGCCTCCTTCAAGGAGGACCTGGGCATCCAATACGGCTATCTGGTAGGCGCCATGGCCAATGGAATCACCTCTGTGGAAATGGTGACCGCGGCGGGCAAAGCCGGCATGGCAGGCTTTTTCGGCGCGGGCGGTCTTGCATTGACCCAAATCGAACAGGCCATCGATCGCCTGGCGGTCCATGAAGGTGATTTTCCATATGGATTCAACCTGATCCACAGTCCCAGCGACATGGATCTCGAGATGGCCACGGCGGAGTTGTACATCCGCCGCAATATCCGCCTGGTGAGCGCATCCGCCTACCTGGGCCTTACCCTGCCCCTGGTCTACTACCGGGTCAAGGGAATCCACGCCACGGCGGACGGCCGGATCGTCTGTCCCAACCGGATCATCGCCAAGGTCTCCCGGGTGGAAGTGGCCACCAAGTTCTTCGCCCCGCCGCCGGCGAACCTGTTGCGGGAATTGGTGGCCCAGGGCAGGATCAGCGACCAGGAGGCCCATCTGGCCCGGAATATCCCCATGGCCCAGGACATCACCGCCGAGGCGGATTCCGGCGGCCATACCGACAACCGGCCCGCCATCACCCTGCTGCCTACCTTCATTGCCCTGCGGAACAGGGCCATGCAATCGCATGATTATCCATTACCGCTACGGGTGGGGCTGGCCGGCGGCATCGCCACACCCGATGCCGCCGCCGGTGCATTCGCCATGGGGGCGGCCTACATTCTCACCGGTTCCATCAACCAGGCGGCGGTGGAGGCGGATACCTCCGACGTGGTGCGCAAGATGCTGGTGGAGGCCAGGCAGGCCGATGTCACCATGGCCCCGGCGGCGGACATGTTCGAGATGGGAGCCAAGGTGCAGGTCCTCAAGCGCGGCACCATGTTTGCCATGCGGGCCGCCCGTTTATACGAACTCTACCGGACCCACGATGCCTACGATGAGATTCCGCAGCAGGTTCGGGAGGTGCTGGAGCGCGATATCCTGCGCAGCAGTTTTGACCAGGTCTGGGAGGCCACCCGGAGGTATTTCCAGGAGCGCGATCCCCGTCAGATCCAGAGAGCCGAAAAGGATCCCAAGCATAAAATGGCCCTGGTGTTCCGATCCTATCTCGGCCAGACCTCCATATGGGCCAAAATCGGTATGGCCGATCGCCAGATCGACTATCAGATCTGGTGCGGACCGGCCATGGGAGCCTTCAACGCCTGGGTACAGGACTCCTTTCTTGCGGATCCCCAGGAGCGCACCATCGAGTCCATGGGCATGAATCTGCTGTACGGTGCGTCCTACCTGACACGCTGCATGACCCTCAAGCACCAGGGGGTTCAACTCACACCGCAACTGATGGAATTCAAACCATTAACTATAAAGGAAATCCATACGAATCTCGCCCCTTGATCCATGGGGTCAAGAAGTGAGACGATCCAGAAAGGCGCGATGCAACCGCTGGATATAAATGACCCAGGCATGCGTCGCGGAGTGATCCCCGCCGGAATCGTCTTCCACATTGATCCTTGACCGCCCGTACACTTCTTCGACCGTCCCCTCCGCAGTCGATCTCCCCTCGGAATCGTAGCGGCGCATTTCAAAGCCGAAATCGCCATGGGAGAACCTGAAAATATGGATCCGGTCATCCACGGATGCTGGCGGAGACATCGGCTTGGGCAAGGATAAATAACCATATTGCTTGAGCCAGGGATGGATGGCGGAGAGGATTTGTCTGGCTTCGGGGATACCGAATTTCAAATCGTTTACGAGATGGCCGCCAAGGTAGACCCGGAAGGCGTCATGATAGCTGAACTGGCGCGCATATCCGGATCGCAGACCCCCCAGTGGATCGGGCGCCAGGAATTCCCGGGACCAGCGTTTCCATTTCGCCAGTGGGATTCCCAGTTTTTCAGACAAGTATCTGCTTTCAAAGTATATCATGACATCCCTTTGATGTTAGGTTGTTATATCTGTATAGCAACTACCACGATGTCGGTCAATGGTTGCAAAACGGGCATCGATGGTTTATGTATCCGAATAATTGCAGGAGGTTTTCAACGAGACAATCTTTCGTCGCCGGCCATGTAATATATCCGGCCGGCAAAATGAATAATCGCCAGCTCGAAAACCATTCGGAAAACCATTTTCATCCGAGAAAAAACAATATGACCAAGAATTCAATTCCCCAGGCCCCGGTGGCCGTCATCGGTATCGGCTGTATTTTCGCCAAGTCCCACGATCTGAAAGCATTCTACCGCCTATTGACCCGTGGCGTGGACGGAATTACCGACCCGCCCGAATCCCATCGCCATCTGCGCGACTATTTCGATCCGGATCCCAAAAAGCCGGACCATATCTATTGCAACCGGGGGGGCTATCTGCCTCCGACGGTCTTCGATCCCACGGAGTTCTCCATTCCGCCGCGCGTGATCGAAGCCACCGATACCTCCCAACTGCTGGGATTGGTGACCGCCAAACAGGCCCTCGTCGATGCCGGATACGGAGACGGCGCAAAGGAGTTCGACCACAGCAAGGCGAGCGTCATCCTGGGCGTTACCGGAACCCAGGAACTGGTCATCCCCCTGGGGGCGCGACTGGGGCATCCCATCTGGCGCCGCGCCCTGGAGGCCGCCGGTGTCTCCGCTGAACAGGCCGATGACGTGATACGGCGAATTGGAACGGATTACGTGGGCTGGCAGGAAAACTCCTTTCCCGGACTCCTGGGCAATGTCGTGGCCGGAAGGATTGCCAATCGTCTCGATTTCGGCGGGACCAATTGCGTGGTGGATGCCGCCTGCGCCAGCTCATTCGGCGCGTTGCATTTGGCGCTCATGGAATTGCGCAGCGGTCGCAGCGATATCATTCTGGCGGGCGGTGTCGATACCATCAACGACGCCTTCATGCACATGTGCTTCTCCAAGACCCAGATCCTGTCGGCTTCCGGCGATATCCGCCCATTTTCCGAAAAGGCGGACGGCACGGTGTTGGGGGAAGGCGTCGGCCTGGTGGTACTCAAGCGGCTTGATGACGCCGTCCGGGATGACGACCGGATCTATGCAGTGATCAAAGGGATCGGCGCGGCCAGCGACGGCAATTCCCAGAGCATCTATGCGCCCCGGGTGGAGGGACAATCCGCGGCCCTGCGCAGGGCCTATGACGACGCCGGCATCGACCCCCAAACCGTGGCCCTGGTGGAGGCCCACGGCACCGGCACCCGGGTGGGCGATCAGGTGGAATTCCAGGCCTTGCGCCAGGTATTCGGTGAACAGAATCCCAATGGGAACCGGTGCGCTTTGGGTTCGGTCAAGTCCAACATCGGCCATACCAAGGCCGCCGCCGGAACGGCAGGCCTGATCAAGGCCGCCTTGGCAGTTTACCACAAGGTGCTGCCCCCCACCCTCAAGGCCGACAACGCCGATCCCAAGCTCGGCGTCGAAAACAGCCCGTTCTATCTCAATACCCGGCTGCGGCCCTGGCTGGCGGCCGATGGCGGCAAACGCCGGGCCGGCGTCAGCGCGTTCGGTTTCGGCGGCAGCAATTTCCACGTGGTCCTCGAGGAGCATCGCAGCGAGAAGACGGAAATTTCCTGGGACGGTGCCGTCGAAATCGCCGCCTTCTCCGGAAGCGACCGGCCGGCCTTGATGCGACAACTGGAAGAATTTACATCTAAATCGCTCCATCAACCGCGCGTGCACCGAATCGGAAGGCTGGCCCGGCAGAGCCGGCGGCGTTTCGACCATCGGGCGCCCCATCGGTTGGTCCTGGTCCTGGAACTGGGTGACGGTTTCCAGTCCCTGGAACGGACCTGCGCGTCGGCCCGGCGTCAATTGGCCGGGGCCGATGATGCCGCCCATCCCCAGGTTTTTCTCGGCAGCGGCGAACCCGATGGCCCCATCGCCTTTTTATTTCCCGGCCAGGGCAGCCAGTATACCGGTATGGCAAGAGATCTGGTATGTGCCTGGCCGGCGGGCCTCGCCGCCTTGGAGGAGGCATCGAAATATCTGGATGGGGAGGATTCCCTCGCCGATTATATCTATCCGCGGATAACGGAATCCCGGGAAGAGGCGGAAGCGCGCCTGCGGCAGACCCAGGTGGCGCAGCCCGCCCTCGGCGCGGTCAGCGTGTCCATGCTGCAGGCGTTGAACCATTTCGGAATTCGGCCCGCCGCAACCTGTGGGCACAGCTACGGTGAATTGGTGGCCCTCCATGCGGCCGGCTGGCTGTCGCGGGAAGACCTCTGGGAGTTGTCGGCCGTCCGCGGCCGACTGATGGCCGAGGCCGGCAGCGCTGTCGAGGATGCCGGAACCATGCTGGCCGTCCAGGCGCCCATCGACGAGATCGCCACCCTGGCGGACTCCCTGGGAGATGCCGTGATCCTGGCGAATCGCAACAGCCTCACCCAGGGCGTGCTCTCCGGAACCAACGCCGGGATCGAAGCGGCGGCAAAGGTCTGTTCCCAAAAGGGGTGGCGGACGATAAAATTGCCGGTCGCGGCTGCTTTCCATAGTCCGCTGGTGGCGGACGCCCAGATTCCATTCGCCCGGTCGGTGGAGGCGGTTACGTTTACCCCCGGATCCGTCACCGTCATGAGCAACAGCCTGGGTACATCCTATCCGCGGGATATGGAAAAAATTCAATCCCTGCTGGGACGCCAACTGGCGTCCCCGGTACATTTTGCCGACAATCTCCAGGCGCTTTACCGGGAGGGAATCCGTACCTTCATCGAGGTGGGCCCCAAAGCCGTTCTGTCGCGCCTGGCCGGGGAGTGCCTCGAGGGCCAAGCGGTTCATCTCCTGGCCATGGATCCATCCATGGGACGTGGTTCGGGCATATCGGATTTGGCGGCGGTATTGGCCCGGCTGGCGGCCATGGGCCATGAGGTGACCCTCGACCGGTGGGAAAAGCCGGCCCCCAGCCGACGCAAGACCCGCATGACGATCAACCTGTCGGGAACCAATTATCGCCAACCCGGTACGACGAATCCGGAAGATGGAAGGGGCCGCCGGACGAAACCGGCGGAGAAGCTTCAGGATCCGGTCCTTCCGGAGACGTCCCGGCCCGCCGCAATGGCACCAATCCCGGCGGCCGGGACGACATCGTCCCCGAAGGCCCCCGAACCCGTAAAATCGGACGACGCAGTCGAAGAAAGACGGCGGCCGGTTCCAACCGAACAAGCGCAACGATCCCGTCCACGGGAGTCGATACGCGCGAGTGCGGCCCTGGCGACGGTTCAACAGGGGCTCGCATCTCTCCAGTCCATGCAGGCCCAGACCGCCCGGGCGCACGAGAAATTCCTGGAAACCCAGGCCGAAGCCAGTCGCTCCCTGCAGCAGCTGATCCAGGCGGTCCGGCACCTCAAGGGGGGAGATTCGTTCACGGGCCGGTCGGAAGTCGAATTCCAGGAGCCGTCCCAGGCGATACCGGAGACTCCTTCCCCCCTCCATGCCTCCCTGCCGCAACCTCCCGTGGATGGTCCCCCGGTCCGGCAGCAAGCGGTTCCGGAAAATCGGCCGTCCGACACGGAGTCTCATCCCCGATCCAAACCGACCCCTGGGGCTGCAATGGAGACAGATGCCGGGCACCAGACCCTGTCCGGGACCCTGATCGGCATCGTGAGCGAACTGACCGGTTATCCGGAGGAGATGCTGGGGGTGGAGATGGACATCGAGTCCGATCTGGGCATCGACTCCATCAAGCGGGTGGAGATCCTCTCGGCATTGGAAGAGCGGATGCCGCAGTTGCCCAAGGTCACCCCGGACCTGATGGGCAGCCTGAAGACCCTGGGGCAGATCGTCGATTTTTTGACCGCCGATGCACCGGCGCGGGAGGAAGGCCATGCACCGGCCCCACCCCCTCCCACCGGCGACGACCATCTGAACGTATCCGGGACCCTGATCGGCATCGTGAGCGAGTTGACCGGCTATCCGGAGGAGATGCTGGGGGTGGAGATGGACATCGAGGCCGACCTGGGCATCGACTCCATCAAGCGGGTGGAGATCCTCTCGGCATTGGAGGAGCGGATGCCGGAGCTTCCCAAGGTTACCCCGGACCTGATGGGCAGCCTGAAGACCCTGGGGCAGATCATCGATTATCTGATCGTGGATGCAGGCCCTGAAAATGTCCCGGAAACTACCTCCGTCGCGTCGAAGCCGGCGCCGCAGGCTCCGGTGGAGCCATTGGAACGCAAGCGCTTGATCGCCGTGGATTTACCGGCATTGAGCGATTTCCCGATGACAAATCGCGGGAACTCCCGGGTCGCCGTTGTGGGCGGATCCGATACCATCGCCGATGCATTGGTCAAGGCATTCGATGCGGCGGGCGTCCGTGCCCGGCGTCTCACCGATCCAGGTAAAATCGCCGACCAGTCCTCTCTGGCAGGCCTGCTCATGTTGGCCCCCCTGCCGCCCCTGCTCGCCTTTCAATGGGCACAGGCATGCCATCCCATGCTATCGGCTCCGGAAACCACTGAAACCATCGGCCCCTTTATCGCCGGCGTGACCTTCCTGGATGGCGCGTTCGGCCTCGCCGATGAGGATCTGGATGATCCGGAACAAGGCGCTCTCGCCGGCCTGGTCAAGACGGCGGCCCGCGAATGGACGCGGATCAGGCCCCTGGCCCTGGATATCGATCCCCGTTGGGACGATCCCATGGCCATGGCCCGGGCCGTGGTCCGGGAAATCATCCCTACCGACGGGGATGCGGAATTGGAAGTCGGCCTCTCCCCGCAACGACGGGTGGGGCTTAGATTGAAATCCGAGGAGATCGGAACATCGCCTGAGGCCTTATCTCTCTCCCCGGAGGATGTGGTGGTCATCAGCGGAGGAGCCCGGGGCGTCACCGCCGAGGCGGCCCTGGCGCTGATCAGACACACGCCCTGCCGGCTCGTTCTGCTGGGACGCTCCCCGGAACCGGTGCCCGAACCCGAGTGGTTGTCGCCGTTGACGGATGCCGGCGAGATGAAAAAGGCCATCTTCCAGCATGCCTTCCGCGGTCAGGCCCCATCCCCATCGCCCAGGGAGGTAGAGGCCATCTACCGCCGCCTCACGGCCAACCGGGAGATCGCCGACACCATGGAAGCCATCGAAAACGCAGGCGGACACGCGGTCTACCATGCCGTCGACGTGCGCGATGCCCGGGCGGTCCGCCGGACACTGGAGACGGTGCGCAACCAACTGGGGCCGATAAAGGGGGTCATTCATGGGGCCGGCGTACTCGAAGACAGATTGATCGCCGATAAGCAAACGGATCAGTTCGAGCGTGTCTATTCCACCAAGGTGGATGGCTTGAAGGCGTTGTTGGAGGCAACCCGGGAAGACGAGTTGAAATATCTGGTCCTCTTCTCCTCCGTCAGCGCCCGCATGGGCAACCGGGGACAGGTGGACTATGCCATGGCCAACGAGGCCCTCAACAAGATGGCCCGGCGGCAATCGCGCCGGCGGCCCCAATGCCGCGTGGTCTCGATCAATTGGGGACCATGGGATGGCGGCATGGTCACCCCGGGTCTCCGGCGGAATTTTCTCGACCAGGGCGTATCCTTGATTCCCCCGGCTTCGGGGGCCGACGCCCTGTTGGCGGAAATGGCCATCGACCCGAGCGGGCCGGTGGAAGTCGTGATCGGCGCGAGTCTGCCTGCCGCCAACCTTCCGGAAACGGGTGAAGAGACTCCGAACCATGCGGCCCACCATCTGGCATCCACCTGCGATCACAAGGTCGATGTCGAGACCTATCCCATTCTCCAATCCCATCGTCTCGACGGCCGGCCGGTGGTGCCCTTCGCCCTGATTGCCGAATGGCTGGCGCACAGCGCCATGCATGAGAACCCGGGACTGACCCTTATGGGGATCGATCACCTGCGAATGCTCAAAGGAATCGTCCTGGGTGGGGAGGAACAGACCATCCGTCTCATGGCCGGCAAGGCCGAACGCAATGGATCCTGCTACGAGGTGGATGTGGAGATCCGCAACGGAGGGACGGAAAGCGCCCAGGTGGTGCACTCCAGCGCCAGGGCCATCCTCTCCGACCGCCTGCCGTCGCCGCCGCCCTTCCGGGCCAACGGTTATCTCAATACCGACAGACCCACCCGTCCCCTCAGCGATTTCTATGAGCAGGTGCTGTTTCACGGTCACGACCTGCGCGGAATCCAGGAGATCCTGAGAATTTCGCCCAAGGGGATGAGCGCGCGCCTGGCGGCGGCGCCACCGCCGGCCCAATGGGCTCGATCGCCCTTGCGCAGCCGCTGGATCGCCGATCCGCTGGTGCTGGACTGTGCATTTCAGATGGCCATCATCTGGAGCCACGAGCAATTGGGCCAACTCTCCCTGCCGAGCTACGTGGCGTCCTATCGTCAATATGTCTCGCGATTTCCCAAGGAGGGCGTTACGGCGGTCTGGGAAGCTCAAACGAGCAACGACCGCAAGCTGGTGGGCAATTTTACCTTCCTGAACCGGAACCTCGAAGTGATCGCCGCCTTGACCGGGTATGAAGCCATCATGGACCCTCTCCTGGTCAATGCATTCAAGGCGGCTTGATTCGGCACTGACGTCGACTTCAAATCATTCCCCGGTTATCATAATCCGGCCTTCTGTTTGATCCGCAGAAGGCCGGGGCTGTTGTGCAGATACATCAGGGGCGAGCGGCAACCCCTGTCGATGAATGCCTGCTCCAGGCTATCGAAGAGCACGGGTCGGTCCGGCCAGCGAAAGCGCTTGGATTGCAGGACCAGGTCGTCCCATCGATTTTGCAGGTTCCGATCCCGATCCAGGATGGAATGCCGGACCTGGTCACACAGAAACATGGCACAGACCAGCGGCGGCGTATTCCACAGGCAACCGTCGCTTCCGAGATAGATGCATTTTCGCTGGTGCAACGGCAGTCGAATGGCCTCCATGAGGCGGTCGATGTCTCCGGGAGTCGAGCGCAGGGCGTTGATCACCAGGTCGGCCCAGAAGGTAATAATCCCGTCTTTGCCGCAACACGCACTCTTAGCGCTTTCGAAGCAGGTCCGGGTGCACAAACCGCTGCAGTGGTGTTCGAGAAAAAGATCCACTTCCTTCCGGAAGGATAGATAGCCGGCGGACGCATCGATCATCCGGAGCAATTGCAACGACGGCATCCGTTGCAGGTGTGCCTGAACCAGACGCTGACCTTCGAGCTGTTCCTGCTGGTATTCGTTCATGTCCCCTCGACTCTTTCGTCCGCAGACTCATGGCATGAGTCGCCCGCATGTTCAAGGCTTTTGCCACCGCCATCATTTTTCTTGACAAGCGGGAGCCATCCGGTCAAATAAACAGCCTTATCCCCCAATCGACAACAACACGCCGGTGGAATGCAGGAGCTGACATTCGGACTGTCTTGATCCGCATCCGCTGATCCGCAGGTCATTGGAAGGTAAGGATTCGGCAGCCATAATGGAAGCGACACGACACCCCTTGGATTCGATTGCCGGCATACACGATTCGGCGCCGGAAACGGGCGACCCTGCCACCAGAGGTTCGGAGCCTGCCAACGAAACGGTGCCCGCCGCATCCGACGATCCGACACCGCCCGGTCCTGCTTTATCCCTCGAATCCATCCAACTTCCGGCCCTGTTGATCGATCGTCGTTTGCGGGTGGCATGGCAGAACCAACAGGCGAGAGACAAGATCTGGCGTCTCGGAGACGAGCAGTCGAATCATCGCCCTGCCCCCGAGCTCTTCGATCTCCTGTTCGAACCGCGATTCCAGCGTCAGGTGAACAACTGGCGCCGCTGGACGACGTTTTTCGTCCAGCAGGCCCGCTCCCTGGTTCCCGTTGAAACCTGGGACCAGCGCCTGGCGGCAATGACCGATCGACAGAAGAGTGTCATCCTGCCTTTGTTGGAACGAATCGGATCCACTCCGAACCGGCAACTCATGGCCAACCGGGAGCGCCAAGTGCTCCATGACGGTCGTGTCACGGTATACGATGTGGTGGTCACGGAATTCAGCGAAGGACGCCTGCTGGTCTTCGATCCCTTTCCCGAGGAGGAGACCGATGCGGAGACCGGGACTTGCCATCTGGCTCGCCACGTGGAGGTCATTCGATGCCATCCCGGTCCGGTGAAGCTTCCCCTCACCGTGCTGGCGGCCAATCTGAACAACGCTTTCCGACTGAATTTCGAGATGCTGCCCGATGAATACAGCCTCCTGGTCAGCAGCCTCTGCCAGCGCAGCATCAAAATCATCGAGCGATACGGCGGCATTTTCAACAAACATCTCGATTGCGGCTTTTTCGCCTTCTTCATCCAGACCGATGACGACCCGCACCATGCCTTGAAGGTGATCGATTGTTGCCTGGAATTGAGAACCCAATGTGCCGAACTGAGCAGGGAGTGGAAGGTGCGCAAATCATGGCCCCACGAGATCGAGTTGAACATGGGGATCCACAAAGCCTGCGAACATGTCGGCATCTTGAAATCTCGATCCGGAGAATTGATATCCAATTCCGGCAGCGCCATGGGCATGGCCACCTGTCTGGCAAGGATGGCGCAAAGCGGTCAGATTTGGGCCACCAAGGCCTTGTTCGACGAGATGCCTTCCGAAGTTTACCGGCAGTTGCGTTTCGGCATCATGAATCCGGAACGCCATACCCACCGGATTTTCGTTCAGAAATGCTTTCAAGCCATATCCGAATTGCCCGATTTGAAAAGCGCGGCCGCCAGCGGTGCGGATGGATTGGAGCAGGTGGCGGTGACCCAGGTGTTCGGTCGCCAGCCATGAATCACGTATGGGTACGAAAAGTTCGGAGGCCGGTCAAGCGGATTCGGGTTCGATGGAAATCACATTGGCACGGTTGCGGCCCTGCCCCTTGGAAAGATAGAGCTGCTCGTCGGCTTTGTTGACCAGTGTCTCCATGGAGATCTCCGCCACCCGGCCATCTTCATTGTGGATGCTGGCGCCACCGAAACTGGCGGAAATCCGCAATTGGGTTTCGCCTGCCGTGATTTCCAAACCGGCAACCGCCAACCTTAGTCGTTCGGCCATCGAGAATGCCCCCACCTTTCTCGTTTCCGGCAGGATGATGAGGAATTCCTCGCCTCCGTAGCGCACCACCCAGTCGATCTTCTTTCGAATCTGAGTCGTGATGCAGCGGGCAAACTCCCTCAATACTTCATCGCCGACCTGGTGTCCGTAGGTATCGTTGACCTTCTTGAAATGGTCGATATCCGCCAGCACCACGGACAATGGCCGGGAGTACCGCTTGGCGCGCAGCAACTCCTGGGGGAAACGCTCGTTCAGGTATCCACGGTTAAAGCAACCGGTGAGGGGATCGGTAATGGAGAGCAGCCGGATTTCCTCGTTGGCCTTTTTGAGGGAATGCTCCAGTTTGAGGATTCGGATGCCCGTGTTGACGCGCGCCACCATCTCGGCCGGATGGATCGGCTTGGTGATGTAATCGTCGGCCCCTGCCTCCAGCCCGGATACGATATCGGTTTTTGAATCTCGCGCCGTGATGAGCAGGATAAATACGTAGCCGTCCGTCTTTTTCTCACGGATCAGGCGACAGAGTTGGGGGCCGTCGATTTCCGGCATCATCCAGTCCGTCAGCACAATGGGAAAGAATTGATCGTCGAAAAGACGGATGGCCTCCTTGCCGTTGCCGGCGGTGAAGACCTCGAAGTCGTGTTTGCGCAGATGTTTTTCCACCACGGTGCGCGAGACAATATCATCGTCAACAACCAGGATCGGAAATGTGGATTTCATCCATTCCTCTCAAAGGCTCGATTCGCGATTCGACGCGGGGCGATGTGCAATTCCGGCGGCGGAAACCCACCGGGAAAATGATCTTTTCCTGATAGCAAATATTCACGAAAGGCGCAATCCTGCCCTAATATCAAATCATTACCATGTTGACCCGCCGGCCGCTCCCTGCTATTAATTCTACAACATTACAACAGATGCAGTTCAACGCAATTCCTCAACGCCGCGAGCGCTGCGAATTTCCAGTCGGCCCAAGAAGCCCGCAACCGGCAGGACCCTTGCAACAGGTTTGCACCATGACTGAAACCAGCCAGGACAAACTCAGCATCCACGCCAATATAGAAATATCCGCCGCCGCTCTGCAAGCCATCGTGGCCAATGCGAAAAAAATCGCATCCATCGATGCCGACGGCACCTATCGTATCGATACCGCCGATCAAGTCAGCATGATAATCAGCCGTTTTCTGGAAGAAAAAGATTTCGATACCTACGTCCTGGACATTCAAAATTTCCGGCCCTAGCCGATTCTGAATTGTCTCGGAGGATGTCATTCTGCCTTACAAATTGATCGTGGCCCGGAATAACGTGGCCCGGCCCGCAAGGGTGTAGGCGGAGGCCGCGGCGGGGATGAAGGCCGATTGTCCTTGCGTGACCGTGATTTCCGCTTCATTTCTTTCTTGGAGGAGAATCGCCCGGCCGGCGGTGCAGAGCAACACCTCGGGCCCCTCGACGCAGATCTTCACAGGATTGACCGGCCCCTCGTCGAAATCGATCCTGGAAAGTCGGAATTCGGGTGCCCTGCTGGGATACACCCTTTCATAACCGTTTGCCAGGCTTCCTTCCAGGAGGTCGGGGGACCGGGAGGCGAAATCCAGCACGTTCAGAAGCTCGGGCACATCGATGTGTTTGCCGGTGAGCCCCCCCCGCAGCACGTTGTCCGAATTGGCCATCAACTCGACGCCGGTACCGTCGAGATAGGCGTGCAATTGCCCGGCCGGCAGGAAGATCGCCTGGCCCGGCGAAAGCCGCACCAGGTTCAGCAACAGGGGAAAAAGGACGCCGATATCCTCCTTGTAAAATCCGGCCAGCTTGTGAATCCATGTGGATAGATCGGCATGCTCCTCCTGCTTGGAGACGTTCTGCAACACCCTTTCAACCAATTCCGCCCTGGGTTTGTCCTCCAGCGCCATCAAGTACTGAAAAAAGGGCCGGATGCCCCGGCGGGTCAGCAGGGTCAACGCATGGTTGTGGGAAGGGGGCCAGACCGGTCCCATGAGAACCATCATTTCCGCGATGGACCGGAAGCCGCACAGGCCCCAGAACGGCGTCAGGGCGCAGAGAATCTCGGGTTTGTGCCGATCGTCCCTGTAATTGCGTCGGGCAGCGTCCAGGGGGATGCCCGCCGCATTTTCGCGCGCGAATCCCAGGCGGGCCTGTTCACTGTCCGGATGGGCCTGGATGGAGAGGGGCTGTGCCGCGGCCAGGACCTTGAACAGGAACGGCAGCGTATTGCCCAGCCGGTCCAGCACTCTGGCGCCCAGCATTTCCACCGGATATTGGGCGATGAGTTGATCCAGGCTCTGCCAGCGCCCCTGATACCAGAGTCGCGACGGCGCCTTGCCATGGGCTCCCATCCACATCTCGGCCTGGGGCTCTTTCGACGGTACCGGGTCGCCCCGCAGGGCGGCAATGGCCGTATGCGAACCCCAAGGATAGGGCTGGATGGCGTTCTTCATCAGGCAAATGGTTTTCATCGGCACAACTTTTGGCATAATCGACAATAGTTTACCAACGGACGACGGGCATGGTATAGCATGGATCAATATATCCGGTCATGTCAATTCCGAATCCATACCAGCGACGGCGGCAACCCATGCGAATCGCCCTGATCCATTATCATCTCCAACGTGGCGGCGTGACCACGGTCATCCGCCACCAGGCCGAAGCCATACGCGCCATGGGCTGGACACCCCTGGTGCTTTCGGGCGAACCGGCGCCGGCCTCCTTCCCCTGCAGGGTCGAGATCGTCGGAGGGCTGGCCTATGATCGCCATCTGACCGCAGAACACTCCCCGGGCCGCACGGTCGGGGCCATTCGACAGACCCTGGCGCGCGTCTGGCCCCAAGGGGCGGATCTCGTGCACGTACACAACCCCACCCTGGCCAAGAACCGCCATCTTCAGAAGATCCTGTGGGATCTCCAGGCCCACGGTTCGACCATCCTGTGCCAGATTCACGATTTTGCCGAGGACGGCCGACCCGACGCCTTCTTTGCGGAACCCTATCTGGCGGATTGTCACTATATCGCCATCAATCCGCGGGATCATGGCCTGCTCCGGGAGGCCGGACTGCGTCCGGAAGGGTGCCACCTCCTGCCCAACACCCTGCCCGTCCGTCAATCCGGAGAGGAAGCCACCTCCAGTCCTCCCTTTGGAATGTTCTATCCCATCCGGGCCATCCGGCGCAAAAACATCGGCGAGGCCATCCTTATCGCCCTTTTCCTGCCCCCCGCCGAGCCGCTCCATATCACCCTGCCCCCCAACAGCCCGGACGATCGCAAAAGCTACGAGCGCTGGAAGGCATTCGTGGACCGCCACGGGTTGCCGGTCCATTTCGATGCCGGGGTGGACACCGACTTCGATGCCCTGCTGGCCGGCTGCCGGTTCGTGGTCACCACCAGCATCACGGAGGGATTCGGATTCGCCTATCTGGAAGCCTGGTCCGAGGGCAAGCCCTTGTGGGGGCGGCTGCTGCCCGATATCTGTCGGGGGTTCATGGATAACGGCATGCAACTGGATTGGTTCTACCGACACCTGCGGGCGCCCCTCGCCTGGATCGACGGCAACCGGCTGGCGGAAAAATGGAAACGGGCCATGTCCGGGGCCGGCCGCCGGTTCGACATCGCCATGACGGATGCCCGGATCGCATCGGCCTGGGAATCGGTGGTCTCCGACGGCTTGATCGATTTCGGCCTTCTCGATGAGTCCTGCCAGGAAGAGATCATTCATCGGATATTGGAAATCCCGACCGCCCGCGAGGAATTGATGGGCGTCAACCCTTTCCTGCGTCGGCCCGGACCGCCGGAGCGCGCCGAAGAGGTGATTGCCGCCAACCGCCGGGTCATCGACCGGCACTATCGGCCCGATGCCTACGCCCGGCGACTCCGGAAGATCTACCTGGCCGCATCCGCAAGCCCGGTGCGCCATCGATTGGACAAGGCCGTTCTGGCCCGCGAATTCCTGGCCGCGAAGCGATTCAGCCTGTTGAAATGGGGAAGCGTCGATGAGTGAGTCCCTGCCCGACATCGGTTATGGACCCCTTGCGCCCATCCCCACGGGAATGGCGCCCGAAGGCGGACTCGAACCGCCGGTGCGCTGCCTGTTGTGCGACATCTACGGCACCTTGCTGATCAGCGACAGCGGCGACATCGGCGGCCTTTCCGGAAAATCCGTGCCCCGGACCAAACTGCGGGACCTGCTGGCCAGGCACCGCATTGCCGCAAAGGTGCCCGACCTCCTGGAAAATCTGCAGGCGGCCGTCGCCTTCCGGCATGCCGCCGGCCGCGAAGCCGGCGTGGCCGTTCCGGAAGTCCAGATCGACGCCGTCTGGGCCGAGGTACTTCACCTGGAATCGCCGCGGGCGGCCAGACCCTTTGCCCTAGAATTCGAAATGATCATGAACCCGGTATGGCCCATGCCCGGGCTGTCCGACCTGCTGGCCGCCTGCCGGGACAAGGGCATCCCCCTGGGCATCATCTCCAATGCCCAGTTTTTCACCCTGCCCCTGCTGGAACGGTTCCTGGCCGCCGACCTGGATGCCCTGGGGTTTCATCCCCAGCTCCGCCTGCTCTCCTTCGAAGAGGGCTGCGCCAAGCCGGATCCCACGCTTTTCCAGAAGGCGGTCTCGCGTCTGGAACGGCTGGGCATCCCTCCCGCCGAGACCGCCTTCATCGGCAACGACATGCGCAACGACATCCGGCCCTCCCGCCAGGCGGGCTTCCAGACGGTCCTGTTCGCCGGCGACAAGCGCTCCCTGCGCCTGCGAACCGAAGACCCCCAGTGCAGTTCCGTCACCCCCGACCTCACCGTCACCCATTTGAAACAACTGATCGAATACCTGATGATCGATTCATGATTGTCCGGTTTCCCGTCCGGCCAAAAACGTAGGGCCGGCCTCTGCGCCGGTCTTGGGGCCTGGACCCAGCGTGAATTCCAAGCTGGCGGGCACGGTGGCCCGCCCTACGAAGACCATCGTTTGCACCCCTGGATTGCTCATGGAGCGTGAGTCCAATTTCAAACAGGGCGTGCACGACGGCCCGATCCGCGAGGCCATCTGCCCCCCGCAACCGCTCCGAAGCGTAGGGCCGGCCTCCGCGCCGGCCGTTTCGGAGTACCATCGTCGGGCCGGTATTTCAAACGTGGCAGGCGCGACGGCCCGCCTCGATTCCCCAATCCAGGACAATCGCAACCCGCAATCCAGGAGGCGAAGCGGGCAGGAGGCCTGCGCCCCGTCAGCAACGAGTTTTCGTGCGGCCAAGCCGCACGAAACCGAAATTGCGTGGGGCGCAGGCCTCCTGCCCGCTTCGCCGGCTTTCAGGTTCAACTATCTGCGATTACCCTAATTTCCGATCCGATTGCGATCGACGGATACTTGATTTATGATACTCCCGTTTGACGCGTCCGATAGCCCGGACCACCCGGAACCGACGATACAGCCACCCCCATCGGAAGGAACATCGATGACCCCCAAATCCAAACCCAAATCCGTCCCCTCCCCTCTCCGCCATACCGGCTCGAACCCGGAGACGGATGCATGGCTCACCTCCTTTTACATCGAGAACCACCTGGATTTCTTCACCTATCCCGATCATGCCGCCACCGAGGAACAGGTGCGTTTCATGGTCTACACCGAGGAAGGCGAACGCTACTATCCCTGCTCCGACCAGATGTACGAAGCCATCATCTCGCGCAAGCAGCCGGCCTTCGTCCAGGAAAATTACGGCCGCGTCCTCAAGCGCCTGTTGGACCTCATCAACCGCCAGATCGAAGACGACTATGAAAAGGCCTACCTGAAAGCCCTCATCGTCAACAAGCATCACCTCGATACCCGGGACGAAATCATCATCCCCACGCGGCTGGAAAAGCGCCTGATGAGCATCTACCTGAAACGCACCCTCATCGAAGATCCGTTCCAGGCCGAAAAGGCGGAGCGCAACCGCCGCGCACATTCGGTATTGAATACCCAGGCCTTTCAGGATGCGTTGAACTACGTGGCCCGGGATGCCTTGCGCCATCCCCCCGATACCCTGGCCGACATCAAGTCCCTCATCGCCGAGGTCGAATTCAAGCGCCTGCTGTGCGCGGCCAACAGTCCGACCCTATGGATGGCCGACCCCAAAGCGCCTTTGACCAGGAAGGACTTTTTGGAGATTTTCGACCAACCCCTTATCGGCGAAGGACTGAAACCGCTCCTGCAATTTCTCGGCCTCGGCCGGCCCAACGGCAGGAAGCGCAAGTTGCTCTGGCTGGCCGACGAGGCCGGAGAATTCGTTATGGATCTGGCCCTGATCCGGTTGCTGGTGACCCACGGCCACAAGGTGATCATCGCCTTCAAGGACGGCCCGCTCTATACCAAGACCACCCTGCGGGACATGTTCAACGATCCGGCCCTGGAGACGGACATGGACCAGATCGCCGTCATCGAAGATCCCAACCTGAGCAAGAACCAATTGGTGAGGACACTCCGGGGGGACATCCCCGTGCTGGCCCTGTCCGACGGCACCTGCGAAATCGCAAACCTGCTCCTGACGTCCACCACATTCGCCCGCATCTTCAAGGAGATGGATGCCGTCATCACCCGCGGCCCCGAATGCCGGCGCCGGTTCATGGAGACCCATTTCCGGTTCACCCAGGATGTCTACAACATCACCCGCCAGAACGACGGCAACATCTGCGTCGGCTTCAAACCGCGCCATGCCGGGGTGATCAAATTCTCCCACCAGGACCTGGAAAACAAGGCCCAGACCATCATCGACCAGATGAAGGCGGCCAAGGCCGATGGCATGACCGTGATCTTCTACAGCGGAATCATCGGTTCCATCCCGGGAAAGATCGACATGGCCAAGCGCATCATGTCGGTGTACGTGAACCACCTGGGCCAGCAATCGGCCCAGACCTTCATCATCAATCCATCGGAGTATTACGAGCCCGGCATGGATGCCGACGACCTGATGTACATGTGGGAGATCGTCCAGCGCTCCGGCCAGATCGATATCTGGCGGTTCCAGACCTACGACGACATCGTCGAAGCCTTCCAGATCATGGAAAAGAAGATCCCCCCCGAATGGGTGGGCAAGGACGCCACCTACTCCACCGGCTGCACCAAGGAGATGACCATCGCCATCGATGTCCAGCGGCACCATCCGGAGATGCAGATCATCGGTCCGGCCCGGGAACGCTTCATGCGCCGCCAGGACTACGGCGTGGGCAAGATGTACGACCGCCGGCTTACCGACCGGTAAGCCATCGATGCCGCCGGCTTCACGCAAAAACGCGACGGCAACCGCGGACTATGGGTCGCCTTTGTTGACGGATTGAGAAAAGGAGAACCGGATGCGACTGATCGATCCTTCCAACGGCGAAAGTTTCGACGACCTGTATCGCCGGTTCCAATGGAATGTGCCCCCGGCGTTGAACATCGCCGACATGGTCTGCGATCGACACAGCCACCGGAGGGACATGGTCGCCCTCCACTACGAATCCAACGACGGCACGGCCTCGGAATATACTTTCGGCCGGATCAAGCGCCTGTCCGACCAACTTGCCAATGCATTGAATGGACTGGGGCTTGCCGCCGGAGACCGGGTCGCCGTCATCCTTCCCCAATGCCCGGAGACGGCCATCACCCACCTGGCCTGCTACAAGAAGGCCCTGGTGGCGCTGCCGCTCTCCATTCTATTCGGCACGGATGCGCTGGAGTACCGGCTCAGGGACAGCGGCGCCGCAGCCGTCATCACCAGCGCCCAGAAGCTGGATGTCATCGAGACGCTGCAGGAACAACTGCCCGATTTGCGCCACATCATCGGATGCAATTGCGGCGATCCCAAGATGGAGTTCTGGAATCTGCTGGAAAAGGCATCGGATCAATTGAACCGGGTCATGACCGCAGCCGATGATCCCGCCTTGCTGATCTACACCTCCGGTACCACCGGCCCCCCCAAAGGCGCGCTCATCGCCCACCGCGCCATCATCGGGAATCTGACGGGCTTCGAGATGTCCCACGATTTTTTCCCCCAACCCCGGGACCTGTTCTGGACCCCGGCGGATTGGGCCTGGACCGGCGGCCTGTGGGATGCATTGCTGCCCTCCTGGTATTACGGCAAGCCCGTCCTGGCCTATGACGGCGGCAAATTCGACCCTGAGAAAGCGGCCCACCTGATTGGGAAATACCGGGTCCGCAATGCCTTTATCCCTCCCACCGCATTGAAAATGATGCGCCAGGTTCCCAACCTCGGAAAGCGATTCCGCATGGACATGCGCTCCATCATGTCGGCCGGCGAGGCGGTCGGTGAAGAACTCATCCACTGGGGACGGGAAGTGCTGGGGCTGACCATCAACGAGATGTGGGGGCAGACGGAACTCAACTACTTGGTGGGCAATTGCGCCGCAGTCATGGAGGTCCGTCCGGGCTCCATGGGCAAACCCTATCCCGGGCACACCGTGGACATCATCGATGAGGACGGCAATGTGCTTCCCCATGGCGAGACAGGAGAATTCGCCGCGCGGCGTGGCGATCCCGTCATGTTCCTGGGATACTGGAACAACCCCGAAGCCACCCGATCCAAGTTCGTCGGCGACTGGTTCCGCACCGGCGACGTGGGCTTTCGCGACGAGGACGGCCGCCTGTGGTTCGTGGGCCGCAAGGACGATGTGATCTCCAGCGCCGGCTACCGCATCGGTCCGGGTGAAATCGAAGATTGCCTGCTCAAACACCCGGCCGTCCTCTCCGCGGCGGTGATCGGCAAACCGGATGAGCTGCGGGGCAGTATCGTCAAGGCGTTCATCGTGCTGGGCCACGGAATCGAGGCCAACGACCAATTGCGCAATGAAATTCAAAACGACGTCCGCCACCGTTTGGCCGCCTACGAGTACCCCCGTGAGATCGAGTTCATCGACGAACTGCCCTTGACCACCACCGGAAAGATCCGCCGCGTGGAACTCCGCCGGAGGGAACTCGAAAAAGCCGCCAAAAAAGATGACGGATAGCAGGACAGTCAGACCTGGTCAACTAATACTATGATATTCGTCAGAGGGCCATCGATTGGAAATTAGCGCAGCCAATAATTGCGTAAGGTGTCCCCCGAATCTAAGGTGTCCCCCGAATCCGCCCGAATCCGACTCGAATCCCCGAATCCGACTCGAATCCGAAGGTGTCCCCGAATCCGCCCGAATCCGTAAGGTGTCCCCCAAATCCGAATCCGCGAATCCGCTACTACTGTACGATTTGAACAAACCCGGATTCGCTGATGACCGGATCGTTAGTGATCGACGGCAGGTCAAGGTACATGGCCGTGGCGGCAATCAGCCGGTCGTGCAGTTCGGGGATATCGTGGATCTGGGAAGCCGTCTTTAGAATCTCAAGGCTTAGGGGCTCAAACTGATAGTTTTGACTTTCCATCAAGTCTTCAGTCTGTAAAATGCCTATTTCGATGCGGTTTTTTTCAAACAAGTACATCACTTCCATCAACACGATGGCCGGGATGATGATGGTGGTCTCTCCTTTGTCGGCCGACAGATAGGCTTGATGGGCGGCATCATTGATCACCTTTTTGCCCATCATGAATTTGACCAGCGCCTGGGTGTCGGTGACAAAACTAGGCATCGCCTAACTCTTGTTCAACGTGTCGCCAGGTTTGGTCTTTATACTTCTTTAGATCGGAAAAATTGATGTCATGATTTTTTAATATGCCTTGAAGCTTGAGCAGCTTTTTGCCGCCAAGTTGTTTTTTATGCCGCATGAAATCGACGAAGCTGGCAATGGCGTCAAGGTCCTTTTGTGTAAATCCCGCCAGCTTGTTGTAAATCTCATGTTTGGTAATGGCTGCCTTGTTCATCTTGTTATCCTTGCTCTTATCTGAGTTGCTTTATTCTGTCTTTAATAGCCATTTTTAATTACCTCGTCCATAGAAATATCGTGCTGTTTTTCATAGTATATTATTTTAATTACGAAAATCCAGAATACGTCTTGAAAAACACTCTCATCGCCTGCCGCCGAGATGGGTGGCGAGGAATATTTCTATCTTGCGGTAGAGAATGGACCAGTTTGTCCATTTGTCGAAGCTGTGGCCTTCCTCCGGAAAAAAGACATAATCAACCGGTTTGCCGGCTTTTTTCATGGCATCCACCATGCGGTCCGATTCCTCGGATGCGACGATTCCATCTTCGCCGCCATGGACGATGAGCAATGGTCGGGTGATCTTATCGACATGGGTGATCGGCGATCTGGCCTTCATCCGCTCGTGCTCCAGGGCATTCTTCGGGTTTCCCACGTACTTGTGCCAGTAATGTCTGCCGCTGGGGGAAAGGTCGCGGTAGGAGGCATTTACCAGGGTGGTCAGGT
>JBNKDU010000091.1:0-3273 GCA_050288425.1 Desulfobacteraceae bacterium | reverse complement strand
CCATCTAGCAAAGGAGGTTCCCTTGGACTTCGACCTCACCAAGGAACAGGAGATGATCCGCCGCGAAGTGCGGCGTTTCGCCGAAAAAGAGATCGCCCCCGTGGCCGGAGAGCTGGACAAACTGGAGACCTTTTCCGCCGGTCTGACTCGTAAGATGGGCGAAATCGGACTCTTCGGCATGTTCGTCGGCGAGAAATACGACGGTCAGGAGATGGACTACCTCTCCTATATCATCGCCGTGGAGGAAGTCGCCCGCATCGACGGTTCCCAGGCGGCGACCATCGCCGCGGGCAACTCCCTGGGCATCGGGCCCATCTACTACTTCGGCAGCGAAGCGCAGAAGCGGCGTTACCTGCCCCCCCTGTGCCGCGGAGAGAACCTGTGGGGGTTCGGCCTGACCGAACCCACGGCAGGATCGGATGCCGGCGGCAGCAAGACAACGGCCCTGCGGGAAGGCGACCAGTGGCGCATCAACGGCTCCAAGATTTTCATCACCAACGCCTCCAGCGAGATGTCGCTGGGGGTCACGGTGCAGGCCGTCACCGGTACCCGCGAAAACGGAAAGCCGGAGTACTCCTGTTTCATCGTGGAGCACGGCACCCCGGGGTTCAAGGCCGTGACCATGAAAGACAAGATGATGTGGCGCGCATCCAACACCGCGGAACTCTACTTCGACGATGTGATGGTGCCCGACGAAAACATGCTGGGCAGGAAGGGCGACGGATTTCACCAGATGCTCCAGACCCTGGACGGCGGCCGGCTCTCCATCGCGGCCATGGGGCTGGGCGGCGCCCAGGGCGCCTACGAGCTGGCCCTCAAGTACGCCCAGGAGCGCCGGCAGTTCGGCCAGCCCATTTCCAAGTTCCAGGCCGTGGCCTTCAAGCTGGCCGACTGCGCCATGGAGATCGAATGCGGCCGCAATCTGCTCTACAAGGCCTGTTGGCTGCGCGACCGGCACCGGCCATTCGCCAAGGAAGCGGCCATGGCCAAGCTCTACTGCTCCGAGCTCATGGGCCGCGTGGCCAACCATTGCGTGCAGATCCACGGCGGCTACGGCCTGATGAAGGAGTATGCGGCCGAACGGTATTATCGCGATCAGAAGCTGCTGGATATCGGAGAGGGAACCTCCGAAGTGCAGCGGTTGGTAATCTCCCGCTATATTGGTTGCTAGGTTTCAGGGGCCGGAGGACCCCAGAGCCGGTGTTGCCTCGGGTTCGCAGTAGTTCTACTACGGCTTCACCCTCGGCGCCTTGGCTCTGGGGCCCTCCGGCCCCTGAAACACGGCCTCGGAAAGGAAACAGGCAGAGACTGGGTCGCCTCGGGTTCGCAGTAGCTTTACTACGGCTTCACCCTCGGCGCCTTGGCTCTGGGGCCCTCCGGCCTCTGAAACAAAGTCTCGGTGAAGAAACAGGCAGAGACGGTCTCGCCGGGGGTTCGCGCAAACTCATTAAATCGGAAAGAGGTATCGCATGGCATCCGACATTCTTTTAGACGAACGAGACGGGGGCGTCGCCACCCTTACCCTCAACCGGCCGGAATCCATGAACGCCTTCAGCGTGGCCTTGCTGGAGGAATTGAAGACCCGCCTTCAAGAGATCGAGGCCGATCCGGCGGTTCGGGTGGTGATCGTCACCGGCGCCGGCGAAAAAGCCTTCAGCGCGGGGGCCGATCTGAAGGAGCGCCGGGAGATGACGCCTCGGCAGGTCAGCGACTTTCTGACCAATATCGGAGAGGTCTTCACCATGGTGGAGGAACTCCGGCAGCCGGTCATCGCCGCGGTGAACGGGTTCGCCCTGGGCGGCGGGCTGGAGCTGGCCCTGGCGTCGGACATCCGCCTGTTCGCCGACCACGCCAAGGTGGGCCAGACCGAGGTGCGCCTGGCCATCATCCCCGGGGCCGGCGGCACCCAGCGCCTGCCGCGCCTGGTGGGCAAGGGCAAGGCCAAGGAGATGATCTTCACCGGCCGGCGCATCGACGCACAGGAGGCGCTGGCCATGGGCCTGGCCAACTACGTCCATCCCGGGGAACGACTGATGGAAGAGAGCCGCATCCTGGCGCGGCAGATCGGCGAGGGCGGACCCATCGCCCTCCAGCAGGCCAAGATCGCCATCAACAAGGGCCTGGACACCGACCTGCGGTCCGGCCTGCGCATCGAATCCGACGCCTACGCCGTCCTGATGGACACCGAGGACCGCCTGGAGGGCCTGGCGGCATTCCGGGACAAGCGTAAGCCGGTGTACAAAGGCAAATAATGGATTGCGCAGGAATTACTTCACCTCCCTGCGCAAACCTGAAGAAAGGAGCACTCCGATGACGGAATATGATTATTGGAGAATATTTCCCCGCATGCCCCGGAAAGTCACCATCGGCGATATCACCGTGCGGGACGGGTTTCAGCACCTGGAGAAGTTCATCTCCACGCGGGCCAAGATCTTCTACCTGCAGGAGTTGATCTACGCCGGCTGCCGCGACCTCGAGGTCACCAACCTGGGCAACGCCTACCTGATGCCGCAGTTCAGCGACGCCGAGGAACTGCTGACGCATTTGCGCGGCGACCGGTTCCGGAAGAGCTGCGCCAAGCGGGGCATCCCCTATGAGGATATCGAATTGACGGCCATCACCATTCGCGAGTCCGCGGTGGATCGCGCCATCCGGCTGCACGAACAGGGCATCGGCCCCGACCGGATCCTGATGATGGTCTCCACCGAGGAAGAACACCATTTCGCCAACTCCGGCACCACCCTGCCGGCATACTGGAGGGAGGCCGAGCGCTGCATTCAGAAATGCCACGACGCGGGCATCAAGATGTGCGGCACGGTAAGCACCATCTGGGGCAGCCCCATCGGCGGCGCCACCCAACTGAAGGATGCGGTGGAGTTCACCAAACGCTGGCTGGAGATCGGCGCAGATGATATCGAACATGCCGACCACGACGGCAGCGCCTCGGCCCCCGAAGTCTATCGCTACTACTCCATGATCCTGGACGCGATCCCCGACACCCGGCTGCACCTGGCCCATTTCCACGAAACCAAGCGGGTGGCTTCTGCATCGGTGCTGGCCGCGCTGCAGGCCGGCATCACCCGTTTCGAGGCCACCCTCGGCGGCCAGGGTGGCCAGCCGGCCAATTTCCTGGACGACTGCCCGGTGCCCGGCACGGGCGATTACTACTACGAGGATCCCCGCTTCGTCGGCCTGATCTGCATGGAGGACCTGCTGGTGCAGGTGGACGAGATGGGCATCGAACACGGCTACGACGTGGACCGCATGCTCTGG
>JBNKDU010000090.1:0-2428 GCA_050288425.1 Desulfobacteraceae bacterium | reverse complement strand
ATAAATAACTTCAAAAGTTTATTATTCGGGCAGTATTTTTCTACTTTTATATGCTTCATCGTGATTTTTCAAAAGGTTGACGGATCGTATTTCGTCTTTGCGGGTCATCTTTACCCCAACGTTGCATAAAAAAGATGGCATATAATCGACCCGATCCTACAGTGGACCTGTGGTTGATTGCTGACAGTAGCCTCGTATCTGGCCTTTGTTCAACGTTCATGACGGTTTATTTGCCTTTTGCCATCTTTTTTATGCAACATTGGGGTTTACAGCGGCGATGACCTGGCCCGCGACACGATCCGTATCTTCATGGCGGAGATGGCACAACCGTCTGATTTTCTCCCGGAGTTGGTCGAGCGCCATACCAGGCCCCAAACTCTTTCCTTCATGCGGACCGTCGGAGAGATGCTGGGACCGGACGTGCCTGAGTCCGTCGTCCAGGACTCCTGTGTCAGCATCGGAAGCCAGATCATCTATTACAGCTATGCCTGGCCTGTCTTTATTGCCGTCTTCCCCGATCATCCGGGGATGTCTGCATACCACGAACAACTTGCCGAACATATCATCCGGTTTTCCCTGGGGGGCTGAAGGCGATCAAACAAATTTACTCGGATGGAGAGCTCACTCTTGAATGAGATCGCCCGGGGGGGGCTTTTTTTGGAGTAGAACGAAGATTCAGAGGTGTCAAATAGCCGCCGTTTCTGCATTACATGGTGATGGAAAATCATCTGGAAGCATTGAATTCTGCGATTTGACATTTATAGATGGACCCGAGCTAGATGTCTCGCCCCAGTTCCTCTCCTTCGCTGATGGCAAGCATGATGTTCCGGGGGGATTTGGCGTCGCCGATGACATGGACCGGCAGGTCGAGGTTTTTGAACAGCTCCAGCGGTTTTCGGATGGCGGTCATCTTTTCCGCTACCACCACCGTGTCGAAGGCGTCCAGTCGGGTTTCTTCACCTTTGCTGCGAAACACCACGCCGTCGGTGAGGAATTTCTTGATGGTTACGTCTTTGTAAAGCTTGACTTGGTGGGTTTTCAGGCGTTCCCGGAGATAGTAGCGGTCATTGGCGGATAGTTCTTCCGCAAAGTGGCGACCGCGGTGGAGGACCACCACCTCTTTTCCCAGTTCGCCCAGAAAGTCGGCGACCATGAGGCCTGCCTGGCCGCCGCCGAGTACGATGACGCGATCTCCCGCCTCGGCCATGGACTCCAGGATGTCCGTGACCGTTTCCAGTCCCATGTCGGTTTGAAAGAGCCCTTTGACAATGGGCAGGTCGGGGAGGCTGCCGGTGGCCACCACCGCTGCCTCCGGTCGGAATGAAGTAATAAGCCCATCCGTCAGGGTTGTGTTGAGGCGGATTTCAATCCCCAGGCGTTCCAGCTCCGCAATGAAATACTCCACCACCTCCATAATTTCCCCACGGCCCGGGGACAAGGCGGCCACCCGGGCAAGGCCGCCGACCCGGCCCCGCTCTTCACAGACCACCACCCGATGCCCGCGGATGGCAAGGATCCTTGCGGCGGCCAGTCCGGCAGGCCCCGTGCCGGCCACCAATACCCGTTGGGGGTGCTGCGTGGTGGTCATCTCATCGAGCAGGTATTCCCGGCCCACATCGGGATTGACCACGCAGCCGCCGGGCTCCTGTTGAAAGACCGCGTGGATGCATCCCAGGCAGCACCCGATGCACGGCCGGATGCGGGTAAAGTCTCCGGCCCTCGATTTTTCGGGCAGTTGCGGATCGGCGATGAGCCCGCGGCCCATGGCCACGGCATCGGCCTTTCCTTCCTTGATGATGCGGTCGGCCAGTCGGGCATGCTTGATCCGGCCCACGGCGATCACCGGGATGGAGACCACCTTCTTGACTGCCTCGGCCAGGTGAACGAAGCAGCCGTACGGGGTATACATGGAGGGGATGGTCAATTCCCGGGAGCCGTAAACCCCCGCGGATACATGCAGGTAGGCGGCGCCCTCATTTTCCAGGATCACGGCCAGGTCGAGGGCCTGGGGCAGGGTCCAGCCGTCTTCGATGTAATCGTCGCCATTGATGCGAACGCCCACGGGGAAGTCGTTTCCCACCTTTTGCTTGATGTCCCGAAAGATCTCCAGCAGGAATCGAATCCGGTTTTCGAAGGATCCCCCGTATTCATCCCTCCTTCGATTGGCATTGGGGGACATGAACTGGTTGATCAGGTAGCCGTGGGAGGCATGGATCTCCAGGAATTCGAATCCGCCCTGCCGGCAACGTCTGGCCGCGTCCCCGAAGGCCCGGACGAGAGCCTTGACTTCCGCGATGGGCAACTCACGGGGGGTTCCCTTGGCCAGTGCCGGCGCGGGAATGGCCGACGGGCCTACCTTGTCTTCATGCAGGCACTGCCTGCCCCCATGCATCAGTTGGATGCCGAACCTGGCGCCATGGGGCTTCAC
>JBNKDU010000089.1:0-3866 GCA_050288425.1 Desulfobacteraceae bacterium | reverse complement strand
CGCGCCCAGAGCGCCCACCTGAGCCTCTCTTCCAGCCATGTGGGCAGCATGGGCGGCCTGATGGCCATCAAGCGGGGCGTCTGTCATCTGGCCGGAACCCATCTGCTGGACGAAACCGACGGCAGCTACAACCTTTCGTATGTCGAGAAATATCTCAAAGGCACGCCGGTGCGGCTGATCCACCTGGTGATGCGCGACCAGGGCCTGATGGTGCCCCCGGGAAACCCCAAGAAGATCCGGGGGCTGGAAGACCTCGGGCGCGACGACGTCCGCCTGATCAACCGGCAGGCCGGCTCGGGCACCCGCATCCTGCTCGATTACCGGCTCGGACAGCTGGGCCTTGAATCCGATGGAATCGACGGTTACCATAATGAAGAATTCACCCACATGGCGGTGGCCGTGGCCGTGCTGAGCGGGGCGGCCGACGTGGGACTGGGCATCTATGCGGCGGCCAGGGCCCTGGGACTCGATTTCATTCCGGTGGTGACCGAACAATACGACCTCATCGTTTCCGCGCAGCACTTCGACTCCCACGCCGTGCAGACCCTGCTCCGCGTGATCGACAGCGCCGCGTTCAAGGAGCGCGTGTCGGCCCTGGGCGGATATCATACACAGAAAACCGGAGAAATCTTGATGTGAAAGAGGGTTACCGCCTGACCGACCACACCGCCGATTTCGGACTGGAGATCTTCGGAACCGATGAAGCGTCGCTCTTCCGCCAGGCGGCCCTGGCCCTCGCCGATATGATCAGCGACCCGGCGCGGGTAAGCCCCGTCAAAAGCAGACGCCTGGAGGTCATTGGCGACGACCGGGCCGATCTGATGGTCAACTGGCTGCGGGAAGTGCTCTACTGCTGGAACGGCCGGGGACAGCTTCTGGCCGATGTGGAGATCCGGCACATCACGGCCCGTCGGCTGACCGCCACGATCTTCTATGAGGACTACCAGCCCCGGCGACACGAGATCCGCAACGAAATCAAGGCGGTGACCTACCATCAGATCGAAGTCGACCAAGACGGGGACGGATGGGTGGCGCGGGTGATCGTCGATATCTAGGCCGGAATCCAGGCGCCGGGATCGGGCGTTGCGGATCAGCGGCGAATTCGTTTCACAGGTGGTGTCATGGATATCAAGCGATTGGATTCATATCGGTGGGAGCTGGCGCGTGCGGGCGGCATGCGGGTGCCGGGGCGCGTATGGTCCAGTCCGGTGCTCTTCGACCAGTTGCGTCAGGAAGAGGCCCTGAAACAGGTGGCCAACGTGGCCACCCTGCCCGGCATCGTCGAGGCCTCCATGGCCATGCCCGACATTCACTGGGGATACGGTTTTCCCATCGGCGGCGTGGCCGCCTTCGACTGGCAGGAAGGGGTGGTCTCTCCGGGGGGAGTGGGCTACGACATCAACTGCGGCGTGCGTCTGGCGGCAACCGACCTGCATCATGAGGACGTGCGGGGGAAGGTCCGGGACCTGGTGGAAGAGCTTTTTCGCCAAGTGCCGTGCGGTGTCGGCTCCACCGGCTCGGTGAAGCTTGCGACCAGGGAGGAGAAGAAGGTACTTGTGGAGGGAAGCCGATGGGCGGTCGCCCGGGGATACGGCACCGAAGCCGACATCGAACATACCGAGGATTTCGGCTGCCTGCCGGACGCGGAACCCGCCCTGCTCAGCGAACGTGCCCTGACGCGGGGATCGAACCAGTTGGGGACCCTCGGATCGGGAAACCATTTCCTGGAAGTGGGGGTGGTGGACGAGATCTTCCATCCCCGGGCCGCCGATGCCTTCGGACTCTTTCCCGGCCAGGTGACGGTGATGATTCACAGCGGCTCGCGGGGGCTTGGCTACCAGGTGTGCGACGATGCCCTGGCCTTCATGAACAAACATGTCAAGACCCTGGGGATCAATCTGCCCGACCGCCAGCTGGCGTGCGCCTATATCCAGTCGGAGGAGGGTCGGCGTTATCTGCGTATGATGGCCTGCGCGGCCAACTATGCGTATGCCAACCGCCAGGTGATGCTGCACCTGAGCCGCCGGGCCTTCCAATCGGCGCTGCAGATCAGCCCCCGGGCCTTGAACATGCGGCTGGTCTACGACGTGTGCCACAACATCGCCAAGAAGGAGCAGCACCTGGTGGACGGCCGGCCCCGCTGGGTCTGCGTGCACCGCAAGGGGGCCACGCGGTCCTTCGGCCCCGGCCGCCCGGAACTCAGCCGCGACTACCGGGAAGTGGGGCAACCGATCCTGATTCCCGGCGATATGGGCACGGCCTCCTATGTCCTGGTGGGCACCCAAAAGGCCATGGAAGAGACCTTCGGTTCCACCTGCCACGGCGCGGGCCGCGTCCTCAGCCGCAAGGCGGCCAAGAAGAAAAGCAAGGGCCGCTCCATCGGCCGGGAACTGGAAGACAGGGGAATCCTGGTGCGCTGGACCGGCCGCTTCACCATGGCCGAAGAGATGCCCGAGGCATATAAGGATGTCACCCAGGTGGTGGATGTGGTCCACGGCGCCGGGATTTCCAGGAAGGTGGCCCGGCTGCGTCCCATTGCCGTGGTTAAGGGGTAGTGGATTGGTTCATTGGTAGATTTGTCGATTCGGATACACGGCATCAGGCTGCATCGACCGATCCTATGAAATAAATACTTGATTTTCAAGACCAATTGGTGTTCCTTGGGCACGGCGAAACAAAGAATCGGATCCACAATTAACCAATCAACCAATTATCGAATAACAAACCATGGACTGGATCGAAGCGGTAGTACTGGGGATTGTGCAGGGTCTGGCGGAATTTCTGCCGGTGAGCAGTTCGGGACATCTGGTGCTGCTGCAGCACCTGTTCGGTTTGACGGAACCGGAACTGCTTTTCGATATTTGTTTGCATGTGGGCACCCTGGTGGCCGTGGTGGCCGTCTTCTACAAGGACATCGCCGCCCTGCTGGGCACCCTGGGGCGCGTGCCGGCGTTGCTGCGCTCATCCGGCGGACCGGCGGCGCTTTTCCGTGACCATCCCGAGGTTCGCCTGATGGTGATGATCGTGGCGGGCAGCATCCCCACCGCCGTGATCGGCCTCTTGTTGTCCAGGATCGCCGAGCGGCTCTTCGGCACCATCTGGTTGGTGGGGTGCGCCCTCTTGATCACGGGCACCTTTTTGTGGTTCACCGGTCGGTGCAGGGGGAAAGGCCGGACCATCCGCCGGATGCGATTGACCGATGCCCTGATCATCGGCCTGGTGCAGGGATTGGCCGTCGTTCCGGGCATTTCACGCTCCGGGGCCACCATTTCCGCCGCGCTTTATCTCGGCATCGACCGGGAACTGGCCGGACGTTTTTCATTTTTGCTGGTCATACCGGCCATTTCGGGCGCCCTGCTGCTGGGACTGGAGGGCGAGACATTCCGGACCGACCTGCCGACGGCGACCATTCTGCTGGGCAGCCTGGCGGCGGCCGGGGTGGGATATGCCGCCCTGGTGGTTCTGCTCAAGATGGTCCGCAAAGGGCAAATGCACCGCTTCGCCCCGTATTGCTGGCTGGTGGGCATCGTATCTCTGGCCGCGGCGTTATTTTAAACAATCCTGATGCAAGGGAGTGACTCATGCTGAACCCTGAAATCTTTCGTCAATACGATATCCGCGGCATTGCGGGCAAAGACCTGGATGCGGATGACGTGGAGCTGCTCGGCAAGGGGATCGGAACCTATCTGGCCCGGCAGGGCAATACCTATATCGCCGTCGGGCATGACTGCCGCGAAACCGCGGAAGACTATACCCGGCGATTGATCGCCGGATTGACCGCAACCGGCTGCCGGGTGGTGGACATCGGCATGTGCCCCACGCCCGTCTCCTATTTCGCCATCCGGCACCTCGAGACCGAAGGGTGC
>JBNKDU010000088.1:0-55283 GCA_050288425.1 Desulfobacteraceae bacterium | reverse complement strand
ACCATCATGAGCGAGGCGCGAAGCCTGGTGACCCGGGGGATATTCCGTTACGTGCGCCACCCGCTCTACAGCGGCCACTTCATCATGTTCCTGGGCAGTCTGTTCCTTCGGCTGCACGCCGTGACCCTGATGCTCTATCTGCTGTTCGTGGGGCTACAGGTGGTGCGGGCCCGCATCGAGGAGCGCAAATTGAGCACCGCCTTCGCGGAATATACGGCCTATCGTCGCGACACCGGCATGTTCTGGCCCCGGCGACCCCGGACCCGACACGCTGGCAATCCAGCCGGTGGAACGGGGCCACCCTCGGAATAGACCGTCATGTGCGGTCTTTCGGCTCCAGCCCCGTGCAGATGGCCGGGCTCTCTTCGCGCCGGCGGCGCAACCGCCGGGGCAGCTTGATGTCGAAATGCTCGCCGAGAAAGCGCTCGAATTCACACAGCACATCGATCTGGCCGGCGGCATACTGGCGGGTTTCGTCGTCGGCGCCCTCGCGGGTCAGGTCCGGCTCGACTTCCGCCAGGCGCCGGGCGATGTGGTCATAGGTACTCAACAGGAAATTGTGGGACATGGCAAGACCACCTGTTGCTCCGGAGGTTTCGTTCAGTAATAGTTCTGGGTGTCCAGGTCGAAATGCTCACTGAGAAAGGCCCGCAGGCTTCCCAGCTCGTCCAGACGGCCCTCGTGAAATCTCAGTTTTCCGCGATCTTCCCTGGAACGGGCCTCTTCGCAGGCCTTGCGCGCCGATTCCAACCGGCCGGTGATGAAATCGTGGATCTCCACGAGGAATTGATTGGCCACCGCTTTTCCCCCAGAATCCGCCCGCGGACCGCCGGACGGAATGGTTATTCACCGGATTTATTCAAAATTTTGCGGCGCAGGGCCGCGAGGTCCGCCCGGATCTCGTCGATGGTGTCCTCGGACTCGCACGGTTTACAGAGAAAGCTGTGCGCGCCGGCGGACGCCTTGCCGCAACGAACGCAGAGGCCGTCCTCCGCCAACTCTTTCTGCCTGGGGGTAAACCGGTGCGGCTCGATGGTGGGCTGGCGACCGCTCCGGCTCCGGGCCTGCAACAATTTCAAATAACTCATTACGCGGTCCTCGCTGGTTCATCGTTCTCTTGGGGTGGCGTCACCTCCGGCAGGCGCTTGCGCGGCAGGCTGATCCGGAAGGTCGTACCCTGACCGGGCTTGGACTGCAGCTTGATATGGCCGCCGTGCTCCTGGATGATCTTGCGGGCCATCAGCAACCCCAGGCCCGTGCCACCCAATCCCTTGGTGGTGAAAAACGTGGTGAACACCTTCTTGCGCACCACCTGGTCCATGCCACAACCGTCATCGGTGATCTCGTAGAAGATAATCCCTTTTTTCTCGAAGACACGCACCACCACCTTGGTGCCGCAGGCGGGTTGATCCCCGCTCTCCCCCAGGCAGGCGTCCAGGGCGTTGCCCACCAGATTGGTCAGGCATTCATGCAGGCTTTCGTAGTCCAGGGACGCCGGCGCCAGGTCCTCATGGATGTATATCAGCTGGAGGCCCGATTTGTCGGCCTTGGGCTGGTACATCTCGATGACCTCCCGGGCGATCTGGGCCGGGTCGTTGAGTTGCGGCCGCATCTGCCGGCCCTTGGCATAGCTGAGAAAGGCTTTGACGAACTGGGAGATCCGCTTGGTATTGCGGTCCAGCATCACCATGCCCTTCTGAACGCGCTCCAGATCCCCCTTCTCGATGCCCGTGCTGAGCATGTACATGCCGCCGTCCAGCGCGGTGGTCAGGTTCTTGATGCCGTGGGCCAGCCCCGCCACGGTCTGGCCCACGGCGGCCAGACGTTCGGCCTCGAGTTTCTCGTCTTCCATCTTCTTCAATTCGCTCAGGTCCTGGATGGAAAAGGCGGCACCGATGGCGGAGCCGTCCACGATCAGGCGCTGTCCCACCAGGCGCACCGGCCGCTGGATGCCGGCGGCATCCACGATGCGGGTCTCGGGCAGGTAGACGTGCCGGGCGCCGTCGATGACCTTTTCCAGGAACCCTTCCGGCAGGATACTGCCGAGTTCCTTCCGGGTCAGCTTTTCATCGGGCCGGACGGCGAAGAATTTGCGGGCCGCGGGATTACAGATATTGACGTTGCCCTGGCCGTCCACGGCAAAGATGCCGTCCATGGAGGTGCTGACGATGGTCTCCAGGAAGGAATGGGCAAATTGCAGGCCGTCCTGCAGCTTGAGGGTCGCGGTGACATCCACGGCCATTTCCATGACCATATCGAACTCGCCGTTGGTCATGCGCAAGGGAACGGTGATCACATGCAGGTGGACCGTATCGCCCGCCTTGCTGCGCCAGACGTGGTGGCCGGAGTGCATCTGACCGTCGGCAAAGGTCTGGCGCGCCGTGCACTCGCTGCACTTGGCCGATTCGCCTTTCAGTCCGCTGTAACAATGGGTTCCTTCCAGCGCGCCCAGCATCTTGCGGGCGCGGGCGTTGGTCTTGACGATCCGGTAATCCTTGTCGATGATCAGCACATTGCACGGCACCTGATCGAAGAGGAGTTGGTATTCCCGCCGGATCTGTTCCGATTCGGTGATGTCGGTACACATCTCGATGAGGTAGGGGACCTCGCCCCCGTCACTGACCACCGGGACGGTGTGTTTGATATAGCGTGTCAACCGGCCATGCCTGTCGTTGCCGACCTCTTCGTTGACCTGGGGGGTGGCGCGTTTGAAGGAACGCGCGCCGTGGCAGCGGTGGCACATCTCGTTGCGTCCCTTGTAAACCTGATAACATTTGCGATTCTGCCAGGGACCGAACATCCGTTCGAAGGCGTCATTGGCATAGACCAGATTGAATTGCGGATCGATCACGGCGATGGCCATGGGCACGGCATCGAACAGGTGGTCCTTGAGCCAGTTGGCGAGCAGCTTAGGGGGTTTGGCCATGGGCGGTCACCTTTTTTTAGAAGTCAGATCGTGAACCAGCCGGATCAACCGGTCCAGGTCGATGGGCTTGTCGATGAAGCCGTCCGGCGGCGCAATGGAGGCGTCGCTCATCAGATCGCGGAATTCACCCGACATGCGACTACCGTGGGAGGAAAAACCACTGAGGATCACCACGGGAATTCTGCGGGTGCCGGGTGATGTTCGCAGCGCCTTGTAAATGGAAACCCCCGAACGCATGGGCATCATCACGTCCAGCAGGATCAGGACGGGATCCAGTTCCCTTACCTGGTCGTCGATGCCGTCCCGGTCACTGACCGCACGGGCATCGAACCCCTGATCTTCCAGCACCGCCATCAGGTAGGCCTGAATATCGGATTCGTCCTCGATTACCAATATAGTCGGGGTCATTGCGCTGCTCCAAGGTTTTGGCGTATGGCGGCGATGCCTCCTTACGACGGACCGGGGGGTGTCTCCTCCGCCGCACCCGGTCCGACAGCCCCCGGCGGCGAATGGATACTCATCAATTCGCCGCTGCCATATTTCGCTTGACAAACAACCTTTGGAATTCGTAATCCATACCACTTTAATATATATGAAATATTGCTATATTGATTTTGCACCATTTTATTGGCTCGATACCGGATCCATGCGGCCAGGTCAATCTCTAAACCAGAGCATCCTCTCCGACGAGACCAGTGACAGAAGCTGATAACGGTTGCGCATCTATTAAATATGAAACCTTACCCTATTCAATCGATTGGTTACATGAAAACGAAGGAGGCCCTATGAAGAAGATTCTGATCCTGGGTTCCGGAGCCGGCGGAACCATGATGGCTGCCAAGCTGCGCAAGGAACTCAACCCCCTGGAATGGTCGATCACCATTCTCGACAACGATGAAATGCACCACTACCAGCCCGGCTGGTTATTCATTCCTTTTGGAATCTATACCGCCCAGGACTGCATGAAGCCCAAGCGGGATTTCATCCCCAAGGGTGTCGATTTCATTCTGGACGAAGTGGTTCATGTGGACGCGGAAAAGCGTACCGTGCAGGCCAAGAACGGCCAATACGCCTACGACTATCTGGTCATCGCCACGGGCTGCCGCATCGCCCCCGAAGAGGTCGAGGGACTGGAGGAATGGACCCCGGACCCGGCCTCCGACGTGCACACCTTTTTCACCCTGGAAAGCGCCGTTGCCCTCTACAAGAAATTGAAATATTTCAAAGAGGGCCGTATGATCTTCAACATCGCGGAAATGCCCCACAAATGCCCGGTGGTGCCCATGGAGTTCGTCTTCATGGCCGACTGGTTTTTCAAGGTCAACGGCGTGCGCGACAATATCGAAATCGAATTCGTCACCCCCAATACCGGCATCTTCACCAAGCCCATCGCCACCAAGGTGCTCAGCGTGGCCGCCGAGGAGAAGCAGATCAAGGTGACCCCCAATTTCCACCTCACCGGTGTGAACACCGAGGAAAAGTTCATGGAATCGGCCACGGGCGCAAAGGCGGATTACGACCTGCTGGTTTCCACCATGCCCAACCTGGGGGCCGATTATGTCGACGAGTCCGGTCTGGGGGACGGCATGGGGTATGTGCTGACCAACAACCACACCCTCCGCTGCGAGAAGTACGACAACATCTACGTGGTGGGGGATGCCACCAACGTTCCCACCTCCAAGGCAGGTTCGGTGGCCCACTACGAGGCCGAAATCGCCACGGAGAATATCCTGCGCGAAATCGACGGCCAGGAGCCCAAGCCGTCCTTCGATGGTCACTCCACCTGTTTCATCGTCTCCGGCTACGACAGGGCCTACCTGTTCGACTTCAACTACAAGACCGAGCCCCTGCCCGGAAAATATCCGTTCCCGGGCCTGGGCCCCTTCGATCTGGTGGGAGAGAGCAATGTCAACTACTGGGGTAAGATGATGTTTAAATGGGTCTACTGGAATATGTTGCTCACAGGACAGGAACTGCCCCTGGAACCCCAAATGAACATGGCCGGCAAGACATGGCCCAGCGTCGATCTGGATTAGGAGGTCCGCATGACCAACGAAGAACTCATCCTCCAACGATTGGACGCGTTGGAGGCCAAAATCGATCCCATCATCAAGCAAGCCAACAAATGGGGTGAATTCGCCGATGACCTGGTCCCCCTGCAGCACCAGATGGTCAACCTGGCCATCGGCCACCTGCAGGAGGTGGAGGCCGGATTCGAGTTGGACGATGTCATCACCCTGACCAAACAGTTCATGCGCAGCATCAAGAATGTGATGTTCCTCCTCAAATCCATGAACAACGTCATCGAATTCGTCACCGATGTCGAACCGCTGCTGAAATCGGCGGTGCCCAAGGCCATCGAACACCTTGACGAACTGGAGCGAAAAGGCGTATTCCGGATCATCAAAGCCATGATGGATATTCGTGCCAAGGTGGCGGCGGCCTATGACCACAAGGATATCGAACAGATCAGCGACGGCATGGTGGCCGTATTGAAGCTGGCCAAGAAGATGTCCGATCCCAACACCATTGCCTTCCTGGAAAAAGCGGCATCCATCCCGGCGCAGATCGATCTGGACAATGTCAAGAAAGTCGGCCCCTTCGGTATGCTGTCGGCCGGATTCAACGGCGAAGTCAAGGAAGGCCTGGGGGTCATGATGGCCCTGACCAAGGCGATGGGCAAGATGAAAAGCAACGGCAACCTGCCCGCAGCCGAAGCCGATCGGGACAATCCCGGCGCCTGACAGGCAATCCATTTTCTAGAATTCCCGAAAAGGAGTCTACCATGGCACATGCATCGGAGAAACGAGTACTGGTCGTGGATGATGAACCGGATGTCCGCAATTTCCTGGCGACGTGCATTGAAGACGCGGGGTTTCAAGTCGACACCGCATGCGACGGTGCCGAGGCGCTGAAAAAGGTGCAGGCCGATCCACCGGACCTGATGACCCTGGATATGGTGATGCCCAGGGTGTCCGGTATCAACCTGATGCGTCAGTTGCGAAGCATGGAGCGTTTCGCCCAGTTGCCGGTCATCGTGATCACCGCTCATGCCCATGATGAAATGGGCAGCGAAGACATAAAGGATTTCAATGCCTTCGCTTCGGGGACCAAGCCGCGCTACACCATGGAAAAACCGGTGACCCCCAAGAAGTTGGTGACGGCCATTCGTGACATCCTGGGTGTGGATGTGGCGGAAGAGGCCACCTCCGAGGCAGATGACGACCGGGTTGCCGTGATGAAGATGATCAGCAAGACCGATGAGGGAACCTTAAAGAAGATCCAGGCCCTGTTGAACAAATAGCTGCACCGGCGAACCATCGGCTGCAAGTTGCCGGCAGACCGACGAATAGCGAAAGCCACCGCAATCACGACAAGGATTGCGGTGGCTTTTGTGTTGGCATCGACGGCGGAAGATGTTCAGACTTGCGGCGGGTCGCAGAGCAGATCGGCAATGGTGATGCCGTCCAGCTTCTCATACATCGCCTCGGTGGCTTCGCGCCACACCTGGCGGACGCGGCAATCCTCGGCCATGTTGCAGTTCTCCGGTACGGAGACGCAGGCCACCAGATCAGTCTGCCCCTCGAAGAGACGGACGATATAGCCGATGGTGATCTCGGACGGCTTGCGATTCAACTGATGGCCGCCTTTGGACCCCCGGACACTGCGAATCAGGTCGGCCTGCTTGAGGGTGCGGATCAATTGTTCCAGATACTTTACCGGGATCTGTTGCACTCTGGCGATTTCACTCACCTGGAGCGGTTCCTCGCCGAAATGCCGTGCCAGTTCCAATACGATTCGGGTGCCGTAGCGACTGCGGGTAGATAGCTTCATGGTTTCCAGGCCGTCAAAGATAGAATTTCTTTCCGAATAGGGACCCTGACGTAAAATGTCAACCCATTTCCCTCGCCGGAAACACACTCCAACCTGCGGCGGATCCCGACTTTCGAAGAGCCGTATGCGTCAATCCAGGAACATCAACGGCTGAGGGCTTGCCTGGGATCAGCTTCGGCCCGGAGACCGGCGTCGGTACCCGCAGGAAAATATTCTATTAAAAAGGTATGATTTGCCCTTCCCGGCCCGAAAATTCCCTTTACGTTCCCCGGCCGCCGTTTATCCACGGAACGAACATCCCCTTGCACCGTCGGCCGGCCGCACCAATTCCATGGGGCGCCCGCCAAAGGCGATCAAATCTCCCGAATTCGGTTTCTGTTTCTGCCGACTTGCCATTTGAACCCAAACAGAGTATTTATACTATTTGCTCTCGCGCGGATTCAAAATTTGAATGCAAACACCGTTCGTAGAGCCAAAGAGAAGCAAATAACGGCAGGATCACCGCTGCGGGTTGCAGAAATAGCGCTTTTCTAGCCCCTACGCACATGTTCGCCATGGATCCCATGCTGTATTCAGTACCGAACTGCGCGAGATATTACGAAGGGGCACCATAATGAAGTTTCCATCTCTTAAAATCGGCGATTTGATCAGCCGGATTCCCATCATCCAGGGTGGAATGGGCGTCGGCATCTCCCTATCCGGACTGGCTTCTGCCGTGGCCAACGAAGGCGGCATCGGGGTCATCGCCTGCGCCATGCCCGGTATCCACGAACCCGACATCATCTCCAACAGCGTGCAAGCCAACCTGCGCGTGCTGAAGCGGGAGATCCGCAGGGCCAAACGGTTGACCCAGGGCGTGCTGGGGGTCAACATCATGGTGGCCATGACCGACTTCGGTGAATTGGTCAAGACCGCCCTGCGCGAAAAGATCGACATCATCTTCTCCGGCGCCGGTCTTCCCCTGGATCTGCCCGGGTACCTCAAGGAGGGCATGAAGACCAAATTGGTGCCTATCGTCTCTTCCGGCCGCGCGGCCCGCATCCTCTGCCAGAAATGGATGGCCAAATTCGGCTACCTGCCGGACGCATTCGTGGTGGAAGGCCCCAACGCCGGCGGCCATTTGGGTTTCAAATCCGAACAGCTGGACGATCCGAAGTTCAGACTGGAAATCCTGGTACAGGACGTTCTGAATTCGGTCAAAGAATTCGAGACCAAATACGAGGCCACCATCCCCATCATCGCCGCAGGCGGCGTATTCACCGGTGCGGACATCCATAAGTTCCTGAAACTGGGAGCCTCCGGCGTGCAGATGGGCACCCGCTTCGTGGCCACCCATGAATGCGATGCCGATGAGGCGTTCAAACAGGCCTACGTGGACGCCCGGGAAGAGGATCTCGTGGTCATCAAGAGCCCGGTGGGCCTGCCGGGCCGGGCCATCCGCAATGCATTCATCGACAAGGTCAACCAGGGGCATAAGAAACCCTTCCAGTGCCCGTATCATTGCATCAAGACCTGCGATCACACCAAGAGCCCCTATTGCATCGCCATGGCCCTGGGCAGCGCCAAGAAAGGCCAACTCAAAAGCGGATTCGCATTTGCCGGGAAGAACGCCTTTCGAGTGGATAAGATCGTCTCGGTCAAGGAATTGATCCGCTCCCTGTGGAACGACTATGTCAATGCCGCCGCTGATTCAGCGCCCGAATCACCGCAAGAGGACAACTAGCACCCACCCATGATGGAGGCATCCGTTCCGTGACGGTGGATTCCCCGGAGGGGCCAATCCATGGATCCGGGACGCATCGGGGCAGGGGCCTGGGGGGGGCCTGCGTGTCGATCAGCGCGCAGCGAGCAGCGGCTTCAAGGCCTTGGCCTGGTGAGGGGATGCATCGATGCCCGCCTGCCGCAGCAATCGGCGGATGGCGGCGATTCCCGAATGGGAACCGATGACGTAACGCCGGTGGGGCCTGCCGATGACGGCCGGGGCGAAGGCCTCGTAGGTACGGCTGTCCCTGAACATGGCGTGACAATGAATGCCCGACTCATGGGTGAAGGCGTGATCGCCCACCACCGGTCGGCCGGGATCGATGGGTTGTTTCGCGGCACGGGCCACCAGGCGGCAGATGGGCAACAATGCGGAGGTGTCCATGGCCGAATGGATATCCGGATGCAGGTGGAGGGCCATGACGACCTGCTCCAGGGCCGCATTGCCCGCCCGCTCCCCGATGCCGCCCGCGGTGACGGAGACGGCCTCGCACCCGGCCTCCAGGGCGGCCAGGGTGTTGGCCGTGGCCATGCCCAGATCGTTGTGGCCGTGGAATTCGAGACGCAGATCCGGGACCACTCTTCTCAATTCCGAAACCAGCGCCGTGATGGTGGCCGGCCGGCCGATGCCGACGGTATCGGCGATGCGCATCCGGTGTACACCGCAAACCCGGGCTTCGCAGGCCAGTTCATGGAGAAAAGACGGGTCGGCGCGCGTGGCATCCTGGGCGCCCACGGTGACGCGCCGGAAATAGGATCCGGCCCATGGGACCAGCCGGCGCATCTGCCGGATTACCCAGGAACGGTCTTTTTTCAGTGCGGCGAGATGGAGATCGGACACGGGCAGGCTGAAGTGGACGCCGTCGACCCGGCAGCGCGCGGCATCCACCAGGTCTTCCATCCGCGCCCGGCACCAGACCGACATGCGGCAGCCCAGCCCCATGGCGCCGAGGCGCCGGATGTCCTCCCGCACCTCGGGTCCCATGGCCGGTGTGCCGACCTCCAGCTCATCGATTCCGGCCTGGTCCAGAAATCGGGCGATGTCCAGCTTGGAGGCCCGGTCGAAGACGACCCCGGGGGCCTGCTCACCGTCCCGCAGGGTCGTGTCGATGATCCACGCTTTCCGTTGTGGCATGCTTATTCCTCCATGGGTGGCCATGTGCGGCGCAAACAGACCAGCCGGGTCGGGCGCCAGCCCTGACGATCATAAAAATTCAGGGCGGCCGAATTGGTTCGGTCGGCCAGCAATTGCAGCCGGGTAAGACCGTGCTTGTGACCCCACGATTCGATGGCCCTGAGCAAGCGCCGGCCGATACGGCGCCCGCGATGGTGCCGGGTCACCACCAGATCCTCCACCCATGCAACCTGCCCGCCTTCAGCAGTGGAGATGAGGATCTGGGCGCTGCACATCCCCACCACCTGGCCGTCGATCTCGGCAACCTGGAGGCAGCGGTGTTTGCCGCAACCATCCAGCATCAGCGCCAGACCGCGTCGCTGGCGGCGTTCATCGACACGAAAGTCGCTCTCCAGGGAAAAGAGTTCGCGCAGCAGCCCCACCATGGCATCCAGATCTTCGTAGCGGGCGTTGCGGATGGATTCTTCCGGCGACATCGTCTTCCTTTCCGATCCGCGCTCAAGCGACCTGCAGGCGCTGGACCACCTCGCCCTCTTCCAGGGCGTCCAGGATTTCATCCACCGCCTCTTCGCTGTCCACGTTGCCGTACCAGGTATTCTGGGAATGGATCACCATCACCGGGCCGTGGTCGCAGAATTTCATGCAGCCGGTGCTGGTGACCTGGGCATCCAGGCCGCGATCCAGGATTTCATTTTCGATGTAGGGCAACAAGCCGACGGCGCCTTTCTTGTGGCAGACGCCTTTGGGGTCGCCTCCGGCGCGGAAACTGGCGCACACGAAGATATGGTGTTCCGGTTTGTCCATGATGGAATCTCTCCTTTCATTGTTGGAAATGGTGCCGGCCGCTCCGGCCGGATTTTATCTTCCGGGCGGCGGGCCGGAAATCAGCCGCAGCCCATTTGATTGCCGCCGCACCCCGCCCCGCAGGCAAGCGGCCGGCGAACGGCCATGTGGCGGAGGCTTTCACCGGCGAACACCGCCCGCACCGCCTCTTCGATGACCCCCTCGCAGGCGATGACTTCGACACCGGCGTCGGTGAGAACTTTTTCGGGACTCTTGCCCACGCCGCTCACCAGGATGGCCCGGCAGTCGGCCAAAACGGCGGCCAGTTCCTTCCAGCGGGCGGGTCCTCCCCCCGGCGGCGGGGTCTCGCGGGCCTCGATCAAACCGAGGCGGCCTTCGGTTTCCCCGTAAACCAGCACCCGATCGGCCTCGCCCAGGTGCTGGTTCACCAGGACACCCTCCAGGGAGGCGGCGGCCACATAGGGGCGCCGGGATACGCGCCGCGCCCCGGCCTCCGGCGCTTCCAGGTGCTGACAATTCTTCAGCGCGGCCATCAATCCGGCGGAGGGCGTTTCCCCCAGCAGCCCCACCGCGTCGGAGCGACACCGGGTGCAGTGGCGCATCTGGCGGACATGCTTTCCGGCCGCCTGGCGAATGGTGCGAATGGTTTCGGCGCCGGGTTCCTCCAGGTGCTCGAACTCACTGCCCTTGTTGGGGTAATAGGGCATGCTGTTGAACAGATCCACGCCCAGGGTACTCATCCTGGCGGCCACCGCTTCGATATGGTCTTCGTTGACCCCGGGAAGGATGATGCTGTTCACCTTGACCAGGATATTGCGCGCCTTGAGGCCCTCGATGGCCTCCAGTTGGCGTTCCAGCAATATCCGGGCGCCCTCCCGGGCATGATGGACGCGCTTGCCGATCCGCATCCAGGAGTAGATCCCGGCGCCGATCTCCGGATCCACGGCATTGACGGTCACCGTCACATGGCTGACCTCCAGGGCGGCCAACTCGTCCAGGTAGGGCGACAGGTTCAACCCGTTGGTGGCGAGGCAAAGCATCATATCCGGATATCGTCGGCGCACGCGCCCACAGGTTTCCAGGGTCTGGTCCGCATTGGCGAATGGATCGCCGGGCCCGGCGATGCCCACCACCCGGATCTCGGGTTTGCGGAGCAGGACCTCCTCCAGGTACACCATGGCCTGGGCCGGAGAGAGCACGGCGCTGGTGACCCCGGGCCGGCTCTCGTTGACGCAATCGAACTGCCGGTTGCAGAATTTGCACTGGATGTTGCAGCGCGGAGCCACCGGCAGATGGACCCGCCCGAAGCGGTGATGGGCTTCTTTATTGAAGCAGGGATGGTCGTTCAGATTCATGGTACCCGTCCTGATGAAATGCTGTGGCGGGCGCGGAGCCCGGCCGGTTCAGATTCGATGTCGCCTTGCCGACACGCTCACAAATAGGTGTAGCCGACGTCCGATCGGGCCTGTCTTCGTTCCAGAAGCGTATTGGTGATCCGGTCGAACAGCTCCTGGGCGCCCCGGTATCCCAGGTGGACCAGCCGGCCGCCGCCGATCCGGTCGTGGATCGGGAACCCGATCCGCACCAGGGGAATATCCAGTTTCCGGGCCAGGCTGTATCCCTTGCTGTTGCCGATCATCAGATCCGGCCGGGCCCCGGCCACGGCATGTTCGATGTCCACGAAGTCGACCCCTTCGATGACCTCGACCCGGGAGTGGAGCCTGGGGTCCAGGATCTTCCGGATCACCGGTTCCAGGTGACCGTTGCGATCCCCCGTGGCGCAGATCATCGGCAGGATGCCGATCTCCGATAAAAAGTCCACCATGCCGGCCACCAGGTCGGCCTCGCCGAAGACCACGGCCCGTTTGCCGTTGACGTACTTGTGGCCTTCCACCAGCGCATCCAGCAGGCGACCGCGCTCCCGGACATACTTTTCCGGCACGGGGGTTTGCCCCAGGGTCTCCAGGATCCGTAACATATGATCGGTCTGGCGGATGCCCATGGGCAACCCGACGCGATGGCCGGTCACCCGGAAGCGCTCCTCCAGATCGGTGGCGGCCGTTCCCGGCTGACGGGCCAGCACCCGGCCCATTTCGATGCTGGCCAGGGCGCTGCCTGCGGCGGCGATGGCTTCCACACGGGTTCCCCCCGCCGGGATACGCTGATATTGCGTCCACAACTCCCCATCCAGGGTTTCCGAGTAATCGGGCAGCACCATGGCCTCGAGCCCGAAGTCGGTCACCATGGTCTTGAGCAGTCGCAGGTCGGCCGGAGACACCATGCCCGGAAAAATGTTGATCCGCCGAGTGGGGACTGTGTCCGGCTTCCCCTCCATGGCCAGTCCGGACACCGTGGCCCGGACGGCATTATGAAACCCCTGCATGTGGGTCCCCTGATAACTCGGGGTGGCCACATGCACCATGGGCGGCAAATCGGCGTCTGCATGGGCCCGCCGGTATTCGCGGATGAACATGGCCACATCGTCGCCGATGGTCTCGGCCAGGCAAGTGGTGGCCACGCCGATCATCTCAGGCTTGTACTGGGCGATAATATTGTCCAGGGCCAGATTCATGTTGGCGCCGCCTCCGAAAATCGCGGTCTGTTCGCCGAAGTTGGAGCAGGCGATATCCGTGGGTTCCTTGAAATGGCTGATCAGGTAGCGCCGGATGTAAGTGGAGCATCCCTGGGAGCCGTGCAGCAGCGGGATGGCGCCGGCGATCCCCTTGAACACCAATGCGGCCCCCAGGGGCGCGCACAGCTTGCAGGCGTTCTGGGTGGCGGCGGCCGCGGGCTTGGTTTTTAAATCGCTTAATCGATAAACCGAATTCATTGCTCTTCCTCCCGTCGAAAGGGAACGAATTGCCATACCGGGCTGGTGACCGAGGCGTGGATTTCACGGGCGAAGTGTAGCATGCCCGCGAACCCGGCCAGGGGGATCTTGCGCTCGTGGTTATGATCGCAAAACCCGATGCCCAGCTTGTAGGCGATGGGCCGCTCCTTGACCCCGCCGATGAACAGGTCGGCCCGCTTTTCGATGAGGTACTTGGAAAGCTCCACCGGGTTGGCATCGTCGAGAATCACGGTACCCGTATCGCACATCTCCCGCAAGGTGCTGTAATCGTCGGCATTACCGGTCTGGGAGCCCACCAGGACCACCCGCATGCCCAGGTAACGCAGGGCCTTGATCAGGGAGAACGCCTTGAAGGCCCCGCCCACGTAAATGGCGGCCTTCTTGCCGGCCAGCTCCTCCCGGATCTCCAGGAGCCGGGGATAGATGGCATTGACTTCTTCCCGGACCAGTTCGCGGGCCCGGACCTCGATCTTCGGATGGTCCTCGAACCGGCGGGCCACGTCGTAGAGGGCCTGGGCCATGTCCTCGATGCCGAAATAGGAGACCCGGATATAAGGGATCCCGTAAACCTCCTTCATCATTTCCGCCAGGAAGGTCATGGCCCCGGAGCATTGCACCACATTCAGGGCCGCGCCGTGGGACTTGCGGATCTCGTCCACCCGGCCGTCGCCGGTCATCACCGAAACCACCTCCACCCCCATCTTCCGGTAGTACTCCTTGATCATCCAGGCTTCGCCGCCGATGTTGAATTCGCCCAGGATGTTGATACTGGTGGGGGCGATATCATCGATGGGGCCGGTGCCCACCAGTTGAAACAAGGCATCGCAGGCCGCCTGGTAGCCGTCCTTCTTGGTGCCCTTGAACCCTTCGGAGTGCACCGCCATTACCGGTATCTTTTTCTCGGCGGCGACTTTCCGGCACACCGCCTCCACGTCGTCGCCGATGATCCCCACGATGCAGGTGCTGTAGACGAACGCCGCCTTGGGTTGGTAGGCGTCGATGAGTTCGGTCAATGCCCGATACAACTTGGGCTCGCCGCCGAAAATCACTTCTTTCTCCTGCAGATCGGTGGAAAAACTCAGGCGGTGAAGCTGCGGGCCGGATGAAAGCGCTCCGCGGATATCCCAGGTGTAGGCGGCGCAGCCGATGGGACCGTGAATCAAATGCAGGGCATCGGCGATGGGGTAGAGCACCACCCGCGATCCGCAAAAGACGCAGGCCCGCTGGCTCACCGATCCGGCCAGGCTGTGCTTGTCGCAGGTCATCTCGAACGGCATTTCGCCCTTCTGATAAATCTGCCGCCGACGTTCTTCGAGGATGGGGATGTTGCTCATGGTCTCGGTATCCGTTGTTGAAGTTCAACTTGCATTGGCGATCATTGCGATGACCGGCCGGTTTCGATCCGGCGCCCGGACTACATCACCAGTTCGAAATCGATATCCGTGCTGTCCCGGTCCTTGCGGTCCAACAGCACATCGAGCATCTTTTCCACCAGGCGCAGCCCGCCGCGATAGCCCATCATGGAGAAGTAGCTGTGCCCCATGCGGTCCAGGATGGGAAAGCCGAACCTTACGTAGGGGATATCGTCGTCCCGGGCGATGTACTTGCAGTAGGTGTTGCCCATGATCAGATCCACGGACTCCTGCTTGATCCACTGATGCAGCAGGAACATGTCGCCGGGCACCTTTATTTTTACTTCCCCCTCCATGGGGGCCACCGCCGCCCGCAGGGCCGCCTCGTATTTCTTACCGGCCGATGAACCGGTGACGATGTAGACGGGCTTCATGTCGAGGCTCACGAGAAAGCGGGTCAGGGCCAGCAGCTGGTCGGGATCTCCCACCAGGGCGACACGCTTGCCGTGAAAGTACTGGTGCCAATCCGAAATGGCGTCCACGAGCTGGCCGCGCTCCAGATCGATCTCCTCGGGCACGTTGATGCCGGCCATGCGCCGCAGGGTGTCGATGAAAATATCGGTATCGAGCAGCCCGATGGGCAGGTTGAGCACCTGGCAGGGAACCTTGCATTTGGCATCCAGGGCCCTGGCCGCCGGACCCGAGCAGATCTCGCCCAGGGCGATGGTGCCGCTGCTGGATCCCGTGGCCTTGAGTCTATCGACGGTGACGCCGCCTTCGGGGTACATCTTGTATTTGCCCGTCAGGGGACCGTTCAGGACGCCGGAAGTGTCCGGGAACAGGATATGCCGCACCCCCATGCGGGTGGCCAGATGTTTGACCTCGGTCATGTCCGCAGGCTCCACAAAGCCGGGAATCAGATTAATGACATTGGCTTTGCGGCCGTTGCGCTGGGAAAAGTAGTCCACCATGGCCTTGGTCATGTTGGCGAAGCCGGTGACATGCGAACCCACATAGCTGGGGGTATTGGCATGGATCACATATTTGCCTTCGGGAATCTTGCCGTCCGCTGCGGCCTTGTTGACGATCTGGGGGATATCGTCGCCGATGGTCTCCGAAAGACAGGTGGTGTGCACGGCGATCACTTCCGGATCATAGACCGTGAAGATATTGTCGATGGCCTGCAACAGGTTGGCCTGCCCGCCGAATACCGACGCCCCTTCGGTAAAGGCGCTGGTGGCCGCCATCACCGGTTCCTTGAAATGGCGGGTCAGGGTGCTGCGATGGTAGGCGTAGCACCCTTGGGAACCATGGCTGTGGGGCAGGCATCCGTGGATGCCGAGGGCCGCGTACATGGCGCCGATGGGTTGACAGGTTTTGGCCGGATTGACCGTCAGCGCACTGCGCTCCTTGATCTCTGGGGTGGTATGTCTGAGTAGCATGATGACTGGAACTCCTGGGTATTCGGTCGGCCGGCAAGGCCGATTCCATGTTTATACTTCGCTTCGGATCGTTTTTCAGCCGGTCCCGTAAGTCGCGGCCAGCTCGGGATTCTTCTGCCAGGGTGCCTTCAGGTAGCCCCAGACCCGGCTGTTGACCATGCGGTCGATCTCCTTGTAGAAGTTGACGGCGCCCTTGAATCCGGCATAAGGCCCGCCATAATCGTAGCTGTGGAGCTGTTTCAACGGCACACCGAGCTTCTGGACGGCATACTTCTCCTTGATGCCGGCGCAGAACAGGTCGGGCTTGAAGGCGGCGATCAGCCGTTCGGTTTCGTGCTGGCTGATGTCGTCGATGATCAGGGCGCCTTGGTCCATTTCGGTCATCATGCCCTCATATTCGGCGAAGGAGACCCCCTTGGCCTTCAGCGCTTCGACGGCCGCTTCGCTCTTGCGGGGGTTGAATCGTTCCGGATCCGGCTCCACTTGCAGTTCTTCGATGTTGCGGCTGTCGGCATCCACCTTGATATCGGACAACACGCGGCGTCCTTCGTAGTCATCGCGATGGCCGAATTCATATCCGGCCGAGAGGGTCTTCATACCCAGTTCGGCGAACAACTCCTGGTAGTGGTGGGCGCGGGAACCGCCCACGAACAGCATGACACGCTTGTCCTTGGTCCGCGGGCGCACTTCGGCGGCGATTTTCTCCACGTCGGGCAGTTCGGACGCGATGACCTCCTCCACGCGCCGGGCCAACTCCGGATCTTCGAAATAGGCGGCCATCCTGCGCAGGGACTTGGCGGTGGCCCGGGCGCCGATGAAGTTGACCTTGACCCAGGGCAAGCCGTATTTCTTCTCCATCATCTCGGCCACATAATTGATGGAGCGATGACACATGATCAGGTTCAAATCCGCGGTATGGGCATTGGCCATGGCATCGATGCTGGAATTGCCGCTGAAGGTGGAGACCAGGGTAAACCCGCACAGGTCCAGCAACCGTTCGATCTCGAAGGCGTCGCCGCCGATATTGTACTCGCCCAGCAGGTTGATCTTGAATTCTCCTTCCCGGACCGTGTCGTCGGTGCCCACGACATGGGTGAACACGCCGTTGTTGGCGATGTGGTGACCGGCCGACTGACTGACCCCCTTGTAGCCTTCGCAGGAGAACCCGAAGACGTTGATTCCCAGTTCGGCTTTCATCTCCCTGCAGACGGCGTGGACATCGTCTCCGATCAGGCCCACCGGGCAGGTGGAAAAGACGGCGATGGCCTTGGGGTGAAAATTGTCATAGGCCTCCTGGATGGCCTTCTTGAGCTTTTTTTCACCGCCGAAGATGATCTCCTCGTCCTGCATGTCGGTGGTGAAGCAGTAGGTCATGAAGTTGTGGCCGTCCGGCGAGGCGTCCGGATCGGTCTGGTTGCGACGGGTCAGCCAACTGTAAAAACCGCAGCCCACCGGACCGTGGGTGATATTGACGATGTCCCGCGTGGGTCCCAGGACCACGCCTTTGCAACCGGCGTAACAACATCCGCGTTGGCCGATCAGACCGGGAACCGTACGCACGTTGGAGCCGACCACCGGCACCCGGCCGTCCTCCGCCACCCGGTTGACCACGATCTGCTTGGCCCGTTTGCGGGCCACCTTGGGTGGATATTTGGCGACCATTTTCGCTTTGACTTCTTCTGGATCCAGTCCTTCCAGATTTATTTTCACGTTGGTTTTCTCTTCGGCGGCCTTTGCCATGATGGAATCTCCTTGTGCTGCATAAATTCAGATGGGGCGTAGACGTGCTAGACATCGTCCAGGACCGACTCACCCTGCTCGCCGGTCCGTACCCGGATGGCATCCTGACACGGCATGACGAAGATCTTGCCGTCTCCCGATTTCCCGGTCTGGTTGACCTGAACGATGGTCTGGACGGTCTTGTCCACCAATTCGTCGGGAATCACGATGAGAATGGCCCGCTTGGGGATCATGCGCTGGGTCTGCCCCAACTGGGAGATGGCTTCCTCATAGCCCTTCTCGGCGCCTTTGAGCAGCTGCACATCCACCAGCCCCTTGCCGCGCCCCAGGGCGTCCCGGGCCGTGATCGAGGTGATGCCCACCTCGGAGAGGGCGCGCTTGGTCTGATTCATCTTGTTCATACGGACGATGGCCAGGATCTCTTTCATATCGGTACCTCTTCAGTTTTTCCCCCGGCCGTCTCCCTGATCCCCGAGCTGATTGTGTAAGCTTCTTCCACCGGCACCACGAATATCTTTCCGTCGCCGAAGGCCCCTTTCTCGCCCGTGCGCGCCGCCTGGATGATGGTGCGTACGGCGAAATCCTTGTCCTGCTTGCGAACCACGGTCAGAAGCAGTTCTTTCGGAATTTCGTCGTAGGTAATCTCGCCGATCTTTATGCCGCGCTGTTTTCCACGGCCGACGACGGACATCTTGGTGACGCCCGGAAACCCCGCTTCCATCAGGGCTGCCAGCACGTCGTCTACTTTTTCGGGCCGTACGATCGATCGTATCATGATCATGTTCAGGATCTCCTTTTACTTCCCCGCCCGATCGCTGCCGTCGGCATCACGACCGCGAGGGTCTGACGGCCGGTGGCGATGCCCACCGGCGAATAAGTTATGCCGCGATTCCATAATCGATGAGCAGTTTTTCCAGTTCGTCGATTTCCAGCGGCTTGGGAATGACTTTCATCTCATTGGCATCGATCTTGCGCGCCAACGTCCGGTACTCTTCCGCCTGGACATGATCGGGCTCGTAGTCGATGACGGTCTTGCGGTTGATCTCCGCCCGCTGCACCATGTTATCCCGGGGAACGAAATGAATCATCTGGGTTCCGAGTCTGTCCGCCAGCGCGGTGATCATCTCCAGCTCGTTGTCGACCTTGCGGCTGTTGCAGATCAGGCCGCCCAGCCGCACGCCGCCGGCTTCGGCGAATTTCACGATCCCTTTGCAGATATTGTTGGCCGCGTACATGGCCATCATCTCGCCGGAGACCACGATATAGATCTCCTGGGCCTTGCCTTCGCGAATGGGCATGGCAAAGCCGCCGCATACAACGTCGCCGAGGACATCGTAGAATACGTAGTCGAGTTCTTCGCTGCCGGCATACGCACCCAATTGCTCCAGCAAGTTGATGGAGGTGATGATGCCGCGCCCGGCGCAACCCACACCGGGTTCGGGACCACCCGACTCGGTGCACAGCGAGCCGCCGAACCCCAGTTTGCGTACATCTTCCAACTCGACATCTTCCCCCTCTTCCCGCAGGGTGTCCAGTACTGTCCGCTGGGCCAACCCGCCCAACAGCAACCGGGTGGAATCCGCCTTGGGATCACAGCCCACGACCATTACTTTTTTGCCCATCTCCGCGAGACCGGCCACGGTATTCTGGGTGGTGGTGGACTTGCCGATCCCGCCCTTTCCATAAATGGCTACTTTGCGCATGACGACTTCTCCTTCTTGTTATTCCGTTTGACTTCTGCTTTCTTGCTTTCTAATCCAAGGAGTGTGCCAGCAACGATTCCGAAAATGCTTCTGAATAGATAACTCATGGGGATGATAGGATATATTTTTATTCTGGGTTGACGACGAGAAGATTTTCGTCATTTAAATCGGGCCGGAAAGACTACACGATTGTCGAATCGACAATAATGTCGACACGACCACGACATTTATGTAGCGCATGGCGCCGTATCCGCAAATCGTATGGCGAAGGCTTCGCCTCCGGCGATTCGCCCCGGAAACCTTCCGGTTTCCGGGCTCGCCAAAAAAAGAATTTCACGTTGCGGAATGATTCAAGGGCTAAAGGATTCCAGACAGGCGGGGGCGGGGGGAACCACAGCGCCGGAACCTGCGGCGGGGAAGAATTGACGGCATCAGCCTCTCAATGTTCTCACATCGATATTATACTTTTTGATGCGGTAGCCCAATTGGCGGGGGGTGATGCCCAGGACAACGGAGGCTTTTTGCTGCACGCCACGGCTCTTTTTCAGGGCCATGACGATATTCCGTCGCTCCAGACGTTCGATTTCAATGTTCAGATCCTCCGAAAAGGGTGTGGTCTCGCCTTGGGCCGCGGGCACGCCCGAAGGATCGGCTACCGGTTGAACGACGGGCAAATCGTCCGCCTGGATTACATCCCTGTCGGCCATGATCACCAAACGCTCCACCATATTGGCCAATTCGCGCACGTTGCCCGGCCAGTGGTATGCCGATAGCACCTGTACGGCATCCGTGCTCAATGCCACCCGACGCTGGTAGCGCCCGTTACAACGCTTCAGGTAATGGTTCAGCAGAAGCGATACATCTTCGGCGCGGGAGCGCAGGGGGGGCATGACAATGGGGACGACATTGAGTCGCCAGTAAAGATCTTCGCGGAACCGACCCTCGTTTACTTCCTTACGCAAGTCGCGGTGGGTGGCGGTTACCACCCGTACATCCACCGTGACGCTTTCGGAGGAGCCGATGCGTTCGAAGGTCCGTTCCTGAAGCACCCGCAACAGCTTGACTTGCAGTTGCATGGGCAATTCCCCGATTTCGTCTAAAAAGATCGTACCGCCGTCCGCCAATTCGAATCGGCCGATCCGACGGCCGGTCGCTCCGGTAAAGGCACCTTTTTCCACGCCGAAGAGTTCGGCCTCCACCAGGTTTTCCGGCAAGGCCGCGAGATTGACGGGTACGAATCGTTTCTTGGCCCGCTGGCTCTGGTAGTGCAAGGTCTGGGCGATGAGTTCCTTGCCCGTTCCGCTCTCCCCCAGCAGCAGTACTGTGCTATCGGTGGCGGCCACCTTCCGGATGGCCTTCAACACCTGCTGAAAGGCGGAGGATTCCCCGATAATGTTGGAGAAGTTGAATCTCTCCTTGAGCTGGGAGCGCAAATTCCCGCACTCCATCTCCGTGCGACGATAGCTCTGCCAGAGCTTGATAAACTGCGCTAGAAAAGAGGCCACGATGGAGAGGACCCGCAGATCGTCATCCACATTGCCGCGGGCTTCGGTATAAATCCGGTCCACACTGATCAGCCCCAGCACTTCGCCATCCAACTCCACGGGCATGCACAGGAAAGAGACCCCGCTTTTCCGGGGTCGGGAATCGGTGCGGTTGAGAAATTCGGGCTCTTCGCCGATGTTGGGGACGAACATGGGCTGCCGGCTTTCCAGCACCCGACCGACGATGCCTTCGCCGATGCGGTATTTGCCCCGTTCGATCTCGGCGCCCGTCAATCCATAGGCGGCCGCGATCTGCAGTTTGCTGGAATCCCGATCCAGCAAAAACACGCATCCGCGTTGCATTTCCAGCCGGCTGGCCAGGGACGCCATGACACCATCGAGATTCTGTTGCAGATCGAAGGAACTGGTGAGCAACTTGCTGATATGCAGGATGGCGCTGAGTTCCTGGTTTTTGCGTACGAGTTTATTCATATCGTGACCATCGGATGATGACCCAGGGGTTGAGATTCCCTATTCAATTCCACTGCCAGATGGAAAGGATGGCAAGGCGCATGCCAAGTCGGCGCAGGTTGGCCACAATTTCATAACAAATTGTTATTTAATATAAAATAAGCTAAACGAGGAGGGGGCCTGAGGTCTGTCTAAATTACAATAATGCAATTTGATGATGTCGCTGGAACATTATCGTAACTATTACCAGAAGGACAAGATCGGATTGCGCCGGTTCCACCTGGCGGCCCGAACTTCGGCCACGGTGCTCGCCGGCATCGTATCGTCGACCACGGGCCGCGCCAGGCTGAGCGTATCGCCGTGGCCGGTACCCACCCGGCGCAATGGTGGCGAAGATTATTCCCGGGATGCCGGCCGGCCGGAAAAGCAATCGGTCTTCAGCCGGTTATCAGGCCGTAGTCGGCGACGGCCATCTCCCCATGGTACAGCTGGCGGTAGTTCAGCACCTTGTCGATATAATCGAGGGTGGCCCGAAAAGGCGGAATGCCATTGTATTTATAGACATACCGGCTGCCGGCGTTGTACGCGGCCAGGGCCAACCGCACATCGCCGTCGAAGCGGTCCAACAGACGCTTGAAATAGCGAACGCCGGCGTCGATGTTCCGTTCCGGATCGAAGGCATTCTCCAGCCCCAACCACCGGGCGGTGGTGGGCATGAGTTGCATCAGCCCCTGGGCGCCCCGATGGGACACGGCCATGGGGTCATTTCCCGATTCCGCCATAATGATCGCCCTGATCAGGGCCACCTCCACACCATAGGTCCTCGCGGCCCTAACGATGGGCAGGTAGAACGGCGGTGCCGCGGCCAGGGCCGCCTCATATTCCATCCGCTCGATTTCCCGGGTGATGGTTTCGGCGGTCATATGAAACACCGGCGTTTCCAGTTCCTCGAAAAGTTCAACCGCAACCGGAGGCCGGACCACCAAGGGCGGCACGTAATGCAGGGTGTGGTGCTGGGTCGAACAGATGCCTGCCGGTACGGCCAGGAGGGCGACGACGATATAAAAGATGAATCCGTGCCGGATGGTCTTATGTAGATTGAAATCAGAAGTGAAAGCCGATTCTCCCATTTTAAACAACTTATTCCGGTTACCAATGAATTCTTCTATCTTGACAATAGTGTTACCAAGAAACGTGCCAATCGCCCAATTTTTAATAAAACCAATGATATCTTTTACATAACAGGCACGGAACCTCCGGTCTGTGTAAACGGGGTCACAATTGTTGAGAAACCGATGATGGGTATGTGAAATCTTTTTCATGGTGCTGATCTCCCATTGGGGTTCGCCCACAAAGAGAGCAACGGCCGTACCAGCCGGAACAATCCAAAGCGTTCCGTCAGGATGATGCTGCCGGATCAGGGGCTTAGCCATGGGATGTCACGAGACCGGCACAGTCCGTGATAAATCGGACTATCGAATTGAAAGCACATTCGAGAATTCGATACCGATACCGATGTCAAATTGAGAGCCGCCGGTACGGCGAGGAGGTGGTGGCGCTTGACCCTACCAGGGCGCATGGGCGCCCCGGCATGTTTGGAGATTCAGTCTGGGGACTGATTACTAGCGGTTCAGATATTGCGCGGCGTCCAGGTTGCCCATGGCCGCGGCCTTCTTGAAATCAGCCATGGCGCCGTCCCGGTTTCCGGTCATAAGGAATACCCAGGCGCGTCCGTAGTAGAATCGGTCGTTTTGGGCGTCCAGGGCGATGGCTTTGTTGATGGCCGCCAGGGCCTGATCGTACTCGCCCATCTCGCCGTAAGCCACCCCCAGATCGAAATAGGCGTCCTTGTTGTTCGCATCCAGGGTCAAGGCCTTCTGATAGGCGGCGATGGCGGCCGGAAAGTTGCCGTAGGTGGCAAACAGACCGCCGCGGTCCACCCAATAGACCGGATCGTCCCCATCGGTGACGGCAAGGTTGACATACTGGTCCGCCGCGCAAGTGGCTGCCAGCACGATCAGAAAGAGACCAACGCCGGCGATCCGGCTCAGTTTCGAAAGACAGGAGGAAGTATCCATTTCGCTCTCCTTATTTTGTGTCCATCCTGAAACGGCATCTCGCGGTCCATATCTGGATGGGCAGGAACTGGTATATTACGACCATATCGTCCTTCAGCCGACGAAGATCAGCCGATAGGGCTCCTCTATTGGCAAACCGATCCGCGACCAATAATTTTATTTCATAAGATGAAAGGGTTGACAACCCGGTTTTGCCGGGGTGGCCAATAGACAAGCGGGCGCAGAGACCTCCTGCGCCCGCTGCTAGGGAGAGACAGCCGCCGGTATCGGGCCAGAAACCGGCGGCACGATGAAGCTGTTGGAAGGCATCAGGAAAAGACCACAAATACCGCCAGCAAAGTAACAAGTCCGGCAAATATAAAATCGATCATGGATTGTTCCCTCCCGGCTGCCTTGGTGCAACATGTAGAGAGCAATTCCCTTGCCAACGACTCCCTGAATCGCGAGCGAACTCTTAACAATCTGTATTTACGTCATTTTTTAACAGGAGAAATGGAAAATGCCGTCTGGAGGATTCCCTGGGAACCATCGGAATGAGAGAAAAACTACCCTGATTTCTGAGCAATCGACTTCATATTGAGAGGTCGACTTCCCAACGGCGCACGTTTTCATAGAGCGCGATCCCGACGGCCGTGGACAGGTTCAGGCAGCGGATCCGGTCCTCCATGGGGATATAGTAAGTTTGTCCGGGGTATTTCCGGCGGATATCCTCGGGCAACCCGCGGGTCTCCGATCCAAACACGAGAAAAAGCCGCTCCGGGACGGGCATCTGCCAGTAGGGATGCGCGCCCCCCTTGGTCAACAGGGCGATTTCTCCGGCCGTTGGATTCGCATGGGCCACAAACTGATCGAAATCGTTCCATATCCCCAAGGGAACCTTGGGCCAATAGTCGAGCCCGGCCCGCTTGACCCGTCGGTCCGCCAGGGAGAAGCCCAATGGACGGACCAGATGCAGCATGGCACCGGCCCCCAGGCAGGTTCGACCGATGTTGCCGGTATTCCAATGCACTTCCGGCGCCACCAGCACCACGTGTCGCTTGTAGCCGTCGATGGTGACCCGATCACGATCCGTCATGGCACGGGCCCTCTATTCATCGCAGCCGGGATAGCCTGTTGTCCGGGCGTCATTTACTATTGCTCCACCCATCGTTTCATGGCACACCGATGCTTCTATCCAAGGCCGCTCGGTGGCCCGCTTCGAACATGCGCGGCTTGCAAATAAAACTCATATTCTATAAGAATAACTATTTCAGTCAAGCCGGACATACCGCATATGTGCAGTGCGGTTTCGCGAACCAGTGTCCATGCAGAAAAGGCACGGTCATGATCATCGACGTTCACACCCACGCCTTTCCCCCGGCCATACGCCGGAATCGGGAATTCTTCTTCGACGGAGAGCCGGCTTTCAAGCTCCTTTACGCCAATCCCAAATCCAGACTCGTCGGAGTGTCGGAAACCGTTGCCATGATGGACGAGCAGGGTGTGGACAAAAGTGTGATCTTCGGCTTCCCATGGCGCAACGCCGGGACCTTCCGGCAAAACAACGACTACGTCCTCGATGCCGTGAATCGATATCCCGACCGACTCATCGGGTTCTGTTGCCTGGACCCGTTGCATCCCGAAGCGCCCGCCGAGGTGGAGCGCTGCCTGAACGCCGGTCTTTCCGGAGTGGGAGAGCTGGCCTTTTACACCTCCGGCATCGACGATCGCTGCCTGGACGGACTCGAGCCGATCATGACCTTGGCCGCCGGCATGGACGCACCCGTCATGATTCATACCAACGAACCGGTGGGGCATCTCTATCCCGGCAAGACCGTCAATACCCTGGCCCAGATCTATGCCCTGGTCCGGCGGTTTGCCGCCAACCGCATCATCCTGGCCCATTGGGGCGGCGGCTTGTTCTTCTACGCCCTGCTGAAAAAAGAGGTCCGCGAGAGCCTCGCCAGGGTCTGGTTCGACACGGCGGCATCCCCCTATCTGTATCGCCCGGAGATCTATGCCCAGGCCGTCTCCCTCATCGGCGAGGACCGGGTGCTGCTGGGCAGCGACTATCCCCTGATCGAACCGGGACGCTACCTGCGGGAGATGGCGGATTCCGGGTTGTCGGAATCCGAGCAGAGGGCCGTGAGAGGGCGGAATGCCGCCGTGCTTCTCGGCACCGCCTGACGGCGGCGAGGACCTCGTTCACCGATGATGATGTTGGTCGCGCCGAAAGAAATCTACTTTCCAGCTGTTGCGGCGCCTCGCCAGACCGGATGCATCGGCATATAAAAATGTGAAGTTATTTTTGCGCGAGCCCTTATCCTCCCGGCCCAAATGCCGATACACTGGTCAGCCAAAGATCTTTGGCGGTGCAAGATCCTGAGATGACAGTCGATTGCCCTGTCGGTGGACCGCGGCAACCGTCGGGCAAACTTCCAACCCCATGGATAAAGGAGGAAGAACGTTGCGCATTCGCAGCCTGCTGCTCATTCACCCCAAACGTTCCATCCGCGCGCTGATTACCAAATATGTCTACTCGGAACTGGCCGACATCGAAATTCGGGAATCCAACGGAGACCCACCGGTTCTCGATCTCATCGATTCCCAGGCGTTCGATGTCATCGTGACGGCCGACCGGCTCGACGGTATGGAGCTGACCCGTCTCAAAGCCTCGCAAACCGGCTCCCCGACCAATTGCCGCACCCCCTTGATCGTCATTTCGGACAGCGAGTCCAACCACCACCGCAATGCCTTGGTCGAAAGGGGATTCGACCGCGTGGTGCAGATCCGCAAGCGACCGGCCGACCTGATCCGCAAGATCAACGACGTCTGCAACCCCCGTGGCTGGCGCCGGGATGACCGCTTCCACCTGCCCGACGCGAAGGTATCGGTTCATCTCGCGGATACTTCCATCGATGCCAACCTGATCAATCTCAGTCGGGGCGGTGTCCTGGTGGAACTGGCGACAGACCGGCCCGCCAGACTCATCCAGGACCCCATTGCCATCGATCTGCAAATTCCCGTGGCCTCGCGAATGGTCACCATCGGCGATCTGACTTGTAAACTGCTGCGTCTGGAAGTCGTGGCCTGGAAAGAGGCCCGGACCCCCCGGGTCATGCGTACGACCTTTGTCTTTCACGACATCGCCGCCGCTGCCGCCGGAAAATTGGAAGAACTGATTCAAATGGCCCGGGCAGATCGCCTGCCGAACGCAGATATTTAAGGGTTCGGAGAGATTCTCACCCGAAGCCGATGCCTGGGGATGGGGGCTTTCCGGGGAGGCGCAGCCCCCGGCCGGGTGATTTCAATCCGTACTCCCCGGGGGCATTCCCGGCCCCGTCCGTTGGCCGCAGGGTGCCGCCCAATTGGCCGCAGGCCGCACGAATATCGGCGCCCTTGGAGGTGCGGACCCGCACGAAAATCCCTTGTGCCACCAAGGCTTGGCGAAAGCCATCCAGATCCAGGGCGGAAGGGGCACGGAATGGGGAGGCCGGCCTGGGGTTGTACGGAATCAGGTTGAGTTTGGCCGGCAGGTCCCCGATATAGTCGGCCAGTTCACGGGCATGCCGGGGATGATCGTTGACTCCGGAAATGAGCACATACTCCAGGAAGATGGAATTGCCACGGGCCAGGGGATAACCGTGCAGGGCACGTTTCAGCGCGGCCAGCGGATAGAGACGGTTTACCGGCATCAAAGAATCGCGCAACGGATCGTTGGGAGCATTCAACGACACGGCCAGTTTGAGCTGGGGCCAGTCGAGCGCGGCCAACCGCTCGATATCGGGGACCAATCCGGAAGTGGAAAGGGTCATGTGCCTCTTGGCGATATCCAACCCGCGCTGGTCCTCCATGACACGAACGGCCTGCACCACCGCGCCGAAATTGTCCAGGGGTTCGCCCATGCCCATGAAAACGACGTTCCGCACCGCAAGGCCCATTCGGACCTTGACGGCATGGACCTGGGCGACCATCTCGGCGACGGTAAGATTGCGCACCAACCCCATCTGGGCGGTCCGGCAGAAGCGACAGCCCATGCGGCAACCCACCTGGCAGGAGATGCACACCGTGGCATGGTTGGCCATGGGGATCACCACCGTCTCCACCCGGCAACCGTCCGACAATCCGAATACCAGCTTGATTACATCGTCCTGCCGGAATCGTTCCAGCAGGACCAGTCGGGTGTCCCGCAGATCCCGGGACACCTGTCGGCAAAGGTCCGGAGAGTCGGCAAAGGCCGGCAGGGCATCCAGATGCATTTCGGCGGACTGATGGAATGCGCGATAGAGCGCCGTTGCATGGTGGACACCACGGCCATAGCGCCGCTGCATCTCCGTGACCAGTTGGGAATAGGTCAGGCGCATCAAGTCCATGGTATCGCTCTTGTTATCCTGAATGGCGCCGGCAGGCAACCGCGATCATGCCACCTCGCGGCAAGTACCGACTGACAAGTTGGAGGTTCTGCCGGGCGGGTCGGCCGGAGGTCTCAATCCTCGTCTGCGTCGGCCAGATCCGGGTAAAGTTTGGCCATGCAATGGGGACAAATGGAATGGGTGACTTCGGCGGCCGTGAATTCATGCAGGTAGGCTTCGATGGAAACCCAGCCGGCCTGATCCTTGGAATCGGCGTCGGCCCGGCGCACCCGCTTGCAATTGGAACAGACGGGCAGGAGCCCCTTCAGTGTTTCGATCTCCTGGATGGCGTTTTGCAGCTTCTGGTTTTTCTGGGTAAGCCGCTGGTTGGCCCAGGATAGTTCTTCTGCCTGATGGCGGATGGTCCGTTTGGCCATTTCCAGCTCCAGGTGTGTCTCGACACGAGCCAGCAACTCGGCCGCATTGAACGGCTTGGTGACATAATCCACCCCGCCGGCGTTGAAGCCCTGGACGATATCCTCGTGATCGGTCTTGGCGGTGATGAAGATGACCGGAATCTCCCGGATGCGCTCTTCGCTTTTTAATTTGCGGCACATCTCGAAGCCGTCCATCCCCGGCATCATGACATCGAGCAGAATCAGATCGATTTTTTGGTTGCGGGCCATATCCAGCCCCTGTTCGGCGCTGGTGGCGAAGGAAACCACATATCCCTTCTTGCGCAGGCTGCTGCCGATCACCTTGATATTAGATGGAATATCATCGATGATGAGGATATTGTATTGCGTACTTTCCATGGGGTTCCCTCGGATCGGGTATGGTGTCAAACCACCTGAGTCTCCGATGTCTATCGGCGGTTCGCCCGAATACTTGAACCGGCCCGATACCGCCTCGCCCGGCAGCATGTTCAAATTTCGATATTCATCGCCGCCGCAAGCTCCCGCAGGGAGCGACGGGCCGTTTCATAGTCGAGGGTCCGAACCTCCTTGGTAAGCCGCGCCATCTCCACGCCAAACCTCCCCGACGGCAACAATCCCGACAGTGCCTGTACCCCGTCGACCGCATCCAGGCGCCCCTGTTCGAGCATGTCGGCCAATGTCATCATGGCGGCCGCCACGGCTTGTTCATCGAACACCAGGGCCGATGATTCCCGGCCGGCGGCCGGATAGGACGCCACGGCCTGATCGATGCGGGCCAGGCTCTCGTCCATCGCCGATCCCAGGTCCTGCAGAAAGACCGCGAACTTTGCTGCATCGTTGTCTTTCACCGCCTGGAGAAAATCCTGCACCACCGTGTTCAGCTCCAGGGCGCCCAGGTTGCCGGTAATGCCCTTGAGCCCGTGCAGGCCGGCGCGGGCTTTTTCCAGCTCCTGGTTCCGCAATTGATCCTCCAATTGCGCCACCATCGACGGAAAATCCCCGCGGAATTCCTTCAGCAGCTCGATGTACAGTCCCACATTGCCCTCGAGGCGCCGCAGGCATCCTTCGACATCGAAACCGGTCAGCTCCGATCCCAGCCTGCGAATCAAGTCGTCCGGCTGGGAAGTCCTCCCCGCCTCAGCCGTCCCCCGGGATTGCGGCAACCAGCCGTTGAGAATGGTATGCAGGCGATCGGGCATGATGGGCTTGGAAACGTAGTCGTCCATCCCTGCCTGAAAACATCGGTCCCGGTCGCTGACCATGTCCATGGCGGTCATGGCGATAATGGGCAGATGCTGCAAGCGTGGCTTGCGACGGATGGCCCGGGTGGTCTCGTATCCATCCATTTCCGGCATCCGGACATCCATGAAAACCAGATCGACGGATTCGCGGTCCAGAACGGCCAGCGCCTCCTTTCCGTTGCCTGCCAGGGATACGTGCAGACCGTATCTCTCCAGCAATTCGCAGATGATCCGTTGATTGATCCTCTTATCTTCGACCACCAGCACCCGGGCGCCGACGACGATGGGGTCCGGCAAATCGCCCGGAGAGGAATCCGGGTGCGGGATGGCGGTTGATCTTCCATTTGCGCCCAATATCGGCTGGATATGGTCGAGCAGGGAGGTCGCGGTCAGCGGTTTGGTCAGCACGGCGGCGGGAGGGACAGGCCAGTGGTAATCCGACCAGGCCGGCCCGCCCTGGCGCGCCAGTATGACCAACGGCTCAACGAAGTTCCCGTCGGAAAGCAACTCGTTGGCGGAAGGTTCCGGGCCGATCAGTTTCAGGTCCACCAATATCAAATCGAAAGGCCGCTGATCCCTGCGCCCCTGATCTATGAGATGCCGGGCGGTTGCAACCTCTTCGGCAAGGGTCAGTTCACAATCCACCGGTTCAAAAAGACGCTGGATCGCCTTCCGACTGTCGTCGTGGGGATCGACGAGAAGCACCCGCTTGCCAGGATCCGATTTCCGTTTGCGCTGCGATGAATGTGTCTCACTGTCGGCACTCTGTTCGAAGGTGATCTCGAAGGAAAATCGGCTGCCCCGGTCGAGACCGCTCTCGACCTTGATTTCCCCTCCCATGAGCTGCACCAGACGATAGCTGATGGTGAGCCCCAGGCCGGTGCCGCCATATTTGCGGGTAGTGGAGCTGTCGGCCTGGGTGAAGGGTTGGAACAACAGGTCGAGTTGGCCGGTGCTCATGCCCATGCCGGTATCGGAGATGCCGAAGCGGAGCGCAACTTTCCCCAGCCGTTCCTCCACCAAGTCGATGGAGAGCACCACCTGGCCATGTTCGGTAAACTTGATGGCGTTGTCCACCAGATTGATCAATACCTGCCCCAGTCGCAGGGGGTCCCCCCGGAGATGACGCGGCAATGTGCCGGAATAGGCATACACCAGATCCAGATCCTTTTCCCCTGCCCGGGGACCCAGCAATCCGGCAAGGTTGCTCAGGACATCATCCAAATCGAAGTCCACGTTCTCCAGATACATTTTGCTGGCCTCGATTTTGGAAAAGTCGAGAATCTCGTCGATGATGCCCATCAGGGAGACGGCCGAATGGTGGATACTGTCGAGGTAATCCCTGAGTGGATCGTCCAGGGCCTCGTTTTGCAGTGCCAAATGGCTCAATCCGATGATGGAATTCATGGGGGTGCGGATTTCATGGCTCATGGCGGCCAGGAAGTCGCCCTTGGCCTTGTTGGCCGCGTCTGCGCAGCGTGTCAGTTCATTGGCCCGCTGGATGGCATTCTCCAGCTTCTGGTTGACCGTACGCAGCTCCGCCGTCCTTTCATCCACCTGCCTGGCCATGGCCTGCTTGTCGATACGGTAGAGATTGCGGGAGTGCTCGAACCAGGACGCGATGATGGTGACGAAACCAAACGAAAGGACGAATCGGTATTTCATCGCCGTGCTGTAACCATGTGCCGGGAGCCAGGGCAGCGGGAACCAAAGCAGATACGCGGCTGCGAAGAACAAGCCGATATTCCAAAGAAGGCCCTCAGTCCGCCCGAATACGAGGAAGGCCAGCAACGGATAGGTATAAATCCACAGCATTCGGGAGCCGTCTTCTCCGCTGGATTGCACCAGGTATAGCAAAAGAATGGAATACAGGGTGGAAACAATGCGGTAAACCACCCGGCCGCTTCTCAATCGGCGGATGAAAACCAGACCCAGGGATGCAGCCAGGACCAGAAGGCTGATCAACGCGCAGAGCAGATAATTGGCATTCAGATAGTGGTAGATCGCGAACCCCACCAGGGTCGGCAGGCCCAATATCTGATAGATGGCGAAGTAATGCAGCCTGATCTTGTCATACTCATCCAGGGCGGTGGTGTCGACATAGGAGCGCACCCAGCCGCCGGCACGCTCCAACACATTCGTCGCTTTGGGCCGGGATTGTCTGGATGGTTCTGCGCTCATGAACTTTTCCAAAACCTGCCTACCCAATCTGGACCATTTCCCGCCGGGATATCGTATTCCCGACCGGATCGGTATCTGCTGTTTTCATCCATCCCGGCCGCCGTTCCAAAACGTATACCGGATCGACCGATGGCGAGGTCGGCGGGATCGGCATCCCGGCAAGTTTACCCTTCCGGCGGCATGAAACTTTCCGTCACCGGCGGTTGGGCCGCACCCTGCAGCGTGGGTGCCGCCGTTGCTCTGGGCGTGAACGGCCGCAGGATATCTTCGATCACCAGATAAAAGGAAGGCACCAGCAGAAGGGTGATCAGGGTAGCGAAAACGATACCGTAGCCCAGGGAAATGGCCATGGGAATGAGAAAGCGCGCCTGGCGCGACGTCTCGAAAATCATGGGCGTCAAGCCGCCGAAAGTGGTCAAGGTGGTCAGCATGATGGGTCGGAAACGGTGGATGGCGGCCTCGTAAACCGCCTCCCGGGCGCTCACGCCGGCGCGCCGGCGGCGGTTGGTGAAATCGATGAGCACCAGCGAGTCGTTGACCACCACACCCGAGAGCGCCAGCACGCCGAACATGCTCATGACACTGAGGCTGTACCCCATGATCAGATGGCCGATGATGGCCCCTACGATTCCGAACGGCACGGCGACCATGATGATGACGGGCTGGATATAACTGTTCATGGGGATGGCCAGCATGGCAAAGATAACGATCAAGGCGAATTTCAACCCCCCGAAGAGGGCCTGCATGCTTTCCCGGCGGTCGGCCTGGCGTCCTTCGAAGCTGTAGGTCAGGCCATTGTATTTTTGCTGCAGGGCAGGCAGAATCTCGGCCTTCAGCCCCTGGAGCACCTGGCCGCTCTGGCTCCGCGGACGGGCGTCGGCGCTGACGGTCACCACCCGCCTCCCCTTGCGTCGTTCGATGGTGGTGTAGGCCCTGCCGCGGGTAAAGGTCACCGCTTCGCGCAACGGCACCTCGATGCCCGCCGGTGTGCGCAATATCATCTCTTCGAGGCTGTGCTCGGTGATGCGTTCGGCCTTGGGCAGCCGCACCATGACTTTGACTTCGTTGCGCCCCCGTTGCTGGCGCAGGGCCTCGGCGCCGAAGTAGGCGTTGCGGACCTGCCGGGCCACTTCCTGGGCATCCAGCCCGAGGCTCAATCCCTCCGGGAGGATCTTGAAGTCGATCTGTTGCTTGCCCGGCGAGAAGCCGTCGTCGATATCGACCACCTGGGGATAGAAGGCCAGGGCCTCGGCCACCTCGGCACTGGCCCGCTCCAGGACCTCCACATCGCGGTGGCTCAATTCCACGGCGATGGACGACCCCCTTCCGGGTCCGCCGGCATCGGATTCGAATTTGATCGATTCCAGGCCGGCGAGGTCTCCGACGCGCTCGCGCCACAGGCGGGTCAGATGCGCGGTGGAGAGGGTCCGCACCTCCGGTGGGGTCAGGTAGATCCGAACCGTGGCGGTGTTGCCTTCCAAAAGTGCGTAAACCCCTTCGGAAAGCGCTTCGCCGCCGTTTTCGGCCACGATTTCCCGGGCCGCGTCTACGAGCCGCTGTTGCACCGCGGCCGTCCGCTCCACGGCCGTGCCGAAGGGCAGCACCGCCGTGACCTTGGCATAATCCGACTCCACCTTGGGAAAAAGTTCGAAGCCCATGCGTCCGCTACCCACATAGGCAAAGGTGATCAGCAGGATGGCCGCTCCCACGGAGATGGTCAGGTAGCGGAAACGCAGGGTTTGCGCCAGAAAAGGGCCGTAGCGGGAGCGCACGAAGTGCCGGAAGGAATCGCTGAAGTGCTGCTGCCGGTGAATCAGGCGCGCGAACATACCGCCGGCCTTGGGCGTGTAGCGGTGCCCCAGGTGGGCGGGCAGAATAAAGAGGCTTTCGATCAGGGAGATGGCAAACACGCAGATCACCACCACCGGTATCTGGCGAAACACCTTGCCCATGAAACCGGGAACGAAAAACATGGGCAGAAAGGCGATCATGTTGGTGAGCACCGAGAAGATGACCGGCAAGGCCACCTCTCTGGTCCCCTGCACGGCGGCTTCGAACCAGCCCAGTCCCGACTGACGATGAAAATAGATATTCTCTCCCACCACGATGGCGTCGTCCACCACGATCCCCAGGGTGACGATGAAAGCGAACATGGAGACCATGTTGATACTGACCCCCATGGTGGGCAGGAGCAACATGGACCCGAAAAACGAGATGGGGATCCCCAGACTGACCCAGAACGCCAGACGGGCCTCCAGGAAGACGGCCAACAGGACAAAGACCAGCCCCAGACCGAGAAATCCATTTCTCATCATCAGGTCCAGGCGCTGCCGATAGATTTCCGAACGGTCGTTGCGCGCTTCCACGAACAGACCTTTGGGCAGCATCTGCTGAATTTCGTCGATTTTGCGATGCACGGCCTCGGAGACCGACGTGGGGCTCTGGTCGCCCACACGGTAGACCTCCAGGATCACCGCCGGCTTGCCGTTGAAGGTGGCATACAGGTCCCTGTCTTCGAAACCGTCCCGAATCGTGGCGATCTCCTCCAGCAGCACCTGGGTGCCGTCATTGGCCTTGATCACCGGAATCCGGGCAAACTCCCGTGCGTAGTCACGGCGTTCCTTGACACGCACCAGCACATCCCCGCCGGCGGTTCGGATGGCGCCGCCCGGGGTCTCCACCGCCGCCTGACGTATGGTCTGGGCCACGGCGGCCAGGGTCAGGTTGTAGGTGCGGAGCCGGGCCTGGGAAATCTCGATGCTGACCTCATAATCCCGCGCACCGAAAAGCTCCGCCTGGGTAATCTCGGGATCCTGCAGCAGTTGATCGCGCACGATCTCGGCCATCTCCCGCAACACCCATTCGCTCTGGTCGCCGTACAAGGCCAGGGAAACCACATAACGCTTGCGCTTGGCCACCGTGACCGTCAGGTCTTCCACATCCTGCGGCAGGGAACTGATCCGATCCACTTCGTTTTTGACATCCTGCCCAACCTGCTGGGCATCTTCGCCTTCCAGCACTTCGATGGTCACCGTGCCGACGCCTTCATCGGCCCGGGATGTGATCTCCTCGATCCCCTCGATGTCCTGCACCGCCTCTTCGATGGCCAGCAGAATTCCCCGCTCCACCTCGGCGGGGCTGGCACCGGGATAGGCGGCGCTGATGGTGATGAGGTCGAGATCGAAATCGGGAAAGACTTCCTTCTTGATCCGGATCCCCATGAGCAGACCGCCGACGAGCAAGGTCAGCATGAGCAGATTGGCACTCACCGAGTGGCCCGCCATCCAGGCCATGGGACCCTTGTTCGATTCGGATCGTTGCGGTCGGAAGGCCATGTGTGGGATTATCCTTTCGGGAGGCCATCTTCTTGGGCCGAAGCCGGTTTGATGGGCAAATCCAACCCGCCGTTCACCTGGAGGGCCATGCCGGAAACCGGGGTGGCCAGGTCGGAAACGATCAGCCGGTCGCCGGGCTGCAGTCCTTCTTTGACCAGGACCGACTGGGTATCCCGCCAGATGATGCCGACTTCCCGGACCTGCAATCGCTCATCCTGGCCCACCACCCAAACGCGGCTGTTGTCCCGCAGGGCGATCCGGGGAATGCGGTAGGCCCCCTGGACCTCCTGTCCGATCAATTCGACGCGGACATATTCGCCGATCAGCATGGCCGGTAAAGGGTTTCCCGTGTCCTTGAGGCCCAGCGGATCGTCCACGGCGACGATCAGGCGCGCCATGCGGCCCTGGGACTCCAGATCGCTGAGCAGTTTCACCACCCGGCCGGTGCGGGTGGCGCCCCCGTGATAGGTGATACGGGCCTGGGCGCCGTGCTGCAAATGATTGTCGGGGATATCGATCCATTGCAGCCGGTCCACGGGAACGGAGACCTGCACCCAGTAAGTGTCTGTTCCCACCAGGGTTGCCAGGGTCTCCTGGGCCGCCACCTGGGATCCTCGCTCCACTTGGGTGGAGCGGATGATGGCATTGAAAGGCGCCTCGATGCGGGTGCGTGCCAGTTGCAGACGGGCGGCTTCCAGCTCGGCCTCGGCGGCCTCCAAATCGGAGCGACTCTTCTCCAGGTGCGGTTTGCGCAGGGCCAGGTCGGAATCCCCTTGGGGTGCCGGGTTGTCCCCGTTGAGCAGCTGCCACTCCCTCTGGGCCACATCCTGGCGACCCAGTTCCAATTGGAGGTTGAAACGGGCATCGGTCACGGCACTCTGCCGTTGGGCGACGATGAGTTTGTAATCCACGTCATCGATCTGGGCGATGGTCTCCCCCGCGCGTACGATACCGCCGGCGATGAACTCCGGATGCACCTTCACGATTTCACCGGCCACCCGCGTTTTAAACTGCAGTTCCCTGGCCGGTATGACGCTTCCCATGGCCTGTACATGGATGGTCTCGGTCTGGGGGTGGACGTCCTGGACACTCACCAGGGGGACCATCTTGCGCGGCACCCGCTTCTCGGGCTTGGGGGTCGTGAGGTAGATCACCAGGGCCGCAATTCCCCCCAAAGCCAGGATGCCGAAGCACAGACCGATGATGAGCATCCGGCTCCCGGAACCGGAAGGATCAGAAAGGGAGCCGGCCGGCAAACTTTCCGGCTTCTGCGGATTTTCCATATACCTTTTCCCTTGCATGGGTGTCACTCGTTGGATCGGTGCCCATCCTGCTGCTTCAGGCGGTCGGTCCATTGCCCCCCCAGGGCACGGTATAGATCCACCCGGGCCACCAGCAGGTCGGCCTGGCGTTGGATCTGGGTTCTCTCTAAATTCTGTACGCTGAGCAATTGTGTCAACACGGGAAGGTAGTCGTTCAAACCGTTGCGATAGCGCGAACGGGCTTCGCTCAGGGCCAGGCGCGCGGCTTCCAATTGGGCCGCGAGTCCGGCGAGATGCTCCCGCAATTTGGCTTCCCCCACCAAGGCATCCTCCACTTCGCGAATGGCGTTGAGCACCGTGGCGCGATAAAAGGCCAGATCCTCGGCCACCACGGCCTCCAGCCGGAGGACTTCGGCCTCCCTCCGGCGGCCGTCATATAACGGCGCCGTGAGGTCGGCGATCAGGTTGACCAGCCAATTGTCGAACAAACGGCCCAACTCCTCGGATCGGAAAGTGGCGGCGACGCCCAGACGTATGCCGGGCAGCCGGTCGGCCTTGGCAGCGGCCACCAGCCAGTCCGAAGCCTCCAGGCGCCGCATGGCGGCGCGGATATCGGGCCGGGAAGTGAGCAGTTGAACCGGGAGCCCGGTGGAAGGGACGTTGGCCGGTATTTCCAACGGCGCGTCCTCGATCTCCGGTATGGAAAACGGGGTCCTGCCCAGCAAAACGGCCAATTCATGGAGCAATTGGTATTCGCTCTGCTCGATCAACGGCAGCTGCGCCCGGGACTGTTCCACAAGTTGCCGCTGCTGGAATACATCCAGGGCCGATGCCAGGGATTTGCGAAACCGCAGTTCCAGCAACTCCAGCAGGGTCTGGTTGGCGGCCAGTTGCTGCTTCACCAGCGACCATTGCAGGCGTTGGGACATGATTCCGATCCAGCGAGTGGTCACGTTGGCCGCCAGGGTAATGGCGGCGGCGTTCAGATCCTCCCGGTTCGCCACGGCAGCCAGGGCATCGGCGGTCTGCAGGGAATCGACGCGGCCCCATAGATCGATCTCATAGCTGCTGGACAACCCCAGGGCATAACTCTCCACGGTATCGTCGCTTTCCTGACCGCCGCGGATCTGTTGTCGGCCCACGGATGCGCTGCCATCGAACACCAGGTCGGGAAAGCGTTCGGCGCGGCTGCGAATGACCAATGCCCGGGCCTGGCGAAGCCGCGCCCAGCTCTCCTGAAGGGAAAAGTTGTTGCCCAAGGCCTCTTGCACCAGCGCATTGAGCTGCGGGGCATCGAAGGATTCCCACCATCGCTCCACGGGCGCCTGCCGGTCGGTGCGATGATGGAAGGCCGGGGGCGCGAGCCGGGTTTCGGGTTCTCTTGGATCGGGGGCGAACGGAGCGCAGGAGATGACGATATGGATCAGGACCAACCAGGCGGAGATGACGATGATGTTTCTGGAACGCTTCATGACGATGCCCACTCGTGTCCATCCACTTGGTGATACACGGACCCTGGCGCCGGGAAAGGTGGAGGGCCGCCGGTCGAACCGGAATCCTATCATAATATTCCGGCAACACAATCTTTTCCTCTACGCATGCCGGAACTTGTTTTCGGTGGGTTGGGCCTTAGTGTTGAGCTGAAACCGGCACCAAGCAATCGGGTACTATCATAGGGAGAGAAAAACATGACCGCGGAGGGGCGACAGCGATGGCTGCGGGGAACCTCATGGGTCGCCGGCGCTGGATTGGCGCTGGCCATCGGCCTGCATCTGCTGCTGCCTTACCTGCTCAACACGCCGGTGATCAAGACACGCATGTTGAATGCCATCGCCCATTCCCTTCCCGGTGAAATCCAATACGAACATGTGACGCCCGCCCTGTTGCCGAGACCCCACGCGGAACTCCACCAACTCGTCTATAAGGCAGGCAGCAAAATCGAACTGAATGCCGCGTCCATGGAAATTCAACCCGCCTTTTGGCCCCTGTTGGCGGGCCGTTTGAAGATCAAAACCCTGCGGCTCCGCCATCCGGTCCTGGTCATCGATCTGCCCTTGACGACCGGGTCCGCGCGGGGCGCTTCCCCGGCCCTGCGGCAGCAGATCCTTACGGTCTTGGACCGTCTGGAAGCCATGCCGGACGGGTGGAATCTGGTGATCCAGGACGGTATGACCACCTTGCGACGGGGACAGGGCGCCACCATCGGGCTGAATCGGATCGAACTTCGTGCCGCCGTGAAGGAAGGCCGGTTGAACTTCCGCCTCGGCGGCCGCTCCGACCTGGTCGATTCCGTTACCTTGCAGGGAACTTTCCAGTACCAGGATGGAAAACTTGTCGGAAAGGATATTTCCGCGGTATCCGCAGGTTCCACGGCCCGCAACGGCCACCTGGACATGGATCTCTCCGGAGGATTGCAGACTTTCCGGCTGGCGGCCGACCTGGATGTCGATCTGCACCGACTGCCGGCGGTCCTTGCCATGCTGAGCCACGGCACGGCTTGGTCCGAGCGTCTGGAGGGCTTGCCGCCGCTGGACGGAAGGGCCACGGGACGGTTGGTGCTGGGGGATCGCCTGGATGACCTGCACTGGGACATCAATATGAAGGCCGGTATCCGGATGCTGGACGCCGATATCCAGGTAAGCGGCCCGGCGAAAGGAATGCCCGGCGCCACGGCCCAGGCCGACCTGACCATCCGCGGCAGGATCGGGCCACAAGCCGTTGCCTGGTTGAACCGGCAGGAGGCCGCCGGCGAATTCGTCCTGCCGAAGGGAACCATCGATATCCAACAGGCTCGGCTGATGCACCGCCAGGACGGTCAATGGACTTTGGACGGTGCGTTCTCCCTGGATCAGCAGATGGAGGCCAAGGTCGAACTGGCCATGCGACCGGGTGACATCCGGTTGGAAAAACTCCATATCCGGGATGATCGAACCAATGCCCGCATCTCCCTGCATTATCAGCAGAACCGGGATGCATGGTCCGGCGATTTCAACGGGCACCTGGATGGCGCCTCTCTGGACCGAATATGGCCCGGCCGCCATCTGCTGAGGGGATGGATCGAAGGCGATCTGCAAGGTCGGGGCGATCGGGCTTTGGACCGCCTGACGCTCCGGGGCAAGGCCACGATCTCCGAGGCGACGGTGCCTTTGCCCTCCACGGACCTGCTTCAGATCCACGAGGCCCGGGTCATCGCCGAAGGCGAAACCATTATCCTGTCGCCGTCAAAGGTATCCTGGCGCAAACAAGCCGCAACCCTGTCGGGCGAGGGCCGCCTGCGCAAGGGGCAATGGCACCTGGACCTGAAACTTGAGAGCCCCAGTCTGGACAGCGATGATCTGACGGCGGGCTGGCAGGACCTGACCCGGAAAAGGCGAGCGTCCGGTGAACCCAAGGGGAATCGTCCTTTTGCACCCCGATTCGAAGGACGCCTCGTCCTCGACGCCGACGAATTTTACCTGGGCAAACATCGTTTCGCCCCCCTGAAAGCAGAAATCACGCACCGCGACGATCAAACCGACATACACCTGTCCAACGCCGAATTGTGTGGCATCACCACCCAGGGATCCATTGCCGTCACCCCCGATGGCATCGAACTGGACATCACCCCCTCGGCCGACAAGTCACCGCTGGCCGGAACGGCCGATTGCCTTGCCGCAGCGGGCATTACGGAACGGATCGAAGGCCGCCTGCACCTCGACGGCAAGCTATCGGCCAAGGGCAGGGACGGACGGGAACTGGTGCAGAACCTGAACGGCCGGGTGAAGATGAACATCTCCGACGGCAAGGTATACAATGTCGGCACCACGGGCGTGCTTACCAACCTGCTGTCCTATTTCTCGGTCAACCAACTGGTTCGCGGCAGCCTCCCGGACCTGCGCGAAGACAGTTTCCATTACAATCGCATGGAATCCCAATTGGTGTTGAAAGATGGCTGGATGCAAATCGAGAAAGGTGCCATGAAGGCCGACTCGGTCAACGTCGCCGGACACGGCCGCTATAACCTCACGGATCAACGGCTGAAGCTGACCCTGCTGGTCTCCCCGTTGACCACCGTGGATTGGGTCATCGAACGGCTGCCCCTGGTGGGACGCATCCTCGAGGGCACCCTGGTGGCCATTCCGGTGGGCGTCAGCGGTTCGGTCCGGGATCCCGCGGTGCTCCCCCTGGCGCCTTCGGCCATTGGATCGCGTGTGGGCGGCATATTGAAAGGCATTCTCGAAACCCCATACTACATCATCGAGCCGCTGCTGCCCGACAAGACGTCCCAACGGAAGGATGCCGCCGGTTCCGGAACTCTTTCCAAGGGGCAAGGCACCAACCAATAGTCCTCCGGCCTGTCACTCGGCAGCAGATCCCTCGAAATATTCACGGTTCGGGGGCATCCGGTGCCAGCCCCAGCACATTGGCAATGGCGGCCAGCATGGATTTCTCCCTCCGGCCGACGGGACCGTCGGCTTCGGCGACGCGCCAGGCGATTGCCATGGCCGCCTGGCGTTCTTCGGCAGTGGGCAGCATCACGGTCAGTCCGGCCAACGCCCGCTGTAAGTCTTTGTCCAGCAGCCGGGACTGGATATTGATCACGGCCTTGTAAGTTTGGGGGGTGACGACCCTCAACTGGGGATGGTTCTGAATGATCTGTTCCGCGGTCTTCAATTCCAGGGTATCCACCGCACGGTCGGCCCCGGCCACGGCGACCATGATGCGAACACAGGCCTCGACGAAACCGCCTTTGGTGTAATGCCGGTTCAATCGTCGTTTCTCACGGGCAAGCTCCTGGAGCCGGGCATGGTCTGCGCTTTCGTCGGTTTGGGGGGGCCAAAGGCTCTGGCCGAACATCATGTTCACCCAGGGATTCTCGTACAGCGCCTTGAACCAATGCATCTGGTACAGATCCCGAATATTGCGATAGAAATCGAGGCCGACGACGATGGCTTGGGAGGCCACGGTTTCGAAGGCCACCCAGGGATTGTCCGACGCCACCGGCCGGCGATGGGCCTTGACCGTCTCGGCCGCCCATTGGACCGGCCATAACCCGGGGTTGCCATCCGAGATCATGTATCGCTGCATCCGGAGAGGATGCGAATTGCGGAGCATGCGGGCAGCGAACGGGGTAACGGCGGCCCGGATCCATGGGCTGGCAAACATTTGATAGAGACCGTCGTTGATCCGCGACAGGGCAAGCACCGGTTCGAACGCCGCCTCGTCTTCCAAACCGTCGTCAAGTTTCAGCAGATCTTCCATCCGGCGGGATTCGAAACGGACCTGGTAATCATGGCCGCCATGGCGACGAGGCCCCTCTTCGACCACCATCTCGTAAAGGCCCGGGGCCAGATAGTCGAGCCAGCCCATGTTGCCCAGAATCTGGTTGTGTTCCTTGCTGGCCACTTTGCCTGAGACGAAAATGCCCAGGTGGCCGATGTCGGCGTGCACCAGATAGATGATCACCTGCCCGCAACGCTTGATCTCCTCGACGCTGCCGTAGACCTTGTGGATCCAGTTGAAGGCCTGGGGAGGAGGGGTGATGTTGTCTCCGCCCGAGGCAAAGGCCAGGATGGGCGCCTCGATTCGTTTTAAGTCGATTTTCCTTCCGTCATCCAGGGTCAAATGGCCCTGTTCCAATTCATTGCCGATAAAGAGACTGTCGACGATGAAGTGCATCTCCTCGGCGGTCATGGTGAAATATCCGCCCCACCACTTCTCGAAATTGAGGAAACGCGCCTCCTCGGTATCGACGTTGGCAAACAGGTGGTAGTATTTGGACCAGTAGGTGTTGGCCGGGTTGAGATCCTCGAATCCGGCGACGATATGGGCCCCGTCGAACAGGCCGGCGCCCAGATCGCCCCACAACGAGGTGAGCCACACGCCGCCCAGGAGTCCGCCCCGGTACCGCATGGGATTGCCCCCCTCCACGCCTCCCCAGTAGGAAAGGGGCGAACCGTTGAACACCAGGGGACCGGCCACGTCGGGCCGATCGGCGCCGATCAGGGCGGCCGCCCATCCGGCCTGGCAATTGCCGATGACCGCCGGTTTGGGAGCATCCGGGTGGCGTTGGGCCACCGTTTCCAGAAACCGGATTTCGGCCCGCTGCACCCGGGCGATGGTCTGGTCGGGCTCCGGATCGGTGTAGAACAGGATGAAATAGACCGGATGACCATAATCCAGGGCCAAACCAATCTGCGAATTGAGCTTGGAGCCTCCGATGCCGGGCCCGTGACCCGCCCGGGGATCGATCACCACGATGGGACGGTCCGGTCGGCCCGCGGCATCGAGGTGCTTGCCTTCGAAGGTCAGCCGCCGATCCTGATCGGAACGTGGCTGCTCACGACGCTCGCCTTTGCGCCGATTCAGAATCCGCACCAGCGAGTAGTTGACCGGTTCATCGAAGGTCCTTCCGTCGAGGACCATCTCGTAATCGAAAACCAGCACCGGCGGCTGGCCGGCTTGCATATGGGCACAATAGGTATTGCCGCGTTTGCGCATGATGTCCCAGAAGAGCAGGCAGCGCTGGGATCGATCCATCCAGTAATCCCAGGCATCGGCCATCCAGGGGTTGAAGGGCCTGATAGTGTCAAAATCGTTGATGTCGATCATGGCTCCCCCCGTAAGGTTGGGCATGACAAAGGTTTGAATCCGTGCAAAATTTGATTCGATTTTGCGCAAGCAATTATCAATATAAGGGGTATGGAACTATCCGTCCACGGATTTGTTTTCCGATCGGCACCATTTCACTTCGCCTTGACCACCGCGGCGGCTCCTTCTACAATGCCGAACCGCGGCACGTCCGGACCATCGAAGACACGCCGCTGGTTCCGGTGCGTTCGCCTTGGATTCAAGCCACATTTGGCGGGTCGGCCACAGTCGACCCCAACTTTGGTTACACGCCCGATATGATTGCCTTGACTGCCATCGCCATGTTCTTCCTCCTGCTGATTTTCGTCTACCCGGCATTCTGCCTGCTGCTGCGGGTGGCGGCATGGTATCCGCTCCGGAAGGCCGGACGCCGGGGCGAAAGGCGACAAGCCGCGGACGAGATCGAGAATCGGATCGACCACCTGAAGCAGAAAGCATTTCGATGGATCGTCTTGCTGCTTTTCTTCGTTGTGGCGCCCTTTTTCACGCTTTGGCTGGTGGTCATGCACTCTTAACTCTTAACATTCCTATTCGAAAAAGACGGCAGAAGGTCATCTGATCGAGGAATCGGGGGGTTCCCGAAGCCGACGCCAGAGCTAAAGAAATATCCCGAACCCTAACCGCCATGAACTTCGAACCGAGATCAGATTCGATACGGATGAAGGAAATTCACCAAGGGTGCGTGGAACAATACGTTTTTTTATTTGCCATCCCTTTTATGTGACGAATGGTCTAAACATCTGTCAGGATGGGGGCGAGTCATTCTTGGAGGTTTCGGGTTTGGCAGGCTCTCCGGGCAGGGCCAGGGGAGATGCGTCGGGGGCCGGCAATCGGCGGCTGGCGTCTCCCTGGGCCATCATTTCCAACTGCAGCCGATATTTCTCGACGTCGGCCTGGGTCACGATGGCCTTGCGCGCCAGCAGGTAACGCAGGAAGATGATCCAGGCCGCAAAACCGAGAAATACCCCCACCGCGCCCAAGGCCACCCATTTATAGCGCACGATGAGTTCGGCTCCGTACCGGCCCAGTTCGGCCGTCCATTGGGGAACGGCCCACAGGCCCAGGGCAAAAAGAAGCACGAAGGCGCCGATGGAGAAAATGTTCATCCGGTTGATGCGCAGGAACCAACGGTCCCATCCATCCATGGTGCCCGCTGCGGCCGGATCGGCGCCGGCGGTCCTGGTCTCACGCTTAAAAAACAAGGTTTCGTAGGCTTTGATAAAAAAGCCGAACAGCAACACCGCTCCGATGGGAAAACCCACCGCCGCCGCAAACCAAGGCCGGATGGGGAAGGGCCGCTGGGTGGTCACCAGTTGGATGCGATAATCACTCAGGGGACCGAAGGTCTTCTCGAATTCGGTTTTTTCCCGGCCATCGAGGGTGGGTTTTTTCGATTCATAGACCAGCCGTTCCTGCAGATCCAATACCTGCAGGTGCGACTCGGGCCCAGATTTCATGGCCGCCATGGCGAATATTTCCAGTTCGATCAGAAACAGGCCCACCGCCAACAAGAGGAACAGGGTTTTGTTTTCCTGGAAATGATTTTTCCACCTGGATTGACCCGACATGGGCTAAACTCTCCGGTCCATTACGACGGCGTCGTATGATCGATACACAAGGCGGGCGGATATTTGCGGATTCAAGGAAACAACGGATGCGGGCGCATTGCATTCAAAAACCGATCATATGGCCACCCAATCGAGTTGTTCAATCTGTACCACATCCTGATTTCGTCCTTCAAGGGGGAATCCGGCGAAGCGTACAGGTCGTCAATTGGCCTGCCGGCCTTGCTCCGCATCGGGCTCCTTGGCGCGTGTCTTGCGCCGAAAGGATCTGAGCAGGGCCGCCTTTCGGACCATCCGGCGGGCTTTTCTCTCCTCCAGGCGCCTGCGCGCACGGGCCACCAGATGGAAGGTGACGTAGTAGGTGATCACCGCCAGGAACAGCCCCAGAATCCCCCCACCCACCATCAGATCGAACAGGATCGAAGGCGAGTCCTTCATCAAGGCGATGACCCCTCCCGATTGGAAAAGGTTATGCCACTGGGATGGATCGGAAAACCCGATCACCAAGGTGCCGATCCGGTAGGTCAGGGGGTAGATCAGCGGTGCCGTGAAGGGATTGGTGATAAACACGCCGATGCCGGCGGATATCTTGCTCAATTTGAATACCGAGGCCAGCATGACGGCGATGACGGTATGAATCCCCAGAAATGGGGTCATGCCCACGAAGACGCCCAATGCAAGGCCCATCGCAACCTGGTGGGGTGTGCCCCGGATGCGCAGGAAGCGGTAGTAGAAGCGCTTGAGCGTCCGCAACAACGGCCCGGAAGACTTATGCCCGTTTTTATTAGTGACGCTGCCGTTTTTTGCCATGGTACCCGTCTGTCGATTCACGATGCCCACAGGAGTATATCCTGTGGGCGGATCTTTACAGCATCGTGCAGGCGACTGCAACCGGATGTTGGTGGTTGCGGCGACCGCCTGTTCGATCCATTCCATTAGAATAGCCACGATAACCGTTGCGTCATCCCGGATGATCGAGCGCCTCGCGCACCATTCGGCCGATGTCATACAGTTGAAAGGGTTTTTCCAGCACGGCATCCACTCTTAGCTCGGCCTTGCTTTTACCTAAAATTTGATCGCTGAATCCCGAACAAAGCACGATGGGAAGTCCGGGCCGAATCCGCTTGATCTCCCGGGCCAGTTCAATACCCGTCATATGGGGCATGGTCATGTCGGTGAGGAGCAGATCGAAACCCTCGGGATTTCGGCGAAAGATTTCCAGGGCCTCCGGACTCCCTTCGCAGGCGGTGACCCGGTAGCCTAATGTTTCGAGGCTCATCCGGCCCAGTTGTATCAAGGCGGGTTCATCATCCACCAATAAAATGTGTTCGCAGCCCCGTGGTGCCAACTGGTCGAACTGGATCGGCATCTCTTCTTCTATGGGGATGGTGGGGATGAGGACATGGAACTTCGTACCCTGATGCACGGTGCTTTGCACGTCGATCATGCCCCCATAGCCTTGCACGATTCCGTGGACCACCGCCAGTCCGAGTCCGGTGCCCTTGCCCTTCTCCTTGGTGGTGAAATAGGGCGTAAATATCTTGGGCAACAGATCCGCGGGGATGCCTTCGCCGGTGTCCGCGACACTCAATCGGGCATAGCGTCCGGGAATCAGGGAGGGGTGGGATGCCGTTGCCTCGGCGTGCACCTCGACTTCCTCCAGGCCGACCCGCAGGATCCCGCCGTCTGCGATCATGGCCTGTGCCGCGTTGGTACACAGGTTCATGACGATCTGATGGATCTGGGTGGCATCGGCCATGACCGCACCCACATGGTCTGCGATCTCCTGGCGGATGTCGATGGTGGTGGGCAGGGAGGAACGCAGCAACTGGAGCGCCTCTTTCACCAAGGGCCCCATTTGCAGGGGCTTGAGTTTCCGCTCGTCCTGGCGGCTGAAAGTCAATATCTGCTGGACCAGGTCCCTGGCCCGCAGGCCGGCCTTGAGGATCTGCTGGAGGCTGCGCTTGACCCGGGCATCGCCGTGGAGATCGGTGGACAGGGTATTGAGCACCAGCTCTGCATAGCCGATCACGGCCGAAAGAATATTGTTGAAATCATGAGCGATCCCCCCGGCCAGGGTGCCGATGGCTTCCAACTTTTGTGCCTGCTGCAGGGCCGATTCCAGTTGACGCGCCTCCTGTTCGGCTTTTTTGCGCCCGGTGATGTCCAGGAACATGGCCCGGGTGCCCATCAGAGATCCGTCGTTGTCGTATTCGGGCAGGGCATGCAGAAGGGTACTGACGGTCTGGCCATCACGGGTCAGGAATTCACGTTCTTCGGCCAGGAAAACACCTTTCAGCGCCCGATCGTAGCCGCCTCCGTCGAGCAGCGCGGAGCGGGACGCCTCGCTGTAGTAGTCCGCCAGGGGAGTACCGACCACGGCGTCATAATCGTAGCCGAGCCGTTCCAGAAAGGAGTTGTTCACCTCCTTGATCATCGGTTTGCCGGCGCGGTTTTCGGTGATCACGTATATCACCGGTGCCTCGTTGAACAGGCTCTTGAACCGGTCCTCGGAGGCATCCAGATCCCTTTTCCACCGCCTGCGCTGCATCTGGTGGTATATCATGAGTACCACAACCAGGACGATCAGGAATACGATGCAGCCTCCGTACGCCCACCCGCTCTTCCAGAAAAGGGATGGAGCCATCAGATCCATGAGGGTTCCGGCTTCGCGCCACACCCAGTGGCTGTTTCCGGTGTTGATAGCCGCTGATTCATCGAACACAAAGATCCCTGGGTCCCATTCGATTCATGGTCACACGAGCAACCCCGGGGAATTGAAGGGAAAGCTCAGAAAGAGAACCATCTCGAGTTGATTGAGCTTGCACCGACTTATTTGAGTAAAGGTAAGGATAATGATTTTTGCGGTGGGGTCAATTGCCGGGATGAGTTGGAATTCAACCCCTGCATCGGTTGGCCATAAAGATGTCCGATGAAGATCGCCCCCCAAAAAGGGGGGGGTGCCGGCCGCTCGGGGCGTCCTTAGCCCGGGGCCTTTGTCGCCTACGGCAAAGGCCCCGGTCGCGATTTCATTTCAGGCGACGATTTTCAGTAACACCTTGATCTCGTGAATGGTCCAGTAAACCCGGGATTGGAGCTCGCAGTCGGTGATCCAGTCGTCGCGGTCGGGCGCACCGGATCGCCGGCATCCGTCGGTCCTGGCCTGAAGGGATCTTTCCAGGCTGATCAGCGCGCCCCGATAGATGCCTCGGTCGATCATATGTTGCAGAATCTTGATCTTCAGGGCCAATGCCCATTTGAATATCCGGTGCTTGAAGCTGCTTCCCGGTTCCCGGGACAGGCTGTGGACCAGGTCTTCCAGCTTGGCCTGGATCGAGGGCAGCGGATCCACCGCACCGTAAATCAATACCTTTCCCTCCTGCACATAATTCCAGCCGGCTTCCAGGGAATCGATGTCCGTGGTGCCTTCGGGCAGGGGATCCACCCGGATCATGGTGGCCGATCGGGTAGCGAATCCGGCATTGTGATCGCAAGAATCATCATAAGGCCAGATCGAGTCGATATCCCCGTCGTATCTAGAGCTCTGATCGGGAGGCCCGGGAACTTTTTGAGGGGTCACCACCCGGAAAGGGCCTTCTCCGTCCAGTTTGTTGTCGGCGCTCAGCATCCCGGGTTCCAGGTATTCCCCGTCGCGCAGAAAGGCCAGCATCAACCGGAGCCCGTTTTCATTGTCGATGGGTTCGAGATGCATGCGTCCGAAGCAGGAGGCGGCGGAATAGTCGCACCATCCGTAGTCCGGATGGAGGTCGGCATCGGCCTGTTCCATATAATAGTAGTCCGCCTGGGGATAGGTGCCGAATACATGGTAGAAAAGCGGGTCCGGATCTTCTTCCAGGGGATGGTACTGGGACCAGCCGTCGGGGGCGTACGCCTTGATACCGGTAGCCCCCGGCAGCAGGCCGACATGGTCCAGCAGGTCGGCCACGGCGACCCCGCTGTATTGCGCGTAATAATCTCCGGATTTGGTGGTATTCATCAGCATGAACTGGGTGTGCCGGGGCAATTCTTCCAGATCCTCCAGACTCAGGACACGGAAGGGTGCCGCCACCTTGGTGGGATCGTCGGCGGCGTTGCCCGGAAAACGCAAGGTATCGATCTCTTCGGTATTGGTGAAACCGTCGCCGTCGGAATCCAGCTTGTCGATGTTCTCGATGGCTTCCGGCGAAGATCCGTAGGCAAGGTAATCCTGGCCATATTCATTGAGTGTCTCTTCGATGTCGCCCGAGCCGTCGTACCCGTAGCTGTAATGGCACCATTGACAGCTTCCCAGGGTGACCCACACGCCAGGCTTCTTTTCGTAAGCCCCGCTGGAATGGCACAATCCGCAACTATCCAGTTTTGTGCCCGCCTTGTCCGGGTAGACCTGCAGAAATGTCGCCGAATCGGTGTCGGCACCGCCGTGATCATAGGCGGCAAAAACAATTCCGGCCCATAGGAAAGAAACCATAACCATTCCGATTCCGTACCATCTGATTTCCCGTAGCATCTCTTCCTCCTCAAGTAAGTGGTTCCATGGCGCAAGCCGTTTCAATCCAGGTCATGCCGGGGCGGACCCGGTCCGTCGGAGGCCATCGATCGGGGATGGCAGCAATGCCGGTCGATCCGGACGATGCTGCGTCGATAAAACCTGCGGAACCGGGAGGCCGTCTTCTGTGGATTTGATTGGAGTGAGCTTTGCTGGTGGTAGTACAATGGGGTCCGTATATCAATATTGATATACGTTATGCGGGAGTTTGGGTTGCATTGAGGGCGATTTCGGCCGATGCAAAAAATTGAAATAACGACCAATGACCAATACGGACAGGCAATCCACAGGTGCATATTGGTATCGGGGGTTAAGGTACGGTTGCCTCGCCCGACGGGATCGGAGCAATGGGCCGCTTCGATCCTTAAGTTTCGCGCAGAAAGAAGTTCCCCGTTTCAGGTGTTGAGGCGCCTTGCCAGGCAGGTTGCATCGGCGCATGAAATGGGGAAGTTATTTTTGCGCGAGCCCTTACTCGGATCCACCCGAAAGGTTGCGCAGGTCCGCGTATCCGGACGCGCCGGCGGACCCGAGGCAACAGACCGTGTTGCGTCCCTTCATCTTGGCGCGGTAGAGGGCCTGGTCGGCTTCCTTGAGCATGGATTCGGGATGGCCATCGCCGCGGGTCGCCGTGGCGACACCGAGACTGATGGTCACCACCTTGCCGGCCCGACTGGCCGAATGGGGCAGGTTCAGCGCTTCCACCGCCAGCCGCATGTTCCCGGCAACGGCCATGGCGCCCTCATGGGCCGTGTCGGGAAGCACCACGGCAAATTCCTCCCCGCCGTAGCGGGCCACCAGGTCGCCGCCCCGGCTGGTGGCGCTCTTGAGGGCCTGCGCCACCGCCTGCAGGCAGCGGTCGCCTTGCTGATGACCGTATTGATCGTTATACCGTTTGAAATCGTCGACATCGCAGAGGATCAAAGACAGGGGACTTTCGGATCGATGAAACCGCTGCCACTCTCTTTTGAGGTACTGGTCGAAAACCCGGCGGTTGGCCAGTTGGGTCAGACCGTCCGACCTTGCCTGGCGCTGCAGACGGGCATTGAGCTGGATGATCCGGCGGCCGAATCCCACGATAATCGCCAGTCCCAGGCCCCCGCCGACCAGATAGCTCAACCACAACCAATGATGGGCCATGGGGTTCACCGGCAGAACGACGCTGATGCCCCCCTGGATATCCCCCTGGCGGTACCCCTGCTTGGCATGACACTCGAGACAACTCTTTTCGGTGGTCAGGGGTGCCATGTAGCGATAGGTGAATCGGTCCGCCTCTTCGACAATTCCGTGGTACTCGCCGGTCTCTCCGGACTGGAAGCCCTCCAACGCGGCGGTTTCCCAGGCGGCGGCCCGGTTTTCGGGATTGAGCGGTTTCAGGCTGGTGATATGGAAGCGGATCTGTCCCTTCTCTTCGGCGATCTCGGATAACAACCGCGTCATGTAAGCCGGGTTGACCTTTGCCAGGGGCTTTCCCTGATCCGTGACAATCAGCCGGTCCCGGTCGTCCAAGTAAGGATTGACGGCCATGTCTTCGCCGACGACGACATAGAGGCCGCCGTGAGCGGCATTCCATTCCCGGGTAATGATGATCTGCTGAAAAAAGGCCCGGGCGGTCTGCAGCATGACCTGATGGTCTGCCTGGGTCATCCGGGCATCGGTCAAACGAAACGATACCAACGTACCCAGGATCCAGAAGATGACCAGCGACCAGACATAAGTCTTGGTATCCGAGGGCATCTTGAGGCGGGACGGTTGAAAAAGCATGCGGTTCGATTCCGATTTTGCTTCCGATTCAATTCGCGGATGACCAGGATTTTTTCGTCATGCCCGGGCTCGGACTCGACCCGGTCTACCGGCTGACACGGATAATCCGGCCTTCCATACTTGCCACCGCCCGGTGGATGGTTGGGCAATCACCGATGGTAAAATAACACACAAAGCCGGATGTGTCGCGGGTTATCATCGCGTGAGGACGAAGAGACCGATATGGGCCAGCAGGTTGGCGGCCGACCCCCAGACGGCCGACCGTACCCAGCGGCCACCCACAAGATAGCGCCGACGTACGATCCGGATCTTTTCGTCACGGCAGAACTCGAAGAAATCTTTGATGGAAATCACCCGGATATTGGGTGTGTCGTACCACTCGAAGGGCAAGGCCGGGGATTTGGGAGCGCGTCCGCCGAAAAACAAGCCCCACCGCAATCTCCATTGGGAGAAATTGGGAAACCCCACGATACCGTAGCGACCGATGCGCAGCATCTCCCGGATCACCAGCAGCGGGTCCTTCACCACCTGGAGGGTCTGGTTGAGAATGACGTAATCATAGGACCGGTCGGGAAAATCGGAGAGGCCTTCATTCAGGTCACCATGGAAGACGTTCAACCCATAGGCCAGGCCGTTGACCAATTGCATGCCGTCGATATCCAGGCCCGTACCGCGGATCTGCTTTTTGGTCACCAGTTCGTTGAGCAGGCTGCAGTCTCCGCAGCCCAGGTCCAGCACCCGCGACCGTTCCGGCACCAGGGTGAGGATCATGTCCCGGTCCGTGCGGCTGAGCCGGTCCACGTACTGCGAGGTCATGGGGTCACCTCTTTGCCCACGCCGCTGAGAAAACCGGCGATGATGCGGGTGAGTTTTTCTTCTTCCACCAGGAAGGCATCGTGACCGTACGGTGAGTCGATATCGATGAAGGAGACCGCCTTGCCGCAGGAGAGCAAGGCCCGGACGATCTCCTTGCTCTGGGATGTGGGAAAGAGCCAATCCGAAGAGTAGGAGACGAACAGAAAACGCGCCATGGATTGGGCGAAAGCTTCCTGCAGCGGACCGTAGCTGCGGGCGATGTCGAAGTAGTCCATGGCCTTGGTGATGTAGAGGTAGCTGTTGGCATCGAAGCGTTTGGTAAAGGTACTGCCCTTATGGTCGAGGTAGGACTCGATGGCGAACTCCTTGGCGAAGTTGTAACTGAGCCGGTTGGCGGACTGCAGCCGTCGCCCGAACTTCTCGTCCAGCAACAGTTCCGACAGGTAGGTGATATGGCCCACCATGCGGGCAATGGCCAGGCCTTTCTCCGGACCGTCGTCGGGCGGGTATTTGCCATCCCGCCATTTTCCGTCGTGGGTGATGGCACTGCGACCCACCGCGTTGAAGGCGATGGCCTGGGTGGACAAACGCGCGGCCGAGGCGATGCATATGGCCGACCGCACCATGTCGGGATAGCGCAGGCTCCATTCCAGCACTTGGAAGCCGCCCATGGAACCGCCCGCCAGGCTGTACAATCGAGGGATCTTCAGGTGGTCGATCAGCCGCTTCTGGGCGTCGACCATGTCCCCGATGGTCACCACGGGAAAATCCAGGCCGTACGGCTCTCCGGTAGCCGGATTGATGCTGCCGGGACCGGTGGAGCCTTTGCAGCCGCCGATGATGTTGGAGCAGATCACCCAGTAGCGGTTGGTATCGAAGGCCTTGCCCGGTCCGATCATCCCGTCCCACCATCCGGTATAGCGGTCATGAACGTCATGCACGCCGGCCGCGTGGTGGTCGCCGGAAAGGGCGTGGCAGATCAGAATGGCGTTGGATCTGTCTTCATCGGGCCGGCCGTAAGCCTCATAGGCGATCTCCACCGGTCCCAATGCGCGGCCCGACTCCAGCACCATGGGTTCGCTCCGACTGCCGAAGCTAAACTTGGCGGGATTGATTTTTCCGACTGAATTTCTGTCCATAGGCGCTCGCCCGGCTGATGGATGAAGATTCCGGCTCACCGCTGGGGCGCTGCGCAGGTCAGACTGCTCTCCAATGCCTGGTCCAGATCGGCGATGATGTCTTCCTGCTCTTCGATACCGATGCTCAGGCGAATAAAGTCGGGGGTCACGCCGGCCGCCAGCTGCTCCTCCTCGCTGAGCTGCTCGTGGGTGGTCGAAGCCGGATGGATCACCAGGCTCTTGGCATCGCCGATATTGGCCAGATGGCTGAACAGGTTGAGGCTTTCGATAAACTTCACGGCCGCGTCCCGGCCGCCTTTGATGCCGAAGCCCACCAGGGCGCCCTGCCCCCTGGGCAGATACTTCTCCACCAGTTGGTAGGTCGGCGATGACGGCAGCCCGGGATAGCGGACCCAGGTGACGCAGGGATGTCCCTCCAGAAACTGCGCCACGGCCAGGCCGTTTCGGCTGTGTTGCTTCATCCGCAGCGCCAGGGTTTCGAGGCCCTGGATGAAATTCCAGGCATTGAACGGGCTGAGGGCCGCGCCCATATCGCGCAGACCCAGCACCCGGGCCCGCAGGATGAAAGTCAGGTTGCCGAAGGTCTCGTGGAACTTGAGACCGTGATAGGCCGGGTCCGGCGCAAGAAAATCGGGAAAGCGACCCGAGCCGGCCCAGTCGAATTGCCCCGAATCGACGATGATGCCGCCGATGGAGGTTCCATGACCGCCGATGAATTTGGTGGCCGAATGGATCACGATGGCGGCGCCGTGGGCGATGGGGTTGAGCAGATACGGTGTGGTGACGGTATTGTCCACCACCAGCGGAATCCCGTGGCGGCGACCGATGCCGGCGATCTTTTCCAGATCGATGATCTCCAGTTTGGGGTTGCCCAGACTTTCCACATAGAAAGCCTTGGTCCTGTCAGTGACGGCCGATTCCCAGGCATCGGGATCATCCGGGGCGACGAATTTGACCGTGATGCCCATGCGCGAAAGCGTATGTCGAAACAGGCTGACCGTGCCGCCGTACAGGTCCGTGGAAGAAACAATCTCATCGCCGGCCCTGGCCAGGGTAAGCGCGGTGAGGGTCTCCGCGGCCTGTCCGGACGCCACGGCCAGCGCCGCCATGCCGCCTTCCAGCATGGCCACCCGCTGTTCCAGCACATCGGTGGTGGGATTCATGATGCGGGTGTAGATATTGCCGAACTCGCGCAACCCGAACAGATTGGCGGCATGGGTCGTATCTCGAAAGGTATAGGACGTCGTCTGGTAGAGGGGCACGGCCCGGGAATTGGTGTCCCGGTCCGGCGTATGGCCGGCATGGATGGCCATGGTGGCAAAGCCTTTGAATGTGTCGGTCATTGCGCAATCTCCTTGTTTCGAACCTCGGGTAATTCGCGGTATATCCGCCGTCGGGGCGGCTTCGTGCGGTTACCGAACACCGCACCCATTAAAAAAACCTCTCACCGTATAATCGGGAGAGGTCCGGGGAACCATTTTGTCATGGCAGACCTCATGTTTCCCTTTTGTCGGGCTGGACTTGGCACCTTGATGGTCAGGTTGCCGGGCGGTCGAAGGGCCAGTTCCCTCACGCCTCTCCACATGATTCAGTATGTTTACCCCATTAGGTAAGCCGGTCTCGCGGATATGTCAACCCCATAACTATTTCTTGGGCATTGTGGATATAAGAGTCTTGAGCTGTCGGCGCTGTTGCCTGCTGATCCGCTCGAAGCGAATGCCGCGGCGTTTGATCCGCTTGCGCTGAAAAATCAATTCACCGGTTTCGGTATCGGATACCGTCTTGCCCTCCATTTGCAGGGCGGTGGGCGGAATCTCGGAAACGATCTTCAGATCGAAGGCCATATGTTTTGACGGCAAGCCGTTATCGACATAGTGAAAGGACAATCCGCCCATGCCGATGTCGTCGATCTGATGCCTGCCGGCGGCTACACCCAGAACGACAAACAGGCCGTTTCCCGGCCTCCACCTGCGCCGGCGTCTGAATTGCATAAACAAGAATCGTTTGAACATCGGTCTCATTCGCTCTCCGCACCAACTTGATGATTAGAAACCAGCTGCCGGCGGGAAGGCCCGCGCGGTGCGTTCGCCCAGGAACCGTTCATTGCGAATCGATGCCGGCGCATTCCGCCCATGGTGAAGCCTGTGTTGATTGTCACGAAGGAACAAGCTGTAATCGAAGCGTTCCGGGAAGCCACCTTTAAGCGCTTCGATCATAGAATGGAATGTAAGAACTTTCACCCCGACGTCAAATGGGAGGTGCAAACCGCCGACATGCGCAGTGAAATTGCGTAAAGGCATTCATTAGGCCGCCGGCTGCCCCCGATCCACCGTCAAAAAAATAAGAAAACCCCGTTGTGCTTGTAAATACAAGCAGATAGAATAGATTTGCGAGTCAAAACTATCATCAACGGGGTTCAGACAACATGACACAAGGTGCGTTGCCATTCAAGTACGAG